>NZ_JBQFVT010000052.1:0-519 GCF_056539905.1 Ruegeria sp. AP7 | reverse complement strand
CTGAGTGAGGGAAGACAATGGCGAGTGGTTTCTTTCAAGAGATCGAAAAGATCCGGTACGAAGGCGAAGACAGCAAGAACCCGCTCGCCTTCCGTCACTACGATCCGGATGAATTCATCATGGGCAAACGCATGGAGGATCACCTGCGTTTCGCCGTCGCGTGGTGGCACTCGTTCGCCTGGGAAGGCGGCGATCCGTTTGGTGGCCCAACGCTTGAGCGTCCCTGGTATCCGCAGGACGATATGGGCCGTGCCAAGATGAAAGCCGACATCGCGTTCGAGATGTTCGACATTCTCGGGCAGCCCTATTTCTGCTGGCACGACGCGGATATCCGACCCGAACAGGGCAACTATGCGGATAACCTGAGAACTCTGGAAGAGATCACCGACTATATCGGTGAGAAGATGCAGGTCTCGGGCACCAAGCTGCTTTGGGGAACCGCCAATATGTTCAGCCATCGCCGCTGGATGGGTGGGGCCAGCACGAACCCTGATCCGGATGTGTTTGCCTTTGCGGCTG
>NZ_JBQFVT010000051.1:0-543 GCF_056539905.1 Ruegeria sp. AP7 | reverse complement strand
CAAAGCTGTAGAGCAAGCCTTAGGCAAAGCACGCTAAAGGCGACGGGTGCCAACAGCTTGGCCGGCCACAGCGGGATACCGATGTCGATGGAGCTGTCGCGGCTCCAGAGTGGAGCGCCAAAGTCAAAGCTGCGTGCGAAATGCGCCCAGCTCCCCCAGATCAGCAAGACGATCAGCGCCAGAATGACAGCGGTTGTGATGAACTCAACGATATAGAGCGTCCGGCCTCTGAGCGCTCCAACAACCATGTCCATTCGGATATGACCGCCATCACGCTGCGCATAGGAAATCCCCATGAAGGCGATCAACGGCATGGCCTGCTCGATCCAGTCCACGTAACCGGGAAGCGGCGCATTGGCGAAATTCCGGCCACCAACGGAGACCACGGCCATGACCATCAGCGAGAACACTGCAAGACCGCTGATCAGAGCCAGAAAGCTCTCCAGTTTGTAGAGACGTTGATCGAGAATGCTGAGACGGCTGTCGTCAGACAGCACCTGGGATG
Source organism: Ruegeria sp. AP7 (assembly GCF_056539905.1). Taxonomy (NCBI): domain Bacteria; kingdom Pseudomonadati; phylum Pseudomonadota; class Alphaproteobacteria; order Rhodobacterales; family Roseobacteraceae; genus Ruegeria; species Ruegeria sp. AP7. Next base: position 38 of record NZ_JBQFVT010000051.1, on the reverse strand, counting down.
ACCCGGCCATCGTTGTACTCCGCAGTCAGGGAAAAAGG
>NZ_JBQFVT010000050.1:0-546 GCF_056539905.1 Ruegeria sp. AP7 | reverse complement strand
ATCCGCTGCGCCATGCGATAATTGCGAGCTATGAAACTGCCCGAGTCCACTGCACCCTCGTTGTTTGACCGCGCCGCTATCCGGCTGCATCGCGCCCGCGCGCAGGAAGACGCGCTGTTCCTGCACCACGCTGCAGTTGATGAGGTGCAGGATCGGCTCTCCATGGTTAACAAAACCTTTACGACGCCAGCGATTGTAAGCCCGTTTCCACATCTATGGTCAGATGTTCTGCCAGATGCGACGATGGTGGAGGATGAAGACCTGTTACCGCTGCAGCCCGGTGCGCATGATCTGGTGATTCACGCCATGGCGCTGCATTGCGCCAATGATCCGGTCGGGCAGTTGATCCAATGCCATCGCGCACTACAGCCCGATGGGCTGCTGCTGGTGGTCTGCCTGGGCGGAGAAACCCTGCATGAATTGCGCACAGCCCTTGGGCAGGCCGAGATCGAGGTGACCGGCGGCCTCAGCCCGCGAATCGCACCCATGGGTGAGCTGCGCGATCTGGGGGCGCTGCTGCAACGGGCCGGGCTGGCCTTGCCGGTG
>NZ_JBQFVT010000049.1:0-563 GCF_056539905.1 Ruegeria sp. AP7 | reverse complement strand
CCCCTCCGCCGCCTTGCTGGTATTGAGCTTTTGATAGATCGGCATGAGGCCCATCAGCCGCATCAGGCGGCGTAAGTGTTTTTCGTACACCAGATGGCTTTCGTTGCGCAGATGCCAGGTCATCGGCCGCACGCCAAAGAACGGCGCTTCCAGGAACTGCTCATCAATCTGACACATCAGCATCAGATTCAGCGCCGTCTCGCCCTTGGGCGTGTAATAGAATGACGACCGCAAGATCGACAGCGGCTTGCATTACTTGCCGATGGGCAGGTCCGGATTGGTCGGCTCAACCATCTTGCGCCTCACTTGCCGATCCACGGCTTAAGCTTTCGTGACAAAAAATCATAGCTTACGTCAGTGTCCTAATTTCAGGGAGTAGCCCAGTGTTCAAAGGCAAAGGGATGCGTGCGTGCATCCCAGTCCGTAAACGGCGAAAGACAGTCTACGATACGACAAGCATCGCAATAAGCCATGGACTAGTATAAACATCGCGCCCAACTGGCGCAAGGACTGGCGGCGCACGGTAACACGAAAAGTCAGGTCTCCGGTGGTTTTCCTATCTG
>NZ_JBQFVT010000048.1:0-570 GCF_056539905.1 Ruegeria sp. AP7 | reverse complement strand
CGGGCATAGATATACTGCGCGATCGGGGTCGAGCCGACAAAGCTGACGCCCTGAATGATGTCGCTGTCGAGGATGGTGTCGACCGCTTCTTTGTCGCCGTTCACGACCTGGAACACACCCTTGGGCAGACCGGCCTCGACAAACAGTTCGGCCAGCATCAGCGGCACCGAGGGGTCACGCTCGGACGGTTTCAACACCACGGCGTTGCCACATGCGAGCGCCGGTCCGACATGCCACAGCGGCATCATGGCAGGGAAGTTGAACGGCATGATCGAGCCGACAACGCCCAGCGGCTGGCGCATGGAATACATGTCAATGGCAGGGCCTGCATTGTCGGTGTATTCGCCCTTCAGCATTTGCGGTGCGCCGATGCAGTATTCGATCACTTCCAGACCACGCTGCAGGTCGCCCTTGGCGTCGGGGATGGTTTTGCCGTGCTCGCGGCTCAGCGCTTCGGCCAGCTTGTCCATGTCGCGGTTCATCAGATGAACCATTGCCATCATGACACGCGCGCGTTTCTGCGGGTTGGTGGCGCCCCATGCGGGCTGTGCGGCAGCGGCGGCCTCGATG
>NZ_JBQFVT010000047.1:0-598 GCF_056539905.1 Ruegeria sp. AP7 | reverse complement strand
CGGCAGATACCTCGGGCTATGCCTCGGATGTCACCGGATTGGGCGCGGCCCTGACCGATGCGATCCGTCTGGTCGGCACCCTCAGCGATGCCGAGACCGCCGCGGACACCGCGACGGACTATGTCGACCTCACCCAAAAAATCTCGTTCACCGATGACGGGCCAGCCTTTGCCATGACCCTTGGCACCGCAGACCTGCAGACGGATGACGCCGATCTGACGGGTGGGCCGGATACGGACACCGAAGGTGTGGGCGATCTGTTCAACGTGACCACGAATGATCCGGGCGAAGATGGCCTGGGCGCGCTGGTCTACAGTCTTGAACTGGGCTCCAATGCCGGGTCGGTGACCCTGAAAGACACCGCCACCGGAGACACCGTGGTTCTCAGCAACAATGCTGGCGTCATCGAAGGCAAAACCTCGGGCGGGCAAGTCGTGTTCTCGGTCTCGGTCGTCAGCAGCACCGGCGCGGTGACGCTGACCCAGAACCGGGCGGTCGAGCACAGTTCGGCAGATACCTCGGGCTATGCCTCGGATGTCACCGGATTGGGCGCGGCCCTGACCGATGCGATCCGTCTGGTCGGCACCCTCAGCGATGC
>NZ_JBQFVT010000046.1:0-641 GCF_056539905.1 Ruegeria sp. AP7 | reverse complement strand
GGCGACACGAGCCCTATCCTCTTCGATAGGAGTTTCGCGATGAATGCACATGATGATATTGCTCAATTGAGCAAGGTTGTGGCTCGAGCGCGCGCCGCTCAGAAAGCTTACGAGACGGGAGCCGACCAAAGGCGCTATGACCGCGCTGCCGAAGCTGCCGCTTGGGCGATTATGGAGCCTTCTCGCAATCGGGCTTTGGCCGAACTTGCGGTCGCGACAACCGGGCTTGGCAACGTGCCCGACAAGATCATCAAGAACCATCGCAAGACACTTGGCTTGATGCGCGACATCAAGGGCGTGAAAACGCACGGGATTATCAGCAACGACGCCTCCACCGGCATCACCGAAATCGCGCGCCCCATCGGGGTGGTGGGCGCTGTGGTGCCCTCGACCAACCCTGCTGCCACGCCTGCCAACAACATCATTAACGCATTGAAATGTGGCAACGCAGTGGTTGTTGCCCCTTCGCCTAAAGGTGTGGCCAGCTGCGAGTTGCTTTTGTCCAACGTTCATGCCGAGTTTGACAAGCTGGGGCTGAATCATGATCTGGTTCAGATGGTCCCAGCACCCGGCTCCAAGGACAAAACTCAGGCCATGATGGAGCTGTGCGACCGGGTGATTTGCACGGGCAGCCAGAACAA
>NZ_JBQFVT010000045.1:0-747 GCF_056539905.1 Ruegeria sp. AP7 | reverse complement strand
GCTTTGAGCCCAAATGGGACGTTCGTTCGAATTGTTTTATCTGGGCTAATTTCGAGACAACAGAGGCAAAATGCTTATGGAAAAGACTGCTCCTGCTGCTGATCCAACGATAACTCCTACCGCACCAACAACCAAAAACGCCGGTAATGTGAGCATCCAAAGTGCTGCCATCATGCCGACGACTTCACCCAAACCTCGCTCCGAAAGGAAGGCGCTCAAAATCAGATAGCCTAGCGCCGCACTTAGCCCTAGGACGGCACCAACGGAAACGGACATTAGTGCAGTCAAGGAGGGTGGCTCATCAGGCGTCGAGCTCTTGAGCACCTTAGAAACAATAAGCGCCAGAAGCGCATAGGGAATTTCCGTCAGAAACATGATTGGGATTAGCAAAAAAAAGCCGTTAACTAGCCCGTCGGTCTGCACGCCGCGAGACTGCAATACTGCAATAGCAACCAAACCGAGTAGCGGTGGTAAAGCAATTCCGCCTAACAAGATGAAGTTCACCAATAACCAACTTCGGTAGCTGGGATAACCTTTGAACTCAGGTGGGTGTCTGGCAATATTTTTCATTCTCTGGCGCGTATCTATCTAAGGCCGGTGCAATTCGGCGTTTTCAATTAACGCTAATGATACGAAAATGAGGCGGTATTCGCTTTGATTTGCAGCAATTTCCTTTAAAGATCTGAACGGAAGCTTTGTCCGCAGAGCAGACGTTCGTTGCAGCTTGCTCCAATGTCCGCTTTGCGG
>NZ_JBQFVT010000044.1:0-899 GCF_056539905.1 Ruegeria sp. AP7 | reverse complement strand
GGTCACCTGACCCACGGTGCAGCCCCAAACCAATCGGGCAAATGGTTCAATGCAGTCCACTATGGCGTGCGCAAGCAAGACAATCTGATCGACTATGATCAGATCGAAGCGCTGGCCAAAGAACACCAGCCCAAGCTGATCATCGCGGGCGGTTCGGCCATTCCGCGTATTATCGATTTTGCCCGCATGCGCGAGATCGCCGATATGGTTGGTGCGTACCTGCACGTGGATATGGCCCATATCGCAGGACTGATTGCGGCGGGTGAGCACCCCTCGCCCTTCCCGCACGCGCACGTCGCGACAACCACCACGCACAAGACGCTGCGCGGCCCCCGCGGCGGCATGATCCTGACCAACGACGAAGCGATCGCGAAAAAGGTAAACTCGGCAATCTTCCCCGGTATTCAGGGTGGTCCGCTGATGCATGTGATTGCTGGCAAAGCAGTAGCGTTTGGCGAGGCGCTGCGGCCCTCGTTCAAGGACTACATCAAGCAGGTTATTGTCAACGCTCAGGCCCTTTCAGATCAACTGATCAAGGGCGGTCTCGACACCGTGACCCATGGCACCGACACTCATGTTGTTCTGGTCGACCTGCGCCCCAAAGGTGTAAAGGGCAACGCGACCGAGAAAGCATTGGGTCGTGCGCATATCACCTGCAACAAGAACGGCGTTCCGTTTGACCCCGAAAAGCCAACTATCACCAGCGGCATCCGCCTTGGTTCTCCTGCTGGCACGACACGAGGTTTTGGAGAAGTCGAGTTCCGTCAAATCGCGGATTGGATCATCGAAGTTGTCGATGGTCTGGCCGCCAATGGCGAAGAAGGCAATGCCGCAGTCGAAGCAAAAGTCAAAGCCGAAGTCGCTGAGCTTTGCGCCAAGTTTCCGATCTATCCGAACCT
>NZ_JBQFVT010000043.1:0-1095 GCF_056539905.1 Ruegeria sp. AP7 | reverse complement strand
CAAAGCCGAGCCGCGTACAAACGGGGTGTTCCCGATCCTTCGTATCTTTGTCGTCTCAGCGAATTTGTAGGGACACGTTTTTTGTATTATCCGGTTGTCCAGCCCCAATTCTATGGGCCAGTTTTGAGCAAGGTTTCTGGAACGGGCGGTCGCATGTTTAGAGCCTGATGGGGTCTGACACGATTGTACTGTCTAAGCCAGGTATTGATGACGATCTGAGCCTGTTTGGTGGTGTGGAACCATTCTGCGTTGAGGACTTCCCGGCGCAGAGTGCCATTGAAGCGCTCGTTGTATCCATTCTCCCAAGGTGATCCCGGGTAGATTTGGATCGGCTTAATGCCCACCTTTCTTAACCAGGTCTGCAGGGCCGTTGCGATGAACTCCGCGCCGTTGTCGGAACGGATGTGTTCGGGCTTCCCGTGCCGCAATAAGAGTGGGTAGAGCGCATCCAGCACGTCTGCGCTGTTCATCTTCGGCTTGACCGCTACGCAGAGCGCCTCACGGGTATACTCATCCAGCACCGTCAGCATCTTGTAGCTCTGTCCGTTGCTCAGCTTGTCGTGGACAAAGTCAATGCTCCAGATGTGATTGGGATGTTGCGGTCGGAGCCGGATGATCGAGCTGTCCTTGTGGTACAGCCGTTTGCGTTTCTTGTGCCGTTGTGGGAGCTGCAAGCCTTCTTCGCGCCATAGTCGTTCGATCTTTTTATGATTGACTGCCCAGCCTTCGACACGCAGCAGCTCGGCGACCTTGCGGTAGCCGTAGCGCCCATACCGTTTGGCCAATCGGATCATCGCCAGACGTAACGCCTCATCATCCTTTGGCGCTGCGCGGTATTGCAGCGTGCTCCGCGCCAATCCAATCACGCGACAGGTGCGCCGTTCAGAGGTTGCCAGCTTTTGTCGGGTGTGGACCACGGCCTGACGAAGCTGGTCTGCCGTCAGGCCTTTGGCTTTAGATAATCAAGGCTCTCCTTGAGAATGAGTTTGTCCAGTTCAAGCTCAGCCACGATTTTCTTGAGCCGATCATTCTCTTTCTGCAGCGCCTTCAGATTGGCCATCTCAGATCGTCCCATCCCACCAAACCGCTTGCGCC
>NZ_JBQFVT010000042.1:0-1148 GCF_056539905.1 Ruegeria sp. AP7 | reverse complement strand
ACTGGGTAGACGGTCTTTCGGAGATCGATTTTGATGCAGCACCCACAGCAACAGGGACGGTTGATCAGATTTACTCACGGGGGAGAGAAGCCTTCTGGGAGGGCGGGCCTCAGGATATGTTTGCAGCTCGTTATAACGGGTATGTCAACATCCAGAAGGCCGGTACTTATACGTTCTATCTAACTTCTGACGATGGCTCCGCACTCTATATCGACGGCAAACCTGTCATTGATAACGATGGTTTGCATGCAGCGGTAGAGCAATCCGTAACACTTGAGTTAGGCGCCGGAGCTCATGAGATCGAGCTGCTATACTATGAATGGGGTGGCGGTCAGGTTTTGGAGCTGGAATGGGAAGGCCCTGATACTGACGGCAAAAGGGAAATCCTAAACGGTAGTGCTCTAACTCAAAATCCAATTACCAGTGACGACAACACCGGCAGCGGTGACGACAACACAGGTAGTGGTGACGACAACACAGGCAGCGGTGACGACAACACAGGCAGCGGTGACGACAACACAGGCAGCGGTGACGACAAAAGCTTAATTGGAAAGCCTGGCCTGCAAGCCTCGTACTATATTATCACTGACTGGGTTAACGGTTTGTCGGACATTGACTTCTCGGCCACCCCAGAAACAACTGAGATAGTTGAAATAGTTAAATTCTCATCTGGAACAGATGCGTTTTGGGAGGGCGGGCCGCAAGATATGTTTGCAGCTCGTTATAACGGGTATATCAACATCCAGGAGGCCGGGACTTATACGTTCTATCTAACTTCTGATGATGGCTCCGCACTCTATATCGATGGTAAACCCGTTATTAATAACGATGGCTTGCATGCACGGCTAGAGCAGACCGTAACACTTGAGTTAGCAGCCGGAGCTCATGAGATCGAACTGCTTTACTATGAATGGGGTGGCGGTCAGGTTCTGGAGCTGGAATGGGAAGGCCCTGATAGCAACTGGACTCGTGATGCTCTAACTTCCGATCACCTCAGCTATGGCGGCCCTAGCGACAGCGCAGACAGCGGTGATGACAACACCGGCAGTGGTAACGGCAACACCGGCAGTGGTAACGGCAACACCGGTAGTGGTGATGACAACACCGGCAGTGGTAACGGCAACACCGGTAGTGGTGATGACAACACC
>NZ_JBQFVT010000041.1:0-1226 GCF_056539905.1 Ruegeria sp. AP7 | reverse complement strand
TGCCGATTCAACCGATCGCCGCAACACACTCTTCGAACTTCTCTGCCGGTGAGAAGTAATTCAAGGTCATTCTCGGCCTTTCATTGAGTTCGCGGGCGACTGTATCGAGATGTTTTTGGTTGTGGACAGACAGATCAGTGCCTTTCGGGAAGTACTGGCGCAGGAGACGGTTGGTGTTCTCGTTGGTGCCGCGTTGCCAGGGGCTGTGTGGGTCGCAGAAGTAGATATCGAGATCGGTGGCTAAGGTCAGGCTCTTGTGATCGGCCAGTTCCTTACCGCGGTCCCATGTCAGCGTACGGCGAAGCTCTCTCGGCAGATGCTGGACCTGTGCGGCCAGCGCCGCCACGACGGTCTGCGTTTCCTTTCCACTGACCTTTGCCAGCATGACGTAGCGCGTCCGTCTTTCGACAAGCGTCGCGATGAAGCTGTTCTTCGAGCCGGCAATGAGATCGCCTTCCCAGTGACCGGGGACAGCGCGGTCCTCGACCGCAGCCGGACGTTCCCGGATTGAGACCGCGTCTTTGATTTGCCCGAGACCGTCGCGCTTCAGGCTAGCGTGCCGAGATCGACGGATGGCACGTGTGGACCTGAGATGGGCCAGCAGCTCCTTCTTTAGAACGCCGCGGGCCTGGATGAACAGGCTTCGATAGATTGTCTCGTGGGACACCCGCACACCCTCATCATCAGGTTGTTCTCGCTTCAGCCAACCCGCGATCTGCTGGGGTGACCACTTGCACACGAGCTTCTCTGCTATTGTCTGACAGAGGCCTGGTCGGTTCGCCAGCTTGCAATGTTTTGGTCGACGAGCCCGATCCCAGGCCGCTTGGTCCGCCCTGGCGGCACGGTAGACACACCGGCCTCCATTACGCCGCACCTCCCGGCTGAACGTCGAGGGCGCTCGACGAAGCTGACGGGCAATGGAACGCAATGACATCTTGGCCTTCAGACCCCGAGAGATTTCTTCACGTTCCGCCAGCGTCATTGCCAGTCGCGACCGCCGCCTCTCCGGCGGGCGGATACCACCTGTCCGTGCCAGCAGCGGATAGATCGACGATGAGTTCCGATCGAACAATCGACCGATCGAGCTCATTGACTCCCCGCGCTGCCAGCGATCCCAAATCTCCGCCTTTTGTTTCTCCGTAAAATAGATCCGACGTCGATAAGCCATTCCAACACTCCATCTTTGCTCTCAAAGTGAAGTGTTGCGTCGATCCATTGAGACCGCC
>NZ_JBQFVT010000040.1:0-1352 GCF_056539905.1 Ruegeria sp. AP7 | reverse complement strand
GCTGATGGGGTGGATGGCTCCTGCTCCAACCGGCGTCGCGATGCGCCATATTGCAGGTGTCTATGTCTGCTTTCTGAGAGGAGCCACCCCATGCAAGTTACCACCATTGGTCTGGATCTGGCCAAGAACGTTTTTCAAGTTCACGGCATTTCTGAGGATGACACGGTCGTCTTCAATCGTCCGCTTCGGCGTGCACAAGTTCTGCCTTTCTTCGCGAAACTGGAGCCGTGCCTGATCGGCATGGAGTCCTGCAGTAGCGCCCATCATTGGGCCCGAGAGCTTACCGCCCTGGGTCACGACGTGCGTCTTATCCCGCCAACGTACGTGAAGCCTTACGTCAAACGTGGCAAGTCCGATGCGATAGACGCAGAGGCGATCTGCGAAGCGGTCACGCGGCCGACCATGCGCTTCGTGGCGATCAAAACAGTCGAACAACAGGCTCTTCTGTCACTACACCGAGCTCGTGATCTTTTGGTCCGTCAAAGAACACAGCTGATCAATGGCTTGCGTGGATTGGTCGCCGAGTTTGGTATTTACATCCCAAGAGGCTTGGCTCGTGTGATTGGCGTTGCTGAAGAGATAACACTCGGTGAAGCTCTTGATTTGCCCGACATTGCCAACGAGGTGATCCGAAACCTGTCCGAGCAACTCATGGCTCTGCACAAGCGGATACGTTGGTACGAGGGACGGTTGAAGCAGGTCGCCAAAGAAGACGCGCGTGTTCGTCTGCTGCGCACCATACCTGGCGTCGGCGCTGTTACAGCCTCGGCAATCATCGCCAGCATCGGCGACGGGCATCAGTTCCGCAATGGACGCGAGTTTGCTGCATGGCTCGGTCTGACGCCAGCGAACAAATCCAGCGGAGGGAAAGAGAGGCTTGGTCGGATCACGAAGATGGGCGACCAATATCTCAGGCAACTGCTGGTCGTCGGGATGACATCGCTGGTGCGGCAAACCCGGTCACATCCGGAACGCGCAAGCAAATGGTTGGCATCATTGCTCGAACGCAAACCCGCTCGGGTTGCCACAGTCGCCATGGCGAACAAGACAGCACGGATTGTCTGGGCCGTTCTCACCCGCAGCGCACCTTACAATCCACATATGGTCTGAGGAGAAAAGAACCACGAGTAAGCAAGACCTGCGAGATGATGGTGCATAAGTCTGCCGCCAAAACCAGGGCACTCCGCCGAATGGCTCGGGTATTGCAGCCCGCAAAGCTGATAGGAACTTGGTTTGCGGAACCCATCAGGGCCAGCGGTCAAAACCGCGCAAACAGGCCGGACACATGACTGCTTCTGACAAATGCACAAATCAGATCAAAAACGTCTTGCTATGCAGGAGCCATCCACACA
>NZ_JBQFVT010000039.1:0-1368 GCF_056539905.1 Ruegeria sp. AP7 | reverse complement strand
GTTCAGTCTTTTGATGCCAATTTGGTTTGGATGACGAACTGCGTGACGGGGTCAACGTCTTCGCTTTCAAGTAAAATTGCGAACTGGCCATCCAAACGCGATTCCTTCCAATTCCGCATGGCAATCGCAATTTCCAAAGCCGACAAGCTTTTGTGTTTCAACTCACGTGAAAAAATTTCGATGATCTGATCTCTGAGAGCATGTGAGACTGTTCCTGAGTCAGCTAACGCTCGAATGAGGGATCGCCTATGGCCCTGTCTAGGGTCAGGATGCATTGATTTCCCGAGCGCTGCGTGATTCACGGCTCCGAAAACAGAGCGGTGACATGAGCAATCTTTTCTGGCTGACCGACGCACAGATGGCGCGTCTGAAACCCTACTTTCCAAAGTCGCACGGTAAGCCAAGGGTCGACGACAGGCGGATTCTGAGCGGGATAATTTTCATCAACCGCAATGGGTTAAGGTGGCGCGACGCTCCTGAAGCCTATGGCCCACACAAGACGCTTTATAGCCGTTGGAAGCGCTGGAGCGAAAAGGGCATATTCGCGCGGATGATGGTGGGGCTAGCTGCCGAGCACGGCGAACAGAAGACAGTCATGATCGACGCGACCTACCTGAAGGCACATCGAACAGCGACCAGCATGGCCGCTAAAAAGGGGGGCGCGGTCGCCTGATTGGCCGGACCAAAGGTGGTATGAACACCAAGCTTCACGCCATTTGCTACAGCCAGGGACGACCGCTCGACCTCTTCATCACCGCCGGACAGGTCAGTGACTATATCGGCGCACGGGCATTGCTGGGCGGTTTGCCAAAGGTCGAATGGCTGCTCGGAGACCGAGGCTACGACGCCGACTGGTTCAGAGATGCGTTGAAAGACAAAGGGATACGCGCCTGCATCCCTGGACGAAAACAGCGCAAGAAGACCGTGAAATACGACAAGCGCCGATACAAACGGCGCAACCGCATTGAGATCATGTTCGGCAGGCTCAAAGACTGGAGACGCGTGGCAACCCGCTACGACAGGTGTCCCAAGGTCTTCCTCTCGGCCATCGCGCTCGCAGCCGTCGTCATCTACTGGTTATGAATCCTGACCCTAGCCAGGTGGGGGTAAAAGGCTACGACACCAAAGTGATGCGCAAAGTCATCGCGCTGCGCAAGCGCGACAAGGATGATATCGCCGAAGAAGAGGCGGTTCTGGAGATGTACAAAGAAGCGCTGGGCATGTAGCGCATCCTCTCAGGGCTTCAGAAAGCGAATGTCTGGCATGGTTTGCAATCGTGCCAGATCCTGTTCGTAAAGCTCTGTGAAGGCGCTGACCACATCCTGATCCCAGCCGGGCAGGTCAACTTCTTCCTCAATTTCGTCCGGC
>NZ_JBQFVT010000038.1:0-1443 GCF_056539905.1 Ruegeria sp. AP7 | reverse complement strand
TGCGCAAGCAGCGAATGGCGTGTGTGGATGGCTCCTGCTTGGCAAGACATTTTTGATCCGATTTGTGCATTCGTCAGAAGCAGTCATGTGTCCGGCCTGTTTGCGCGGTTTTGACCGCTGGCTCTGATGGGTTCCGCAAACCAAGTTCCTATCAGCTTTGCGGGCTGCAATGCCCGAGCCATTCGGCGGAGTATCCTAGTTTTAGCGGCTAACTTATGCACCATCATCTCGCGAGTCTTGCTAACTTATTATTGTTCCTTTCCTCTCAGCCTCTTAAGTAGCTGGACGTGGGCTCTAGGGTTCATCGCGCGTGAGGACGGCCCATACGATCCGGGCTGTCTTGTTGGCCATTGCGACCGTGGCTAAGCGGGCGGGTTTGCGTTCGAGCAACACTGTCAGCCATTTGTTGGCACGCTCAGGGTGCGACCGGGTTTGTCGCACGAGTGATGTCATGCCGACAACGAGAAGTTGCCTGAGATACTGATCACCCATCTTCGTGATCCGCCCCAGTTTTTCTTTCCCGCCGCTGGACTTGTTCGCGGGTGTCAGGCCCAGCCAGGCAGCAAACTCCCGACCATTCCTGAATTGGTGGCCGTCTCCGATGCTGGCAATGATCGCGGAGGCCGTCACAGCGCCGACACCGGGGATCGTGCGCAGCAGACGCACCCGCTCATCTTCTTTGGCTACTTGTTTCAGACGTTCTTCATACCAGCGGATACGCTTGTGCAGCGCCATGAGTTGCTCGGACAGGTTGAGTATCACCTCGTTGGCAACGTCGGGCAGGTCGATAACTTCACCAAGCGTGATGTCTTCGGCAAAGCTGATCACACGGGCTAGGCTCTTGGGATGTAAACGCCAAACTCGGCGACCAATCCGCGCAAACCGTTGATCAGTTGCGTCCTTTGCCGGACCAGTAAGTCACGCGCACGATGCAGCGACAGAAGGGATTGTTGTTCCACAGTCTTGATCGCCACGAAGCGCATGGTGGGCCGGGTCACCGCTTCGCAGATTGCCTGTGCATCAATGGCATCTGACTTCCCAAGTTTGACGTATGGCTTCACGTACATAGGCGGGATCAGACGTACTTCGTGGCCCGACGCCCGTAACTCACGAGCCCAATGGTGAGCCGTGCTGCAGGACTCCATGCCAAACGGGCAGGGTTCCAACTTCGCAAAGAATGGCAAAACTTGTACGCGTCGCAGCGGTTTGTTGAAGACGATACTGTCATCTTCAGCAATTCCGTGGACCTGAAACACGTTCTTCACCAGATCCAAGCCGATCGTGGTAACTTGCGTCGGGTGGCTCCTCTCATGAGCAGACTTCGGCACCTGCACTATGGCGCATTGCGACGCCGGTTGGAGCAGGAGCCATCCACCCCATCAGCTTTGGCAGGCTGCGACCGCGGCATCTTGAATACTCCGCGAAGGTCCGAATTGGGCCGCG
>NZ_JBQFVT010000037.1:0-1641 GCF_056539905.1 Ruegeria sp. AP7 | reverse complement strand
TTGAGAAGATCGAAACCATCGCCAAGCGTATCTATCGCGCGGATGAGGTTCTGGCCGACAACAAGATCCGTAACCAGCTGCGCGAGTGGGAAGAGGCAGGCTATGGCAATCTGCCGGTCTGCATGGCGAAAACACAGTATTCGTTCTCGACCGACCCGACCCTGCGCGGCGCGCCCACCGGCCACTCGGTTCCGGTGCGTGAGGTCCGCCTGTCCGCCGGTGCCGGTTTCATCGTGGTTGTCTGCGGTGAGATCATGACCATGCCCGGCCTGCCGCGCAAGCCGGCCGCGGAAACCATCTGCCTCAATGACGCAGGTGAGATCGAGGGCTTGTTCTAAGCCGCCGAATAAGACATCTCGTGGTCCGGGGAATTCCCGGGCCATGAGGAGACAAACATGCCCACTCTGACACCTCCAAAAGACTGCCACTCAATGCGGGAGTTGCGGGTTCAGATCGACAAGCTGGATCGGCAGCTGATCGAGATGTTGGTGGCGCGTGCAGGTTACATCGACCGCGCATCCGCGCTGAAGCCGGGCGAGGGCTTGCCTGCACGTATTCCGGAGCGTGTCGAGGATGTGGTGCAAAAAGTGCGTATGAATTCGGACGAGCTGGGTATGGATCCTGACCTTGCCGAAAAACTATGGCGCACCTTGATTGATTGGTCGATTGCGCGCGAAGAACGCGTGCTCGGCCCCGACTGAATGACCGGGCGCTTTGTGCGCCCGATCCGTTTTTTGAAAGAAGGGATCAAAGGATGGTAGCTCAAGTCATCGACGGTAAGGCCTTTGCCGCCAAAGTGCGCGCGCAGGTGGCTGACCAGGTTGCGAAACTGAAGGAAGAAAACGGCATCACACCGGGTCTGGCGGTGGTTCTGGTGGGCGAGGATCCGGCCAGTCAGGTCTATGTCCGCTCGAAGGGCAAAATGACCGTTGAAGTCGGTATGAACTCATACGAGCACAAGCTGGATGCAGACACCTCCGAAGAAGACCTTCTGGCGCTGATCGACAAGCTGAACAACGATCCGGCAGTGCATGGTATTCTGGTGCAGTTGCCTCTGCCCAAGCACCTGAATGAGGATCTGGTGATCAACTCGATTGATCCGGCGAAAGATGTAGACGGGTTCCATATCTCGAATGTGGGTCTTTTGGGCACGGGCCAAAAGTCTATGGTGCCTTGCACACCTCTGGGCTGTCTGATGATGCTGCGCGACCACCATGGCTCTCTGTCGGGCATGGATGCTGTTGTAATTGGCCGCTCGAATATTGTGGGCAAGCCGATGGCGCAGCTGCTGCTGGGCGACAGCTGCACCGTGACCATCGCGCATAGCCGCACCAAGGACCTGCCCGACGTGGTACGCCGCGCCGACATCGTCGTCGCCGCCGTAGGCCGCCCCGAGATGGTGCCGGGTGACTGGATCAAGGAAGGCGCGACTGTAATCGACGTGGGCATCAACCGGATCGAACGTGACGGCAAGAACAAGCTGGTTGGCGATGTGGACTATGCCAGCGCGGCCGAACGCGCAGGTGCAATCACTCCGGTACCCGGTGGCGTAGGCCCGATGACGATCGCCTGCCTGCTTGCGAATACGCTGACCGCCGCGTGCCGGGCGAATGGCCTGCCAGAACCCGAAGGCCTGACAGC
>NZ_JBQFVT010000036.1:0-2050 GCF_056539905.1 Ruegeria sp. AP7 | reverse complement strand
CACACGTACTTCGAGCAGCTAAAGAGTATATGATGAAAACTCTAAATCTGTCCGGTAGGCGCTGACTTCAGACACCTTAACATGTCCGTCATCGAATGATTTGGAACACGAGCGTTTGATTGGCTTAGGAGGATCAGGCTCGCCGCAGTTTCAATCTACGCCGCGTTCTGATGATGCAGCAAGCGGCGTTTCTGGATTGTCTGGTGTTTGATTTCCTTTCTGCGTCTGAGGATTGTTTCGGCTCGACCGAAATAGACATCGGCGGGTGTCAGATTGCTGATGCTCTCGTGGTATCGGTTGTGGTTGTAGTGATTGATGAAGTCGCCGTTGGCCTGTTCGAGCGCTCCTGGCAGATAGTAGTTTTCCAGCAGGACACGGTTCTTCATCGTCTGATGCCATCGCTCAATCTTGCCCTGGGTCTGCGGATGGTTGGGCGCTCCCCGAACATGATCCATACCCTGCTCATCCAGCCATTTCGCCAACTCGCCAGAGATGTAACTGCTGCCGTTGTCGCTGAGCAGCCGGGGCTTGTGGGCAACGGTGACACTGTCACAACCTGATGCAGCCAAAGCGTCTTCCAGCGTTCCTGTGACATCGTCAGCTTTCATCGTGGTGCAAAGGCGCCAAGAGACAACGTAACGGCTGTAATCATCCAGGATCGTAGACAGGTAGAACCAGCCCCAACCGATGACTTTGAGATAGGTGAAGTCGGTCTGCCAAAGCTGGTTCGGCCGCACAGTCTTCTCATGGAATTCATCCGCCGCTTTGATGGTGATGCAGGCTGGGCTAGTGATCAGATCTTGTGCCTTCAGAAGCCTGTAAACACTGGCCTCAGAAACGAAGTAGCGCCTGGTGTCGGTGAACCGCACCGCAAGCTCGCGGGGCGATAACTCGGGTTCTTCCAGAGCCAGTTCCACGATCTGCTTGCGCACCTTGTCGGGGATGCGGTTCCAAACCCTACCTGGCCGGGAATGGCGATCCTCAAGCCCGGCCTCGCCGAAAGACAGATACCTGTCGTACCAGCGGTAGAAGGTCGTTCTGGGAATGCCGAGCTTTTCCAGTGTGCGTTTGATCGGCAGGTGCGAACCGTCAACCAGCCGGATGATCTCAAGCTTTTCGGATGCGGGATATCTCATTCGTCGTCTCCCCCATCCTCGAACATGCTTTTTTTGAGCAGCCGGTTCTCAAGGGTCAGGTCGGCGACTACCTCTTTCAGCGCCGACGATTCCGCTCTCAAATCCTTCACCTCAGAGCTGGTAGCCTGGCGTGCGGTATCGCCAGCCAACCGCTTCTTACCGGCCTCAAGGAACTCTTTCGACCAGCTGTAATACAGGCTCGTAGCTATTCCTTCACGGCGACACAGCTCCGCTATGCTGTCTTCACCACGAAGCCCATCCAACACAATACGGATCTTCTCCTCTGCCGAATGCTGGCGCCGTGTCTTCCTGCGGATGTCTTTGACAACTCTCTCTGCTGACGCTTTCTGTTTCCCGGATTTCATTCTCATCTCCACTCTCTGATGGTTACGATGAGCCTGAAATCCTCCGCTACGCAATCAACCTAGTCTGTTCCATGGGTGCTGATGGCGGACATTCTGATCGTGCGGTCTCCGGCGCCTCCATGTTGCGCCCCGGTCTACAAGAGCTGTTCCATGCCACTCAGGAAGGACGGGTTGATCTGATTTTGGCGGAAGCGCTGGACCGGTTGAACCGGGATCAGGCAGACATCGCCGCGAATTTCAAACGTCTGAACTTTGCAGGTGTTGGCATCGTGACACTGGCCGAAGGTGAGATCAGCGAACTGCGCGTAGGTCTCAAGGGCACCATGAACCAACTGTTCCTAAAAGACCTGGCCGACAAAACGCGGCGTGGCCTGCGCGGAAGGGTCGAGCTTGGGCGCTCCGGCGGCGGAAACAGCTACGGCTATGACGTCGTCCGGCGTCTTGGGCCCGACGGCCAACCCGTCACGGGAGAACGAATGATCAACGCAGCGGAAGCTGAGATTGTCAGGCGGGTGCTTCAAGAGTTCTCCGAAGGGCACTCCCCAAAAG
>NZ_JBQFVT010000035.1:0-2263 GCF_056539905.1 Ruegeria sp. AP7 | reverse complement strand
GGCGCTGTCTGACGCCAGCGGTTTCATCGAGACCAATCTGTGCTTTATTCTCAAGGCACATCTGGCGCCTGAGGGCACGGTTCTGTGCGACCCGGTGGCGGTGGCGGCGCTGTTTCTGGGCACGCCGTACCTGTGGGGCGGCAACAGCCGGTTCGGGCTGGATTGTTCGGGCCTGGTGCAGGCGGCGCTGCTGGCCTGCGGGCGGGAGTGCCCCGGTGACAGTGGTGCTCAGGAGCATGCTTTGGGCACGGCGTTGCCCGAGGGCACGGCGCCGCAGCGCGGCGATCTGATGTTCTGGAAAGGGCATGTGGCCTGGGTTGCCGACGCGGACACGCTGCTGCATGCCAACGCGCATCACATGGCGGTGCAGTACGAGCCGATTGCCGAGGCGATCCCGCGCATTCTGGCGCAGGGTGACGGGCCCGTTACTGCGCATAAGCGGCTCTAATTCGTCGACCCTGAGTAATTCCCAACCTACTGATTTTCTGATGGAAATGCTGATTTCGTGTGTTTTTGAGCTGCAGGGTTTGCTATTCTGCGGGCGATTTTCTTGCAATTTCGGATTGCCTCATGAAGCCCAAGTCGAGACCGCTGGAACAGGATGATTTGCTGCGCCCGCGCCTGGTCGATCTGATCGACATGCGCCATGAGCTGGTTAAGCTCGAGGGCTATATCGACTGGGATTTCTTCGAGCGCGAATGGTCCGGGTTTTTCCCGTCGCACCGCGGTCGGCCGGCAACATCGCCGCGGCTGGTGGCCGGGCTTCTGTATCTGCAGCACGCCCATGACCTGTCTGACGAGGCCGTTGTCCGGCGTTGGGTGGAGAACCCCTACTACCAGCATTTCTGCGGCGAGGTGTTCTTTCAGCATCGCCCCCCGATCGACCCGTCTTCGCTGACCCGGTGGCGGAAACGGATCGGCGAGGAGGGTGTCGAATGGCTGCTCACCAAGACCATCGAGGCCGGCAAGGCTGCCGGGGCGATAGATGACAAGAGCGTCGGGCGGGTCATCGTCGACACGACGGTGATGGAGAAAGACATTGCCCATCCCACCGACGCTCGGCTCTACGAACGCGCCCGGCAACGGTTGGTCAAGCTGGCCGGCGAGGCCGGGATACAGCTCCGCCAGAGCTATGCGCGTCTGGCTCCGAGGCTTGCGGCTCAGGTCGGCCGCTACGCCCATGCCCGGCAGTTCAAGCGCATGCGCAAGGCACTGAGAAGATTGAAAGGATATACCGGCCGCGTGATGCGCGACATCGCGCGGCAACTCGAGAAGGTCGCCGACCCCGGCCTCATGGCCCGTATCGCCGATGAACTGGAGCTTGCCGCCCGGTTACTGCGGCAAAAACCGAAGGACAAGGGCAAGCTCTACGCGCTACACGAACCCGCGGTCGACTGCATTTCCAAGGGCAAGGCCCACAAACGCTACGAATTCGGCTGCAAGGTCAGCGTCGCCACCACGATGAACGAGGGCTTTGTGGTCGGCATTCGGTCGCTGCCCGGCAACCCTTACGACGGCCACACTCTGGCCGAAGCGCTGGAGCAGGTGGAAATCCTCACCGACACCCGCCCCGCCCAGGTCTTCGTCGACCGCGGCTACCGCGGCCATGGCGTGACTTTGAGCCAGGTGTTTATCAGCGGCCAGAAGCGCGGTGTCACACCAGTCCTTCGCAAGTTGATCCGCCGGCGAAGCGCAATCGAGCCCACCATCGGCCACATGAAATCCGAAGGTCGCCTCAGACGCTGCCCGCTCAAGGGCACCCTCGGCGATGCCATCTTCGCAGTGCTGTGCGGCTGCGGCCACAACATCCGCCTGATCCTGGCTCATATCAGAAAGCTTTGGCCTCAAATCTGGGGCAGGATACTCGACGCCCTGACTGCGATCTCACTCTGCCGGCGGCCACGACACGCTCTCGCGGCGGCATAAAGCAATATGTTCAGGGCCGACTACTTCGCCAGCCACATTTATCAGCTCAACGACACTGAGGCCGGCGCGGTCCGCACCTGGTCGACGGGCCAGAAAGGCGATGGCTACCTGCTGATCGTTCCGCTGGACCGCTACAGCCGGAAACAGCTCCGCCTGGTGCGGGAGCGGGTTGAGGCGGATCCCGAGCGCATTCACGACATGCTGGGCCGCGGCCAGGTCACTGAGCTGAAGCAGCTGCTGGCATGCGAGCCGCTCGCTCCCGGCGGCAGCGCGGCGGAGGCGGCATAGCCGAGAGAATGAGATTTCTTCGTGAATTCATGTCCCCGGGAAGGGGGCA
>NZ_JBQFVT010000034.1:0-3080 GCF_056539905.1 Ruegeria sp. AP7 | reverse complement strand
GGAAGCCGCGCTCGATGTCTGCGAGGCCCTTGTAACGCGCGACAGCCTCGGCGGGGCTCAGATCCGGTGCGTTGGTGATCAGCGCGAGTTTTCCGTCAAAGAGTTCGGCCTCGGCAATGGCGTCTTCATCGACCGACCAACTGAACCGATCAGCATTGAGATCGGCCTTGATGAACCGCGTGAGCTCGGCCTCCGCGACGGCGCGGGTGAAACGGCTGTACGCCCCGCGGTCGGAGGCGCGACGACCCTTGGCGGTCTTGCCGGCATCCTGTGCATCGAGCTTGCCGACCATCTTCTCGGCCATGGCCTCCAGCTCGGCGATGCTGGTGCGCCGCCGGTCGCCGAGATCAGCGGCACGAAGCGGGTCATGGGCCACGATGAGCCTGTGGTCACAGAAGCGGCTCTCGGCCAAACCGTCCTCGTCAAAGCGGAGCGCGCGGAAAGTCTCGACCAGGTCTTTGTAGCGGCGCGCGGGGACGGCGAGGATGAACTCCAACGTGCGCCCGCCCTGTTCGGCAAGCGATGTCAGGGCACCGATGTTGTCGAGGCTCAGCAGGCCGCGGTCGGCCACCAAGCTGATGCGCTCGATGGGAAAGCGTTGCAGAACGGTGACCAGCATGGCCTGCAGCGTCTTCGTTTCGGCCACGTTGCCCGGATGCACGGTCTGCATGAGCGGCAGCCCATCGGCGGTCTGCACAACGCCAAGCACGAACTGGCGGGCGATCCCACCGGTCTCCTTGTTCATGCCATAGGCACGGACATCGTCGTCGACCTCGCCTTCGCCGTGGATGCGCACGGTGGTCAGGTCATAGAAGACAACGGTCAGATCGCGGTCGACCAGGGGGCGGATCTGACGGGCCAGTTCGGCCTCCACGCGATCAACGTTGTCCATGAGCGCATCCATCGCCCGCAGGAGGTGGTGATGCTCGACCTTGGCAGGCATCTCCGGCATGGCCACGGTGTCCAGCCAGCGCAGGCAGCCGAGCTTGCTCGTGGGATCGCACAGGCGGTTGAAGACCATGGCGCGCACGAGGGCATCGGCCTCGATCTTGCGCCGCCCGGAACGCATTGCTCGCGCGAAGGCGCGATCGAAGCCAAGGTCATTCCAGAGCTGATGCAGGGCAAAGACGTTGCCATAGGCCTTGGAGCTTTCGATCTCGACGGGGAAGGCCGTGTTGTCGCTCCGCCCGATCGCCCGATTTAGCCCGTTGATCAGAGGATCGAGCTTGGCGGGGTTCAAGTCTTCCAGCCGACCGAGGTTGGCGACGACCCGGTGGCGGACCTTCCCTTGCTCATTGCGATAGCCCTCAACCAGTTGCAGGTACTGGCGGCCCCCGGATCTCGTGATCTTGGTGTACATGTCGCAACACTACGAGATGATGCGTCATACATCAACATCTCAATACGCCACGGCGTGCCACAACAGGGATTCCGCTAAAATCGGCCCTGATTCACATGGAAACCCCTTATTTCATTGAACTCAGCATCAACCAGCCGGGCTCAAATCCACCGCGAAGTGTCGAAGTTGGGTGAACTGGACCACCGTTATGTTTAGGAAACGGAGGACCACGAATGGCAAACAAGAGACCGAAGCCCGAAGAGATTGTCTCGAAGTTACGGCAGGTTGAAGTTTTGATGGGGCAAGGCATGTCCCGACTTGATGCGATCAGGCAGATCGGCGTTGTTGAGCAAACCTATTACCGCTGGCGGAAGAAGTACGGTGGAATGGGTGTTGATCAATTGAAGGAACTGAAACGGCTTCAGAAAGAGAACGAGCGGCTGAGACGCGCGGTGTCTGATCTGACTCTGGACAAGCTGATCCTGACGGAAGCCGCAAAGGGAAACTTTTGAGCCCCGCTCGTCGTCGTGCCTGCATCGATCATGTCCGTAACCAGCTGAACGTTTCCGAGAGACGCGCCTGTCGCGTGCTGGGGCAACACCGGTCCACGCAGCGGCGGGTCCCACAAGGTCGCGCAGACGAAGACCGACTGGTCGCCGACATGATCGAGTTGGCTCGACAGTACGGCCGATTTGGCTATCGCAGGATCGCTGCGCTGCTGAGAGAGGCCGGATGGTCTGTCAGCGATGGGCGAATTGAACGGCTTTGGCGACGAGAGGGGCTGAAAGTACCAGTGAAACAACCGAAGAAAGGACGGCTCTGGCTGAACGATGGCTCGTGTGTTCGGCTGAGGCCGGAGTATCGCAACCACGTGTGGTCCTATGACTTTGTTCATTGCCGAACTGACGATGGCAAAGCTTTTCGGACGCTGAACATCCTTGATGAGCACAGCCGGGAGTGCCTAGCGATTAGAGTGAAGCGCAAGCTGAACTCGGTCGATGTGATCGATGCCCTGACGGATCTGTTCATACTGCGGGGTGCACCCCGCTTCATACGTTCAGACAATGGGTCGGAATTTGTCGCCCAGGTCGTCCGAGACTGGATCGCCGCAGTTGGCGCCCAGACGGCTTACATTGAACCTGGGAGCCCGTGGGAGAACGGATACTGTGAAAGTTTCAATGGCAGGTTCAGGGATGAGCTACTCAACGGTGAAGTCTTCTACAGCCTACGCGAAGCTCAAATTCTGATCGAACAATGGAGGAGACACTACAACACAAAGCGGCCCCACAGTGCACTGGGCTATCGCCCGCCAGCACCTGAAACCATCATCCCAATGGATTACAGGCCGACGATGCACTAACAATCAATTTGGACCAGTCAGATGAGGCTGCTCACTCGGATGTTTTTCAACAAAACGAGTTGCGGCTACCGCCACCGCGGTGTCGCCATAGGTGAGGGGTGCCGCAACGCGAATTACACCTTTCAAACCACCTGAAGTATCGAATTCGGCTTCCAGCTGTTCAAGCTCGGCAAGAACACGTCGCGCCCCTTCCAGGTACTTTTCTCCTTCGTGAGACAGAGACATTGAGCGCGTGTTACGGTGAAGGAGCGTCATGCCAAGCAGGTTTTCGAGCCCGGCGACACGCTTGCTCACCAATTTGTTCGAAATCCCCAAGCGCTGCCCAGCGGCAGCGAAGGAACCGGTTTCCACGACAGCCACAAAGCTTCGCATTCCATCAAC
>NZ_JBQFVT010000033.1:0-3091 GCF_056539905.1 Ruegeria sp. AP7 | reverse complement strand
GAGAAAATTTTTCTTTCTTAACTTCCGGATTCAAAGAGTCCTCTTTGTGCCCCTCAATTTCACTGTCACTGGCCCTCAAATTTTCCGCCTCAGTTTGTGTTATCTCGGAGATTTCCACAGAGATTTCTGCCAGCAGTTCGCTGAGTACATTCGCATCCGGTTGCTCCTGTCTTACACATTGGAGCGTTTGTCCATCTCGCACCCGCAGCTAACTTCCGCTTGTCTGAAGGTTTTTCGATGCGGGCCGAGGTGCAACTTTGCCGTCAGGAGCTTTCGGCGGCCCGCGTTGACAAACCTCGGAAGGAGGAAGCCGCGGTGGTTGGGATCATGCTATGGGGAAAGAGCGCAGACGGATGAGGCTGACTTTGCCACAGACGCGCAGCTGACGGTGTTTGATGCGCCAGCTGCGGTCATTTTCTGCCACCTTGGTCGCGGGCATTTTGCCGATTGAGCCCATGTGCTGTGAGTCACAGCATTCATTCTGAGTGATGACCGCAAGTGGATTTGACCGATCAGCCAAAGACGAACGGAGCATATCGAAGTGTGTGGTCAAGCATCGGATCATGCGGCCTGCTCCCGTGGTGGCGCACGCGACATCGGTGTCTGACCACGCCGGAAGATCTCGATGATGCGCATTGGACCGCCGCAGCAGGGGCATGGCTCGCGCAAAGTGAGCGGGGTGACCTCGGACTCCTGCTCTGGCTCGGTGATTTCGTCGGTGCGTTGAACACCAAGCAACGTCCGGATCTTCTTGATGTTCGTCTTGCGCGCTGAACTGGCCAGCAGGCCGTAGTGGCGGATGCGGTGGAACCCGTCAGGCAGAACGTGGATCAGGAAGCGGCGGATGAACTCGGGTGTAGCCAAGCGCATGACCTTTTGGCGGTCACCACATTTGATCCGGTAATCCTTCCAGCGGAAAGCTACGGTCTCGGCATCCATACTGACCAGTCGATGGTTCGAGATTGCAACCCGATGAGTATAGCGGCTGAGATAGGCCAGAACTGCTTCAGGGCCACCCAAGGGCGGTTTGGCGTAGACCACCCATTCGGACCTGCGGAACGGGGCAATCCAATTGGTGAAGGCAGCAGCATCCGCCAGTCCTGCGCGGTCACCGAAGAACACAAGGGCCCCCGCTCGATGCAACTCCATCAGCCCTTTCAGGAACAGGCGTCTAAACAGCAGTGCCAGCACCCGAACATGCAGGAAGAACCCGGGCTTGCAGGCCACCCATTTGGTGCCGTCCGGTGACAAGCCGCCACCTGGGACGATCATGTGGATGTGCGGATGGTGCGTCAGCGCGGATCCCCAGGTGTGAAGAACGCTGGTCATGCCGACCTTCGCCCCCAGTCGCTTTGGATCGGCTGCGATGGTCATCACCGTTTGCGCTGATGCGCGGAACAGCAGGCCGTAGACCGCCTTCTGGTTCCAAAAGGCGATGCGTGCAATCTCGGCGGGCATCGTGAAGACGACGTGGAAGTATTCGACGGGCAGCAGGTCTTCAGCACGCGCCTCCATCCAGTCTCGCGCGGCGGGGCCCTGGCACTTCGGACAATGCCGGTTCTTACAAGAGTTATAGGCGATGTGGTGGTGGCCGCATTTGGCGCATCCCGCCACATGCCCGCCAAGCGCTTCGGTTCGGCAAGCCTCAATCGCCGACATCACCTTCAGTTGACCGAAGCTGACATGCCCGGCATTGGCCTGCCGATACGCAGGCCCATAGTTCCGAAAGATATCTGCGATCTCCAGCCGTGGGCGCGGCATCCACCCGCGCCGCTACTCCAGTCCTCGCCTGACGGTGTGATCCTGCAGTTTCTCCAACATCTCATAGGGACTGACGGTGCCGCGAATGGTTTTGGTCGCGACATGCGTATAGCGCGCCGTCGTGCTGAGCTTGGAATGTCCCAAAAGCACCTGGATCACTCGAACATCCGTTCCGGCCTCGAGCAGGTGCGTTGCAAAGCTGTGGCGCAGGGTATGCAGCGTAGCGGGTTTGTTGATACCGGCCATGTGTTTGGCCGACGTGAACGCACGGTTCAGCTGACGCGGTGACAAAGCCATGATCTTGGGTTTGCCCGGAAACAACCATCCCTCAGGCCGCGCTTCCCGCCAATAGTCGCGGAGCAAATCAAGCAATGCAGGCGACAACATGGCCTTGCGGTCCTTGTCATTCTTACCTTCATCCACATGGATCAACATCCGGTCGCTGTCGATGTCCGAGACCTTGAGATTGCAGACCTCGGATGCCCTCAGCCCAGCACCATAGCTGATGCCTAAAGCCGCACGATATTTGAGCCCCGGCCCTGGAACCGCCGCCAGCAGATCGCCCACTTCTTCGACACTCAAAACAACGGGCAACTTCTTCGGCTTGCGCCGGAACTGCATGTATCGCTTCATCTCCTCACGACCGCAGGTCATGCCGAAGAAGAACCGCAAAGACACGATCCTGGCATTGAACACGCCGGTCGAGACCCCGGTGTCGGTCATGTGAAGCTGATACGCGCGCAGCTCGTCCGGCGTTGCTGTGTCAGGGGACCGCCCGATGAACTCGGCAAAATACCTGACCGCCCGGATATGAGCCTGCTGGGTCTTCGGCGACATGCCACGAATGCGCATGTCCTCGATCATCCGCTCACGCAGCGGGGTCGTCTTCTTTTCCTTCATTGGAATCTCCTGTCGTCAAATTGAGAAACCTCAATCGTCAGACAGGTCCGCCAAATCCCAAAACGGCCGGATCAGCGCTCAACGCTGGCCAAAGGCGCCATTGCCGCGATAGCGGCTTCGTCCTTGCGCCCGTCTTTGGAGGAGTACGATGTCCGCTTTGCCCGCAAAACGGGCATAGATCTTAGAGAGCGGCGTAAGATTTGATGCGCTTTGTAGACTTTCATTCAAGACACGACGATAGCCCGGTATTGCCCACACACTTTGCTCGGCGATCAGATCAAGCAGCGCGTTCTTCCGATCCTGAGTGGGGATGGTTATTGCGTGCCAGCAGCCAAAATTTGGTCAGATTCTGAGTGCAACTAGCGGGAGAAACGAGCATTTTAAAGGACACTGGATTTGAAAAACACCATTGCTTCCGCAGTTGCCTTTC
>NZ_JBQFVT010000032.1:0-4463 GCF_056539905.1 Ruegeria sp. AP7 | reverse complement strand
TTACTCTGCGGCTTCTTCGTATTCTGACATTGGTGGGCATGTGCAGATGAGGTTTCTGTCACCGTATGCGTTGTCGACGCGGTTGACGGGGGACCAGTATTTGTCGACGCCCATGGAGCCCGGCGGGAAGCAGGCCTGTTCGCGTGTGTAGGGGCGGTCCCAGCTGCCGACCAGATCGCGCACCGTGTGTGGGGCGTTTTTCAGCGGGTTGTTTTCCGCATCGATCTTGCCGTCGATGATATCCTGCGCCTCGGCCCGAATGGACAGCATGGCCTCGCAGAAGCGGTCGAGCTCGTCCATGGGCTCCGATTCCGTGGGCTCCACCATCAGGGTTCCGGCCACCGGCCAGGACATGGTTGGGGCGTGGAAGCCTGAATCGACCAGGCGCTTGGCAATGTCATCGACGCTGACATGCGCGGCCTCGTCCAGCGGACGGGTGTCGAGGATGCATTCATGCGCCACGCGACCTGTCTCGGAGGTATAGAGGATCGGATAGGCATCCTGCAGACGCGCCGCGATGTAGTTGGCGTTCAGGATTGCCACTTTCGTGGCCTGGGTCAGACCTGCGCCGCCCATCAGCAGAACATAGGCCCATGAGACCGGCAGGATGGACGGAGACCCGAAAGGCGCTGCCGAGACCGGGCCCACGGCGGTGCCGTATTCCGGGTGGCCGGGCAGGTGCTCCTCCAGATGCGCCTTGACGCCGATCGGACCCATGCCGGGGCCGCCACCGCCATGCGGGATGCAGAAGGTCTTGTGCAGGTTCAGGTGGCTGACGTCACCGCCCACATCGCCCGGACGCGCCAGGCCAACCATGGCGTTCATGTTGGCGCCGTCGATATAGACCTGACCGCCGTGATCATGGGTGATCTGGCAGACCTCCTGCACGGTGGTCTCGAACACGCCATGGGTGGACGGATAGGTGATCATGCAGGCGGCCAGATGATCCGAGTGCTTTTCCGCCTTGGCGCGGAAGTCGTTCAGGTCAATGTTGCCCTTGTCATCCGCCTGCACCGGCACAACCTGCCAGCCGACCATCTGGGCCGAGGCCGGGTTGGTGCCATGCGCCGAGGTTGGGATCAGGCAGACATTGCGCTGCCCCTCGCCACGCGCGAAGTGATAATTGCGGATGGTCAGAAGGCCCGCGTACTCACCCTGCGCGCCCGAGTTGGGCTGCTGCGAGATCGCGTCATAACCGGTGATCTGGCACAGCTTGTCGTTCAGATCGTCGATCATCTCGTGATAGCCCTGCGCCTGATCTTGCGGCACAAACGGGTGCAGGTTGCCGAACTCGGGCCAGGTGACCGGGATCATCTCGATCGTGGCGTTCAGCTTCATGGTGCAGGAGCCCAGCGGGATCATCGCCCGGTCCAGCGCCAGGTCGCGGTCGGCCAGACGGCGCATATAGCGGGTGATCTCGGCCTCGGCCCGGTTCTTGTGGAAGATCGGATGGGTCAGGTATTCGCTTTCGCGCAGCGCGTAATCCGGCAGGCGGTACTGCTTGTTCGAGCTGTCATCCTTGCGATCGATGCCAAAGGCCCCCCAGACCGCCTCGATGGTCTCGGGGCGGGTCTGTTCGTCCAGGCTGATGCCCACTTTCGTGTCGCCCACTTTGCGCAGGTTCACACCGCGCGCCACGGCGGCCTCCATGACGACGTTCTGCAGATGGCCGACCTCAACCGTGATGGTGTCGAAGAATACCTCGGGTTCGACGGCAAAGCCTGCCTCTTCCAGACCGGCAGCCATGCGCGAGGTCTTGCGGTGCACCGATTGCGCGATGGCCTTGATGCCGTCGGGGCCGTGATACACCGCATACATCGAAGCAATCACCGCCAGCAGCGCCTGCGCAGTGCAAACGTTCGAGTTGGCTTTCTCGCGGCGGATATGCTGCTCGCGGGTCTGCAGCGCCAGGCGGTAGGCCTTGTTGCCGCGGCTGTCGATGCTGACGCCGATGATCCGGCCCGGCATCGAACGCTTCAGCTTGTCGGTGGTCGCCATATAGGCGGCGTGCGGGCCACCATAACCCATCGGAACGCCAAAGCGCTGGGTCGAGCCGATGGCAATGTCGGCGCCCATCTCACCCGGTGACTTGAGCAGCGCCAGCGACAGGATATCGGCGGCGACAATTGCGATGGCCTTGTGCTCATGCAGCGCCGCGATCTCGGCGGTGAAGTCACGCACATGGCCGTGGGTGCCGGGATACTGGAAGATCGCGCCAAAGACCGCGCCTGCATCCAGCGTGTCCGGATCAGCCACCTGCACTTCGATGCCCAGAGGCTCGGCCCGGGTTTTAATGACCGCGATGGTCTGCGGGTGGCAGTTCTTGTCGACAAAGAAGGCTGCATTGTTGGCCTTGGACCGACCACCGCGCTTGGCCATGGCCATCGCTTCCGCCGCAGCTGTGGCTTCGTCCAGCAGGGATGCGTTGGCCACGTCCAACCCGGTCAGGTCGCTGACCATGGTCTGGAAGTTCAACAGCGCCTCAAGGCGGCCCTGGCTGATCTCGGGCTGATAGGGCGTATAGGCCGTGTACCAGGCCGGGTTTTCCAGGATGTTGCGCAGGATCGGCGCCGGCGTGGTGGTGCCATAATATCCCTGACCAATCAGCGAGGTCAGAACCTTGTTCTTGCTCGCCACCTCTTTCATGTGGAACAGAGCGTCGCGTTCCGTCATCGCCGGGCCCCAGTCCAGCGGCTCTTTCTGCCGGATCGCGGGGGGGACGGTGGCGTCGATCAGCTGGTCCAGTGTCTTGAAGCCGATCACCTTGAGCATGTCGCGCATCTCGGTCGGGCTGGGCCCGATATGGCGGCGGTTGGCGAAGTCATAGGCTTCGTAATCGGTCAGTTTGAAGGCCATCGTTGCGCTCCTCAAGGATAGATCAGGTTCGGCGGCGGCTGCGGGAGCCTCCGGCGTGGGGTGAGGGCCGTCTTGGAAACTGTCCAGGGGACAGTTTCAGGCCCGAACGGGCGGAGCCCCGGAAACAGGGCCCCAATTGAGAGTTAACCGATGAAGGCCTTGTAGCCGGCCTCATCCATCAGATCTTCGAGCTGCGAGGCATCCGCAATCTTGATCTTGTAGATCCAGGCTTCGCCTTCGGGGTCGTCATTCAGAGAACCGGGATTGTCAGCCAGCGCCTCGTTCACCTCTGTGATCTCGCCATCGACCGGCGCATAAAGCTCGGACGCGGCCTTGACGGATTCAATCACGCCGATCTCGCCGCCTTTTTCGAACTCGTCGCCTGCTTCCTGCTGTTCCACGAACACCACGTCGCCCAACTGCTCGGCGGCGTGTTTGGTGATGCCCAGCGTGGCGGTGTCGCCCTCAACAGCCAGCCATTCATGTTCTTCGGAATAATAGGTTGCCATGTCTCTCTCTCCTGACTTCAACGCTTGTAATTCTGTTTGACGAAGGGCAGCGCCACGATCTGCGCCGGTTGCGGTTTGCCCCGGATGATCAGGTTCACCGTCTCGCCCGGCTCGGTGTGACCTGCCGCGACATAACCCATCGCCACTGGTCCGCCCACCGTGGGGCCAAACACGCCCGAGGTGATCTGGCCGATCGTGTTGCCCTCGCTGCACTGGATCTCAACGCCCTGACGCGCTGGCGCCCGGCCCTCGGGCTTGATGCCCACCAGCTTTTTGGCGGGACCTTCGGCCAGTTCCTTCTGCACACGGTCCGCGCCCGGGAAACCGCCCTCTTCCTTGCGGCGCTTCTGGATCGCCCAAGCCAGCGAGGCCTCGATCGGCGAGGTGCTCTGGTCGATGTCATTGCCATAAAGGCACAGCCCGGCTTCAAGCCGCAGGCTGTCGCGCGCGCCCAGACCGGCCGCCTCGCAATCTTCATGCGCCAGGAAGGCCTTGGTGATCTCAATCGCCTTGTCCTCGGGGATCGAGATCTCATACCCGTCCTCGCCGGTATAGCCCAGCCGCGAGATACGGCATTCAACGCCGTTGATATCCGCCACAGTGGTTTCCATGAACTTCAGATCCCGCGCCGCAGGGCAGAGCTCGCCCACAACGTTTTCCGCCGCAGGGCCCTGTACCGCCACCAGCGCGCGGTCGAAGATCTCGATCACTTCAACACCGTCGAGATGTTCGCGCATATGCGGAATGTCCTGATGCCGCAGCGCCGCGTTCACCACCACAAAGTAGTGATCGCCCGCATTCGACACGATCAAATCGTCCATGATCCCGCCATCCGCGTTCGTAAAGAACCCGTACCGCGCCTTGCCTTCCTTCAACGTCGCATAGGCCTGCGGGCACAAAGCTTCCAGCTTCTCGCCCACATTCTCGCCCTTCAGGATCACCTGACCCATATGGCTCACATCAAACACCGCCGCCTTCTCACGGCACTGCTTATGCTCACCCATAATCCCCAATGGATACTGAACAGGCATCTCCCACCCAGCAAAATCAACCAACTTACCACCCAACTCAACATGCAAAGCGTGAAGAGGCGTGCGT
>NZ_JBQFVT010000031.1:0-5034 GCF_056539905.1 Ruegeria sp. AP7 | reverse complement strand
ACAATGCCGGGTAACTTTTTTGTTCTATCTTGTTCTTTGCGACAAGAATTGCATGTTCCCGCTCTATGACCTTTTCCCAATCGCCTTGCGCTTTAAGACCGGTCGAAGAGTCTCCCATTAGCGAAGTAACCATCAGTCTTCCACGCGCTTTCGCTTCTTCTTTCGAAAACCCGGCCTGTTCAAACATCCAGGCGGCGAACTGGAATCGTTTGCCGATGGTTCTTTGATACGCCTCTCTTACTTTCTCATCGGTATTCGCCCACACTGAGACAGCGTGATCTGGCAAGGCGGCGTCCTCTTCAATGACCTTTTTCATAAGAAGAAGAATGCGGTCTTCCGGGGGGCCGCCAAATGTCTTTGCCTTTGCGATCACATTGTCAGTCAGTTCCTGCTCCCAATATCTGAGAACCTCATCCAAAAGCTCACGGACGTTCTTGAAATGCCAGTAAAAGCTGCCGCTTGTCAGGTTCAGTCGCTTTGCCATTGGCACGACCTTTATCGCGGAAACGCCGCCCTCATTGAGTACCTTGTAGGCCAGCAATATCCAGTCTTCCTTGGTCGCGGCGTTTTTTGGTGAGTTTCGAGTGATGGATTCTGACATTCAGATTATAGCATTCTTTATTTGACATAGAGCAGTCTATGGCTCTACCGTAGATATGTCTATGGTGAACGAGAGGTTCACGGTTTCGTGTTCTCTTACGAGGCTTCGCTTTGAAGGGGGGATCAATGAATAACTTAATGAAAACCGCAGCCGGTACATTGATGGCATTAGGCGTGACACTGGCTGGCACTGCCACGGCCCAAAACGCCTTACCGACGGGTCGGAGTGCCACTGAAATCGAAAACGGTGTATATCCCGCGTCTTACTTTCCCAACACTGAAATCCTCGGCGAGGATGAGATGCGTATCACGGCATTGGGTACGGGGATGCCAAACCAAACCAAGGCAGCCGTTTCGATTTCGTTTTATGTGGAACTTGGGAATGGGGACGTCTTTCTGTTTGACGTAGGAACTGGCGCAACGGGAAACCTGTTTTCGCTGCGACCGGACTTCGCAAAGATCGACAAGGTTTTCTTTAGCCATTTGCATGTTGATCACGTTGGTGACTTCATGGGACTCCACGTCGGAGGTTGGCTTTCGGGCAGATATACACCGCTCCGCATCTTCGGCCCGTCCGGATCAGAAGATGAACTGGGCACCAAAGCCTATGTTGAGGGCATGTCAAAAGCCTATGCTTGGGATCTGGCCACACGTACGGGGGCGCTGCCGGATGATGGCGCCAAGCTTGACGTCACCGAATTCGATTACATGCAGGAGAACGAGATTGTTTATCAGGAAAACGATGTAACTATCCGGTCTTGGCCTGCGATCCACAGTCTAGATGGCTCGGTAAGCTACTCTCTAGAATGGAATGGGCTGAAATACGTCTTTGGTGGCGATACATACCCGAACAAATGGTATGTCGAATATGCCAAAGGGGCGGACCTCGCTTCTCACGAGGCGTTTCTACCACCGGATGCGCTAGCCCCTTATTTTGGCTGGGACATGAAACAGGCGACTTATGTAGCTACGCGCGTTCATACGGAACCTGCGGCTTTCGGCAAAGTTATGTCCGCTGTCGAGCCACGCATGGCCCTAGGGTATCACTCTGTTCTTTCACCCGAAAACTATCAGGCAATCCTGGAAGGTGTCCGTTCGACATACGATGGACCGCTCACGCTGGCGCGAGATCTACAGGTGATAAACGTAACAAAGGATCAGATCGTTGTTCGGGAAGCGAGTGTTGACGACTATGCGCTGCCACCAGCTGTGAGCGACGAATACATCAATGCCCCGCGTTCAAAAGAAAAAGAGCCTTCTGAAAAGGTTCAAGCGGGCAAGTGGGACGGTTACACGCCACCGCCAATGCCGGATAATTAACGTTCAGGGGTGAACAAAATTCCGATTTGGCAGTATCTGTACCGACTATTCCTGATGCTGAGCCTGATGGCCTCAGGTGTACAGGCCGTTTCGGCGGATGTCGTTCTGACTAACGGATCAGAAGTCGCCCGCAATATCGCTGTCCTTCATGTCAAAGATGATGGAGTTTACGTCGACCTTGAAGTCTATGTCGAAGATATTCCGTTGTTTACGGATATGCTGCCAATCGGTTGGTCATCCGATTTCGTCGAGGGTGAGCCGGAGGTTGAACAAGAATCCGATCAAGGTTCTGCCCAAGCCAAAAGTCGGACGCTGTCGATTGTTGGAAGGGACGAACGGGCCTTACACGCTGAAATCAGAAAGATAGAATACCGAACGCGCATAGATCGAGCCTCGCCGCTTTCAGGTCAGCGCGATCCATTCTCGGGCCAAATTGTTCCTAGCCCGCCAACAGATCCGCGTGTCTTGTTCGTCGAAGTGTTCTTTCCGTTTCAAAACTCAGTTCCCAAGGAGCTGACTATAGTGCCTCCATCGCGGGATAGCGAACCACTGGTGACTATCGGGATGCAGGTTTTTGACCGTGAGGTTCCGGTCACGGATTTCAGCTTCTTGTCAAAGCCAGCAGAGTTAAAGATTCACTGGCCTGATCCGTGGGATAGCCGCTTTTCTGCTGAAAGCCTGAATCGAAAAGCTCAGGACGGGACATCCACCTTTCTTTACATCGAACCTCGTGAAGTTCGGCATGAGACGCTGATCCGCTTGCGTGAACTGGCGCCTTGGATTGGTGAAACTTTCGAAGTAGGGCAAACGCTTTCGCCACAGCGTAGCGCCTTGATCGTAAGCCAGGCGGCGTCTTTCCTGGCTTCTCGTAACCCGGTGTCAATTGATGGCAAATTAGTGCAACCGTCGAACGCTACGGCAAAATTCCTGGAACTGACATCGCAGGGTTTTCAGGTTGTCGAGCCTGGAAAGGAAGTGTCTGTGAACAATGCGTTTATCGGCGCTATCCTTTCTTTCTCATCGGCAGACATTCCCGATCAGGTGACAGTCACATGGGATATGTTTGACGAGGAAATTTCCCGCGTTGCTACCATTTCAAACGATATCGCCGGGCCATTCTTTGGGGCTGTGACGCCAGCAGACCATCAGTTTCATTGGCAGAACCACTTGCTCCAATACGAAAGAGCATCTGTCACTCAGGTTCCAGTTGAGCAGCAGACACGGCGGAACCCGGCAATGGCTTTGATCTCTGGGATGATCAGTGCCGCTTCACTTGGTTTCTTCGTGCTGAGTAAGGGCAATGTTGCAAAGCGCATCAGTTGCGTAACCATGATTGCCGCAACATCGGCAACCGTCGCATTTTCGGGATATTTGCCGGATTTATTTTGGAAGAAGCGCGAGCCCCCTGAGCCGCAAGTTGCGGAAGATATACTGCGCTTGATGGTCGAAAACTTGAACACGGTGACCCTGGAAACTTCGCCGGCAGCAAGAAAGGCAGAGCTGGCAAACATTGCAACGGCAGCGTCTCTGGGCGACATCGCAACAGAGGTGGAACGTGGTCTCGTGATCCGAACGCCAGGAGGCAGTCTTGCTACAGTTACCGATATTAGAGACCTGAGATTAGAGCGCGTTGACCCGACTCTCAAACCGGGTGGATTTAGCACTCTTGCCAAATGGAAAGTGAAAGCCCAAGGCGGTCATTGGGGACACGTCCATATACGCGCGGTTACGTTCCGGGTGCTGGCCGAGGTGATACCTGAGTCAGGGCAATGGAAGCTGGACGGATTAACTGTAATCGAGGCTCGCGATCCAAATGCATAAGTGTTTAAGGCCAAAGGTTTTTGCTTTCGGCGCTCTGTTTGTCTGTGTGTTTTTTTCACTGACGCTGACAGCCTCGGCGCATTTTTTGCTTAACCTCAACGTTCGAATTTCGCATGTCGAGCATTCCGAAGACGGTCTGCGTGTCTACATCCGTACGCCCATGCCTTATCTGGTTGCAGACAAGATCGGTGATAAGGATGGTGATGCCTTGCCGAAAGCTGCACCATTTACGACTAATGCCATGAGCGACGGTCAGTTGGTCCACTTTGTCGACTTGCAGGCTGTCATGAGCGATCCCAATGGGCTGGGGCAATTCGCCGAAGGTGGGTTGCATCTGTTGGTCGACAATCAGCGTTTAAGAGGAACAGTTAAGTCCGTTCGCTTGCATCGCGTTGGAAATGAGCCCGGATTCGCAACTTTGGCCGAAGCTCAACAGGCCGTGGACACCGAAACGGCCTTAGAGCCACCGCTTTATGTAGGTGACACGATTGTTGATCTCGTCATGTATTATGACACTATCGGCCCGGTGCAATCGTACAGCATTGCTAACGTGCTAGACCCCGGCTTGCCGGATCAGGACCAAACGGCCAACCTCATTCTCGACTACGCGTCGGACACACCGCAGATATTCCGATCTCGGGGTCTGATGACCGAACCATTGGTGATTCAGAAGAAGGGGTATGGAGGATTTCTCAGTTTCGTCTGGGAAGGCATACGACATATCCTCGAAGGGTTGGATCATGTTTTGTTTGTTGTGTGTTTGGTCATTGGAGCGCAGACACTCAGGGCGCTATTGCTGCGTGCAACCGGTTTTACCTTTGGGCATAGCGTGACGCTGTCTCTGGGGTTTTTCGGGTTTGTGCCATCGGGCGCGTGGTTTGTTCCTGCCGTCGAAACCGGGATCGCGCTTTCTATCATATTTGCAGCCGTCGCAGCGTTTGTGAGTTCTAAGGACAATGCGCGCTCTGAAGTCACGATGGTGCTTCTGACAACACTGATTGGCCTCTTGCACGGGCTTGGGTTTAGCTTTGTGTTGCACAAGATATTGCAGGTTACATCTCCAAACATCTGGCAGAGCCTGCTTGCTTTCAATCTTGGTGTCGAGCTTGGCCAGGTCGCCATTATTCTTGCGCTCTGGCCTGCCTTGATACTCTGCCAGCGCGTGAACTCCAGTTTGTGGATGTCCCTGCGAGTGGGCTTAGCCGGTGGATGTGCGGCTATCGCCTGCTATTGGACCTTTCAGCGGGTTTCCGAGGTTTATTCCACGTTGGCTTAAGGTCATTGCGATGGCGC
>NZ_JBQFVT010000030.1:0-6073 GCF_056539905.1 Ruegeria sp. AP7 | reverse complement strand
ATCCGACGTCGATAAGCCATTCCAACACTCCATCTTTGCTCTCAAAGTGAAGTGTTGCGTCGATCCATTGAGACCGCCGGACAAAGCGGACGTTCGAACTCAGACGCAATAATAACTCCGCGCACAATTGGCAAATTGGCTCAATGATGTGATCAGAACCTGACCCTGAACGCCAGTCCAACCAATGGTGCAGTATCGTAGCTCTGGCGACTTATTTCTGCTCCATTCGTATCATCTAGCGTCAGGCGGCCGTCAAATTCTGCGCCTGCAAATACGCTCAATGAAACTCCAGGATTTGGGTTGTATCCAACGGAAATTACGACGGGGACACTCTTGTCTTCGCCCACCCCGTCCGGCGCGAGACCTTCCCCGTCCAACCTAAATCGAATTCTCTCCGATCGTGCGGTTAAGGAAAGGTCTATGGTCTCAGTCAACGTGTAGCTCAGCGTCAACCCGGGGCCTTGTGTCGCTCCAATCCCTGAGCCAGTGTTCAAGTTCCAGCGATCATTTAGGTCCCAATCGATCAGCAGGGCCGGAAAAAAATCGGTACCACCATCGTCAAATTGAGAGAACGCGCCAAAGGCCGGTCCTATCGTCAGGCGCTCGTTAAGTTGCCAAGCAATACCCGCGAAAACACCGTAGGTCCTACCATCAGATGCGGAAGCTCCACTTTGATAATCCCACCTGATCTGTGGTGACACAAAAACTGTTGCTGTATCGCTCGCACGAAATCGCAAGGGAACAGCAACGCGCAAGTCACGGATGTTCTCCCATGGCTGATTGTTCGATTGACTAAAGCTATAATCCAGCTTGCCGAAGCTGGTTGAAAGCCCAATGGAGTTTCCTCCTTCCAGATTGTAAAGTGCGGTAGCACGTAGAAATGCTCGGCTTGCAGAGAATTCGCCACCGTCACTCAAATCCGCGTCCCCTTGAAACGCAGCAAGCCCATCAACCTGATACGCCCAACCTAGCCGGGGCTGCGCGGCTGAAGGTAACGCTGCAAATCCTAGCGAAATAGCTCCAAAGCAGCACGTTAGAAAAATGTTTTTCATTTGGCATTTCCCACGTGACGCTGATTCCTTTTGGGTTGCCATTCCTGAACGAGCGTTTCAAGCCCCTAATGGTCTGCTCAGTGGATTGCGGAGACATGGCTACTCAATGACCTATTTATACAATACGAAGCTTAAGCACCGACACTGATAACCTATAGATGAATGCAGTTTATTCAGCGTGATGAGCAAGCTTTCCGTCCCATTCTTCTGTCGAAACTTTGGGTTCTGGCGGGTCTGCAATGTAAGACGGTGTCATTATCTGTGTTCCGTTTTCATTAAACACATCGACAATGTTTTCGCGCAAATCGGACAAAATCTTAGGCAAGCTCGATCCGCGCGAAGTATATGCGTTAATCTCATAATTGATTGCGTAGTCAGCTAGCTGCGTCCAAAGCACAAAAGGTTCAGGGTTCTTTCTTAACCCTTGAGTACGATGAGCTGCCTCTATCAGCATCGCTTTGATTTTCTTTGGTGGCTCCTCGTATCCGATACCTACTGTCGTGTGAACCAACAGCCCTCGACCATCCACTTTGCGCGAGTAGTTTACGACTTCGGAGTTGAGCAGCTGTGCATTTGGAATGCTAATCATCTCGTTCTTTATCGACTTAATGAGTGTTTCCATCAGTTTGATCTCGGTTACATCCCCAATCTTGTCGCCAACTTGAATTCGATCACCGACATTGGTACTGCGTCTATAGATGACAAACAGACCGGCCATCATATTCGAGACGACCGTGTTCGACCCTAACGATACCATGATACCGGCAAGGATAGTCAGGCCTTGGAAGGCTCGAGAGTCGGATCCGGGAATATAAGGGTAGGCAAACACCAGCGCGATAACAATCAGCAAAGCCCTGCACAGCATTTTTGTTGGCGCAATCCAATGATCTTCAAAGTCTTTCAGTTGGAAAGCGCCGCTCTCGACGTTATCGAAAAAAAGATCGAGGCCTCGAATTCCCAACCGTGTCACAGCTGCGATGATTGCGAGCATGATCAAGTTGGGGATATATTCAACAATTGCCAAAACGACGGTTACGAGCGGCTCGCTGACATACTTCAAGAGGATCTGGGCTATGCCCTGGGTTTCGGCAAAGGAGAGCAGCACCAATGAAAGGTAGTAGTAGAAAAAGAACAGAAACAGAACCCACATCAATATGTGTATTGAATAGACGATAATCGACGCGATTGCCCTGCTTCTCAAGAGCGATTTCGTGGCTTCCTCAACACCTTCAGCTCTCTTTTCCAAGATGTTTCTAAAGTAGTCTAACAACATTCGCCGTTTCGCAAAAAACGCATAAGAAGTGAGGGCAAAGACTGCTGTCCAAGCAAAGGCAGCCATCGCACTATCTACTCTGCCCTCATTGGACCGAGCATCTCGGTATTGAAGGATTGCAGCCTCAATCGCTTCGGACTGAAGCCCAGCTAGAACTTCAATAGCCATTTGTTCGTGCTCAGCATCAGCTTGGGTGGTTATCGTAACCATCTGCCCGTCAACGCGTATCATTTTCCCAAATTCGGCTTCCGATATCTCAAGCTGAACTGAAGCTTTCGCAGATGCATCGGCGACTTGAGCGATCCGCTCCTCAATTTTTCTCGCTCGTTCGGTTGCGGGCAGCGCACTTGAACCGCGAACCACGAACAATTCTTCGCCATCCACTATCACCGGCGCAATAAACTCGGGATCCTCTCTCTCTTCAGCCGGTGCGAGGATTTCTTCAGACTGTGCAAGCGCAAAACTGCAGGAAAATAGAAGAGGCAGTAACCATAGCGTAAGAGCCCTCATGATTTTGCTCCTTCTGCGGGAATAATATGCAAATCGCGTTGCGGGAACGGTATAGATATGCCTTCTTTATCAAACCGCTCTTTTGCTTGACCGGTCAGGTCCCAATAAACGGTCCAATAGTCATCAGACTTGGACCATGGACGGCAGAAGATGTTGACGGAGTTGTCTCCCAACTCACCCACGAAAATTTCTGGTTCTGGTGTCTTCAGACAAAGCTGGTGACGCGCAACCAAGTCTTTGAGCGCTTCAATTGCTTGGGCAGCGTTGTCCGAATAGGCGATACCAAAGACCAGATCGACCCGACGTTCTTCGGATGCACTTACATTGGTAATGACATCCCCCCAAATTTTGCTGTTGGGAACTATAATAATCTGGTTGTCGAATGTTCTGATCTTGGTTGAAACCACCGACATCTCATCCACAAACCCAGATGAACCGCCCACTTGGATATAGTCGCCAGTGTCGAATGGCTTGAGGACCATGATCATCAGACCGCTTGCGAGGTTTCCCAGCGTTTCCTGCAAGGCAAAACCTAGGATGAACGACAAACCACCGAGCACGGCAAAAAGCGGTGTAACGTTAACTCCGAACAAAGCTAAAACGACGAGTATGCCAAGGACGAAAACGGCCCAGTATACGGCGGTGGCAATGAAGCGTTTCAGCATTCTGGAGATAGTTGGAATTTTGTTCAGACCCCGTTCAGTGACCCGGCGCACCATCCGAGCAATGAACATCATGGCCCAAACTGCCAACAAAACACCCAGACCGGCCATCAGCAGACCGACGCCCCCATCCCACGAGAACAACCACGCCCAAGCGTTCTGAAAAAGTGTTTGAAGATCGGTCGTTTTTAGGGCTCCCGTTTTCAACGCGAGAATATAGTCAGTATGCGGTTCTAGATCTTCCGCCTTTGCGCCTTTCAGGGTCCATGCTTCGAGCACCAGGCGATACTTGTCGAGAATGTCTGATCCAGAATCGTTCAAGGAGGACAACTGAGACCGCAAACTGTCTTCCCGAGTTCCGCTCGCCGAACGAAGTTGCAAGTTTACTTGCGCGACTTCTTCGAGCCGAGAGCGCACATAACTCTGCCAAGTACCAGCAACCTGG
Organism: Ruegeria sp. AP7; assembly: GCF_056539905.1. Classification (NCBI taxonomy): domain Bacteria; kingdom Pseudomonadati; phylum Pseudomonadota; class Alphaproteobacteria; order Rhodobacterales; family Roseobacteraceae; genus Ruegeria; species Ruegeria sp. AP7. The sequence goes on along the minus strand of NZ_JBQFVT010000030.1, from coordinate 2,131 downwards.
GAAAGCTCATCCGCAGTTAAGGGAACAAGTAGGATCTCGAGATCGTCGGCCGCAATCATCTCATCAGCGACTGCATTTATGAGATCGTCATTCTCGACTTCCAAAGCCTCTTGGTCGGCCTCAGTCTCTTGCGCGCCGGCAGGAAAAACACTCGCTAATGCCGTGAACCAAATGAATGACCAAATCGTCAACGTTCTCAGTGCTCGTCTCATCTGTCTGTCCCCTACTTCTTTAACGGTCGAAGAGAGCACACACAGACGCAACAAATCCAGAATTATGTTTATGTTTGAATATTTACCTGTGATGAAAACCACAGATCTTAGGGTCGCTTTCGATATAGAGAACCGCTCAATTTGGTAGAACCACGGTTTTGCGAACGAAATTGAGATTTGCACGGAGAGGTCATAGATTTGCAGTGCACGTCGAATTTAGAGCTTACTCTATTAGACCCATTAAGCCGAAAATAAAGGCCTCCTGGTGACACCACTCACTTGCGTCTCCAGGAGGCAACCAGACAAGTCTGGCGAATGTGCGAGCAACAGAGGTAATACTAATTTGCCACGCATTCGAATACTTGAATCTAAAATACAACATTTCAAGTAATTTTACGCGCGCCAAAAAGTTTGCTCTCGCGTGTTTGAGAATTTCTTGTTTATTCCAGCTTACACGACCGCGTCAGAAAACGTGGCCGCACTGTGCAATTGGTAGGCTACGAACTTGGACGATGCCGTACAGAACTAGCGTTCATGCTAACTTAGCTGACTATCTGCGGCCAACCGCAAATTCGACTTAGTCTGGCTAGTCCCATGGTCAGACTAAATCCCCGCGTTGCCCATCATCCCAGATAGAGGTGACGCGGGGAACTTTGATCCTTCTTTCGATCAGTACCGCAACACCAACACCCCAAAACTACCGCCCGCGTTGTTCAATTGGTTTCCCTCCGAACGATGCGGGTTTTTTTGGGGGCTGGGGATATAATGAGTTTCCATTTTGCAGAGCGACCGACCGGACCTTCTACTTCTGGTTTGGTCGATGGTGCACGTGTTGGCCTCATTACCACCTGCTTTTCAAACCATTCGAAAGGACGCAGCCATTCATTTTAGTTTGAAGATTCGCGTTTACGGTTTATCCTCATATCTTCATTCTGCAATATTATAATGGGAGTGTTTCTATGAAAACGACAACTAAGACACTTGTTGCCGCAGCCGTTCTTGCATGCGGAGCAACCGTAGGACATGCCAAGGACAAAAATATTCTGCCAAAAGACAACGCAGAGTTCGTAAACTATGGCGAGGAATCCGGCTGGAATATATTTGTGGATAAGAGCCGAAATACTTGCCTGATCGAACGGGTGGATGAGAATACTAACGTTGTTCAAATGGGTCTGACCCCAGACAAAGATTTTGGCTACATGGGTGTTTTTACAAAGGCAGACATCGAATTTAAGGATGATAAAGTCGAGCTGCTCATGGACAACAAATTATACTATGGCGATACAACAGCGGCGCCACCTAATTTGGCGGACGAGTACAAGGGAGGTTATCTCCTTGCCAACAATCCCGACTTCGTCACAGACGTGATGGAGCGCGAAACCATGATTGTAATGCCAGAGTCTAATTTTGCCTTCGAATTAAGCCTTGCTGGCACCAAGAAGGCAATTGAAGCGGCGCGTGAGTGCAATGCTTCTCTGACCAACTGACCTGTGTCGATATTTCAAGGCCGTCCACTTTGTGGGCGGCTTTGTTTGTGACTGTGCGAACCCGGAGTATCTAGGAAGGTGCTGTCAGACGAATTCGAACCAGTCTCAGTTAGCCGCGGAAACCGCGACCCTATCCGGAACAAAGTTGACGCCACTCGCTAAGAGCGGCGGCGCGTGTCAGCTTGAAGGTGTCCCGGCTGGTGAGCGATCTTTCCTGGTTGAAGTGGTTGTAGACGGAGGAATGGACGGAGGCGAATTTCTGCAAACTTCGCATACGCCTGAAACGTTGCATCGCGCGTTCGCGTCGTCGGAACGGCAGGTGCGAGTTCTCGACGCGGTTGTTGAGCCACCTGCCCGTCTGTTGTTTTTCGAGTGCACCCAGCTCTCTGAGCGCGGCTCTGTATGAGGCGAAGTGATCCGTGACGACGTTTT
>NZ_JBQFVT010000029.1:0-2500 GCF_056539905.1 Ruegeria sp. AP7 | reverse complement strand
ACTCCGAATACCCGGGAGTACTAGATGGCAGACACACTGCGGATGCTAACGTCCGTAGTGGAGAGGGAAACAACCCTGACCTACGACTAAGGCCCCCAATTCATGGCTAAGTGGGAAAGCAGGTGGGACGACCAAAACAACCAGGAGGTTGGCTTAGAAGCAGCCATCCTTTAAAGATAGCGTAACAGCTCACTGGTCTAAATAAGTTGTCCTGCGGCGAAGATGTAACGGGGCTCAAGCCATGAGCCGAAGTCTAGGGATGCGTAAGCATCGGTAGCAGAGCGTAGTGTGACATAGAACCTTGTCTATATTGCCGCCGGTTATGCGGCGCGAGTAATCGCGCTCAAGTAGCCGAATAGGCGGTAGCGCAGACATAGGTTCTTTCGATGAAGCCGGGGCGTGAGCCATCCGGTGGAGAGATCACTAGTGAGAATGATGACATGAGTAGCGACAAAGAGTGTGAGAGACACTCTCGCCGAAAGTCCAAGGGTTCCTGCTTAAAGCTAATCTGAGCAGGGTAAGCCGGCCCCTAAGCCGAGGCCGAAAGGCGTAGGCGATGGGAACTAGGTTAATATTCCTAGGCCAGGAGGATGTGACGGATCACAGGTGTAGTTCAATCTTATCGGATTGATTGGGCTGCTGAGTGGTTCCTGGAAATAGCCCTCCATCAGACCGTACCCTAAACCGACACAGGTGGACTGGTAGAGCATACCAAGGCGCTTGAGAGAACGATGTTGAAGGAACTCGGCAAAATACCTCCGTAAGTTCGCGAGAAGGAGGCCCGGTTCCTAGGCAACTAGGGGCTGGGGGCACAAACCAGGGGGTGGCGACTGTTTATTAAAAACACAGGGCTCTGCGAAGTCGCAAGACGACGTATAGGGTCTGACGCCTGCCCGGTGCCTGAAGGTTAAAAGGAGAGGTGAGAGCCTTGAATTGAAGCCCAGGTAAACGGCGGCCGTAACTATAACGGTCCTAAGGTAGCGAAATTCCTTGTCGGGTAAGTTCCGACCTGCACGAATGGCGTAACGACTTCCCCGCTGTCTCCAACATCGACTCAGCGAAATTGAATTGCCTGTCAAGATGCAGGCTTCCCGCGGTTAGACGGAAAGACCCCGTGCACCTTTACTACAGCTTCGCACTGGCATCAGGATTGTGATGTGCAGGATAGGTGGTAGGCTTTGAAGCGGAAACGCAAGTATCCGTGGAGCCTCCCTTGAGATACCACCCTTCGCACTCTTGATGTCTAACCGCGGTCCGTTATCCGGATCCGGGACCCTGCGTGGCGGGTAGTTTGACTGGGGCGGTCGCCTCCTAAAGCGTAACGGAGGCGCGCGAAGGTTGGCTCAGAGCGGTCGGAAATCGCTCGTTGAGTGCAATGGCAGAAGCCAGCCTGACTGCAAGACTGACAAGTCGAGCAGAGTCGAAAGACGGCCATAGTGATCCGGTGGTCCCGAGTGGAAGGGCCATCGCTCAACGGATAAAAGGTACGCCGGGGATAACAGGCTGATACTGCCCAAGAGTCCATATCGACGGCAGTGTTTGGCACCTCGATGTCGGCTCATCTCATCCTGGGGCTGGAGCAGGTCCCAAGGGTACGGCTGTTCGCCGTTTAAAGAGGTACGTGAGCTGGGTTTAGAACGTCGTGAGACAGTTCGGTCCCTATCTGCCGTGGGTGTAGGAGACTTGAGAGGAGTTGCCCCTAGTACGAGAGGACCGGGGTGAACGATCCACTGGTGGACCAGTTGTCGTGCCAACGGCAGTGCTGGGTAGCTATGATCGGACAGGATAACCGCTGAAGGCATCTAAGCGGGAAGCCCCCCTCAAAACAAGGTCTCCCTGAGGGCCGTGGAAGACCACCACGTCAATAGGCCGGAGATGTAAGCGCAGTAATGCGTTCAGTTGACCGGTACTAATCGCCCGATAGGCTTGATTTGATCCAGTAATGGAAAGACAAAATCAAAAGCATACACTGACCTTGAGTTGGACAATTACGTCGCATTTGCTACGCAAAACAGCGACGGTGTTGATTGAAACACAACCGAGTGGCAACGCGCATTCGCAACCGAATACGCTGCCTGCCGCGCGTCGCCTTTTTGCACTGCAAAAAGAGCGACGGGGATTTTCCTCGGTTTGGTGGTCATAGCGCAAGTGAAACACCCGGTCCCATCCCGAACCCGGAAGTTAAGCACTGCCGCGCCAATGGTACTTGGGCTTAAGCCCCGGGAGAGTAGGTCACCGCCAAACCTAGTAAAATCCCCCTTCTCTCTAAAACGATGAAAAGTACACTACCCGGTCTCAAGTAGCCGAATAGGCGGTAGACCAACGCTAAGTGTCGCGGGATGGAGCAGCCCGGTAGCTCGTCAGGCTCATAACCTGAAGGTCGTAGGTTCAAATCCTACTCCCGCAACCAGCGTCAGAAAATCTCAGTACAGCCCGTTCAGACTACAATTGATCACACGGTTCAATTGCTTAACCTCTTCACCTCGTCAGGCTCATAACC
>NZ_JBQFVT010000028.1:0-8289 GCF_056539905.1 Ruegeria sp. AP7 | reverse complement strand
AACCGCGTCGAGAATTCACATCTTCCTTTCCTACGATGCGAACGCGCGATGCGGCGTTTCAAGCGCATGCGAAATCGGCAGAAGTTCGCTGCCGTTCATTCCTTTGTTTAGAACCACATCAATTAGGAAAGATCGCTAGCAAGCCGAGACATCTTCAAGCTGACCCGCGCGGCCGCTCTTAGCGAGTGGCGTCAACTTTGTTCCGGATAGTTTCGCGGTTTCCCAGGCAAGCTGAGACTGGTTCGAATTCGTCTTACAGCACCTCCCTATCAGCATGTCGCACTTTTTCTCGTTCGAGATCGAAAGTGAGCAGACAGTGTTCTACGCTGCTGAAGAACTGACCAAGATCGGCAAGGACGGGCTGTCGCTGCGGCAGGTGGGATCAAACCTGCATGCGCGCGCGATGATGATCTTGCAGGAGACCTATGATCTTGGCGCCGACACAGGGCGGGTGATGTATGGCCATGAGGTGGAAGAGGGCGGTGCCGTGATCTCGGGCCGGGTCGATGTGACGGTGGGCGATCAACGCAAGGTTCTGGGGCCGGTCGATGCCTATTACTTCAACAGTCGCACGCCGCAACGGTTCCGGCAGGTCGGCCCCGTAGTCTGCCGGATCATCAGCGCCTGCACACCGCCAACTTTCTGAGCATTTGGAGTGAAAAATAAGCACTATGCATCATAGTGTTGCAGGCCCCGCCGGAATGAGCCACAGTATGATGCATAGTGCGGGAAATTCCTGCATGTCACTTAGGGCGACCGTCGCCCAATTCGGAGAGGACCGGAATGATGAAGAAGCCTGCCACTATGCCCCGTGGCTATCGTACCTGCACCGCGTCGCTTGCCGTTGGTGACGTACCCGCAGCGCTGCAGTTCTACGAAAGCGCCTTTGGCGCGAAGGTCCAGGCCTGTGATGTGGAAGAGGCTCCGGGATTTGCCACCATCAAGATCGGCAATTCGATGCTGTTTGTTACCGCCGGTTGGGGTGCGCATGGTCCCGCCGTTTCGGGCACGGTCACACCGGTTGGACATCACATGTATGTCGAAGACACTGACGCGACCCTCGCGACCGCGCTGGAAAATGGCGCCCGCCTGATTGCCGAGGCGACCGATACCTATTGGGGTGAACGCTGCTCTACAATCGCCGATCCCTTCGGCCATGTCTGGACGCTTGCGACCCGTATCGAAAACCTCAAACCGGCGGAGATCAGTGAACGGCGCAAGGCGCTGCTCGACGCCGTACAGACCGAGGCTGCATGAGCGTCGCACCGTTCCCAACATTCACGATCCGTCAAAACGATCTGGCGATTCTTGCTGCTGAAAACCGCATCGGAGACTACCCTGTCGCAGTGCGCACGGCGCGCGAGGTGGTCAGCGGCGGCTTTGCCAATCACTCGACGCATCCCAACACCTGGACGGTGTATTTTCTGGTCGATGGCCAATGGGCGTTGGTCGAATCCACCCGCGGTCTGCGGCGGGAATGGTCCAGCCTGGATCGCCTTGAAAAATGGCTGCGCAGTTGTGGCTTCCGTTTCTTCTGGGTCCGCAACGATATCGATTTTGTGGAAACTCTAACAGATGAAGCAGCCGAGGAAGAGGGTTTATGACGCCGGAATCTTCCAAAACAATTGGCCTGAGGACAGCAGGCTTGCGTGAATACACGATTTTGTGTTCCGATGAAGAGCGCCGGATCATAGCGGCGGTCGCAATCGGCGAGAAAATGAGAAGAAACGAAATATGACCCCCTTTGCGATAACCGGAATCCAGATGCATGTCGGCGCGTTGCAGTCGAATGTTGACGCTATGTTGCATCGGATCGACATCATGATGGCTCGGTTCCCCTGGACCCAGATGGCCTTGTTCAGCGAGCTGGCGCCTCATGGTCCGCTTGACCGGTTTGCCCAGCCCTTTCCCAATGACGACCTGTCGCGCTTTCAGGACGCGGCGCGGCGTTACGGGATCTGGCTGATCCCTGGCTCGATGTTCGAGAAACGCGAGGATGGGCGGATTTATAACACTTCCGTGGTGATCAACCCGGATGGTGAGATCGTTTCTAAATACTCCAAGATGTTCCCGTTCAAGCCTTATGAACAAAACATCGCCTCAGGCACCGAGTTCTGCATATTCGACGTGCCGGAAGTGGGCCGGTTTGGCCTGTCGATCTGCTATGATATCTGGTTTCCCGAAACAACTCGGCACCTGACTTCTCAGGGGGTTGAGGTTCTTTTGCATCCGGTCCTGACCGGCACAACCGACCGCGAGGCCGAGCTATCGATTGCCAAGGCGACCGCCGCGCAGTTCCAATGCTATGTGTTCGATGTGAACGGGCTGGCCGCTGGGGGCGTTGGCCGCTCGCTGGTCGTCGACCCATCGGCCACTGTGCTGCACCAATCGGCAGGGCAAGAGGACATCTTCCCCATCGAGATCGATCTGGATCAGGTCCGTCGCCAACGTGAAGTTGGACTGAAAGGTCTGGGGCAGGTTCTCAAGAGTTTCCGTGACCGCGAGGCGGACTTCCCGGTTTATGACCGTACCAGCGGGGCGGATGCTTATCTGCATACGCTGGGCCCACTGCGTATTCCGCAAAAAGGCGACGTTGCAGGTGTCGCTGCATCCGACCCCAGAACGGCGCTGGGATATAACGAAGACACCGCGACCAAGCCCGACAATCTGTATCTCTACAAAGGGCGCTCCGGCACAGACTGATACCAGCCCAACTTTTCGGTATCGGCAGAAAGGAAAAATTTCATGCACGGCATTTCCGATAGCGAAAAGCTCCACACTATCTCGGACTACTACAGCGCCTCACAGCTGAGAGCAGACCGATGGAGCGCGCTGCGGGAAACGGCCGAATCTCTGGATCAGGGCGGTAGCGAAAAAGATCGGGACCGGGCACGGCAATTGTTGCAGGCGCTGGCCCCGATCGAAGTGTATTTTGCGTTTCCGGGCGGTTCTGCATTCGATTATCTGCGCCGGTTGTTGGATCATGGCAACTTTGGCGATTTTTCAACCGCCGTGCGCCGGGTGTCGCGTGCGCTTACATCGGGGGCGTTTCGTCGCCGCTCGATCCCCCTGATCGCGGATGAAACCGAAGGCGATGAGTTCGAGGACGAAGCGGCCCAAAGCCACGAGGCCCGTGCACTGGGTCGGCCTTACTTCGAAGTGATGATCGTCGATAATGTCAACGAGCATCAAGAACGGTTCCTGCAAACCAGCCTGCAACGGATGCGCCGCAGCGAAGACCAGTTCATATATGAGACCGTTGTGGTTCCCAGCGTCGAGGACGCGCTGATCGGAGTTCTGTTTAACCAGAATGTGCAGGCTGTGATCGTCCGCCCGGGCCTGAGCCTGAAATCAAAGAACGAAACCAATGTTTTGGGTCGCTATATCAGTCTCTATGGCGAGGGCGCCGATCTTGATGCGCTGTCACCCTCGGAATACGGTCCTGAAACCTGCCGCCGGATCGGCATGCTTCGTCCCGAGCTGGATGCCTATTTGATCACTGACCGCTCGGCGGAAGATATCGCCGGTCTTGATCTCGGCCTGTGCCGGCGGGTGTTCTACAATCAGGAAGACTTTCTGGAACTGCACCTGAACATCCTGCGGGGGGTGCAAAGAAGGTACAAGACGCCGTTCTTCACAGCGCTCAAGGAATACTCCAAACAGCCCACAGGCGTGTTTCACGCAATGCCAATTAGTCGGGGTAAATCCATCAGCCGCAGCCATTGGATTCAGGACATGGGGGCGTTCTACGGATCGAACATCTTCATGGCTGAAACTTCTGCCACCTCGGGTGGGCTGGATTCGCTGCTGGAACCCAAAGGTCCGATAAAGGAGGCGCAAGAAGCCGCCGCTCGCGCCTTTGGCTCTAAACAGACCTTCTTTGCCACCAACGGAACATCGACCTGCAACAAGATCGTGGTGCAGGCGCTGGTCCGGCCCGGTGACATCGTGCTGGTCGACCGTGACTGCCATAAATCACACCATTACGGTATGGTGCTGGCGGGGGCGAGCGTGGTCTACATGGACAGCTATCCGCTGCACAATTACTCGATGTACGGCGCGGTACCGATCCGTGAAATCAAACATAAACTGCTGGCCCTGCGCGCTGAAGGCAAACTGGACCGGGTGCGCATGGTGCTGCTGACCAACTGCACCTTTGACGGCATCGTCTATAACGTCCAGCGGGTGATGCAGGAATGTCTGGCGATCAAGAAAGACCTTGTGTTCCTGTGGGATGAGGCGTGGTTTGGTTACGCCCGCTTTGCGCCCAATACCCGCGTACGCACCGCGATGCGTTCGGCCAATATTCTGCGAGAAGAGTTCCGCACCACCGAACACGCCGAGGCCTATGCGGCACAGCAAAAGGAACTGGAGGGCAAGGGAGATGACGCGTGGCTCGATACGCGCCTGATCGCACCACCGGACGCACGGGTGCGGGTCTATGCCACGCAATCAACGCATAAAACGCTGACCGCGCTACGGCAGGGTTCGATGATCCACGTCAACGACCAGCAGTTCAAAGGTGCTGTCGAAGAAGCCTTTCACGAGGCTTACATGACCCACACCTCGACCTCGCCCAACTACCAGATCATTGCATCGCTGGACGTGGGTCGCAGGCAGGTCGAGATCGAAGGGTATGAGTTCGTCCAGCGGCAGGTCGAAAGCGCCATGGCAATCCGCCGGGCGGTTACAACGCATCCATTGCTCAAGAAATACTTCCGGCTGGTCACCGCAGGCGACATGATCCCCGAGCAATATCGCGAAAGCGGCATGACCAGCTATTTCGACCCGGATCAGGGTTGGGCCGATGTCTGGGATTGCTGGGCCAAAGACGAATTCGTTCTGGATGCCACACGCATCACCCTGCATGTCGGCGCGACGGGCTGGGACGGCGATACGTTCAAGACGAAGATCTTGATGGATAAATACGGCATCCAGATCAACAAGACATCGCGTAATACCGTGCTGTTCATGACCAATATCGGCACCACGCGCAGTTCCGTCGCCTATCTGATCGAAGTGCTGGTCGAGATCGCCAAGGAACTGGACGATCTGATGGACGATGCGTCCAAGATGGAAAAGCGCGCCTTTGAAAAGCGCGTCAGAAACCTGAGCGAACACGTCCCACCGCTGCCCGATTTCAGCCGGTTCCACGATGCGTTCCGCTGTGAAAAAGGCACTGAGGCAGGCGACATTCGCACAGCGTTTTTCTTGTCTTATGACGAAGACAACTGCGACTATGTCGAGCCCGACAAAGACATGTTGGACCGGCTTGAAACAGGGGAAGAGATGGTCTCGGCCACATTTGTGATCCCTTATCCGCCGGGCTTTCCCATTCTTGTGCCGGGGCAGGTGATCAGTCCTGAAATCCTTAAATTCATGCAGGAACTGGACGTCTCGGAAATCCATGGATTCCGCGCCGATCTGGGCCTGCGCATATTTACCGAAGACGCTTTGAAAACAATCAAGAAATCATAAGGGACTGGGAGGACCATATGCCAAAGAAGGTGCTGAAAAACATCTCGGAAATCCGCCGGTATTTTCATACCAACAAGGACCCGATCTATTTTGTATCGGCGACCAATTTCAACTTGTTGGGGCTGGATGAATGGGTGATGAACTTTACCTATATCTGCTACATGGATTGCTTTGACGGTCGACATCCGAACGTGTTCGTCCCTTCCGAGATGCCGCATGACGAATTCCAGTCGATCGAAGACATCAATAACTATCTGTTGCAGCACAAAGAGGTCATTGATCTGATCAAACGGCGCGGCGGCAAGCCCAAGTTTGTCTTCTTGATGTTTGACGAAACCACCGAGGCGCTGGTTAAGGAGTTGGGTGGCCAGCTATGGTTTCCTAAGGCAAAGCTGCGCACCAAATGCGACAACAAGATCGAAACAGTTCGCATCGGCAATAAGGCGGGTGTACCTTCGGTGCCAAACACCCTGAGTGTGGTCAAAAGCTACGATCACCTGCGGAAAATCTGCAACAAGGCGGGTCTGGGCCACGATCTGGTGCTGCAATCCGCCTTTGGCGACAGTGGCCACACGACTTTTTTCATCAAGTCCGAGACCGATTTCAAAAAGCATGAGCACGAAATCGTCGGTGAAGGCGAGATCAAGATCATGAAGCGGATCGACTGTCGCGGGGCAGCCATCGAAGCTTGCGCAACCTCGGAAGGCACTATCGTTGGCCCGCTGATGACCGAGCTTGTGGGCTTCAAGGAGCTCACCCCTTATCGCGGCGGCTGGTGCGGGAATGAAATCTTCTCGACCGCCTTCCCGCCTAAGGCCCGCGAACAAGCGCGGCAACTGACCTTCCAATTCGGCGAGGAACTCCGCAAATCTGGCTATCGTGGCTATTTCGAACTCGACTTCCTGATCGACAAGAAAACCGACGAGCTTTGGCTAGGCGAATTGAACCCCCGCATCACCGGAGCCAGTTCGATGACCAACCACGCAGCCTTTGCTCATGCCGATGCGCCACTGTTCCTGTTCCACCTGCTGGAGTTTTCGAAGAAACCGTTCGAACTGGATGTCGAGGAACTGAATGCCCGCTGGGCTGACCCGGACATGATCGACAGTTGGTCACAGATGGTGATCAAACATACCGACGACAGTGTCGACCGCATCACGCAGGCCCCGCAATCGGGGATCTACAAGATGCTGGAAGACGGGCGTGTGGTGTTTGACCGGTTCGACTATCACCGCCGCGCTGTGGGCGAGAATGAGGCGTTTTTCCTGCGCATCTCGAATGTTGGTGATTACCGCTATGAAGGGGCTGATCTGGGCATTCTGGTGACGCGCGGGCGGTCGATGACCAAAGGTTTCAAACTGACTGACAAGTCGAAAAAGTGGATCCATGGGATCACTTCGGCTTATACGGCTGAACCTCTGCCCGCGGCGCAACCGATGGAAGACCCCGCGTTCAAAATCATGTAGAAAGTCCTATGACGCTTGTTTTTCGTTCCATCGACGAGGCGCAGCCCGGTCCCAAGCTGGCCGGGCTGTTTGCCGAGTACTGGCCTGCCTACCGCAAATGGTGGGCGCAAGAGGGGTATTCGGCCCGCCCCACCTATCGTGAGTGCCTGCGCGCCCTGCAAAAACATATGCCCGAGATCATGCCGCTGTATGAAGAGGTAGTTGAACTGGTCGGCGGCAGCGACAGCCAAGCGCGGTTTCTCAGCTTTTACTGCCCGCCGAAATACCTGTCGGGGTGCAGTCAGGCGGTCTGGCGCGGCAAGACACCTATTCTGGTGCGAAACTATGATTACCACCCCAAGACCTTCGATGCCGCCTTGCTTAGAACCCGCTGGGGTGAGCGTGGCGTGATCGGGATGAGTGATGGCGTACTTGGCCTGCTCGACGGAATAAACGATGCCGGTCTGACGGTGTCGCTGACGTTTGGCGGACGGCGCGAGGTGGGTGATGGGTTCGGCGTTCCACTGATCCTGCGCTATGTTCTGCAAACCTGCGAAACAACCGCTGAAGCGATTGAATGCCTAAGTCGTATTCCCTGCCACATGAGCTATAACGTCACCGTATTGGACGCAAAGTACAATCATGGCACGGTGTTTCTGGCCCCCGACCGGCATCCGCAAATCTCTGACGTGCCGGTGGCGACCAACCACCAGGGCCAGGTGGAATGGTCGAAACATGCACGCTTTACCGCTACGCTTGAGCGGGAACGGTTCCTGCTGAACCGTCTCAACCAGCACCCCGAAAGCGAAAAGCGGTTTATCGACGCTTTCCTGCGTCCGCCTCTCTATTCCACGGCATTCAGTTCGGGGTTCGGAACGCTCTATACTGCTGTCTACCGACCAGCAACAAAGCAATTGCAACTGGTATGGCCAGGGACGAGCTGGGATCTGTCGTTTAGTAACTTCAGCGAAGGAAAGGTCAGCCTGATGTTGCCGAAGGCGGAGGCTGAGGTCACATACTAGCCCGGGTCTTGTCAGAAGAACTTTGCTTGAGCGGGGTAGGGGTGTCGCGTAGCTTTTGCCCATGACCAATCCTGCCTCTATCAAGTACTTCAAAACCAGTTCCGAGATCATCCGCCTTGCAGTGATGCTGTACATCCGTTTCCCTCTTTCACTTCGGAATGTCGAAGATCTGCTGCACGAACGCAGGATCGACGTGAGCCACGAAACTGTCCGGTATTGGTGGAACAGGTTTGGCCCAATGTTTGCTGCTGAAATCCGAAGAAAGCGTGTTCAGCAGCTGCGCGTATTCTCCAAACGGAAGTGGTAAGTGGATGAGGTTTTTGTGAAGGTGAATGGTAAGCGGC
>NZ_JBQFVT010000027.1:0-8653 GCF_056539905.1 Ruegeria sp. AP7 | reverse complement strand
AATTGATCACACGGTTCAATTGCTTAACCTCTTCACCTCGTCAGGCTCATAACCTGAAGGTCAGAGGTTCAAATCCTACTCCCAAAACCAAATTCCAAACAACCCGTTCAGACTATTTTTGATCACACGGTTCAATTGTTTAAAGCACTCCAAGCTATAAGTCTCTTGGGGTTAACGAATAGCTATGCAACTGAGCCGCTGTCTCTGACCTCAACTATTCTGGTAATAAAACGACAGCCTGCGGCTTGATCCGCTTGGTGGACGAGGAAATGGGGCGGCGCGGATGACTTGATCTCTGGCGGCGCGTTCGATCTCGGGTGAGCCTGAGCTGTCGACGATGTCGACCCAAGCCAGTGATCCATCAGGATTAATTTCGAAGAATACCTGCGCAAATCCTCGGACTGGGACATAGACGACGGGTGTTTGATTTAGATGGACCAGAACCTGTCCGGCATAGTTCGTAGTGTCGGAGTTTCCTGCGCCGCGGCCTGAGGATTGATTTCTGCCACTGCTGGTTCGGAACGGGTCAGCCCCTTCTTTTTGATACAGGCTTAAGGGCGACTCTACTGTCCGCGAAGGGTTGCGCAAATTGTCGAAGTTACTGAATCCATCGAGCGATTTTGGAGTATCCGTTGCGGGCCTTCTGTCCGGAAGGCGGGGACGCTTGGAGACAGATACAGCCTGATCGGAAGCCCCGGTTTGTTCTTCCGGCAGCTCTGTTGTTGGCTCATCGACGGAACTTGGGATTTCCGGTTCGACTGCCGCACTTTCCAGTTGAGGGACCGGAGCAGTTGGGGCGTCTGTGGGTGGTAGCGCTGCCAAGCGCTCGGGCGCCGGGGGTGTTGCGTTAGTCACCGCGTCTGCGGCTGGTTCGGCGCTGGACGGGGCGACCGGTTCGGTCGGCACCCCTTCCTGCAATTCTGATTGTGGGGCGACGGGCGCTCCGACATCGGGTGAAGATACCTGCTGAGGATCGGGGGAGGCGACGAGTGTTTCGCTGATCGGGATGTCGGCAGTATCGGGCCTAATAGTGTCTTCAACCGGAGGCTCGGGTGTTTCAGCAGATTCCGGTTGCACCGGGTCCGTCGTGTCTTCGGTGAATTCTTCGAATGTGTTGCCAAGCTCGATCAAGCTGACCGATTCCCCCTTGGATCGCAATTGTGGCAGACTGGGTCCGTAGAAACTGATCCCAAGGATGTGCAGGACAAGCGAAAGCGCACCCGCCAACGCAGCGACGGCTGCTGACTTCCGGATCATTTTAACGCCTGCTGGGTCACGAGGAACACAGACGGCGCGCCATACCGTCGAAGGGCACCGGTTACCTCCATCAACCGTTGGCCTGAAACATTGCGGTCGGGGACAATCCTGACCGGTCCGTCATCATGGCTGGCCATGAAAGCCTCAGGGTCGGTTTGCACTCCGCGAAAGCTGAGGATGCCATCAGCGTTTAAGACAAGTGCATCGGGAGGGTCGCGGCCTTCGAGTTCCGATGTGTCGACAAGCTGAAGCTCTGGATCAAGCGGTGGTGCCAGGGTGCCTGCAATCAGAAAGAAGATCAGCATCAGAAAGACGACGTTGATCAGAGGGATGGTCGAGTCTCGTTTGCTGCTTGGGCGACCAAAGCGGATCATCGGTCTACTCCAACACCGTGACGGTCAAGCCATCGCGGCCACGCAAAATAACCAGCAAATCCACAAGTCGTTGCGCGGACGTATCGGCATCAAGGCTTACCAGAGCCTGACCTGTCCCGATCCTTGCAGACAGGTCATCCAGCGTCAGCGTTTCGCCGTTCAAAGTCACGCGCTCTGCACCGATCTGGATGAAAATTCTCTCTACTGGCTCAGCCGATTCTGATGCGCCTGAGGTTGCGCTGCTGATTTCGATCTCCGCGAATTTTGAGAAGGTTGAAGACAACATGAAGAACAGCAACAGCAAGAAGATGACATCGATGAGCGGCGTCATCGACATCGGTCGTCTGACAAAGGGTGCCGTGTTACGCATGTTCAGCGTTCAGAATCTCGGTCGCGCCGGTGGCGGGCTGGTTCGAATGGTTTGGGACCAGAACCGTGCGTAGTGCTTTGTCCGCAAATACGCGTTCGCGCGCGGTTCGGCTTTCAAACCAGGACAAGACCATCGAGGTTGGCATCGCCACCGCAAGGCCAACAGCTGTGGTTACCAGGGCAACCCAGATGCCGCCTGCCAGCAATGAAGGATCGACAGAAGACCCGGCCGACTGAAGGCTTTGAAACGCATTGATCATTCCCAAAACTGTCCCGAACAGCCCGAGCAGAGGCGCAAGCTGGGCAACCGTGTCCAAAAGTCGAAACCCCCGTTCCAACCCGGCCAGTGCCAGCCCGGCTTCGGCATCCAACCGGGCGTCCAGATCTGGAGTGTCCGGCGCGTCCATTGCGGCTTCGACAAGCGGTGCAAGATAGCTGCTGCTCTGTGCGAGGCGTGTGCGTGCCTCGGGCCGATCCCCGGCATCCCAGGCTTGCAGCGCTTGTGACAGCACCTTGTGCCGTCCCACGCCACAGGCTGCAAACTGCCACAGCTTGTATATACTGACCGCGACGGTCAGGACCGACATGACAATAAGGATAGCCACTACGGGCCCGCCAAGGGCTAGGATTTCCCGAAGAGAAGAGAGAATATTCATCCAAGTAACTCCACTTCAACTCGGCTGCTGAGCGTTAGGGTCGATTGACAGACGTCGCTCTGAGATCCGTTTATCACGCATGAACTCGCGCCATTGATCAATGCTCGCCCAACAGACGTGCAAGACATCCCTGGCAGGTCAAACTGACGGACACGCGGGCGATCCAAGGGTAAGTCTCGAAAATCAAAAAGTGAAAGGGTTACAACACTCCCTTCATTATCGAATATCACCGTCTCGAATATTGCCTCATCGATGCTGGTTCCGGATTGGTTGGTCACCAGGAAGGTTAATCTACAGGCACCACTAACGTCTGCCAAGGCATTGAGCTCCAAAGAAATCTCAGCGGCAGGTGCCTCAGCGGATTGCGCCAGAGCTCCGCATGAGAGCAGGCATGCGAAACAGGTAAGCAGGACACGGAGAGATCTCATTGAAGGGCACCTATATGCTTGGGCGAACCGCGTTTGTCTGCGTTGTGTAGCCGACAATGGTCCTCTCATACCTGATAGTACTCTCACTTCAAAGGATCGCTGAAACGATTGTGAATTCGACAATATTTGAGGGCGATTTTGAAGACGTAGTCCAGCAAATTGACATAAAATGTGACGAAATGACGGATATCTGCCTCATTTCGTCAAGACAAGATCTGCATTCCGAACAATTCGCCCCTCATAATCGAAAGAAATACAGTATGGAGGCGCGTTTTGAGCTGGAATATTTGCGTAGTCGGGGCGGGGAAGATCGGTCAGATGATCGCGACCTTGTTGAAATCCTCGGCGCATTACTCGGTAACTGTTGCCGATCATGATCTCTCGGCATTGTCTATATTCAACAAGCGCGGGATATCAACGCGGCAGATCGATGCCCGTGACAGTGCAAGCCTCGAGCGGGGGCTCAGGGGGTTTGATGCTATTATTTCGGCAGCTCCGTTTTTCCTGACGCCAGCAATTGCCGGTGCAGCAAAAGCAGTCGGAGCCCATTACTTTGATCTGACAGAAGATGTTGAAGCGACCAATGCGGTACGCCAACTTTCGCAGAACAGTGACACAGCATTCATGCCGCAATGCGGATTGGCACCCGGATTTGTCGGTATCGCTGGCGCCGCGCTGGCTTCGGAATTCGATGAGTTGGAAAGCTTACATATGCGGGTTGGGGCACTGCCGCTGTTTCCGACCAATGCATTGAAATATAACCTGACGTGGTCCACTGACGGATTGATAAATGAGTATTGTAACCCTTGCGATGCCATTGTGAACGGCGAGCGGGTTAAGACAGCGCCACTCGAAGATTATGAACTGATCGGCCATGATGGTGTGGAGTATGAATGCTTCAACACGTCCGGTGGGCTGGGTACGCTGCCCGAAACGCTTGAAGGTAAAGCGCGGGCTGTGTCCTATCGGTCGATCCGATATCCGGGACATCGGGATATTCTTCGATTGTTGCTAAGTGATTTGGGACTAGAGCGTCGGCGCGATCTGTTGAAAGAGATCTTTGAAACCGCTCTGCCGCGCACCGATCAGGATGTAGTGCTGGTCTATTGCACTGCCAAGGGAATGATTGATGGTTCCCTGCGCGAGAAGTCCCTGATCAACAAATCCTTTGCCCGCACCATTGATGGGCAAATCTGGAGTGCGATTCAGATCACCACCGCAGCAGGTGTGCTGGGTGTCGTCGATCTGATGCGGACGGGTGCTTTGCCGTCCAAGGGATTTGTCCGGCAGGAGCAGGTAAAGCTTGCCGATTTCCTGAACACAGAATTTGGTCGGCTCTACCGCGCCGGCGATGTCACCGAACAGAACAAGGCGGCCTGAGATATGAAAGATGTTGTAATGACTGCTGAAGCTACTCTTGCGAAACTGGACCTGACAGCGACAGAGCTGACTGGTGGATCGCTGCGCGTGACTTCTCCAATTGATGGAAGTGTGCTGGCTGAAGTGCACGAAACGCCTCTGTCCGAGATGAAATCCATATTTGCGCGCTCGAAGAAAGCGTTCAAAGCATGGCGGGTTGTGCCTGCCCCGCGCCGCGGAGAACTGATCCGCCTTCTGGGCGAAGAGTTGCGTGCGGCCAAAGATGATCTGGGTGCCCTCGTCAGTTGGGAAGCCGGTAAGATCACCTCGGAAGGGCTGGGCGAAGTGCAGGAGATGATCGATATCTGCGACTTTGCCGTGGGCCTATCACGTCAATTATATGGTCTGACCATCGCATCGGAACGACCCGGCCATCGGATGATGGAAACTTGGCATCCTGCAGGACCAGTGGGTGTGATCTCGGCCTTCAACTTCCCGGTTGCGGTCTGGTCATGGAATGCGGCGTTGGCGTTGGTGTGTGGCGATCCCGTGATCTGGAAGCCTTCGGAGAAAACACCTCTGACCGCGATGGCCTGTCAGAAAATCTTCGAGCGCGCATTGGCCCGCTTCGGGGATGCGCCTGACGGCCTGCTGCAGACCCTGATCGGAGGTGCCGCTCTGGGTGAAGCTCTGGTCACGAGCGAGGATGTGCCGGTAATCTCGGCCACCGGCTCCACCCGGATGGGCCGCGCAGTTGCTCCGATCGTGGCGCAGCGCTTTGGTAAATGCATTCTGGAGCTCGGTGGCAACAATGCAATGATCGTCGGTCCCTCGGCCGATCTGGAAATGGCGGTCCGGGCGATCGTGTTTTCAGCCGTCGGGACGGCGGGTCAACGCTGCACCACGCTACGCCGTCTGATCGTGCACAACTCGATCCGTGAAGAGCTTGTTGCGCGCCTCAAGAAAGCTTACTCGGGCCTGCCAATTGGCGACCCGCTGGCGGAAGGGACATTGATAGGTCCGCTTGTCGATGAAGCCTCCGGCGACGCAATGACCGGAGCGCTTAGAAGGGCGGAAGCCGAGGGTGGGAACGTCTTTGGTGGCAAACGAGTGATCGAGGGAATGCCCGGTGGCGTCTACATGGAACCCGCCATTGTCGAAATGCCCAGCCAGACGGCAACTGTGAAGACAGAAACCTTCGCTCCGATCCTGTATGTCATGGGTTATGATGATTTCGCCGAGGCGATTGAGATCCAAAACGATGTGCCCCAAGGCCTGTCATCCTGTGTTTTCACGTTGAACATGCGTGAGGCAGAACAGTTCCTGACCGCAGCTGGCTCGGATTGTGGCATTGCAAACGTCAATATCGGCCCATCCGGGGCCGAGATCGGAGGCGCGTTTGGCGGTGAGAAGGAAACTGGTGGTGGGCGCGAAAGCGGTTCGGATGCCTGGAAAGCCTATATGCGCCGTCAGACCAACACGGTGAACTACTCAGCCGAGTTGCCGTTGGCGCAGGGTGTCAAATTCGACATCTGACTGGCGGGTCTCGATCATTAGCATATCCGGCGGAGTTTATGTACGCCGCCGGATATCAATCCGCGAAAAGGTAATCCAAATGCATAATCGATTTGGCCTGGGCCTCCGTTAGGTTCAGAAACTCGGCTATTGCCTCTTCGTTGACCAAGCGATCAGCAGTTTCGCGCAAATGAAATAAACCATCGTTTTTGGAGTAGCGGATCTGCTCAGATTCATAAGCAAGTGCATTCCGCAAAGTCGGAAGCAATCGGGCCATTGACTCGGCCGAGCTGTTCTGACCGGCCAACCCGACACGCAAGGCGTGACCAGCAAGGTATTCGTCGGAATAATCGCATTCGATTTCCAGAACACGCGTTTGGGCTTGGTCCCCGCCAAAGTCCTGAATGACGTCTAAGTTCGCAGGATCAACGCATAAGATCAGTTTTTCGCTGTCGAAATGTTCGAATAGCAATTTCGCGACTGCGCGACGATGTCGGGAGCGTTTGGTCAATGTCGTCTCAATGCCACCCAGATCGGGAAGCGGAGTGTCTTGCTCATCGTATATGTATTCAATACAGGGAATGCTGGTTTCCGAGGCAATCTGATCAACCAATCGTTTGGCAACGTGCCATTTTTTGCAGACAATCAAGTATATTTCGCGATCGGTTCCCAGGGTGTTTCCCGCTTCCCAGAACCGTTGTGTGTACCGTCGTCCGACGCGTCCACGGCTGGTCAAGAAATGATACAGTTTGCGCCCTTCCCCAGAAATACCAAACGCGACCCCTTCGCTGGCATATAACTGCCCTAACCGTTCCTTGAGCTCATGGGCTTCGGGGCTTATCTTGCGTGCGAAGAGGTAATCCTGACCCAGCAGCATGTCATAGTGATCGTTGTAGAAACTAACGGGCATGCCGTAATCGGAGAACATCAGAAATGTTAGCGTTCGGTTCTCGATCTCGAGCTTTGGTATCAGATGGCGAACGAGAGTTTGAAAGAACGTCTCATCCGGAATCCACGTTGTCTTGAAGAACCGAAGCACGTCCGGGCGTTGTTGCAGGAATTCGAGGATCATCTCGACAGTACGACGGCGAAGACACCACCATTGGCTGCCAATCATGATCTGAAGGTCTGACGGTATGTCGCGAGTGAGGCCAAACCGTTTTTGCATCTCGTAAGCGGTGTAGAAGAGGCGCGGTTGATTCCGTTCGTTAAAGTAATGGCGATAGATCAGCCGGTCTTCTTTCATCCCGGTCTTGATCCAGTTGCTTGCGAAAAAATCGTGGCTCTCGATGAAATCCACATCGCGATCATCAAGGAAACCGTGCACATATTCAGCGGTCTTGATGGCCATGCAATCGCCAGACAGCATGTAGAAATGGGTGGCCCTGGGGAACTGCTCTACCGCCGACTGAAGCGCATGTAGCGTGGCCTGTACCAAGGACCATTCACCCCATCCGCATTTAATGCGCTTCTTCGAAAAGGTGACATTAGGGTTGTCGCTTAGAGCCTCGCGGATTCGCGCATAATCTGTGTCGCTGGCACGGGCATCAAAATGGATCGCCATGCAATCACCGGCAGCCGTCAGCTGACCGGCCTGCGCGATGATCGCGTCCGGATCTTTGTGACACAGCAAGATAAAGGCAATCTTTGCCATTCTATATTCGTATTTCCCCGTTTCTGCCGTTTGCAACCGTGATACTGAGGATGAGCGATTGAATAAACAGAATATTTTTGGTTCTTTGAGCCAATATGCCGGAGTATCAATACGATAACTGGCTAAGGAGGCACAGCAGATGGGTTTTCCCGGTACATGGATGACCGAAAGTCAGAGCATGGTCTATCGTGTCGTGCCAAAATGCGCCTGCTCGACCATTGGGCAGATCATGTATTTCTCGGATCATGGCCGGTTTTTTGATGGCGATATTCACGACGCCAATGATGGGATGCATAAGTGGGCTTTTAATGCCAGTCAGGACCCAATTGCGCGGAATGTTCAGTCGCATGGGTCATACACTTTTACCTGTGTGCGCAATCCGTATACGCGCATCCTAAGTTCGTTCTTCGACAAGATCTGCGGCATACAGCGGAACGGTAAACGCTATCGCGGAAATCTGGTGCCGACGTTGATTTACAACTACGGGATTGAGGTTGGCGGTGAGGATGGCAAAGGTGAGTTTGACCAAATCGCCAGTTTCCGCAGGTTTCTACTGTTTGCGCGCGATACGATCCGCTGGCGCCGCCCAATGGATCCAGACATTCATTGGTCC
This sequence comes from Ruegeria sp. AP7, assembly GCF_056539905.1. Classification (NCBI taxonomy): domain Bacteria; kingdom Pseudomonadati; phylum Pseudomonadota; class Alphaproteobacteria; order Rhodobacterales; family Roseobacteraceae; genus Ruegeria; species Ruegeria sp. AP7. Next base: position 428 of record NZ_JBQFVT010000027.1, on the reverse strand, counting down.
GCCATGTCCGGCCATGTCTCAACGTTGATCGCTAATGGTGGCCGATATGATCGCATTTTCTGGACCGAGAAGTTCAATGATGGAATGCAGGATGTTCTGGATCACCTGGACACAGCGCATAGGGTGACTCTGTCCGAAATTCCACGCTTCAATGAATCTGAAGGCCACGGGCCAAAGCGTGCGCATCCGGTCGAGGACTATTTTGACGACCTGTCCATGCACTTGGTCTATGAAATCTACAAGCAGGATTTCGAGCTGTTCAAATACGATTTCGAGAATCCCGCGAACAAGATGCCAATCGGTGAAATCGATTTGGACGAGATTCACGCAAAACTGGGTGACTGAGCTAAATCAGAAGGCTCCCGCTCGTCGTCAACGTCTCTGACAAGACGTCTCCTCTGGTTGGGCCCGGCGCCGCGCATGGCGCG
>NZ_JBQFVT010000026.1:0-9059 GCF_056539905.1 Ruegeria sp. AP7 | reverse complement strand
CAGGCCGGACACATGACTGCTTCTGACAAATGCACAAATCAGATCAAAAACGTCTTGCTATGCAGGAGCCATCCACACATGCCGTTCGCTGCGCCTGCAAACTCGGGGCTTTTGCGAGCTCAAAGTCCGCGGAACTTGCGGCCATCCGCATTTTTGTCCCGGTGGGCCGCTCGCTGCCCAAAGATGATATACAACAGCGATGTTTGAGTATTCTGGGAAGTTTAACACAGCTCCTATTTAGGACACCTTTTTCGCAAATAGGGCGGCTTTCTTTATGACTCTGGGGATCTTCCCAAGGCCACACCATACCGGCATCGCCCGAAGCGCATTGAATACTGTCTGCAAAGAAACTCTGTGACTTATTTCTTATGCCCAGTAAACTCCGGTGTTGTGTGTGTTTCATTAGTTGGTGCGGGAGCTGCGAACGCAGGTGGGTGGAAAGAGGACATCGGAAGAGACGGAAAGTTCAGCGTCGTCGTCTGCGCAAAGTTCGGGGCTCAGCGCGGATGATCAGCAGGCGCGGTTCGAAGCTACTGCGCGGGTTATGCAGGCGATTTCTGAGACCAAGGATGACATCCAACCAGTATGCGACTTGATTTTAACGCTGGCAAAAGATCTCTGCGATGCCATTTTTGCTGGTCTGGTTCTCGGGCAAGAAGGGGATGCGCGTCAGCAACTGATTGCCAGCGTCAATCTGCACCCGGATATTCAGCAGCTGTGGCTCGACGGCAAATACACGATGGAGCCAGGCAACTCCATCGTGACGGACACTATTCTCAGCGGTAAGACCAAACGTGTTGTCGACATGGGCGACACCGATTTCCACAAATCGGGCGATGAGCGCTTTAAACTCATTGTCGACACGCATGGGTGCAGAAGCAATCTGTTTGTTCCTTTGAAAGTGGGTGGCAGTGCAATCGGATGCCTGATGCTGGCACGGGATGAGGTGCGACCGTACTCCGACGATCAGGTCCAGCTGGTTGAAACTTTCGCCGCGCAGGCGGTCATTGCAATTGAAAATGTTCGCCAGTTTAGCAAGCTGCAGGTCCGTCTGGCTCGTGAAGGGGCAACGCGCGATGTGCTGGAGACGATCAGTCGATCTCGGGAAGATGAAGCGCCAGTCTTTCAGACGATCCTGGAAAACACGGCCCGGCTTTGCGAAACAGATGTAGCCACGTTGAGTCTGCTAAATGAGGCAGGAACTCATTTGGAATACGCGGCCCATTTTGGTGATCAATTGGCTACGTACAAGGTCGGCGTGGATCGCTGGTGTTTGGAGTCAAATTTACAAATTGCCGAGTCCGTGCGGGAAGCGCGCGTTATTCACAACGTCGATTTGCGCGAGACAGACCACTACATCAACGGGGATCCTTGGCGCCGGCAACTGGTTGATGAGGAAGGTGTCCGTTCGTTTCTAACGGTTCCTTTGATGTCGGCAAATGGTGACCCCGTCGGTGTCATTGGGATTTACCGGCGTGAAGTGCGGCCATTTACTGATGATGAAATCTCTTTGGTCGAGGGCTTTGCGGCGCAGGCTGTGATCGCAATAGATAACACCCGTCAAATGAAAGAGCTGCACACCCAGTTAGAACGCCAAACGGCGACGCAGGAGGTACTGAGCGTCATCAGCAAAAGCCGGGACAACGATGCACGCGTCTTTGAAGCGGTGCTGCAGCAGGCCACGGAAATCTGTGACGCGGATCAGGCGGCACTGGTTTTGGTCAACACTGCAGGAACTCATATTCAATTGGCCGGTGCATGGGGGCACGATAGAACCGACGTCGAATTGGGAGAAGAGTGGCCTCTTGATGGTTCAGTCACGGCGGCGGCGGCGATACGAAATTGCAAGGTTGTACGCGTCGAGGACATCGCCGACACTGAGTTCTACCGCTCGGGTGATCCTACTGCTGTTACAATGGTCGAGGTCGAAGGCATCAGGTCACGGGTTGTTGTGCCATTGATGCAGGGGGAACAGGCGATTGGTGCGATCGCAGTCAGCCGCCGCGAAGTCCGCCCGTTTTCTGATCCCGACGTGCAATTCATTGAAGAGTTCGCCAAACACGCAGTCATAGCGATAGAAAATACGCGCCAATTTCGAGAGGTTCAGGAACGACTTGAGCGCGAAAAAGCATCGCGAGAAATCCTCGAAGTCATAAGCCGTAGCCGCGACGACGAAAGACCTGTATTCCAGAGCATTCTCGAAAACTCCAGCCGTCTGTGCAAAGCGCCACTCGCCTTCTTGTGTATCGCTGATCACGAACGCGGGATCGCAACGATCCCAGCCAATATTGGTGCGAGAATCGATTTTGACGAAGCGCTCAAAAATTTTATGGAGCCACTTACACGCACTGAATTAATTGCGATCAAACCAATGATTGATGGCGAGGTCATTCGCCAGGACGATATCGCGGACGATCCCCTTTACCTCAGGGATCGTGACCCGAAACGGGTTCAGATGGTTGAGATTGAAGGAGCCCGATCGGTTCTGGCAGTTCCGTTGATGAAGGATGGCACCGGTCTAGGGGTGATCGTGCTCTATCGTCGCGAAGTTGCGCCATTCTCAGACGACGACGTGGCGCTGGTCCAAACCTTCGCGGCTCAAGCCGTTATCGCAATGGAAAACGTCCGACAGTTTCGCGAAGTTCAGGATCGCACAGCGGAAGTTACGCAGGCTTTGGAATATCAGACCTCTACATCCGAAGTGCTGCGGGTTATTTCGGCGTCACCAAATGAGTTGGCGCCTGTTCTCGATGCTATCCTCAAAGAAGCGTCGCGCATCTGCGAATTGCAGGATGCCTATGTTGCAATGTTGAACCCCGACGATCAGCTTTTTCATGTTCTTGCAATACTTACGCAGGACACGACCTTTGCGGAATATGTCAAAGCGCATCCTATTTCGCCTGATGAAAGCGGTGTAAGCGGGCGTGCCATACTGTCGAGACGCACCATCTATATCGAAGATGTCGAAACCGAGACGTCCTATACTTGGATGGAGGATAGCGGCGTCGGGGAATATCGGTCCGTGCTCGGGGTCCCGTTGGTCAAAAATGGCGAGGTTGTGGGTGTAATTTCGGTTGGGTCAACCGAGGTTTCGGGATTTTCCACCAAGCAGATTCAGTTGTTAGAAACCTTCGCCGACCAAGCGATTATCGCCATTACAAATGCCAACCTGTTCCGGGAAGTGGAGGAACGCACTGCCGAGGTCGTGCAGTCACTAGAATACCAAACCGCCACGTCTGATGTGTTGTCGGTCATTTCTCGTTCTCCGAACGAGTTGAAACCGGTACTCGACGAAATCTTGAAAGTCGCAAGCCGAATCTGCGACCCAAAATACGCTGCGATTTCGATCCTCAATCCAGAGGACAATCTATACCACACTGACATTATGCTCGATTTTGACAGTGATTTCATGAAGTTCATGCAGGCCAACCCCGTTCCGGCAGGTCACGGGAGCGGAATCGGCCAAACGGCGGCACGAGGGGAAACGGTCTATTACAAGGATACCGAAGCCGACGAATACGAATGGAAAGAGGCTGCACGTATCGGAAAGTACCGTTCACTTCTGGGTGTCCCGCTAATCAAGGGCGAGTTGGTGGTTGGGGTGATAGTCCTTTGCCACGACAGGGTCGCACCGTTCAATTCAAAGCAAATTTCCCTTTTGGAGACTTTCGCGGCACAGGCCGTGATCGCGATCAACAACACTCAGTTGTTCGAAGAGGTTCAGGCCCGTACAGCCGAAGTTGAAGAGACGCTGAAGTACCAAACAGCAACTTCTGAAGTGCTGGATGTCATCTCGCGTTCGCCTAACGATCTTCCTCCGGTACTGGATGCAATACTAGAAGTTGCTTCGCGCATCTGCTCTCCTGAGTACGCATTTTTCGCCATGCGGGACTCCAACGATGGGTTTTTCCGCGTTGTCATGTCCCATAACGTAAGCGATGGGTTCCTGAAGTTTCTGACTGATAACCCCATCGCTCCTGAAGAAGGGTCGTGCATAGGGCGTGCCGCGCTGCATGCTAAGACGGTCTATATAGAAGATACGCGCAACGACCCAACGTACACCTGGAAACAAGCTGCCGAAATTGGCGATTATCTTACGACTCTCGGTGTTCCGCTTGTCAAAAATGGGCGAACGCTCGGTGTTATCGTCATGGCGCACAGACAGGCCTCAGCATTTAGCAAAAAACAGATCAGCCTGTTGGAAACTTTCGCGTCTCAGGCGCTGATCGCTATCAACAACACGCAATTGTTTGAGGAAGTACAATCGCGTACGGCAGAAATCGAAGAGTCGTTAGAGTATCAAAAGGCAACGAGCGAGGTGCTCGAAGTCATTTCCCGATCTCCAGACGCACTGGAGCCTGTTCTGGAAGCGTTGCTGGCTGTTTCGTCTCGCATCTGCCGCCTTCAGGATGCTTTTGTGGCGCTGAAGAAACCCGACGATGGTAGGTATCATTTTTTTGCCGGGCACAACCTGTCAGGCGAATTTACCGAATTCCTGAAATCACATCCGTTTGAACCAGGAGAGACTTCTGCGACGGCTCGGGCGCTCCTTCGTGGGCAGGCTGACTATGTTGAAGATACACAAGCGGACCCCAATTATGACCCAGTTCTGAAATCTAAACTTGATGGTTATCGATCCGTGCTTTCCGTGCCGTTGATACGTGACGGTGTCACAATCGGTGTCATCAGCATGGGCAGCCGAATAACTGCGGCTTTCGACGAGAAGCAAATCAAGCAGATGGAGACATTTGCGTCACAGGCAATCATCGCTGTTCAGAACTCGCAGCTTTTCAATGACACGCAAACCGCGCTTGCCCGCCAAACCGCCAGTGCAGATGTGCTGCGGGTAATTTCTGAATCCCCAACCGATACCAAACCTGTGTTCGAGAAGATTGTTGGACTGGTGACGACGCTGATAGATTGCGACCTGGCAATTGCTATTCAAGCCAACAAAACCGAAATTTGGCAGGTTGCTGTCGCAACGCCCGAAGGTGTGGAAAAAGTTGAGTGGACGGATCGGCTTCCGATTGACCCCGAAGACAACCTGCCGTCCTGGGCAATCAAAAGCGGCAAGACGCTACACATGCCAAATTGGCGCTACGATGAACTACCGCGGCGCGACAAGAAGATATTTCGCGAGAAGGGCTTTAAATCGTTTTTGATGGTGCCCTTGATGCGTGGAAAAGACTGTTTCGGCAACTTGGTCTTTATTCGAAAGACGTCCAAGGTTTTTACCAAAGACGAAGTGTCCATTGCCGAGTCATTTGCCGCTCAGGCCATAATCGCGCTGGAAAATGTACGCCTGTTCAATGAAACTCAGTCTTCCTTGGCCCGGCAGACTGCGAGTGCTGATGTATTGCGGGTGATCAGCCAATCACCCACGGATACAACGCCTGTTTTTGAGGTGATCGTAGATTCCGCGACACGGCTCGTTTCGTGCGACATGGCCGGTGCGGCGTTGTCGGATGAGAGTTTCTGGTGGCAAGTGGCTTTGGCCTCGCCCAAAGGGCTGATACGTGATTTCGGAAGAACTCGGCACCCGCTGGATACGCAAGACAATTTTCTGTCGTCGGTATTGCTGTCTGGAAAAACCATGCATGTGCATGATTTGTCGTCGGGTGACTTGCCGCGGTTGGCAAAGAAGCTTCACGAAGAAAGCGGGTTTGAAGCTTTCCTTGGCGTGCCATTGATGCGCGGAGGCAAATGTCTGGGCGGCCTCTATTTCATCAGAAAATCCAAAACACCCTTCTCGGATGACGATATTGCAATGGCCGAGTCCTTTGCCGATCAATCTGTTATTGCGATCGAGAACGTACGCCTTTTCCGCGAAGCTGAAGAAGCGCGCGAGGCTGCTGAAACTGCCAACGAAGCAAAAAGCGCATTCCTGGCCACCATGTCACATGAGATACGCACGCCCATGAACGCGGTGATTGGGATGAGCGGCCTGTTGATGGACACAGAGTTGGATGCAGAGCAAAGCGACTATGCAAACACCATCCGCGATAGTGGTGACGCGCTGTTGGGTATCATCAACGAGATCCTCGACTTCTCGAAAATTGAAGCCGGGCAGATGGATATCGAAAACCATCCGTTCGACCTGCGCGAATGCATAGAAAGCGCTCTCGACTTAGTCAGCGGCAAAGCCGCCGAGAAACAACTGGATTTAGCCTATGAGTTCGATGACGCGCTACCACTGGCAATTAGCGCGGATCTGACCAGATTGCGGCAAATTCTGCTGAACCTGCTTTCTAACGCAGTGAAGTTCACCGAAAGCGGCGAAGTGGTTCTGTCTGTTGAACAATCCGCCAAGGTACAGGGATCGCTCGAACTAACGTTCAAAGTCCGAGACACTGGAATCGGCCTATCCCAAAAGGGCATGAGCCGATTATTTCAGTCTTTCAGTCAGGCAGATAGTTCAACGACCAGAAAATATGGCGGCACTGGTCTGGGTCTTGCGATCTCGAAACGCCTTGCGGAACTAATGGGTGGGACCATGTGGGCTGAAAGCGATGGCGAGGGGAGCGGTTCCACCTTTGTTTTCAAGATCCAGGCCAAACCTGCAAAGCCAGTTAAATCGTCTTCTCGCAATCTTGTTGGCGTTCAGCCTGAACTCGAAGGCAAGCGAATTTTGATGGTGGATGACAATGCCACCAATCGTAAAATCCTTTCTCTGCAAACCGAGAAATGGGGCACGCAGACAACGACGTATGGATCTCCCTCAGAGGCGCTGAGCATACTTGAAGAAGGCGTCGAGTTCGATTTGGCCATTCTCGACATGCATATGCCTGACATGGATGGAGAAGAGCTCGCAAAAAGGGTTCGCGCCAAGAAACCGGGCTTGCCACTCATCCTTTTCAGTTCACTTGGCCCGCGCGATATAGACCTTGAGGAGGGGCTCTTTGCCGCCAACCTTGCCAAACCTCTGCGCCAATCCCACCTGTTCGATACCCTGGTCACATTGTTCGCGACTGAAAAGGTGCGCGTAGAGCCGTCCAAACCTCAGGGCAAACCACAAACAGATCCGGATATGGCCACACGACATCCACTGCGGATTTTGCTGGCTGAGGATAATTTGGTGAACCAGAAACTTGCGCTGCGACTGCTGGAACAGATGGGCTATCGCGCTGATTTGGCCAGCAATGGTGTTGAAGCGGTCGAAAGCGTCAACCGGCAAACATATGATGTCGTTTTCATGGATGTGCAAATGCCCGAGATGGACGGGCTTGAAGCATCTCGTCGTATCAATAAAGCGCATCCGGATGGCAGTCGTCCTCGCATAGTCGCGATGACCGCGAACGCCATGCAGGGCGACCGTGAGATGTGCCTGAAAGCAGGGATGGACGACTACATCACTAAACCGATCCGCGTATCGGTCCTAATTGAAGCCCTGTTAAATTCCCCCAGAATAAGAAGGTGATCCATGACAGACAGCCCGATTGATCATGAAATCTTCATGGAGCTTAAAGACGCTACAGGCGAAGATTTTGCAGCCGAGCTTGTGAACACCTTTCTCGACGAAGCGCCTGGCATGATTGGCGAATTGAAAGCGGCTGCGGGCGCGGCTGATGCCGACCGATACCGCCGTGCTGCGCACTCCATTAAGTCGAATGCCAATACCTTTGGGGCGATTGCTCTCGCCGAACGGGCCAGGAAAATCGAGCTCGGAGAGCTGCCTGAAGCCGGGGACCTTACAGACGCGACGGCGCTGGAAACCGACCTTACCATTGCTGCAGCTGCTTTACGGAGCCTGATTGATGTCTGACGCCCCCGGTCATTTGCTCATCGTTGATGACAACAAGGTGAACCGCTTGCTTTTGTCGCGCAGCGTAGAGCTTTTGGGTCACCAGGCATCGGTCGCGGAAAACGGCCGGGTCGCAATGGAGATGTTGTCTAACCAGCCGTTTGATTTACTTCTGCTGGATATCGAAATGCCTGAAATGGACGGCTTTCAGGTTCTCGAAGCCATCAAATCAGACACCGACCTGCGTGATCTGCCGGTGATCGTGACGTCATCTGTTGAGGGGCTCGACAATGTCGTGCGCTGTATCGAATTGGGTGCGGAAGACTACCTGCCAAAACCGGTCAATAAGACACTTCTCGGTGCGCGCGTTTCCAGCGGCCTTGAAAAGAAAAAACTCAGGGACGAGCAGAAACGTCTGCTAGAGCGCTTTGCAACAACGGAGGTTGCACAAGACCTCCAAGAGTCTGGCTTTGCGATAGGTGGCAAGCGTGCCAATGCTTCGGTCCTCTTCTGTGACATTCGCGGTTTCACGACCTTGTCTGAAAATCTCGCACCAGAGGAAACAATTGACCTGCTCAATACGTTCTACACGTTGATGTTCGAGGCTGTTACCAGCAATGGCGGAATTGTCAGCCTGATGCTGGGTGACGGTTTGATGGCTCTTTTTGGAGTTCCGCAACCACTGCCCAATACTGCGCAAAGTGCAGTGGCGGCAGGGCATGAAATGCACAACATGATCGAGATGTTAAATCTTGAAAGGCGCTCAGAAGCGAAAAGTGACCTGAAAATCGGCATCGGAATAGCGACTGGCGAAGTCGTCGCCGGCTATGCCGGTACGGACAATCGAGCGACGTATACTTGCATAGGATCGACCGTAAACCTTGCTGCTCGCCTCGAGGCAGAAACGCAGAAAACCGGAAGCCGTATATTGATCGACCAAGAAACTTTCGACCTGCTGGAAGGGGCAAATGTGTTGGAGACATTTGGTAGAACAATGATCAAAGGTTTCTCCGATCCGTTCGATATCCATGCGCTATGACCATTCATGCAACCTGGCAAGCGCATCTACATCGGGTGTAGTTGCGCTTGTGGCTTTGCTTTTCGCCCGATGATTTTCATATGTGGCTCAGTGATTGGAGACTAGATATTGTCAGACTTCGCAAAGTCCGCTTTCTGCGCGTTTCTGCCATTTGGGCAGTTCGCAGCAATTTGTACTTTGGGCTCAGGGCTGATGGGGTGGATGGCTCCTGCTCCAACCGGCGTCGCGATGCGCCATATTGCAGGTGTCTATGTCTGCTTTCTGAGAGGAGCCACCCCA
>NZ_JBQFVT010000025.1:0-12674 GCF_056539905.1 Ruegeria sp. AP7 | reverse complement strand
CCAATGGCGAAGAAGGCAATGCCGCAGTCGAAGCAAAAGTCAAAGCCGAAGTCGCTGAGCTTTGCGCCAAGTTTCCGATCTATCCGAACCTGTAAGACGAAGGACCCAAATCATGAGTTTTCATAACATCGACCAAGCCCCTGCACGCCTGAACCGCAGCGAACTGGCCGTCCCAGGCAGCCAGCCCGGAATGTTCGAAAAGGCTGCACAATCAGATGTAGATGTGATCTTCCTCGACTTGGAAGACGCGGTTGCGCCTGACGAAAAAGAACAGGCCCGCAAGAACATCATCGAAGCCCTGAACGATATCAACTGGGGCAGCAAAACCATGTCGGTGCGGATCAATGGGCTGGATACACATTATATGTATCGCGACGTGGTGGACGTGGTCGAACAAGCCGGCGAACGCCTGGACCTTATCATGATCCCCAAGGTTGGCACAGCTCCTGACGTTTACGCGGTCGATATGCTGGTGACACAGATCGAGGACGCTAAAGGCTACAAGAAACGGATCGGGTTCGAACATATCATCGAAACCGCGCTTGGCATGCAGAATGTCAGCGAGATTGCGGCCGCCTCCAAACGCAACGAAAGTCTTCATTTCGGGGTTGCCGACTATGCCGCGTCTACCCGTGCCCGGACCACGATCATCGGCGGTGTAAACCCCGATTATTCAGTTCTGACTGACCCGGATACTGACGGAGGACGTATGACGCATTGGGGCGACATGTGGCACTATGCGCTGGCTCGCATGGTGGTCGCCGCGCGCGCCAACGGCCTGCGCCCGATCGACGGACCCTTTGGCGATTTTCAGGACCCGGACGGTTACAAAGCCGCGGCAAAACGGGCGGCAGTTCTGGGATGTGAAGGCAAATGGGCCATCCACCCCAGCCAAATTGCCCTGGCTAACGAGGTCATGTCACCCTCAGATGCCGAAGTCACCAAAGCACAGCGAATTCTCGTCGCTATGGCCGAGGCTGAATCGGCGGGCAAAGGCGCCGTTTCTCTGGATGGTCGTCTGATCGACTATGCCTCAATCCGTCAGGCCGAAGTGCTGGTGGAAAAAGCCGGGCAGATTGCTGCAGCATGATCACATCATGACTGTGCAATCGTCCATATCGCTGCGCGACAGTGCCGCCGCCATCTTTGCCCAGGCCGTCGCAGCAGCAGATCCCGCGATGTCCCTGCGCCAACGGTTGCAATCAGACCCATTGCCATCACCAGAAAAGAGTGGGCGCAGCATCCTGATCGCAATTGGGAAGGCTGCCCCTGCCATGATGGAGGAGGCATTGCAGCATGTTCAGGGCGATCACGTCGCCCTGATTGTAACCCACAGCGACAACTGGAATGAAGTCCCCGGCGCGACGGTATTGACCAGCGGGCATCCCATCCCGAATGAACGCGGTTTGAAAGCCGGGCGACAGATCATCGCATTGCTCAGCGCAGCACGTAAGTAGGATCAGATCATTGCACTGATTTCTGGCGGGACGTCGGCCTTGGTCCCCGCGCCTGTTGATGGCTTAACTCTTTCGGACAAAATCGCGGTCAATGAGGTTTTGCTATCTTCCGGGCTGGACATCGTTCGGATGAACCTTGTGCGTCAGCACCTGAGCCAGCTCAAAGGCGGCGGGTTTTTGCGGCACGGCTCACCTGCACCGATCACGGCGTATATCCTGTCGGATGTCATAGGTGATGACATTCGGGCCGTAGCCAGCGGACCAACTGCCTCACCAATCGGCGGCCACGCGGACGCCCGCAGGACCTGCATCGAGGCCGGGATTTGGCACCGGTTCCCAAAAGCCGCCCGTGCCCACCTGGAGAAGAGTATTCCTGATCGTTCTATAGCAGTTGAGGCAACAAACAACCTGATTGGATCGAACACGATTAGTCTTGAAGCCGCGTTTTGCTGTGCGACGCAGATCTGTAGGGCTGAAATTGTGTCCGACGCGTTGATTGGAGACGTGTCCGATGCAGCCGAACAGATTTTTCAGGCAGCCATGTCTGCCAAATTTGACCAACAAACCGCCTTACTGTTTGGCGGTGAAACGACCGTACGCCTGACAGGAACAGGTTGCGGCGGGCGCAATCAGGAATTGGCGCTGCGCGTCGCCAAATTGGCGCATGAGCGCACGATACCCGGCAACTGGGTTTTTCTTAGCGGCGGTACGGATGGCCGCGACGGCCCAACCCCGGCAGCTGGCGCGATAGTGGATGCAGGGACGCTCGCCCGAATCCATGCGTCTGGACATGACCCTGCCTCCCTGTTGGCAAGCAACGATAGTCATAAGGCTTTGACGCTGTCGGGTGATCTTCTGATGACCGGAGCAACCGGAACCAATGTTGCCGACATTCAGGTATTGATGCTTGGATCTAACACGTGAATGCGGGTGAAAAAACGGCAGATTTTTAGATCCGTTATTAGCGATCTCCGGGTTTCTGAGTGATCAATGGTGCAGATGCATCGTGACATATACTTCGGGTCAGGAAAGAAAGCCCGATGTTCGAATTTCAAGCCGAGCAAGTGGCGGAGTTTCAAGCGCCAAAGACTGCGACTTGGTGAAGTCGTACTGTTGATGCGGAGCGATTAACTGCCGGAGCGCAATCAGGCTTCCGAATACTCAAGCAGGTAGCACGAACCGCTGTAGCCGAGTAGTAGACCAATAGCCATGTTTGGCTCTTTCCCGCTTTTGGATTATGAAGTAGTTGCGTTCAGTACGAACATTGAGACTTATGGACGACCACGAATCCAGATTCAGTGTAATCTAATTTGCTATTCGCAACGGCTTTATGACTGAGGTTAGGCACGCTATCGGAAAGCCGTAAAACCATTGGATTTCGATTTCTAGTATTTTTCTGTCAGCATGATTATTTTACTAACAGGAAAAATTGATGCTATGGTAGTCCGAACTGGATTGGGTAATGCAGCTTGTCTTCTTGCAGAGCCCGTTTGGACAAGTGTAGCAAGACATTGAAAGAATGAAATTGAAAAATAACGACAAAGAAATGGCGACAAATCTGACACAGGACCCGCATTCTGTACGCTTGGGTGACAGAGAAAAAGTTCTTGAAGTTGCCATTGGTCGCGAGGTTCGTGCTTTTCGCAAACAGCAGAATACTACGGTTGCAGAATTGGCTCAGCTGACCGGATTGTCGATTGGTATGTTGTCCAAGATCGAAAACGGTAACACATCGCCTTCCTTAACGACTCTCCAATCGCTCGCTGATGCGCTTTCAGTTCCTCTGACAAGCTTTTTCAGACAATTTGAAGAGCGCCGCGAGGCGGTTCATACCAGAGCAGGCGAGGGCGTTGAGTTAGAGCGCGAAGGAACACGCGCCAACCATCAATATAATTTGTTGGGGCATATTGGTGCCAATGGTTCTGGGGTAATTGTAGAGCCTTATCTGATCACCCTGACCGTTGAATCCGACGTGTTCCCAACGTTTCAACATGGCGGAATCGAGACGATCTACATGCTTGAGGGCGAGGTAGATTACCGACACGGCGACAAGATATACCCCCTGAAACCGGGTGATACCTTGTTCTTTGACGCCGATGCGCCGCATGGACCTGAACGGTTGGTTAACCTGCCAGCACGCTACATTTCAGTGATCAGTTATCCGCAGACAAACTGATCGGCTTGCGTAACAAGAAATCCGTGGGTCTGTCATAGCCGACGTGGCTGCCGGTACCTACGATTGTAAACCCAAGCCTTGAAAACACGCTTTGGTTTTCAGTGAGTTCCACGCGCGTTTCCAGTTCCAACGCTGATAGACCAAGGTCTGCTGCACGACTTGCAGCGTGATCTACTAATGTGCGACAGATACCCTGCCCCCGCATTCCTTCCTTCACCGCCAGTTTTCCAAGGTACAAGGTGTTGGCTTTGGGCGTCAAAAACATGCACGCAATAAGCGGTCGGCCCATGGCCCAGATTTCACCGCCTTTCCGACAATGCGCCTGCATCCCGCCCACGGTCAGACTATGAATAGAAGACGGAGGGTCGATCCGGGCATCCATGTACTGAAATGACGCGCGGAGCAGCGCAAGCGCGTCATACAATGCGGCATCATCGCTCGGAATGAGCCAAAGTGTTTTGTCCGGTTCAGTCATAAAGCCAAAACACTTCGTAATGCTCGTTTATTTTGACAAAGGCGGTTCCGTTTCCAGATCCGGCCAGACTCCGGGGGAGGTCGGCAATCCATCATCAAAATGACTGAGGTAGTTCAGCATCATTGGACGGTTGTCGATGAACCCTTTGTAAGTCGCCAGTTCAACCGGCAGATCACGTACAACGCGGTGCAGACGACGACCCCATTTTGAAACAGTCATCAGATCCTGAAAACTGCACAGATAGCAGCGGATCGGGAACACCAGCGCGTTGGACCGCGGCAGGCGGAAGAAGGTCTGTAACTCGACCCGCAGATGCTGCTTATGCGTGAAGTTTTCGGGCGTCAGAGTCGTTCTTTGGATACCCCATTTGTGATAGTTTTCGGGGCTGGTATCCAGCAGCGGGTTCACTGTCATGGTCCAGTTCAGCCGGCGCGCCGGAGCGCCCTGTTGAATGTTCAACAGAAACTTCAGCGCACGCTTGAAAATCCCCATCTCATGGGCTTTTGGAACAGGTGCGTGCCATTCGAAAAAATTCATGCCGATGTCGATATCCAGGCTCCAATCGGCCTGGGTCGTGACCATACCAGCGTCCATCCACAGCATCTCGTCCCGCTGGTCCAGCACTGCGAAATCACCTTGCGCCTGACGAGTTATGTACTCCATTGGCCCGTAAGGCAGCGTGGTTTCATCCAAGAAGGTAAAGCTGTGATCTATTCCCAAGGGTTTGTTGATCCATCGCCACTGGTTGCCGTTGCGATGCAGCTCGAACAGGTCCGGATAGTCTTCGGATTTGCTAACCATGATCAGTTCCAACAAATCCCAGCCCGCCAAGGTCATTTGCGGCAAAGACTGACAACGCAGCGGATCTTGGTCCAGAACAATCGCACGGTCTTTCATCTCGGACACGTAATGTTCGTCCACATCAAACCGCATCTCGTAGACCGAGCCCTCGGGGCCGCCTCGATTACGCTGAACACCATGCCTATGAAGACGCCAAGGCCGCGATCATTGCAGCCGACAAAGAAGAATTGGCTGCCCGTGGCGTAGCAGCTGAGTAAGGGAGAAAAAGAATGTCTACTAATGGATATAAAAGCTGGGCTGTTGATCTGGCCGAGGTCGGACCGATCTATCCCTTCCAAGGTTACGAAGTCCTTATGGTCATCGTGGGCGTCGTACTCTGGATAGGTTGGCATCGCATCCAATTTGTCCGAGAAGGTGAACACCTCGAGAAGGCCCGCCACACTGGCGACGAAGAAAAAGTGAAAGCACAGCTGGAACGATACTGATCCAGCTTTGAAAGCTGGCAATGGGCATAAATCTAAACTCTTGCCCATTGCCTCTCAGGAAAATTTATTTCCTATAATTATTGATGTCCGTTTGAATTGTTGGTACCGTAGAATCATAGCGAAACACACAAGGAGATCTGCCAGCCATGTGCGGAATTGTTGGATTATTCCTCAAAGACCAGTCTCTTGCGCCCCAACTGGGCAATATGCTGACAGACATGCTGATCACGATGACGGATCGCGGGCCCGACAGCGCGGGGATAGCGATTTATGGCAAGGAATCAGGTGGAAAGACCAAGGTGACACTGCAATCGCCCAATCCCAAGGACGACTTTGCCGGTCTAGCCGAAGAGCTGGGGCAGCACTTGGGCGTGGTGGTAAGCCAGACTGATAATGACACGCACACAGTTCTGGACATTCCAGCAGCGCAGTTTGAAGCAGCACGGGCCGCGTTGGCGGAAATCCGGCCTTCAGTCCGGATCATGAGCCGGGGCGAGATGCTGGAGATTTACAAAGAGGTGGGCCTGCCCAAGGACGTGGCCGCGCGCTTTGACATAAGCAGTATGAGCGGCACACATGGCATTGGCCACACTCGCATGGCTACAGAGTCTGCCGTGACGACGATGGGCGCGCACCCGTTCAACACTGGGCCAGATCAGTGTCTGGTTCATAACGGCTCGCTGTCGAACCACAATTCATTGCGCCGCAAACTGCGCCGTGAAGGTGTAGTGATCCAAACCGAGAATGATACCGAGGTTGGAGCCGCCTATCTGACCTGGAAGATGATGAACGGGGCCACCTTGGGTGAGGCGCTGGAAAGCAGCCTTGAGGATCTGGATGGCTTCTTCACCTTTGTCGTCGGCACCAAGGATGGGTTCGGCGTGGTCCGCGATCCGATCGCCTGTAAGCCTGCGGTGATGGCCGAAACCGATCAATACGTGGCCTTTGGCAGCGAATATCGGGCGCTGGTGAACCTGCCGGGAATCGACGAGGCCCGCGTCTGGGAGCCGGAGCCAGCAACGGTTTACTTCTGGTCCCACAATGACAGCCCCACGACCAACGAAAAGGCCGCATGATATGCAAACCTATGATCTTGAAGCAGATGGCCTGCGTGGGTTGAACGCCACCCTGCAGTCGCAATCTACCGAGACTAACCAGACCAATTGGGAAGTCGTGAACCCCAAAGGCAGCCACGCCATTGCCGTTGGGCTGGATGCGCCCATCGAAGTTACGGTCAAGGGCTCAACTGGCTATTACTGCGCGGGAATGAACCAGCAGGCGACGGTCAAGATCGAAGGCTCGGTCGGGCCCGGCGTGGCCGAGAACATGATGTCCGGTCAGGTCGTTGTCGAAGGCGACGCCAGCCAATATGCTGGCGCCACCGGCCATGGCGGTCTGCTGGTCATCAAGGGCAACGCAAGTTCGCGCTGCGGCATCTCGATGAAAGGCATCGACATCGTGGTGCATGGTAATATCGGTCATATGTCGGCCTTCATGGCGCAGGCCGGTAATCTTGTGGTCTGCGGTGATGCAGGCGACGCACTAGGAGACTCGCTTTACGAGGCGCAGCTGTTCGTGCGCGGCTCGGTCAAGAGCCTGGGCGCCGATTGCATCGAGAAAGAGATGCGCCCCGAACATCTGGATATCCTGAAGGACCTTCTGGACCGCGCGGGCGCGGATGCCAACCCCGAAGAATTCAAACGCTACGGTTCCGCCCGTCAGCTTTATAACTTCGACGTCGACAACGCCGCTGCTTACTGAGGAAGAAGGGTATGAAAGACATGGACGATCAGATCCCCCGCACCCTGCCGATTCAGTCGGCGACATTCACCAATCCGATCAATGCGGAAATCCGTCGCGCTGCGGCCACCGGTATCTATGATATCCGCGGTGGCGGAGCCAAACGCAAGGTACCGCATTTCGATGATCTGTTGTTTCTGGGCGCGTCGGTGTCAAGGTATCCGTTGGAAGGCTATCGCGAACGCTGCGACACCTCGGTGACACTGGGCACACGCTTTGCCAAGAAGCCGATCGAACTGGATATTCCGATAACCATTGCGGGCATGAGCTTTGGCGCTCTCTCTGGGCCGGCGAAAGAAGCTCTGGGCCGGGGCGCGTCGGCAGCTGGCACTTCGACTACCACCGGTGACGGCGGCATGACACCCGAAGAACGCGGTCACTCCAGCAAGCTGGTCTATCAGTATCTGCCCTCTCGTTATGGCATGAACCCAAACGACCTGAGGAAGGCCGACGCGATCGAGATTGTGGTCGGTCAGGGTGCCAAGCCCGGCGGCGGCGGTATGCTGCTGGGACAGAAGATCAGCGACCGCGTGGCCGAGATGCGCACGCTGCCCAAGGGCATCGACCAGCGTTCAGCCTGTCGTCACCCGGACTGGACCGGCCCAGATGATCTGGAAATCAAGATCCTCGAATTGCGTGAGATTACAGACTGGCAAGTGCCGATCTATGTAAAGGTTGGCGCGACCCGACCCTATTATGACACCGCGCTGGCGGTAAAGGCCGGGGCCGATGTGGTGGTGATGGACGGTATGCAGGGTGGCACTGCCGCGACGCAGGACGTGTTCATCGAGCATGTAGGTCTACCGACGCTGTCCTGCATTCGCCCTGCCGTGCAAGCGCTGCAGGATTTGGGCGTGCATCGCGAGGTGCAACTGGTGATCTCGGGCGGCATCCGCACCGGGGCCGATGTGGCGAAGGC
Organism: Ruegeria sp. AP7; assembly: GCF_056539905.1. NCBI lineage: Bacteria > Pseudomonadati > Pseudomonadota > Alphaproteobacteria > Rhodobacterales > Roseobacteraceae > Ruegeria > Ruegeria sp. AP7. The sequence continues at coordinate 4,561 of NZ_JBQFVT010000025.1, read as the reverse complement.
AATGGCCCTTGGCGCCGACGCAGTGGCCATTGGCACCGCCGCGCTGGTGGCGCTTGGCGACAACGATCCGAAATGGGAATCCGAGTACCAAAAGTTGGGCACCACCACAGGGGCCTATGACGACTGGCACGAAGGCCAGGACCCCGCAGGTATCACCACACAGGATCCCGACTTGGCGGCCCGTCTTAACCCGGTCGAGGCAGGACGCCGTCTGCGAAACTATCTCAAGGTGATGACACTTGAAGCGCAGACCATCGCGCGGGCCTGTGGTCATAATCACCTCCACAACCTTGAACCCGAGGATTTGTGTGCTCTGACGATGGAGGCCGCCGCAATGGCGCGTGTCCCGTTGGCCGGGACAAGCTGGTACCCGGGCAAGGAAGGGTTCTGAAATGATACTGCGCGGCTCCTTAACGGGGGCCGCGTTTTTGCTTTGGAAATTAAAAATTCAACAGGGAAAGGAAAGCCATCGTGACGACAGATCTCGCAGCTTTCGCAAAAGAAAAAGGCGTCAAATACTTCATGATCTCGTTCACCGACCTGTTCGGTGGGCAGCGGGCCAAGCTGGTGCCCGCGCAGGCGATTGCCGAGATGCAGGAAGACGGCGCAGGTTTTGCCGGGTTCGCCACCTGGCTGGATATGACCCCCGCGCATCCTGACATGCTGGCGGTGCCGGACCCGTCATCGGTTATTCAGCTACCATGGAAGCCTGAGGTCGCCTGGGTTGCAGGCAACTGCGTCATGGAAGGCAAGGATGTCGCCCAAGCCCCACGAAATGTGCTGCGCCGCTTGATTAGCGAGGCCGCCGAGATGGGCATGCATGTCAAAACCGGAATCGAGGCAGAGTTCTTCCTATTGACCCCCGATGGTGAGCAGATCAGTGATCCATTCGATACCGCCGAAAAGCCCTGTTATGACCAGCAGGCGGTGATGCGCCGCTATGACGTGGTGCGTGAGATCTGCGATTATATGCTGGAACTCGGTTGGGGACCCTATCAGAACGACCACGAAGACGCCAATGGCCAGTTCGAAATGAACTGGGAGTTTGATGACGTTCTGAAAACCGCCGACAAGCACTCGTTCTTCAAGTTCATGACCAAGTCAGTGGCCGAAAAGCATGGGCTGCGGGCCACCTTCATGCCGAAGCCTGTCGAAGGGCTGACCGGTAATGGCTGCCATGCTCATATCTCGGTCTGGGATGCACCCGGAGCGGACGCCAAAACCAACGTCTTTGCCGGCGAAGGCGACGGTCCGACCGGCGAGGTGGGACTTGGCGAACAGGGCAAGTACTTCCTTGGCGGTATCATGAAACATGCAAGCGCGCTTGCGGCGATCACCAACCCGACAGTGAACAGTTACAAGCGCATCAACGCACCGCGCACCATGTCGGGCGCGACCTGGGCCCCCAATACCGTGACATGGACCGGCAACAACCGCACTCACATGGTCCGAGTTCCGGGACCTGGCCGGTTTGAGCTGCGCCTAGCCGACGGGGCCACCAACCCCTATCTGCTGCAGGCGGTCATTATCGCCGCAGGTCTGTCCGGCATCCGCTCCAAGGCCGATCCGGGACGTCGCTGGGACATCGATATGTATGCCGAAGGCCATACCGTCACTGACGCCCCCAAACTACCGCTGAACATGCTCGACGGGTTGCGCGAATATGACAACGATACCGAGTTGAAAGCCATGATGGGTCAGGAATTCTCAAGCGCATTCCTCAAAATGAAACACCAGGAATGGAATTCCTTCGTCAGCCATTTCTCACGTTGGGAAAAAGACCACACGCTCGATATCTAATCAAATCAGGGGCTGCAGGCATCCTGCTGCCCCACCCATTCGGTTAAGCGGAGACCCGCACCTCGTGAACATACTGATTTTCCAGCATACGCCGGGCGAAAACCCCGGAGCGTTTCTGGAGCACATTTCGTCATGCGGTGATACGGCCGTTATTGTGCATTTCTATGATGGTCAACCGATCCCGCAGCTTGACGAATTTGATTTGCTTCTTGTTCTGGGCGGTCCGATGGACGTCTGGGAAACCGAAGCACATCCGTGGCTTGTGCGTGAAAAGCAAGCAATCAGAACCTGGGTTCAAGAGCTCAAACGTCCTTACTTGGTATTTGTCTTGGCCACCAACTTTTGGTTGACGCGCTGGGTGGGAAATGCGCACGCATGCAAAAGCCCGAGATCGGCGTGCATTCCATCAATCTGACTGGTAATACGCGGGGCGAACCGCTGTTCGAGCTCTTGCCTCATCAGTTCCGGGTGCTTCAATGGCATGGAGTTGAAGCTGTTGATCTGCCAGCCGACTCTTCAATTATGGCACAATCTGATGCCTGTGCTGTTCAGGCCTTGCGGGTTTCAGACTGTGCGTGGGGCGTACAATTCCACCCCGAGCTCGTTCAGGGTACAATCCAATCGTGGATGAACGATCCCGCCAACCATCAATGCGCTGTTGATTGGCTAGGTTCCGCAGATGCTGCGTGGGAAATGGTCTCTGACAGTGACCAAATAGTTGAAGAACAATTCAGGATAACATCCAGCTTCTATAACAGATTGCGACAGATCTGATCACACGCGATCAACCGGGAACTTCAAGGTTCTTTTCGCTGTCTGCTTCAACTCTCCAATCGGGGACATCATTGACAAGCATTAGCGCAGCGCGGCGCAATGTTGCGCGCAATTTGCCCACCACTGAACCGTCCATTTCGCAATCTGCCAACGCGGCGTCAAAAGTTTCCAGCCAAAGCTCGGCATCCGCTTCACGTATCGGCACATGCGCGTGTATTTCTCGCAAGTCCATATGACCAAATCGCTCACGATAATAAGCACGACCGCCCAAAAACCCGCTCAGGAATTCGAACTGCGCCTGTCTTGTATGAGATAATCCATGACCGCGAAAATGTAGTCTGTGCAGCGAATGCACCGCCGGGTCGGTCTCCATTCGATCGTAGAATCGTTCGACAAGAGTCCGCAGCTTTTCTTCGCCACCGAGTTGATCCAAAGCCGATGACATAGGTCTCTTCTCCGAGTTGCCACTGTCAATAAATATTGCATATCAGGAAAATAAGTTTATCACCAGTGACATGTTGGCGCGGTTGATATCGAGAGAAAGATACGAAATTTCAGGGCATTCCCAGTTACGCGAGGCGACCGGATGAGCGCTCTTGCTCTGGGTCTGCTGGCAGCATTGTGCTGGGGTTTTCACGATCTTGCTGTGAGATATGTCAGTCAGTCCGTGAGCGTCATTGCCGCATTGATGGCCGTACTGGTTGCCGGGGCGCTGCTACAGTTCGGTCTTGTGGCAATATGGGCTGGGTTCACTCCCATGTCTGCCAAAGCAGTATCCTACGCAGTTGTAGCAGGCGGCTTTTATTTGCTGGCTGGCCTCAGTATGTATGCCGCATTTCAACGCGGGCCTGTACGTCTCGTCGCTCCGCTTGTCGCCAGCTATCCGGTCTTGTCTGTCACACTTGCGATATGGCGTGGTTCCGAGGTCAGCATCTGGCAATGGCTGGCGATCATTGCCATTGGTGTCGGCGTTTCCATTGTATCGACCCGATCCGACGACGGTACGGAATACCCTGCCGCCGGGCCGACGTTTGCCTTTTCAGTACTCGCTGCAGTTGGGTTCGCTGCAACATTCGCTCTGGGTCAGTACGCAGCCGAACTGGGCGACGAGTTCATTGTTTCACTGATTGGCCGTCTGACCGCTATCCCTGTGCTGGCGGTAATCGCCATTGCATCTCGCAAGTCGCTTTGGCCGGGCGCACGAGCCCTGCCCCTGTTGTGCCTGATGGGTGCGCTCGATGCGGTGGCAATTCTGTGCGTCGTGTCTGCCGGTGGGTTGCCTAATGCCCAATACGCGTCCGTTGCAGCCTCGATCTTCGGGTTGTTGACTGTTGTTTTGGCTTGGGCAATTTTGCGAGAGGAAATGGCTTTCTTTCAATGGCTTGGATGCATTATCGCTTTTGCGGGAATCGGCTATCTCGCGATCTGAGCATCTCCGTTATCCAGCGCATCCCTTTGGGTCTGATGGGCAACAATCGCACTGTTTAATATGCAATCAACTTCGCCCGGACGAACGGGTCCGGGATTGTGCCATGCAACGGGGCGAATGAGGTCTTTATGCCCCTGTAACTCACTTCGCAAGTTGAGTACGTCAATATGCGCAGGCGCATCAGGTAAAAGCAGGACAGCATAGACATCCACCGACTCGTTTAGTTGTTTGATCTGAGTTCGACATTCGTCCTGCGACATTTCTTTGCCCCAGAGCTGCTGATCCAGTGCCATGTCTATTTGTGCCGCGCGGGCTATCAAAGCGCGGACGCGTGCAACATTCGTCGGAGAGTGGCCAATTGATACTATCACCATACGCATGGCGCGGCTCGCCAATCGCCAATATTGTAGCACTTTGGAACTGGCCGACTTGCCATCGCCTGCGTGAAGAGCAGCACCAAATCTCACGCTGTCAGGCCTTCGGGTTCTGGCAGGCCATTCGCCCGGCACGCGGCGGTCAGCGTATTCGCAAGCAGGCAGGCGATCGTCATCGGGCCTA
>NZ_JBQFVT010000024.1:0-14896 GCF_056539905.1 Ruegeria sp. AP7 | reverse complement strand
AAACCGCGCAAACAGGCCGGACACATGACTGCTTCTGACAAATGCACAAATCAGATCAAAAACGTCTTGCTATGCAGGAGCCATCCACACAAGCCTTTCGCTGCACTAGGCGTGAACGACTTCTACGTGGACAAAGCTGCCGATAAGTCAGTTTGTCGGGATGTGTGACAACGGCCCAATGCAGCCGTTCGACCTTGATCACCGTCGCCGCGATGCGGCCCGTCAAAGGAGACATTCGCTGCACGGGCGAAGATGGAAGACAGACGCAGGTCCGAAGAGCGGACGAAGCTGACATTCTGGCTCACCCTGTGTATCCTGACGGCATCGATTAGGGAAGCTTCAATATGACCAATCCCAACGAAGTCGCGCACCATTACCATTCCGGTCACTTGCTCAAACGGATTTCCGATGGTTGCGCAGCACTGGACCTGACCCCGCCAATTTCCCACGACGCTTTGGCGCCGGTTGACGAGTTTCACATTGGCGGGCGTCTCGCGACCGAACCTTTTGTGAAAGCTCTCGGCCTTTCACCTGAAAGCCGGGTTGTCGATTTTGGCTGTGGGCTCGGGGGTCCGGCACGCTATGTGGCGGCGGCCACCGGGGCGTATGTGACCGGTGTCGATTTAACCGCCGAGTTTGTGGAAACCGGTCGCGCTCTTACAGAATGGACGGGCTTGTCACACCGAGTTCAACTCATCGAAGGCAGCGTGTTGGAATTGCCGCTGGACACTGACTCCATGGACGCCGCTTACATGATCCATGTCGGCATGAACATCGCGGACAAAGTCGGCATCGCCCGTGAGGCGAAGCGAGTGCTCAGGCCAGGCGGAATTTTTGCGATTTACGATGTTATGCAAGTCGGAGAGGGGCAAATGGACTATCCCGCACCCTGGGCGTCATCTGCAGATCAAAGCGCACTGACTTCTCCGGAGACATATGAAGCTGCTTTGAAATCTGCCGGTTTCGAGGTGAGTGACCGGATCGACCGCACTGCATTCGCCAAACAGTTCTTTGCAGATCTGGCAGCTGCGCAAAGCCGTTCAGATGGCCCTCCACCTTTGGGTCTTCATCTTATAATGGGCGATGACACCGCGCTTAAGGTTCAACATATGGTCAGGAATATCGAACGTGGTTTGATTGCCCCAATTGAAATCCACGCGCGCCTTCCAGTTTAGCTGCTTTGACTAACAGGTCAGGTTTGGCCTTTCTTAAGTGGGGTGGCGGTTTGTGGTAATCTTCCATAAGCAAATCGGGGAATGCTCATGGCTGAAACAGCTCTGATTACGGGTGCCTCAAGTGGAATAGGCCGGGCAACGGCCATCGACCTGGCTTCGAAAGGGTGGAACATACTCGCGCATGGACGCCGCGAGGACGCGCTGCAAGAAACAATTGCCATGGTTGAGGCCGCAGGTGGCGCGGGCGAATGGTTTGCCGCAGAAATGGGCGACATGACTTCTGTGGCCGCTCTCGCAGACTGGGCGCTGCAAAGCGAGCGGTTGGACGCGATGGTTCACTGCGCCGCCAAGTTCACCTACGGCGCTGTTTCGATTGACCGCTTTTCAGATTGGGACACATCCATCGACCAAGTGCTGCGGGCAACCATCAGACTGACCGCGCATGTCTTGCCTGCGATCCGTGAAACAGAGGGGGCATTTGTCTATATCTGCGGGCCTACATCCTGGCTGGGCTGGAAAAATCACGCCATTCATTGTGCCCTGCGGCATGCGCAGGCTGGTTTCGCCAAGGCTCTGTTCGAAGATGTCCGCGAAGACGGTGTTCGGGTCACCCTTGTGCACCCGGGGTTTGTCAACACTCCAGACGTGTCCGACGCAGGCAAAGACCGCTCCAAAATGATTCCGCTTGAAGAAATTTCAACGCTAATCTCGACTGCAGTAATGCTGCCCAACAACGCCTGCGTCACGGAACTCACAGTGCGCCCCCAAAGGACGCCATATCTGTAACAGGCTCTATCTGGTTGGTCGTTCAGAAATTGCTGACCCACGCGCACAGCAACATCCGCCAGGGCCCGAGGCCGATAGCAGGTGGTCTGCTTTACAACTCCACCAGGTCGTAGTGTTTGATTGACCGAGCTTCGACAAGTGCGGCTTCTGCCGGATCGATATGGGGGCTTTCATAGTCCTCCCCTACAAACGCCTTTAGAGACTCCAGACTGTCCCAAATCATCACAAAGCTGAACTCTCTCGGGGAACCTGATCTTGCGGCGCCCGGAAAGACTTGGACGACGCCCTCGGTCCGTTTCATCAATGGAATGGCAGTTTCGTGAAAGAATTTACTGAACTCTTTCTCGTTGCCTGGCCTCACAAGCACCTGAAAAATCCGCATGATCATGTGTGCATCCTCCAACAACGGCGATGCCTGGATACTTGCCTGCCTAAATCGGGCGCATCGTAGCACAATTTATTTTGCGCGTCCGTAAGGGCTCGGAGCGGTAACCACGCCCTTTCAAGTGACGGCTGGTAAGACGAGATAGCACCATCAAAGTCGTTGAGTGGTGGCCCCAGCATTGATCAAAGCTGCCATGCCCCCATCGACGAAGCGAACATGTTGGAACCCCATTGAGGTCAGGACGTTTGCTGCGGCAGCGCCACGATAGCTTGGAGCGCCGCCGCACGTTGTGAAGATCGTCCTGGTTCGGTCCTGCAATTCCGAACTCCGATACTCGCTCTCCAGATCTGCCATCCAAGCAACTGCGCGGCCGGGCGCAGCTACAGCATTTGGGTACACACCGGTGGCGTTCATTTCCGCGGTGTCCCTTACATCGACCAAGAGTACTTTTTGGTCATTCTCTAATGTTGCGAGTGCTTCGGCAGCGGAGATGCCTTCAGCAGCCGAAATTTCCTCTTCTTCCATTTGAGCAAATGTGCGCGCCATGTCGACCTCCAGTCGTCTGTGCCAGAGCACGTTTCAGACGTTCACGGGTTTAATCAAGGTCGCCAGATAGGCCCGTGTTTCACCATCCCAATCAGCAGGATTTTCGTCATGAGCAACTTGCGCATGAAGTTCCATAAGTTTCCAAACTTCATCCTTGGTCTCGGCGACCACGCTTGCGGGACAGGCCGCCATCCCTTCACAATCCCGACAAGCATATGAGAACGCGTTCGCCATCTAGTTTCTCCCCCTTGTTTGAACCAAGGATAGCAGATTGGGCACTATTCACCGAATCCGGCAAGTAGATTGACTGTTTGTGAGACGTGGTCATCGCTGTGAAAGTCGCCTTTGGGGCTCTCCTGGCACCTTCGCCGCGATCTGCGCCAAGGGCCAGTTTGGTACCATGCCGCCATTCACTGCATTGCTTTGTTGATGCCCCGAGGTCGCATCGCCCGCTTTCAAAAGATGACAATGCCTTAGCGTTGTCTTAACGTCGTTTTATGAGAGCTCGCCTTGCCGTGATCTTGATGGCTGACCTGGTCGGCTATACGTCCGCAATGGAGGCGGATCAGTCGCTCGCAATCGAGTTGGTCCGCGAACTTCGTGATAAACTTCTAGAACCCGAGGCCGTCCGAAGAGGCGGCGAGATACTGAAGCGTATGGGCGATGGATGGATAATTGCCTTTCCGTCGATATCAGCGGCAATCGAAACCGCTCAATTTGTGCAAATTGCGTTGGTCGACCATGAAAAAATCAGGCTGAGGATGGCCGCGCACCTCGGGGAGATCATTCAAGACGAGACCGACATTTATGGTACCGGCATCAACATCACTGCGCGCCTGCAGACTGAGGCGCCACCCGGTGGTGTGATGATCTCCGAAGACCTCAAGCGGCAGTTGGACGAAAAGCTTTCAGCGGGTTTCAGCGATGCGGGTGCGTACGACTTAAAGAATCTTGCTAATCCGGTGAATGGGTTTCAATGGCGGCCCGCAACACAGCGTGAGAAAGAACACACCGAATTGCCTTCTATTGCAGTGGAGCCGGTCACAAGTGCCCCCGAAACTAGAGAAACGCTCGAGGTTTGCGCTGATCTGCAGGAGCAACTGGTTTACAGTCTTTCGCGCCGCACTGGTGTGCGTGTAATCGCAACAGATTCAATGTCTGAGACTAATGCAACGTATAGCCTGAGATGCCGATTGCGTTGCCGAGAAACCGAAGCAAGGATCTCGGCCAGCCTTACCCGGTTGGGAGATGGACAGGTAACCTGGTCGCGCTTCTTAAACGGAGATTCAGAGGATTTGTTTGAATTAAGCGACCGGGCTGCAGAACAGCTGTCAGACGATTTACGTCTGCAAATCAATGCGTTTGACGGTCACCGACTTAATGATATTCCAGACGATCAATTGAGCCCAAGTGAGTTGAGATCCCGAGCGGCAATGCTGTTTTACCGTGCCACCGTCGAGGACTATAATCATGCGGGTAAGTTGCTGGAGCGAGCGCTTCGACTTGATCCCGAGAATGGGTCCGGGCTTGCGATGTGGTGCGAAGCCAAACTGTACCCCTTGGAGGCATGCTATCGCGAGGCTGATCCTGATTTACGCACGCGGATCATCGAGTCTGCGAATAAAGCCGTTCAGACTGCGCCGCGTTCCGACTATTGCTGGTACACGCGGGCCCAGGTGCGCGCGCGCCTCGCGGGTGATCTGAATGGTGCAAGGAAGGACATCGATAGAATTTTCCGGCTGAATCCCAGCTATGTTTTGGGCATGGAGGCGAGCGGTTATACCGAAATTATTGCCGGCAACTGGGAAGCTGCTCGGAAGAGTTTGGTAGAGGCTGTGGATCGTTCCACCGAAGATCCGTTTCTGCCATACCGGCTTTATCCCCTTTCGATTGCACACATGATGGCAGGTGATCAGCAACTCGCGCTTGAAGCAATTTCGGACGCGACTGAAATGCGTCCCTACTGTCGACACTTCTGGTTGGTGAAGACGTGGATACTCAGAAAGTCGCGAATGCACTCCAAAGCGGAGGCTGCTGCAGAACGCGCGGAAACGCTGTCAGAAAAAGCGGATATCCTTGCACAAAACCTTCATCTGCCTGACCCCATCAAAGAGGATATAGGGTTGCCAGGTGATCCGATCCAAGCATAGAGGCCTAGATGGGTTATGAGAGCGTGGGCTGATAGCCGAACGGCAGACATCTGCCTCGTTCTCGCCTTTCGATATTCTACCCCGATCCAACCTAAAGCGTGTTACCTACATTCACCGCGGGAGATGAGTTGCGTCATTTCTCAGGGCAGCTTTGTCCGCACAGCGGTCATTGATGCACTACGTTGCGAAAGACTGCTGTGAGCCCAAAGCGGCACTTGAATCGATAGTGGCTATGCTGCGTCTGCAACCCGTATTGCTGATCAAGCGCTGGCTGCATTGTTTGCAGTGCGTGAACGTGCACAATTACGAAAAATGCAGTTGCAGCGAATTTCAGCAAAAAGTGTGTGCCAAGGTGTAACTTCTCATCGCGGCCATGGTTTGGCGCCCGCTGCCGCCCTCTTGGGACATTGCTGCCGCAACCCCCTGCCGGGCAGTGGATGATGGGCGCGGATCACGGTGCTGTCGATCATATGCAGGTTGTGAGGAACGGCTCCGCTTTGGTTCAAAGTATCCATGTTCGACTTCCATAGAAGGGCTGACAAGTATAGACCTGACAACACCGCTTCAGCGGATCAACAATTTTGCGCAAAACCGCTTGATTGGGAAGGCCCGTTACCGAAGTCCAAACCCTAGCCGACGCGTTGCTCGGCGACGATTTCCCCAAACTTGTCGAAAAACTTGGCTGAAAGTTTTTTTGCAGTCCCAGCAATCAACCGGCTGCCCAATTGCGCTATTTTTCCGCCGATTGTGACCTTGGCAGTATAGGATAAAACTGTTTCCTCGCCCTCCGTGCTAAGATTGACATCCGCACCCCCTTTGGCAAAGCCCGCAGCGCCACCTTTTCCTTCACCAGTCAGGGAAAACTCATCCGGAGCTTTGGAGTTGTCCAACGTCACTTCGCCGCTGAACCGAGCTTTGACGGGGCCGATTTTGAGCACGACTTTGGCCTCCAAGTGCTCGGGAGAATGTTGGATCAGTTCCTCACACCCAGGAATGCACTCTCTCAACACATCCGGATCATTCAGCGCTCGGTACACGACGTCACGCGGAGCAGAGATACGGATTTCGTCATTTAGTTCCATTTGAGAGTCCTTTACTCAACAGCATCTTGGGAAAACGCGAAGTGCGGTCTCGGTCGCCTCTTCCGGGGTCTGTTCCGGCTTCACAGTCCGAAGGGATTGCAACCATCTACGCCATTTTTTCATCATGCGACGTCTCCTCGGAATTGTCTGAATTCCGCCAGAGGATGATCTCGGCGAGGATCGACAGGGCGATTTCGTGCGGGTCGATTCCATGGATATCCAGACCGGCCGGTGACTTGAGCCGACTGGTTTGCTCAGCGGTCAATCCCTGCGCTTCCAACCTCTCGCATAACACCTTGGCCTTGCGGTGGCTCGCGACCATCGAAACGCGTCGTGCTGGTGATTCAAGCGCAGATTTCAGCGCTGCGCCATCGCCCTTCCCTTGTGAGGCAACCACCGCGAAATCGCGTGGTTCAACCCCCAATGCGTTTAGGTCATTTGGATCAAAACCGATGAATTCCACCGAACTTTCGGAACCTTCAGGCAAACAAACACGCAACCCGATCAGCGCCGCGTGCGCGGCAAGCGCGTGTGCAATCGGAGACTCTCCGAAAATGATCAAGCGCGGGGCGTGCTGATAGGGTTCGATCAGCAAATCGACCGTTCCGCCCGAAGGACAACCGCTTTTGAAGGTCTCAACACCATCCGGGTCTGTCATCGCCACTACCTTGTCTGAAGGTTTCACGCGGATCATTTTCGGAGTTCCACCCGCAAGTGCCTCCTGCGCCGATGCGCGTACAACGCGCTGCACGCACGCTCCGCCCAGATGCCCCAAAATACAGCCGTCCCGCATGATCACGGCCTTGCCACCTGCCTTGGCCGAAGTTGCGTCGGCAGTGCGAAGGACCGTTGCCACGCAAAAGGCATCGCCCTTTTTGCGCAACTCCTCAATCGTGTCGAAAATGTCGAAACCTGCCATCGAAGTGTCCTTTCACAGTTTTCGGAATTCGGGTTCCAACGCCGCCAGCGCGTCGAGCGTGTTGGCCGGCAGGTGCGCATCCAGATAAGGTTCTGCTGCCTGCATAGCGGCGGCAATGGGCTGATAGTCTTTCCATCCTTTAAGAGGATTCAGCCAAACAATCCGCCGCGCCTTGCGCCGAATCCGAGCCAGAGCATCTCCCAGGGCCTCAGGCGACTCGCTGCAATACCCGTCTGAGAGGATCAATACGATCGTCCGCCCGTTCAATGCGCGAGCACCATATCCGTTCAGAAACCTCTCAAGGCTTCCCGAGATGTCGGTCCCACCGCCGAACCCTTCGGCCATCAGCGATAACCGCCCTGCCGCGCGTAACGAGTCGTGGTCGCGCAGCGCATCCGTAACGCGCATCAGGCGGGTATGGAAGAGATAGGCGTCCGCCTCTGTTCCACTGCCGATCAGACCCTTGAGGAAGGCCAGAAAAACCCGCGAATAGACAGTCATCGATCCGCTGACGTCACACAAGGCCACAATCCGCATTGGGCGTGATGGGCGAGCCCGGCGATACAGATCCATCGGCTCTCCTCCTCGTGCGAGGCTGGCGCGTTGAATCCGGCGCATATCCAAAGCAGAGCCCCGCAGAGCTTGCTTTCGCCTACGCGAGCGGCGGTCGCGGATCGCACGCGCGATGGCGGTCGCGGCCTGTTCCGCCTGCCTCAGGGCGTCTTCATCCATGAGCTCGCGCAAATCCCGGCGCGACTGGTTGTCCGTACGGGTTGCAATCAGCTTCCCGTCTCTCCCCATTGCCTCCCCATCGCCGGACTCGGGTGCGGTGGCCTGATCCGCATCGGTCTCGGATTCCTGAACATCCTGGCTCTCTTGCTGCCAGATCATCGGCTTGGCGGATTGAACTCGCACATGCGCGGTTTGGGCGGTTCCCGTGCGCTGCTTGCCTGTGTTGAACCAATAGGCTTCGAACAGGTCATCAAACCTCCGCCAATCGTCGGCGTCACCGGCCAGCAACACGCAGAGCGCCTGCTGGGCCTGTCTGACATCCATCGCCTCGACCGCCGCCAGCGCAGCCACTGCATCCCCCGTTTCAGCCGGCCCGACGCGTAGTCCGTTCATACGCAAATGCGCGATGAAACCGGACATTCGTTCCGACAAACCAGATGCGCGAGCGGGGAACCGGGTGATCTGCATCACGCCACCTTTCCGATCAAACGATCCGTCACCTCGGGCGGAGCAGCGTCGTAATCGGCGGCGGTTTTCAGAAGGCAAACCAACGTGGCTTGAACCTCTTCGCGGGACTGCGCCATGTCGTTTACACCCAGCCCCGAAAGGGCCGCCGCCCAGTCCAACATTTCGGCAATGCCGGGGGTCTTCTCCAAGTCTTCTTTGCGCAGCGCCTGCACAACGCCAACAATCTGGCGCGCCAGCAGCCCTTCAACTTCGGGCATGCGGGCTTTCAGGATCGCCATTTCCGTTTCACGCGATGGGTAGTCAAGGAAACTATACAGGCAACGACGCCGCAGCGCGTCCGAAAGATCCCGCGTCCCATTCGCCGTCAGGATCACGATGGGCCGCGAACGCGCCTTGATGGTGCCAAGCTCGGGGATCGTGATCTGAAAGTCCGACAAAATCTCAAGCAGATAGGCCTCAAACTCCTCATCCGCCCGGTCGATTTCATCGATCAGAAGAACAGGTGGTTCTTCTTCGCTGATCGCTTCTAGTAAAGGTCGCTTTAGCAAATAGTCATCAGTGAATAGCTGGGCCTCCCTGGCGCCACCCTGTGCCTCGCTTGCACGAATAGCCAGCAACTGGCGCTGGTAATTCCATTCATATATCGCGTGGCTGGCATCCAACCCTTCGTAGCATTGCAACCGGATCAACCGCGCCGCGCGCTGTGCTGCCAACGCCTTTGCGACCTCGGTTTTCCCGACCCCTGCTGGCCCTTCCAACAGCAGCGGACGCCCAAGCAACTGCGCCAGATGAAGCGCCATCGCCAATCGGTCATCGGCAACGTAGCCCACCTCGGCCAAGCCTTGCTGAATGTGCTGCAAGCTCATGCAATTCTCCCGGAATGCCGCCGCGCCGTATTCCAGCGCGGCAGCTTTTCCTGTTAGCCGTGCATTCCCAGACCGTTGGCGATCTTCCAGATACGCCAGTGGTCATGCGGCATGTGGCTTTGGACTAGGCCAAACGGACGGAAGGCATCATGCACCGCGTTCGAGAACGCAGGAACGCCACCGACATTCGGGCTTTCGCCAACGCCTTTTGCACCGATCGGGTGGTGCGGAGACGGCGTCACCGTGTGATCGGTGGTGTAGTTGGGCGTCTCCCACGCGGTGGGCAAGAAGAAGTCCATCAACGTACCGGTCTTGACGTTACCCATCTCATCATACGCGATTTCCTGACCCATAGCGATTGCCAGAGCCTCGGTCACGCCGCCATGGACCTGACCTTCGATGATCATGGGGTTGATCCGGGTCCCGCAATCGTCCAGCGCATAGAACTGCCGGACCTCCCATTCTCCGGTATCGACGTCGATCTCCATGACGCATATATAGGCCCCGAACGGGTAGGTCATGTTCGGCGGGTCATAGTAGCTTACGGCCTCCAGACCGGGTTCCAGCCCCGGAATGGCCTGATTATATGCGGCAAAGGCGATTTCTTTCATCGTCTTGAACCGCTCAGGCGCACCTTTGACCGAGAACCGATCCACGTCCCATTCGACATCGTCATCGTGGACCTCAAGCAAGTAAGCCGCGATCATCTGTGCCTTGGCGCGGATTTTGCGGGCGGCCATCGCCGTTGCCGCACCGGCCACAGGTGTCGACCGAGACCCATAGGTGCCAAGCCCGTAGGGCGCGGTATCAGTGTCGCCTTCTTCCAGCGTGATGTCATCGGCAGGCAGGCCGATCTCGCTGGCGATAATCTGGGCGAAGGTCGTTGCATGACCCTGACCCTGACTGATCGTCCCCAGCCGTGCGATGGCGGAACCGGTTGGGTGAATCCGGATTTCGCATGAGTCGAACATTCCCAACCCAAGGATATCGCAGTTCTTGACCGGTCCAGCCCCGACAATTTCGGTGAAATGCGTCAGGCCGATGCCCAGCAGTTTGCGGGTCTTTCCGGCTTTGAAGTCCTCGATCCGTTGCGCCTGTTCCGCCCGCAGACCTTCATAGTCGACAGCTTTCAGCGCCTTGTCCCAAGCGGTGTGATAATCGCCCGAGTCATACTCCCAGCCCAGCGCGGACTGATAAGGGAACTGATCGGCCTTGATGAAGTTGATCCGGCGTAGCTCGGCCGCGTCCATGTTCAGCTTGATGGCCAGAACCTCGATCATCCGCTCGATGAAATAGGCGGCCTCGGTCACCCGGAACGAGCAACGATAGGCGACACCGCCCGGTGCCTTGTTGGTGTAAACCCCATCCACAGCCAGATAAGCCGTAGGAATGTCGTAGGATCCGGTGCAGATGTTCATGAAACCGGCCGGGAATTTGGTCGGGTCGGCACAAGCGTCAAATCCACCATGATCCGCTGTGGTGTGGCACCAGAGACCGGTGATCTTGCCATCCTTGGTCGCGGCGATCTTGCCCTGCATCCAGTAATCGCGGGCAAAGGCGGTGGACATAAGGTTTTCCATCCGATTCTCGACCCATTTCACCGGCTGGCCGGTGACTATCGAGGCGACAACCGAGCAGACATAGCCCGCATAGGCACCAACTTTGTTACCAAAGCCGCCACCGATATCAGGGCTGATCACCCGGATATTGTGCTCGGCCAGACCCGAGATTAGCGACACAACAGTCCGGATCGCGTGGGGGGCTTGGAAGGTGCCAAACAGCGTCAACTTGCCGGTCACCTTATCCATCGAGGCAACACAGCCGCAGGTCTCCAGCGGGCAGGGATGGGTCCGATGGTAATAAACCATCTCTTCGGCCACAACATCGGCCTCGCCCAGAACGGCTTCGGTCGCGTCTTTGTCGCCCTGTTCCCAGGTGAAGATGTGGTTGTGATGCTTACGCGGCCCATGGGCGCCTTCAGTCTGACCTACGAGATCTTCACGCAGGACAACGTCCGATTTCAGCGCCTCGAACGGGTCGGTCAGGACGGGAAGTTCTTCGTAGTCAACCTCAACCAGCTCTGCCGCATCGGCGGCCATGTACCGATTTTCGGCAACGACATAGGCAACTTCCTGACCTTGGAACAGAACCTTGCCATCGGCCAGAACCATTTGCTTGTCACCGGCCAGCGTCGGCATCCAATGCAGACCCAGTGGAGCCAGATCCTCGGCTGTCAAAACGGCAACAACACCGGGCACAGCCAACGCGGCCTCTTTGTTCACACTGACAACGCGAGCGTGGGCATAAGGCGACCGGACAAATGCGCCGAACAGCATCCCGTCCAGCTTGATGTCATCGACATAGTTCCCCTTGCCCTGGGTAAAGCGCACATCCTCGACACGTTTGCGCGAGCTTCCCATCCCTTTGAGGTTGGCGGCGCGCTCTTCGGGGGTCATAGTTTGATCGTTCATTCCGCGGCCTCCTTCTGAGCATTGAGCATGTCAGCCGAGGCTGAGATCGCCTTGACGATGTTCTGATACCCGGTACAGCGGCAGAGGTTCCCCGCCATGCCAAAGCGGATTTCTTCCTCAGTCGGATTCGGGTTTTCCTGCAGCAGGCGATGCGCGCGGGTGATCATGCCCGGCGTGCAGAAGCCGCACTGTAGCCCGTGATGTTCGCGGAACATTTCCTGCAGAACACCCAGGCTGCCATCGTCATTGGTCAGGCCTTCGACAGTGGTAATATCAGCACCGTTTACTTGCGCGACAAAGGTCGTGCAGGATTTGACGGATTTACCGTCGATATCCACGGTGCAGGCGCCGCAATGGCTGGTCTCGCACCCAATATGAGGACCGGTGATTTTCAGATCTTCCCGCAGGAAGTGGATCAACAGCGTGCGCGGCTCAGCCAGACCTTCGACCTGCTTGCCGTTCACGGTGAGTTTGACGTGCATTTTCGACATGAGTGTTTCTCCCCTCAGACCGCACGGCTTTGAGCACGGTCGATGGCGCGGCGCAGCATCACAGCAGCCACGTGTTTCTTGAATTCGACGGGGCCGCGGTTGTCAGCGACCGGGTCGATCGCGTCGAGCATCGCGGCGACACAGCCGCTGACGTCTCCGTCGGCCAGCGCATTGCTTGCGCTCTCGGACCAGATGGGGGTGTCTGCCAGATTGGTCATCGCAACCGAGGCCTGACCGTTGCCAACCATCACAGCAGCCGCAGCGGTCGCATAGTCGCCGATCTTGCGTTTCTGTTTTTCATAGGCCTGACCAACGCCCGCGCCCGGCACGGGGATTGAAATCCGGGTGAGGATTTCCTCATCCTCACGAGCGGTAAAGTACGCCGCCTCGTAGAACTCTCGTGCCGCCACGCGGCGGGTGCCGTCAGGGCCGGAAAGCTCGAATGTCGCGTTCATGCACTGCATCAGCCCGGGCATGTCGTTGCCGGGATCGCCATTGGCGACATTGCCGCCGACGGTCCCCATGTAACGCACCTGAGGGTCCGCAATCTGCAGGGCAGCCTCGCGGATCAGCGGAATGGCGGTAGCCAGACCATCATGGATGATCAATTCATGCTGCGTAACCATCGCGCCAAGCGAGACGGTTTCCGACCCAATCTGGATGCCTTTCAATTCCTCAATGGCCTGCAGATCAACCAGATGGCCCATCTCGGCCATGCGTAGCTTCATCATGGGGATCAGGCTGTGCCCGCCCGCGATCACGCGCGCTTCATCTCCGTGTTCCTGTAGAATGCCAATGGCCGAGGCGATATCGCCTGGCCGGTGATACTCAAAACCGGCTGGTATCATATTTTTCCTCCCTGGGTCCAAGCGGTGTGCCTTGGGGATCCTGCGAGGTAGGAAAGAACGTGTGACTTAAGGCTTCCAGCGATCGGGAACAGGTCGCGCTGCTTGTTTCACGAAATGCGAATAGGTTGCACGAACTGCGATCAGAGGCCGAGAGCCTCGCGAATGTCCGTCAGGCGGGACCGGCTGACCGGCACTTTGGCCAACGCGTCGACACCGTCAAAATAACAGGTGCCGTTGTCTTTGTGACGTTCAAAGCTAGAGACGTGTTTGGGGTTCACCAGATAGCTGCGATGGGCACGCAAAAACCCGTCTGGTTTCAGGCGGTTCTCGGCCTCGGTGATCGACCAAGGGCAGAACAGTTTTTCAGCACCCATATAGAGAACGGTATAATGCCCCTCGGCCCGAATGGCGGCGATGCGGTTGGGTTCGGCGAAAAAAGTCTGACCCTCGCGCTCGAATGGAACACCGGCACGCAGGGCTGCGGGTTCTGCAGGACGTTCGGGTGCAGGCGCCTCCTTAGGTTCGATGAACGAGATTCCCGTCAGCAGGAACGCTCCGCAAATCAGAAACACCGAAACGGTGACACCCATCGCCAGAACCTGATTGTCCAGCGCAGGTCCCGCGCCACCGGCGCTATCGCTGGCGACAAAATCGGTCAGCGCGGTGGCCACAAAATGCATGGTAAACACGGCCAGCCCAAAGCAGACCGTGCCCAAAAGAATATTGCGCTGCGTGCGATTACCATAGGCGACCCAGATGGCCGCAACCGACAGTATCACCGAAGCCAACGTCGCCAACACCACATCCAATGCATTATAGACGGGACGGCACAGCTGCATTCCGGCCATTCCGATATAGTGCATCACCACGATCCCTAGGCCTACGATCACCCCAGACCCGATCATAATCTGAGGCGTGCGTGGGCGAAAATGCAGCAGCAAAAGCGCCAGTCCAACCATCAGGATCGCGACCAGAGCAGAAATCAGTGTGATCAGAGCGTCATAGTAAAACAGGATCGGCAGTTGCAGACCCAGCATGGCGACAAAATGCATCGACCAGATGCCGCCACCCAGAATGACTGCCGCCAGAGCAACCACAAGCTTACGCCGCTGACTGTCAAGCTGGGATGCACCATGGGTCAGATACAGCCCGGTAAATCCCGCCATCAGCGACACGGCCAAAGAGGCCGCCACAAGCCAGGCGTTGTGCGAATAGTCCAGCATATAGGTGTACCCGCCCTCCCCAGCGCGTGTCTGACGTTAGCAAACTGAAATTCCCGGCACAATCTTCTCTGACCGGACTGCAGCAGCACGCGCAGAGGAATTCGAACCGGTCTCAATGAAGCTTGCAAAGCTGTCTTGTGCCCGGCACCGAGTTCGCGCCATTCGGCAGCAGCGCCGAAACGTGTCTGCACGAAAATGTCCAGGCTAGAGAGGGATCACTCTTAGTTAAAGTGATTGCGGATCTAGGCATGAAAGGTGGCGATTACTGGACATTCAATTCAAGTTGTGTCCAAGCAAGCTTCACCGCTAAAGACAATTTGCCTGCCTCCTACGGCTACCGACCTATCCAGACGATCACGATTTAGAGTACGGGCCAGACCGGAGCAAAGATCCAATAGGCCCGAAGGCTACGTGACCAAACAGGCGCTAACGCGTTTGAACACTTCGCGAATACACTGTCCATTTTCGGATCACTATATCGCCTTGCGACCGGCCACGTGCCTTTTTGTCCAGATCTCAGGCCGTGCCTAAGCCTGCCATCGGATAGGGGATTTTCCTTGTTGAAGCATAGTGCTGACAAATCGGCTGCGCGTCGGCTTCCAATTTTCACTTTTCAAGCAGAAGATAGTTCGCGAAGCCCGCTTCGGGCTGGAATTGGCAGCTCGCGGCCCAATTCGGACCTTCGCGGAGTATTCAAGATGCCGCGGTCGCAGCCTGCCAAAGCTGATGGGGTGGATGGCTCCTGCTCCAACCG
>NZ_JBQFVT010000023.1:0-16701 GCF_056539905.1 Ruegeria sp. AP7 | reverse complement strand
AAACCGCGCAAACAGGCCGGACACATGACTGCTTCTGACAAATGCACAAATCAGATCAAAAACGTCTTGCTATGCAGGAGCCATCCACACATGCCGTTCGCTGGGTTCTGTCTGAGTGACCGCTACGCGGACTTTGCAGCCATTTCCTTTTGATCCGCATCAAGGACGTTGAACGGCGACCAACTCTATATCTCTTCACCCTATCAGAGAGGAGAACGTGGAAATGGTTGAGAAATCTCACACCAGCGGCTTCTGGCCTTCGCTTTATGAACCCCTTCGGCAAGTGGGGACGCGTGTATCCGAATGGTTGGCCCCCGCATCGGAGGCGTCAGGTTCGGATGACACTTACCGTATCAGCGTCGAACTGCCAGGGGTGGCTGAAGAAGACATCGACTTGAGTGTTCATGACGGTGTTGTAACGCTGAAGGGCGAAAAGCAGACCGAGCGCGAAGAGAAAGGCGAGACATGGTTCTTCTCCGAGCGTCAGTATGGCTCTTTCAGCCGGTCTTTTCGGCTGCCGCCGGACGCGGATGCCGGCAGTGTCGATGCACACCTGAAGGATGGAGTGTTGACCATCACTATTCCTAAGGTCGCACCAGCAAAGTCGGAAGATACCAAGGTGCAGATCCGCAAATCCTAGGGCTATACAACTTGAACGTTACATTATGTGGGACGTCTGCTTCGTGAGCTAGCAGACGCTGGGAAAAATATGGTCATGACCTCAACGCGGACAATGCTGCCGCCTTCCGTATCGGCTCCTCCCGCCTGAAGATTATGCAAGAATTGACAGGTTCGAATTCTATAGACGATGAATGGTGAGTGACCGGTGTATAGTTCATTAGACAGTTGCGGGCCTCTGACCAGCACCAAACTTCAATGGAGACACATATGGAACGCCGCACCACACTTTTCGTTATGAATGTTCAAACCGAAGACCGCGAGATCGGTGAGGTTGCGGAAATGGCCGCAAGAGAGGACCATCATTTGCTTTGTCTTATGCTTGATACGGCCCCTGCCTTGCCTGCTTATTCCTACTCGGTTCCGCCATATGGCGGGCTGAATATTCCGGACGATTGGAAGGAGGCCCTAGCCTCCACGCAAGCTAATATCAAATCCAGATGTGATACCATTGAACAACTGCTCGCACAAAGAAATGCGTCGGGGGAGGTTCAGGCCGTCCTTACTGCAAGCATGGATGCCAAACATGTCGTTGCGCGATTTGCCCGTGTGAGCGATGAGGCGATCTTTTCTCAAAGTCTGCGGGAGACCCGCGATCTGATGACCGAAGCGGCATCCGGCGTTTTGTTCCACTCACCGATTGGATTTCGGATAAATGCCAACCTAGCACGAAATCCCGAATGCATATTTGTCGCCTGGGACAGCAGCAAGGCCGCGTCGGCGGCAGTTCACGCCGCCCTACCGCATATGCTGGACGCGCGCGAGGTGATTATAGGATGTATCGACCCTGTGACCACGGTTAACCGTGACGGGCAGGATCCCGGAACCGATGTGGCCGCATGGCTCAGCCATCATGGATGCTTGGTAACCTTGTCACAGTATCCCAGCGGTGGACGCTCCATCGCCGATGTTATTCAGGGCCGCGCGGCGGAGGCCGGCTCAGATCTGATTGTGATGGGCGCATACGGTCACGCCCGGATGATCCAGACTGTTTTGGGCGGAACGACCCTTTCGATGGTCGAGCAGACAATGTTGCCAGTCTTCCTAGCCCACTAAAAAGACCTCAGCAGGATCAGCTTTTTAAAACGAGCACTCTGTCGACAAACCTGCTGGTTGACGGTCAGACGAATAATCTCGTGGCTGGATTTGTTGTACTTTAAAGGCGATCTTTTATTCATAAGCTGAGGCTATGAAAGCCCCCTGCTCCGCTCAAGCAAAGTTCTTCTGACAATTTCAGACCAACGACTTCAAAATCTTCAACCGCGTTTCTTCTATTGTACAAGAGGTCTTAATATAGTTCCAATCAATCGGACCCAAGTGCTTTTGCAACTGACTTTCAAGCACTCTCGGAGTCGCATCAGAAGCTGATTTAGGCCGTGTCTGAACGCGTCGTTTGAGTTCTCCCGGCGCCGCAGTTAACCAGATGCCGTCGAAGCGAACGCAAGCTTCTCGCGCGACCAGTTCGACTTCCTTCCTTCGGCTAGGGCGATCGTAAACGGCGTCGACCACCACCGCGCTTCCACCGCTTAAAAGTGAGCCGGCTCGCTGCGCCATTGAACCATACACCCTATCCGAAACCTCAGGCACATAGGCATGGTCCGGCAACTTGGTGTGTGGATCGCACCCAAACATTGCTTTGCGAGTCCTGTCACTTTCTATCACTCTTGCACCCGGCGCAGATCCGATGGCAGGAGCGATTGCACTCGACATAGTCGACTTGCCGCTACCACTGAAGCCGCCGATCGCGACTAAGCGTGGCTTCGAGGCACCCAAGATAGACATTGCCAGATCGTAGTAACTGCGGGCGTCTTGCCGCTTGTCGTTTGCGTCTTCGACATGTGGGTCTTCGGATTGGGTCGCAAGGACATGCGCTCGGACCGCTGCTCGAAGAGCAATAAAAAACGGCAAACAAGGGTAACCGTCTTCTTCCTCTGTAATATCTAGATAGTGATTTACGACGAGGTTCGCGAACTGTCGTAAATCCCTGTGCCAAAGGTCCATAGCTAGGAAGGCGAGATCATAGAGAACGTCAACAGTCGCCAACTGGTCATTGAAATCGATACAGTCGAAAAGTCTTGGGCGACCGCCGAAAAGGCAAATGTTTCGAAGATGAAGGTCGCCATGACAAAGTCTAACGCAACCACGCGCGGCGCGTTTGTTGAGGATAGGTGCCCTCTGCTTCAAATCCGCGTGAAAAGCCCCGTCTAATAGGTCAACTTCAGCCTTGGAAAACACCGAACTTTGCTGAAACCCCGCATGATTAATATCTAGGACGGCTTCGATATTTTCATGCCCATTGGCTTGGACCTTTTTTGCCGACTGATGAGCTTTGGCGATCGTCTTGGCCAGGACACTCATCACGTCCGCAGTCAACGCTCCACGCACAGCCATTTGGTCCAGAATTGCATCTTGATCGAAGCGTACCATCTCAACAACTGCGTCAACAAACTCGCCCTGCCCGTCCAAATTCAACCCTGAGACGCTTCGAGTAATGTGCCGCACGCCGAGATAGATTTCGGGCGAAGTGATTTTGTTAAGTTGCAACTCCTTTGCGCATGCCTCTGACCGAATTTCAGAAGTTGAGAAGTCTGCATAAGGCAAATAGACCGCCTTCTTCAGCTTGTATGCTCGACTTCCGGCAAGAAAAACGATTGAAATATGTGTTTCGATAACATCGACTGTATTATTAATGCCGTACGTGGCTGGGTCCGACAGGAAAGCCACTACTTCGCTTTGGTCTTCAACAATCATCTTTGCCTCCGACGACCAAGAAAAGTCTTTTTCGGCTCGGTGTTCACGGCACGTAACCAAGCGGCTTGGGAGATTGAATGCTCTCCAGATACTCGGTCAACGCGATGAGTTTGGCAGGAACTTCTGCTACCAAGCCATTTCCCGTATCAAATTCGACCTTGGAGCCTTCGCTTAGCTCGGCGATAATGGGCATGTCCTCACGTGGGTTCGTTGTTTTTGTATAGCCATCCAAGATCGACATCACTTCTAGCATTGGCCAAACCCCGCTTCTTCGGTCGGCAATCTTGGTCAAATCCGGAGGTTGTGTTTTCACGGCTGTCGCCGCAGGCCCATTTCCCTGTGCATCAACGCCATGGCATTTGGCGCAGTGTGCAATGAATAGATCTTCGCCTTGTGTCGGAACTGTTTCCGCCAAATTCTGAAACGGATAAAACACGGAGCCAACCAGGATTACTGCCGTCAGTTTTTTCATAGTCTCAAGCTCACTAAAATCGAGTTTTTTGCCCTTCAAGATTTGGAGCAAGTCAGCGTCCTTAGGGGCGCCAACTCCACTTGTTTTCGTTGACTTCGGAAACGGCTATTGGAGCGGGCAGCAAAAAGCGAAATACAGCTTAACCACTTAACAATCCAATCTTAGCATTCGAAACCCGTCCAACTCCTTGATGTGGGTCAGATGACCAAGGATTGGATTCGTTTGAAAGTTCACACCATTTTCGTATTTGTCACCCGCTGGCATACAAAAAGACCCTGCATTGCGCGTGCGCCAATGGTGATTAGGCGCAACAAGAAACATGTATTCAGCGGTAAAGATCTGAGAGTGCTTTCTCATACCTTGCTAGAACTCTTGCTCGCTTAGGCTTTAGTGTCGGCGTGATTAGACCGTTTTCTAGACCCCAGGGTTCAGTCTCGATGACAATGTCGCGGATGCGGGCAAAGGGCGGGATATCTTCCAATCTATTTGTTAGATATTCAACCAGATTCCGTCGAACTTCTTCGGACATTGGGTTAGCTAAGGAAACATCCGTCTTTTCGCACCAAGCTTGGAATTTCGGTGCATTTACAACGACAACCGCCGAGCACCATGGCTTGCTATCACCCAACACACAGACCTGTTCGATCAGAGGATCGGCAGCCAGAGCTGCTTCTATAGGCGTTGGATTGACGTTTTCCCCGGTCGATAGCACGAGGATGTCCTTTATTCTTCCCCTTATATAAACACGCTCATCGATTATCTCGGCCGCATCGCCTGTACGAAGCCAATGATCTTGATCGAAGGCATCGTTTGTCGCGTCTGGGTTATTCCAGTAGCCGATCATAGCGCTCGGTGAGTGGATCAACAGTTCTTGCCGATCACCTATTTTTAGTTCGCTGCCCGGAAGCGTGAAGCCGACGCTGTCACAGCGACGATCATCAATTGTCGACCCGGTTACTGCAGGTCCAGCCTCTGTGAGTCCGTACCCCTGAAGCAGCGGGATTTCCATTGCTGCGAAAAAACGAGACGTATCTGGTCATGGGCAAATGCTACGCAACACCCCTTCACCTCTCAAGCAAAGTTCTTCAGACAAGACCCTCCTATCTACTGCTCCGATGATTTCAGTTTGGTTTTTCGGAAGCAGGAACCCTACACAGGGTTAGGTTTTGAAGATTTCTCCGCGCTCTTTGTAGAGGCTGCAAAATCACCAACTGTTTTCTCAACAGCTTCAGCTTCGGTTTCAGCAACATAAGATGCACAACGGGACACGGTTTCGAACCATTCCTGCGCGTCAGCAACCAACCGCTCAGCCGAATGGCGCTGCCATTCCGCCATGCTCTGAAGGGCTTTCGATGGATCGGACGGGTTCGCGGAAGACACATTGCGTGCAGCTTGTAGAGCTGTCCGGACGGCCTCGTGACGCCGTTCGAACCAATGCTGCGCAAAGGCCTCTGTTTCTTCGAGCAATTTTCCTATGCGTCCCAAAATTGTTCGATCTGGGCATCGAAGGCCGGATTGCCAGACATGGGCGGCTGCATTTGTTTGAAAACATCCAAAAGTGACGTCGGAATATTTGTGTTAGATTCCTTTGTCGGCATCGAAAGTTTCTCTTCATTTCCTGAATGAGTTATTGTGTCAAGTGCAGCGCGCTTTCGCCTTAATACAGATCAATATCCCTTTTTTAGGGATCTTCGGCCTAAGCTGCGACGGGACACTCGCATTTTCTCCGTCATCGGTTCCTAGCAGGCAGGGTTGGGGTTAGAGTAGTCTAGACAAGAACTTAACGCTTGGTTTTCTATGCACATTGCCGGCTTTCTGATTACCCTTGGTGTGCTCTTCCTTGCCGGATTGGCGGCCGACCAACTCGGCCGGGCCACGCATCTTCCTCGTGTTACCACCTTGCTTTTCCTTGGCTTGATCGCAGGGAATGCCGGAATGGGGTTGATCCCACTCGACGTTGCAATGTGGTTCGATGAGGTATCCATCGTGGCATTGACGATGGTCGCATTTCTTCTTGGAGGATCATTGACCCGCGAGAATCTGGTTCGGCATGGCCGAGCCATTCTGACGATTTCGATTTCAATCGTGGTTGCAACCCTTGTTATTGTGTCTGCTGGACTGGCCGCTATTGGCGTGCCCTTCGGGTTGGCGCTGGTGCTGGCGGCAATTGCTACGGCTACAGCTCCGGCCGCCATGACAGACGTGATAAAACAATCTGGGGTGTCCAACAGCTTCACCGAGACATTAAAGGGCATAGTCGCAATTGATGACGCTTGGGGTCTGATCGTTTTCAGCGTCGCATTGGTTCTGGCCGGTCATTCGGACGGTTGGGCTACCATCACGACCACAGCGATGTGGGATTTCGGAGGGGCTATTTTGTTGGGTTCTGCACTAGGCGTGCCATCCGCTTACCTGACCGGTCGCTTGAAACCGGGAGAGCCAATGCAGGCAGAAGCAGTGGGCATAGTCTTTCTTACAGCGGGCCTCGCGCTTTGGCTGGAGGTTTCATTCTTGGTAGCAGGCATGGTTGCGGGCGCAGTTATCGGGAATCTTGCCCGCCATCACGAGCGTGCTTTCCATGAGATCGAGCACATTCAGTGGCCATTCATGATCCTGTTCTTCCTGTTGGCTGGCGCCACGTTGGATATTGAAGCCTTCGGCTTGATGGGCTGGGCTGGTGCTCTTTTCCTATTCTTGCGCGCTGTCGCCCGCCTCGTCGGGGGTTATTGCGGAGCGAGACTTGGCGGCCTGCCTAGCCGTCAGACCCGATGGTACGGTCCAGCTTTGTTACCACAGGCCGGTGTCGCGGTAGGAATGGCCCTTGTCGCCGGAGAGCAATTTCCACATTGGGCCGCGTCGATCATGGCTTTTACTCTAGTCAGTACTGTGGCCTTCGAGGTGTTGGGGCCGCCGTTGACTCTCATGTCAATCAGACGAACGGCTGACACGGATGAGCAGATTGGTCAGTGACTATTCAGACTGGATCGATTCAAGAAAGGTGAGCAAATTCGCCAACGGCAGGCCTACCATCATTCGTTGCCCATTGGGCAAAGCCACCGCGATTTGTTGGTCTGTCTCAAACACCGCGCCAAAGATTGGATTTCGCCACCAAATGCAAACCTCGCGGATCGCATCTACACGCATCATTCCCTGGCCGACAAGCACATCAACTTGCCGCAGCTTCTGAACTATTTCTTCCGGCTTATGTCTCTTGTTAGCCATTCTCGGTCCTCCGTTTCTCAGACATAACGGTGGTCCAAATCAAATCGGGCACTCCAGTTGCTTAGGTGTGTTGGCATCAGGTTCAAAATGGCCACGAAGGCACTCGTCACGAGTCCTCTAATTTCTAAAGCCTGAACCAGAGTATTAGTCAATTTCGCTCAACAGCCACTCAGCCCGTTTGACACTCTCGTGCGCTGTTCCGAGTTTTCGAACCAGTCTGGCTTTCCTGTCAGAATTTTTCTCCAAATGAATTTCGGCTTCAAGATCTGCCACCTTCTTGCGCAGCTTTTTGAGTACCTTCTGAACATGGCTGGATTTAATTTTCTTCGCTTTGCCTGCCTCAAGACGCGAGTTGTACTCGACCATTTTTTCGGCAAGTTTTTTCAATCCCATCTTAATACCCCCCGCAGATCGTCGCACAATTTCAGCATGCTATTTGCTTTCTACGACTTTACTGTGATGTTTTTCGGATTCTTCTTCCTTAGAGAGCGCATCGGTTTCAATCTTATACTCACCGAGTTCTTCTTCTTCTAAAGCCAACAAACGTTCGACTTCGGCCATGGCGCTGTCTCGTTCGATGTAAAAGGTTCTCGCTGCTTCGATCAGCTTACGCATCGCGCTATAGGCATAATCCGAGTCGTTGAGAAATGAAGTTGCGGCATCGGGAGTGAGTTGGTTTTTTCGAATGAGCTGTTCTACACGGCGCGCAGCGGTCCGAGCATCTTCTTCTATTTGCGCACGTTCCTGATCAAGCCAGAGCGCACTACGCTCACCCGGTTCTGCGTCTTCAAGTTTTTGAATCTCAATGAGTATTCTGGCAATTTCAGTACGGAGGTCATCATACAGTTCGGTTGCACTCCCGGAAAACCGTACAGTGTAACGCAAGATATTCTTTCGCAGGTGTTTGACCGACTTAACCGCTTGAACGATGTCGCCAGCGACATCTCTCAGGGCATAAACTCGTTCCGCTACATCTGGTTCGACACGTTTTTCCCCGACGCGCGTCGAGAATTCGACAATGGCGGAATAGAGTGTCTTGATCTTGCGCCGATAGCTTTCCTCAATATCCATGTCGGTAGGTGTTCGACTGCTTCGAACCACCTCTGCAACGCTGTTCGCGCTAAGCACATCCTTCCTATGCAGATTCAGGCCATGCAAGATCAACGTCATCGCGTTTTCGTATAGGTGCATGACCTCCTTTCGAAGTGCAATCTCAAGAGTTTGTGGGAAATCATCGGCCGCGTCGTTCAGGTAACGCGGTTGACTAACATCCGGGATTGGTTCGATAATACTGCGTTCTAGAAAGGAGATCAGTCCCCGCATCAATGGTAACATGAGAAAGACGCCGAGCACGTTAAAGATAGTATGGAACACTGCCAACTTCAGAGCAAAATCTTCCGCACCGATACCCACGGCACCACTGATCAGGTCAACCATCTCACGTAGCGGGACTATGAAAACCAAAGCTACCGCCGCAGTTATTGTATTGAAGATCAGGTGCGCCAATGCCAGTCGCTTGCCCTGAAAATTGGCGCTGATCGAGCCAATAATCGCCGTAATCGTGGTTCCAATATTAGCCCCGATCGCGAGAGCCAGCGCGTTTTCATAGCTAATTTGTGAAGCGGCAAGCGCAGTGAGAGTAAGCACCATCGTCGCGTGGCTCGACTGCATAATCACGGTTGCGGCAGTCCCCAACAAACAATAGACCACCAGCCCCCAAAATCCCGACAAAGCAAATCGCATTAGATCGACCTGGTCCTTGAACGCGTCGAAACCCTCTTTCATGTAATGAATGCCTAGGAACAGAAAACCCAGTCCGCCAAGGGCGTAACCAATCCCACGGAGCACCTTCGGCTTCTGAAACACAAGGATTATGCTAAGGCCGATAATTGGCATGGCATAGGTTGCGATATTCACCTTCAATCCTAGCCCGGCAACCAACCACGCACCCGTCGTCGTTCCGATATTGGCCCCAAAGATTATCCCCACCCCACCGACCAGAGAAATGAGGTCAGCACTTAAAAATGAAATCGTTATGACCGAAACCAGTGAGCTGGACTGCAACAACGCAGTAGAGACGAAACCGAATAGTAGAGATCGCGAAACGGATTTTGTCGCCCGCTGAAGCATTCGTTCTAGTGTTCCGCCTCCAAGCAGCTTGAAGCCGTCTTCAAGCATAAGCATGCCAAACAAAAAGATAGCGATCCCAGCTGCAACCACCTGCGCGTCAGGACTTACCCAGAAGGCAATTAGTAGCGCGCCAATTGCGACCGGTAGGTAGTACTTGATCATTCAATTAGTCCAAATTTTTTGGATCGAAAAACACCGAATGGCGCGAATTTCGACCTACAGGAAGATCGCACGCTAACCTCGACCAACTCTCCTGCAGCGCCAAGATTTTCAACAGATATTACATCCCAAACCTGCGTGCTTTCTGACCTCGATGTTTCTACTACTGCAACGTGCATGTCTCATTGATTCAAATCATGGCGTAGGAACTCTACTTGCCCAACTGTTTGAACTGACTTGCTACATGAGACCGATGGACCAAAAATGTTGAGAACTGACAGAGTAGAAAAAGCAGTTCGTCTAAACCGCGAAGAACTGTTCCGGTTTGGTACGGCTCTGCTCTTCATCGTCGGCATCATGCTGGTAGCAATGGCCAGATCGGAAGGCGGAACAGACGGAGTGCTCTTGATCGTCGCCGCAATGATCGGTGGATAGCCATTCTGCAACAAACCCAGACAGACTACGGCTTCTCGTTTGACAGGTTTCAATCGCCGCGGGCTTTGGTACTAACTTTTAACGATTCCGACCGTCTGCTTTGGGCTCACAGCAGACATTCGAGAGTTCACTATAGGGAGCGAACGTCGGTTGTGCGGACAAAGCGAACACCAAAATATTCGCAATGAATGTGGACGTGGGATTTTTAAGAAATTCCTGGACTTCCAGTTGAGGTCCAGCGTCGCCGCTTAAGAAATCAGGCGTCAAAGTTCCAAATGTCGTGAACCATTTTCCAGCCCTCGTCGGTTTTCCTGCCGGTTACGATATACTTCCCTGTAAGCGCGGCATCTCCCATCTTGCCCGACAGCGTTCCGACTGAAATTGAACTGTCACCGTCAAGATCGACGGAGCTGGCGACAATACTGACATCACTAAGGCCAGCATCAATGGCGGCTTGCCAATAACCCTGAATTGCATCCGTGCCATCAATACGACCTGCACCGGGTGGATGGATTGAAGCGTCATCGGCGTAATATTTCGCAGTGCCGGCGCCATCGCCTGCATTGATTGCTGCAGCCATACCGCTGTCGAATTCCTTTATCTGGTCTATGCCAGACATCTCTCACCCCATTTGTCTTAGTGTCTAATCAGAATTGCACAGAATTGGCATATTGACAAAAATTACGCCCTTCGCCGGTTTGTCCACAGGTCGACCAAGGACCAATCGCGTGATCGCTCGCTATCCCAAGCGCTTATGAAAGCGTTTGATGTGGGTTCCGCTATGGGCTCTCAACAGCCATTCGCAGCACTTAGCTGGAGCGCCCGCTCTGCCCCAAGCCGCCAGCACCAGCGCCCGACCGTCAGCACCCGGAACATCTCGTCAGCGGGTCGTCAGCGCCGGTGGACGGTCCTCTAGCGGTCTCGTCGGCACCTGCTGGCACCCTCTAACGGCCTCTCTAGCGGTCAGAAATGCCCCCGCAACCGCCCCAGTTCCGGTCACCGGTTGGAAAAGCCGAGTCTAATCATCGGACGGCAAGGATTCCTACCACCCCAGCCAGACCATCAGAACATGGAACGACAAATGGCTCTTGGAGCTAAACCCTCCAAGAAATGCCCCCGTTTATGCCCCATTGGTTTCGGGTGTTACGGGTGCGAAGGGTGGGCCCTCAGAGGTCTTTGAAGGCCCAAGCCACGGCTGCATCCAACAAGCAAATCTTTTAAAAACTTAAGAAGTTGAATATAATCTGACGAATTACACCAATCGATGGTCTCGTTCACGGGGCATGTCATGGGGGAGCAAAAAGGAAATACTTCCCAAGGGAATGGCAGCGAATGGCATGCTTCTATGTCAGTCGCTTTGGCGCTTGGGCTGGGTTTCTTTGTTCTCACTTCAGTCGCGGGTGTATTGGGCGTCGGGTTGGTCGTTGGCTATCGTAATACCTCGGAATTGCTTACCCAAAAGGCTCAACTCATAATTGGTACGCAACGACAACAGGTGGAGCGCTATCTAACTGCAGCTTCAGATCAAATCGATTTTATCGCGAGCAAAATCACCTTAGGGGAAGTTGAACCAGACGGCTCAGAAGAGTTCGTTAGCCTGTTGCTTGGCGCCATTTCAGCAACCCCTCAGATTCTGAGGATACAGTATATTGACAGACAACAAATCCTGACAGGTGTTGAGCGCACGGAAGACGAAACGCTTCCCATATTCTCGAAACTCGGAGACGATGTTGACCTGCGCGACCTCATCGACAAGACAATTGATACTGGAAAAGCTCGTTGGGGAAAAATTCTTTGGCGTGAGGAATACGGCCAATCTGTGTTGAGTTACCAAAGGCCGGTTATTCAGCAAGGAACGATAGTCGGCGTCCTGTCAGCTTGGGTTTCGGTTATAAAACTATCTGAATTTTTGGCCGATCAGGAAATGGAATTCGGTGCAAACGTCTTCATTCTATACGGTAGGAACGCTGTTTTAGCCCATCCACTCATGGCGTTTGGGTACGCTGGTTTAAACCGCGCGGTACCGCTTCCTCAACAAGACCGTTTTTCCGATCCAATTGTTTCAGCGATGTGGCAACCGAATGACCGCTTTAGTGTCGCGAAGTACTTTCTAACCGGAGCGAACACCCGTTTCGTTGCCTACGCCGATTGGGAATTTGTCATATTTTTTGAAGAGTTATCCGACTATGGCGCTCAACCACTTACCGTTGCTACTTATTTTGAAGCCCACGATATCATTGCGGAGGCGGCGCGGTTGAAGTGGGCGATCATTTTCTGCCTTGTTATGGCTGTTGTTTCGGCCGGTGTGGCTGCTTTGATTGGTCAGGAAATTGCCAAGCCAGTGCGCCGCCTGTCCGATAGCGCAAAGCGAGTGCATGATCTCGACATTTCGAAGGTCGATGAAATCGAAGGATCCTTTTTTCGGGAATTGGATGAGGCGGCACGCTCGTACAATTTCATGCTCGAAGGTCTTCGCTGGTTTGAACTTTATGTACCGAAACGTCTGGTCCGCCAATTGATGCGCCGAAACGCAGGGAAGCAGATCAAATCTTCCCACCGGGACGTGGTCATAATGTTCACGGATATTGTTGAGTTTACGACACTATCGGAGCATCTTACGGCTCCCCAAACGGCACTGTTCCTAAATGACCACTTTGCAGGGCTAGCCGACTGTATCCAGAATAACCACGGTACCATCGACAAGTTCATCGGAGACTCTGTGATGGCCATCTGGGGTGCTCTGGAACATCAAGATGATGCGGCCGACCTAGCTTGCCACGCGGCGATCGAGATCGCTAAGTGGATAGCGGATTACAATCAACATGAAAGGGTAGATGCGGGCTTAGCATATTCAGTTAGGCTGCGCATTGGTATCCACATCGGTCGTGTGGTCGTTGGGAATATCGGCAGCGAAGGGAGGCTCAGCTACACGGTGGTCGGAGATGCGGTGAATGTCGCGCAACGGCTGGAGGAAGCCGGAAGAGTTATGGGTAGTACCCGAAGTGAAGTGAATATTCTTGTTTCCAGTTCTGTACGTAGCGCGTTGGTCAAGCCAATAGAATTTGAGCGCATCGGCGCACACAAGCTTCGAGGAAGAGAGGAACTAGTTGAAATATATTCGCTAGTAATAGACCAACCACTAAATCTGGAGTTTAGTGAAACCGATTAGCTAGAAACGAAGCAATAGGGAAACATAGGGCGATTGCCAATCAATGTTTTTAAAAGGCGCAGGTTCGTTTCATATGGATGCTGGCTCTTGGATGAAGGGACTGTGTGTCAACTTTGTCCGCAAAGTAGAACTTCAAGCAAGCTGCAGCGAACGACCGGTTTGAGCCCAAAGCGGACCTCAGTTTTTGAAAGAACTCGTAGTTCCGCAATGCTGCAATTGCATCGTTTTTGCGATGCGCGGTATCGCTCTACTGAAGTGCTTTTTGAAAAGTTGCTGTAAGCCTTTCGTTCAGCGCGTGATGCGGTTTGGCTGATGAGCCATAATAAAGCTCGGCAAAGGCAGCAATATCATTGAAAATCACGACGGAGCCACCGTCATCGCCCGCATAAACCAGCAACTTTTGGCAAAATGCATCAAGGCCGATTGCCGGAAAGTCCTCCATTGCGATACCACCCGGTCCAGGTCCACCGAAAAGTAAAAGTACCGCTTTGGGTAATTCCGTACCTTGCGTCGCAGCTTCTGCTGTAAAGTCAATTTCACCAAACCAGACAGTATCGTCTTGGGCCATCACGATCTTGGTGAGATTTTCAACCGCCTCGGCAACACTTAGTGCAGAGGTCAACTCGATGACACCATAGTCTCTGCTGAGCCCATCTGTTGTTGCTGCATCGCCGTCGACCTCTCGCGCTACTTCTCCTAGTCTTTGAGAGAATGTGTCGAGTACGGACTTGTCTCTGAGCCCATGGCGGACTTCCAGAAAATCCGAACCTGTGTGAATGACTTCAGCAGTACCATCCTGTGCGTAAGACAGAACGCGGAATGGTAAGTCGAGCCCCGCTCGTATGTTTTCTTTCAGAATGGGTGTGTTGATTTGAGGGTCCGAGAATATCTGAACACGCGAGGGCGGCATCTCTACGCCTTCGGCAGCCGCGAGCCGCGAGTGGTCAATCGAGGCAATGGAAGCCAATCCAGCCTCCTCGATGGCGACCTCAATCGTCGTAATATTTTCGTCCACCGCTTCTTGCACGGATGACGCCTGCGCCATCATTGCGGTAGCAAATATTAGAGATATTCCCGCGAACGAGCTATGCTTGGTTCGAACTACAGTCATTGCAACCTCAAGTGATTTCATCATTTCTTCGCAACGAAACAAAGGCCAACACGCCGAACACCAATTCGGCCACAAGATAGAACAAAAGAACGAACCCAGGCATGCCATCCAATATGATGCTCAGCGCGCGCCCGGCAGCTAGGCCCACCATGAACAGAAAAAGAACCCAGAGCGCAGGGCGCTGCAACTCCGGCTTTCCTGCTGAGATCAGCCAAAAAACGGCATTTGCCAAATAAAGCCCCATTATGGCTCGGAAAACATGCGTTTGGTTAGCTCCTTCCACTGGGAAACCGAGCAAGTATGTTACTGTGACAGAAGGTACGAGCCCGTAAGATAGTGCGATCGGCACGAGGCCAAGTGCTGCCAGGAGCAGCAGCATGCGGTCAGTCATTTTAGCCTTCCTACTGCTCGGGTGTGTACCAAATAGGTGACGTATATGCCCGTTCTTGGTGCGAACGCGGAACATCAGCGTCCATCTTCATCCCATAAAACTTCTCGTCATACGCCTGCCAGGTTGGCGTTGGTATTTCGAGAACGCGTGCGTAGTAGTACGCTGGAAGAGCAGGATCAAAATCAGGGTCAGTCCACACACCTCGCAGCTCGGCGGTTCCGATGGAGTTAATGTAGGTCGCGTTAGCCTCGTCCACTGTAGACCCAACCGGTTGCCGAGCACGCCCGTCCTCACCGATTTCGCGTCCATCCGAGACGGCAACATCATAGATGCGTTCCTGCCTTGACCCTTCCGCGTCAATCCAGCCTTTGATAATCTGCACGCGATCCAGATTGGCCGCGCTCACATCCTTTAGTGCGCCGAGCATAAACACCGGAGCGGTTGCCTCGCCCTGCGGCGGCAGATCTCCTCCCATGGGAACTCCGCGGGAATAGCCGATGTCGACGACATTTGGACGGAATACGTCTTCGCCTTCGAAATCCCACCCCCCAAAAAAACGGACCGTTATGCGGGTGCCTGTAGTAGCATATACCTCTTTTGCCTGCATGGCATCAAAGATGGCTGAACGCGTATTCTCCCGTGCCCAAACTCCAGCGAGACCGGAAGCGAGAGCCTCATATTCAAATGTGGATAACGTTTCGTCACCATTAAAGGATTGGATCACATAATGCTTCCACCGATCAGGTGAAGGTTCAGACGATGGCATCTTCCCCCAGAAGTTGTCATCCCGTGTCGTGGACACTGCGGTATGCGCGTCGGTGGCTCCAATCTGGCCAAATTTGAATGGATTGATGCCAAGTTTCTGTTCTTGTTGCATGCCGACCTGCAACGCTGACCGCGCATACTCATAAGGCAGCATCTCAGGTTGTTTTGGTTTAAACCCACCGATATCGCCTTTGTCCCAGGTGCCGTAGTCGGCGAACTCATCGTCAGGTGACAACGCAGGGTGAGCCTCTCCATCGCCTTTGATTTGCGTCACTTCGATTATTGGCTCCCACCGCATGCGCGTTTCCGCATACGCAGTGTCAATCGGTTCTCCGTTCAAACGCTCAGTGGCAAACATGAGACCGTTGGACAGGTTGCCATTGTGAGGGATCGCCATGACGGAGCCTCCAGTCAGGTCTTCGTAGGCTTGCATGTAGGCCCACAAATCTTCCGGATCAGGGCTGTCATACGCGGAAAATGGTGTCACTTGGCTGGCTTTGCGGCCATCCTCTTTGAAGAGCACGACACGGTGAAGGTTGGATGGCGTTTCCTGATTGTTTATAGACGTCCATTCAAACCCTATGAACGCAGTAAAATTTCCCGGGTCGTTATACTGATCCGCCAGTTCGATCTGCCGGTCCCAAATAGTACGATCAAGTTTAGGATTGTCGATAATGTCTCGGTTCTGCGCCACACCGTCGTTGCCCCAAAGCTGGAAAGCCGCATAGCCTTCTCCGGCTTGCACAAGGTCATACAAGCGCTGTCCGTATTCGGTCGCGAGCAGATCTCTGTTTGCCTCCTCAAGCATTACTGGCAAGCCGAGATTTTCAGCGTGGTCAGAAACCACTAGGAAATCGAGAGGCCGGTCAATACGCAGTCTCTGACCTGACGAAGTGATCACTTCTTCACCCATGGCAAACCGATAGGCATCTACCGGCGTGAGCGTATTTCCAATCATTCCGGCATCTGTTGAAAACATCGTATGCAGGTGGGTGTCACCCCAATAAAGACCCTCTGCGAGGCCACGATTTTTAACAGTACGTTCGATGAACGGAGAATAGTTTTGTGGTGGTCCCGAAACGTCTTCTTCTGCGGGCCCAATATCTTGACCGAGAGCAAAGCTCGGAGAAACGGTAACTGCCAGTAGTGCTAGTGAAATTTGTTTGAACATCGTGATCCCCCAAAACTTTGCACTAGGTAAATTCATAAAAAGCCTACCCATAATGCAACGCTGGGATCAACAGGCCAAAGGTCTCGCTATCCAAAAGCATGTTTTCGGACGGCAGCTTTGTCCGCAGAGCAGACGTTCGTTGCAGATTGCTCCAATGTCTGCTTTGCGGGGCGGTCTCAATGGATCGACGCAACACTTCACTTTGAGAGCAAAGATGGAGTGTTGGAATGGCTTATCGACGTCGGAT
>NZ_JBQFVT010000022.1:0-21660 GCF_056539905.1 Ruegeria sp. AP7 | reverse complement strand
TCCCACTCGCGCAGCTGGTTACGGATCTTGTTGTCGGCCAGAACCTCATCCGCGCGATAGATACGCTTGGCGATGGTTTCGATCTTCTCAAGCAGTGGCATGTCGTCAGGGTAGATCGGCGAGAAGTTGGCGCTGCCGCCTTCGACGATCTCGACAACCTTCTCGGCCAGCGGCGCAGAGCCTTCCGAGCCCAGCTCCCAGTGGCGCGACAAAACCGCCTCGACGCCATGTTCGCCGCAATAGTCGCTGACCGCCTGTACTTCGGCATCGGTGTCAGTGGCAAAGTGGTTGATGGCGACAACAACCGGCACACCGAAGGATTTCACGTTTTCGATGTGACGGCCGAGGTTGGCACAGCCCGATTTCACAGCGTCAACGTTTTCCGCACCCAGATCGGCCTTGGCAACGCCGCCGTTCAAATTCATTGCGCGCACGGTGGCAACTAGAACAACAGCCGACGGAGCAATGCCCGCCTTGCGGTCGCATTTTGGACTTCTTCATCAACAAGATCGCGGCCGGGGAAAACTGGCGGTTGCCTGAGCATTACACGTCTGAATGACCGATTGATCATGACTATGCGGGTAATCCGATGTTCAGGCCTGCCGGAACGACTCGTGGTCATTCGTTTGAACTCGGCCGGCTTCAGCATCGGGACTTGTCAAGTCGGTCGGTATCCAATGCGCCCGGCACAGCGCGCCGCTTGAATGAACGGGCATTGGATGATGCCTGGTTACCCGGTGGTGGATTGGCCTACACGCTGGACTTTGACGGCCAGGCTGCCAACAGCTCCCGGTTTTGGTGGCCGATCGCCGAAGCAATTGGAGCAGCAGCCGCGCTGATTACTCTGGATAAAATGCCGGAAGACGAGATCTGTTACCGAAAGCTCTGGACCTATGCGAGTGCTACGTTCTTAAATCATAAGCATGGCGGTTGGTTTCCAGCGTTGGCTGAAAATGGGAATGTCGTGACATCCATCTTTGATGGGAAGCCCGATATTTACCACTCGCTGCAAGCCTGCTTGTTTCTGCTGTCTTGACGCCTGTCGAGGATGATGCTCTCTAGACCACGCGCGTACTCAAAAGTCGACCACACAAGTTAGGTGAATGTCAGGTTCGTCTACAATTAGAATCTGAAACTGCAGTGAATAGCCGGTCAGGTGAAGCTGCACAGCGGCGCTGATGACGAAGTTGGATGTCTCCTTTGGGCCGTAGTGTTCATGCCGCCATTAAGAAGAGTTCCGACAATTTCCCACAAAGATTGACCTGCTTGACAAAGCCGAAAGACTCTCCTTGAGCGTTTACTTCCTCAAAGCGCAGCCTTGCCGCTCAGCCGTAAAGTATTTGGTACGGGCCGCTCCCTCCCAGACAAAATGGCAATCCATCAAAGGATCGATTGCCCAGTCGAGTTCCAATCATTGAGAAACTTCTCGATGCCGGTATCGGTCAATGGATGCATGACCGATTTGCGGATAACGGATGGAGGGATTGTAGCTATGTCTGATCCGGCCAATGCCACCTCTGTAATATGATTGGGGCTTCTGACGGACGCCGCAATGATTTCCGTTTCAATACCATAGTTATCGTAAATGCTACGGATATCACGGATCAGATCGGCTCCGTCCAGATTAATGTCGTCCAATCTGCCAATGAAAGGAGATACATAGGTCGCTCCGACCTTCGCCGCTAAAAGCGCTTGATTGGTTGAAAAGCAGAGTGTGACGTTTGTTTTGATACCTTCTCTTTTGAAATGTGCACAGGCTCTGAGGCCATCTAGTGTCAAAGGCAGTTTGACGACGACGTTGTCGGCAATCGCGGCAAGGTGCTCTCCCTCCGCAATCATGCCAGCTGTGTCCAAAGCTGCAACTTCTGCCGACACGGGCGTATCCGTCAGTGTACAAAGTTCGGCAATGACTTCTTTGAAATCCCGGCCGGACTTGGCGATCAGGCTTGGATTGGTAGTAACGCCATCCAACAATCCAAAGTTTATCATATCTTTTATGTCGTTTACTTCTGCAGTGTCCACGAAGAATTTCATGAGCTTTCCTCATCGTGTATGGGGTGATTTTGATTGCACTTGAAATCGCCCAGAGGCGTTTGCATCAACGGATCGTTTCGGCTTTCGTTGCGCAGGGTCAGAACGCGTAGCGCATCCCGAATTCGGTGTAATTCTGGTTCAATGTGAGATCCGCTTTCCTGCTATCACGGATGACGTGTTCCGCGTTGGGCAGATCGTTCGTTTTTGCGCGTTGCAGCGCGGTTTGCGGGTCAAAGCCATGCTTGATCCAGCGATGCTGTAACCGGTTTTCGAGTTCCTCCAATGTGGGGCTGACAAAAACCGTTACGGCGTACACATCTGCCAACGTCCTCCACGGGTCGCTATTCATCAAAAGGTAGTTCCCTTCTACGACTACAGTCTGAGTTTCCGGGTGAACGGCAATCGCATTCGCAATGGCCAGGTCCAATTGGCGGTCAAATTTAGGATGAAAGGACTCATGCTGCGCGGATTGCAGCCCTCTGATTGCAGTGCAGAACCCAACTGCATCGAAGGTTTCCGGCGCGCCCTTTCGGGACAGCAAGCCTCGCGATTCCAGCACGCGGTTGTCCAGATGATAACCGTCCATGGGCACCAGCGTGGCTAAAGGAACCGCAGAGCTTTGTTGCGCGTTCAGCGATTGCACCACGGTTTCTGCCAAAGTCGACTTTCCGGATGCAGGGGGGCCGGCGATTGCGACAATCGTCCGAACCCCTACCTGCCTCCGGGAGGAAATAAGGTCACAAACGCGCTTTGCATCCTGATCGATCACGCGGCGTCCTCTTTTGGGGGTTCCTTGGCGCCGGTCATGAAGGCCACCGCGTCGGACATCGTGTAATCCTTGGGATCAATGGTGCAGAGCCTTTTGCCCAGCCGATGCACATGAATGCGGTCAGCAACCTCAAAAACATGCGGCATGTTGTGGCTGATCAGAATGATCGGAATACCACGCGCCCGCACGTCTTGGATAAGCTCAAGCACTTTGCGGCTTTCCTTGACCCCCAAAGCAGCCGTGGGTTCGTCCATGATGATGAACTTCGTCGCAAAGGCGGCAGCACGCGCAACGGCTACGCCTTGGCGCTGACCGCCAGAGAGAGTTTCGACCGCCTGATTGATCGACTGTACAGTCATCAGCCCAAGCTCGGTCAGTTTTTCACGTGCGAACTTCTCCATGGCTGGACGATCAAGCTGACGCATGTATTTGCCCATGAACCCTTGTTTGCGGATCTCGCGCCCCATGAACATGTTGTCGGCTATCGACAGAGCAGGGGACATGGCGAGCTGCTGATAGACAATCTCAATCCCCATATTTCGGGCGTCGATCGGAGAAGAGAAGTTGACCTTTTCCCCTTCGATCAGAATCTCGCCCTCGTCTGGGATAGTGGCGCCGCAAATCGCCTTGACGATGGACGACTTGCCTGCGCCGTTGTCGCCAATAACCGCAAGGATTTCCCCTTGGCGCAGTTCAAAGTCAGAATAGTCGATGGCGGTGACGTGGCCATAGCGTTTCACGATCCCGCGGCCCTGGACGACTGGAGTTGTGTCTGACATTAGCCCGATACCTTTCTGATCCACTGGTCGACGGCGACCGCTGCGATGATGAGAAGACCGATGAGCAGGAAGGTCCACTGCGCATCTGCGCCCAGAAGCCTGAGCCCCAGAGTAAAGACGCCGACGATCA
This sequence comes from Ruegeria sp. AP7, assembly GCF_056539905.1. Taxonomy (NCBI): domain Bacteria; kingdom Pseudomonadati; phylum Pseudomonadota; class Alphaproteobacteria; order Rhodobacterales; family Roseobacteraceae; genus Ruegeria; species Ruegeria sp. AP7. Next base: position 17,948 of record NZ_JBQFVT010000022.1, on the reverse strand, counting down.
GTGCCCCAAACAGGGACCCCAGAATGGAGCCACGCCCGCCGAACAGTGAAATACCGCCAATCACGACCGCAGTGATGCTTTCGATATTGGCCAATTGGCCGGAGGTCGGCGAGACCGATCCGATGCGCCCGATCAAAGCCCAGCCCGCAAAGGCACAGATCAAACCGGACAGCATATAGACGGACATCAGTGTTTTGTGGACGTTCACACCGGATAGCTCGGCCGCCTCGGGGTCGTCCCCCACCGCGTAGACATGTCGGCCCCAGGACGTGTGTTTGAGCGCATAAGCCAACACGAATATCAGAACGAGCATGAAGATCACACCAACCGTGAAAGTCGCGCCACCGATGCTGAATTTTGTGCCAAAGAATTGCAGGAATGGGGCGTTGGCCTCGATATCCTGACTGCGAATTGTTTCGTTTGCGGAATACAGGAAGTTTGTCGCCAGAACGATCTGCCACATGCCGAGCGTAACAATAAAGGGCGGCAGCTTTACGCGACTGACCAGCCAGCCGTTGAGTGCCCCGATTAGAGTTCCCATTGCCAGCCCGCACATCACCGCAATGGGCACGGGGATGCCGTAGCGGAAGGTGAACTGACCCATAATAACGGATGAAAACACCATGATTGCACCGACGCTCAGGTCGATGCCGGCGGTTAGAATGACAAGGCTTTGCGCCGCGGCCACGATGCCCACAATCTGGACCTGTTGCAGGATCAGCGTCATCGCAAAGGGTGAGAAGAATTTGGACCCCAGCAGCAGGCCGAAAATCACGATCGCGCCAACCAGAACGATCAATGGTACAAAGGATGGATTGACGTGGAGAAGATGCTGCAACTTCCCCAGAACACCACGCCGGTTATCTTCAAACTCCGCCACGGTTTCTGAAGCGCTGGCGGCGGTTTCGAATTCCTGGGTGTTTTGGTTTGCTTCAGACATATCTCCCCCTTTTCGTGGCTGGCATCGCGCCCACGAAATCAGTGTACAGGAAATTTCGGTTTGCTGGTGAGAGGATTGATGAGGCGCTCTGGCGCGCCTCACCCAATATGGCTGTCTTTAGCCCCAGCAGAGATCCAGGCCTTCTGCGACCGACAGCGACTCGACCCCATCAACCGGCTGGTCGGTGATGAGCGCGACGCCCGTGTCATAGAAGTCTTTGCCGGGTGTGTTTTCGGGCTTCACGCCCTCTTCGGCCCATTTTTTCACGGCCTCAACACCAAGCGAGGCCATCAACAGCGGGTACTGCTGGCTTGTCGCGCCGATCACACCGGCTTCGACGTTTTGGACACCGGGGCACCCGCCGTCGACCGAAACGATCAGCACGTCGTTTTCACGCCCGATGGATTTCAGTGCCTCATATGCACCCGCAGCAGCCGGTTCGTTGATCGTGTGAACAACGTTGATCGATGAATCCTTGGCCAGAAGGTTTTCCATCGCACGGCGACCGCCTTCTTCGTTGCCGTCGGTTACGTCACTGCCGACCAGACGCGCATCGGTTTCATCACCGATGACATTCGGGTCCGCCAGGTCCACACCAAACCCGTCGAGGAAACCCTGATTGCGCAGAACGTCCACTGTCGGCTGGCTGACATTCAGATCCAGCGTCGCGATCTTGGCATCGGCCGCGGCGTCGCCCATTTTGGCCTTGGCCCATTGACCGATCAGCAGACCGGCCTTGTAGTTGTCCGTCGCGAATGTCGCGTCCGCTGAGTCAATCGGGCTAAGCGGTGTATCCAGCGCAATGACCAAAACCCCCGCATCCCGCGCCTGTTTGACCGCAGGTACGATCGAGCTGGTGTCGGATGCCGTCAGTAGAATGCCTTTTGCGCCATCGAGGATGCAGGTTTCAATGGCCTGGACCTGAGTTTCATGGTCGCCATCAACCTTGCCGGCAAACGCCTTGAGCGTCATGCCCAGCTCTTCTGCCTTGGCGGTTGCGCCTTCCTTCATCTTTACGAAAAAGGGGTTGGTGTCGGTCTTGGTAATCAGGCAGACGGTTTCACCAGCCGCTTGCGCGGATGCAGCGGCAAAAGTCAGCGCAGTCGCGGATGCGGCGAGCTTGAGTAGATTTCTCATGTTGTCCTCCCAGAAAATTGTTGTGGCCCCGTGCGGAATAGCGACAAGGCGCGCCTCCATCCTCCAATGAAGGTCCTGCTTAAGAAACCGTGATTCTAGCCCTTCTGTCAATAAATAAATAAAGTTTATTTATTAATTTACCCACGTATCTTTTCATAAGAAAACAAGGTGTTTATGTTTAATGTTATGGAAAGAGAAGCGCTGAAAATACTAACCGGCGGGGTAAGCCAAAGCGGTGTTCGTGATCATAACGAACGCCTGATTCTGACGGTTTTACAACGGCATGGACCTGCTGCCGGGGCCGAAATCGCGCGGCTCACAGGCCTGTCTCCGCAGACCGTGTCGATCATTCTGCGTAAGCTCGAAAAGGACGAGATTCTCAAACGTGGGACGCCGTTAAGGGGCAAGGTAGGGAAACCTTCGATCCCAATGGAACTCAATCCCGAAGGCATCCTGTCGGTGGGAATGAAGATCGGTCGCCGCAGCGCTGATCTTCTTTTGATCGACTTCACCGGCAAGCCGCGCCATCAAATCTCGACGACTTATGACTATCCGCTGCCCGAAGCGGTGTTCGGGTTTCTGGAGAAAGGATTGGAGGAGCTTCTGGTCCATGAACCCCAGAAACTTCGCGACCGTGTATGCGGGATTGGAATCGGAACTCCGTTCGAACTGTGGAAATGGCACGACCTGTCTGGGCTTGCGGCCAAAAAATTCAGGTCCTGGAAAAACGTGAATTTCTTTTCCGAGGTCGCCAAGTTCAGCGACCTGCCAGTTTTTGTGGTCAACGATGCGACGGCTGCCTGTCACGCCGAGCATCTTTATGGGCGCGGGGCCGAATATCGCGACTATTTTTATTTCTTCATCGGGTCAATGATCGGCGGCGGAGTCGCGCTGAACGGCACCGTGTTTGAGGGCAACCAGGGAAATGCAGGTGCCTTGGGCGCGATGCGAACGACCGGGCCTTTAGGCGAAAGCCAGCAGTTGATCGACACTGCCTCACTGTTCCTGCTCGAAGACAGGTTGATCGAAGCCGGTGTCGATCCCCAAATACTCTGGATGAAGCCACAAGATTGGAGCAGCATTTCGCGATATGTCGAGCCTTGGATTGGTACCACAGCACAGGAACTTGCCAAGGCTGCCCTGTCTATTTGCGCGGTCATCGACTTTGAGGCGATTTTCATAGACGGCGCGTTCCCATCGGAAGTGCGCGAAGAGTTAGTTGCCCGGGTTCGTCGTTACCTCCTCAACCAAGACAAGCGTGGATTGATTCCTCCGGTCGTAGAAGCTGCAGCAGTTGGTGAAAACGCCCGAGGCATTGGAGCAGCAAGCAGCCCGATCTTCCGCCAGTTTCTATTGAATACCAATGCGGGGCTTTCTGGGATGTAGCCTACCCAATGGCTGAAAGGGTTATCCGGCGGACTGCGGCGAGGATCATTATCCCGCACCATTACTTCATCTGGAATGTTGTCCTGCGCGATGCTTTCATTTTCGGGAGTTGCCGTGGATGCCATACAAGTTCAATCATGCCCGTCGCCTGCAAGCGCGTGATCTTGCCACTCAAGTAGTTGAAGCAAAAATTGCATCAAAAGCGCTGAACCACATGACATCTCTCGGTCGTGCAGAACATGAGCGCATTTTCTGAAGTGTTGGGTCTGGGGTCAGTTCGCCCCAGCTCTGATCCATGCAACAGGGTCGCTGCAGACAAAGCACTGGAGTACGTTTAGATGCCTCAAATTATGACTGTTCGGACGCGAATTATTCACGTCTTTCAGACCACCCCCTTCTGAATGAAGTTGGTGCTTCGCCGTAGCGTTTCTTGAATCGTACTGTAAGTTGTGTAGCGCTGCTAAAGCCTGTGGCTGCCGCGATTTCCGCGACCGCCATCTCGGTTTCGCTGAGCAATGCGTAAGCCCTCGAAACGCGCAGTTCTAGATAAAACTGAACAGGCGAAGTTTCGACATACTTTTGGAAGAGACGCTCTAACTGGCGACGAGATATCTGCACGGCTTCTGCTATTTCAGAGATATCTAACGGCTCTTCCAGGTTTTCTTGCATGATCTGCATTGCGTTGATCAGGTACTGGTTTCGACTACCCAAAGCTACCGAAAAGGCTGATTTCTGGAGCGTTTTACTATTGTTGGATCGAAAGTGAATGCACATGTCCGAAACAATGACCGCAAGGTCATTTCCGAAATTGGATTCGATCATGTCCAACATCATGTCGGTTGCAGCATTTCCGCCGCCACATGTCATAAGTTCGTTGTCGATCTCATACAGGTTTGACGATGGCTCCAAATCATCAAAATGTTCGACAAAAGCAGGGTGGTTTTCCCAATGCAATGTGAACCTTTTCCCTGACAGAACTCCAGCCTTGGCAAGGGCGAAAGCCCCTGTGCAAATACCACCCAGATTACATCCAAAGGTTCTTTGGCGGCGGATCCACGACAGCACCTTGGGGTTGGTACTTTCGGCCGGTTCAATACCCGAGCAGACAAACAGCCGCGACGATCGCGGCAAGTTGTGCAACGCAAAATCCGGCGTAATTTCAACCCCATTCGAGCAAGAAACCGGATTTCCATCTTCAGTGATCAGAAACCATTTATACAGTTCTTTGTTAGTAACCTGGTTGGCGATCCTCAGGGGTTCTACTGCGGCGCTGAAGGCCAGCATAGTCAGTTTTGGCAGCAGAAGAAAATAGATTTCCTTGGCCGATCCATCATAGTCAATGCGATAGCTGGCCGCGCCCTTTGGGACAAAGTTTCTCGGGTCCATATGCTCTCCTCCCAGTATCGACCAAGGCGGATGAAGGGCACCAACACCTAAGTTGGTGTTGGCGCAGAAAGATTAGGCACTCATCTGCACAACAGGTTCGCCGCTTTCCTCCCAGGAGCGGATTTCTTTTTCGCTGGCTTTAGGCGAAAACAGCCCTGTCATGGCATAGACGATACCGATGACCGGTGACAGCCAGCAAGCGAATGCAAGCGGAATATACAGCAGATTTTCGAAGTTGCCGTCCGCGATACCCAAGCCAAGCGCCGTGATGACAAACGCACCACCCGCGTTCCAAGGGATCAGAGGGGACACCAGAGTTCCGCCTTCCTCGACCGCCCGGGACAGGTTCAGCGGGGAATAGCCCATCGCGCGATAGACCGGTGCATACATCCGCCCTGGCAGTGCAATTGACAGATAGGGGTCACCTGCAACGGTGTTGGTCGCAACAGAGGTTAAGATGGCTGAGGTTTGAATACCGGCAAACGTTTTCACCTTCGAGATGACAACATTGATGATGGCCTGAAGGCAGCCTACGCGTTCAAGCGCTCCGCCAAACCCCAAAGCCAGCAGCACCAGTGAAATCGTCCACATCATAGACTGAATTCCGCCGCGGTTCAGCAGGGGATCGATCTCCGGAACCCCAGTATCGATCGAATAGCCGCTGTTGGCGAAGGTGAACGTCTCATGCAGTCCAGCCCCCTGACAGAAGATAGCCATGATGCCGCCCGCAACGGCGCCTGCGAACAGTGACGGGATCGGAGGTTGTTTCATGACCGCCAGCACGATGACCAGAACGGCCGGAAACAGCATGATCGGCGAAATCCAGAAAGCGTCGTCCAGCGCGGTGGTGATCGCGTGAATACGGTCAAACGATACCTGGGACGTGTCGATCAGAGTGAAGCCGACAACAAAATAAATTACCAGTGCAATCAGCATGGAAGGAACTGTGGTTGGAAGCATATTCCGAATGTGATCGAACAGATTAGTCCCGGTTACAGCAGGTGCCAGGTTTGTCGTATCTGATAAAGGCGAGATCTTGTCTCCAAAGAATGCACCAGAGACTACCGCCCCCGCTGTCCAATACATTGGAATGCCGAACCCGGCTCCAATCCCCATCAGCGCTAATCCGACGGTGCCTGTCGTTCCCCACGAAGTGCCCAAAGAAACGGAGACGATTGAGCAAAGGACCATTCCTGCGGCGAGGAAAAGCTCGGGCGACAAAATCCTGAGACCATAGTAGATCAGCGTCGGGACGGTGCCGCTTGCGATCCACACTCCGATGATCATCCCCACTGTGATCAGTATCGAGACCGACGGTAGGGAGATATTGATAACGTGGAACACGCCCTCTTCGATACTGGGCCATTTGTGACCCAACATGAGGCCAACGATGCCTGTGATTGCGATTCCGAATGCCAGTGGGATGTGTGGAGTGAAGTCACCGAAATAGAATAGTTGCAGCCCAAGCACACACAGGGTCAGTACTATTGGCACGAGGGCCAGCACCAAGCCGGGCTGCCGTATGTTGTCTTCATTCCCAGACATATGGGTCTCCTCCTTTGGAATGGTCCAGAACCGTGATGATCTGCGGAAGAAACCAAGTTTGGCGTTGTAAGACTGTCGGTCAGAGCGCACATCTTGTTAGAATTTGCGACATTGGGGCGTCGGACTTCGGCGTCTTCGAATGAACTGAAGACTGACCTTTGCAATCACGCCAAACAAATTACTTGCGTTCGTGAAGTATGCCTTGCTTCGAAAAATCGTACGCGCGCCCAGCAAGGCGACGAGCTACTCAAGCCTTAGAGGGGGTTTGCAACGCGCTTAACGCGGGCACGGGTACAGAACTAGCCCGATAAGCAAGGCCGGCCCAAAGCCGACATCCAGCGATCAATCGCCGTGCTGCGATTGCAGCCCGCATAGCATACCTTCACTGCATTCGCAAAATCAGGTGGTGAACGAATTTACAGTTCGCGGACAAAACCGACCTTTGATTTTCACACTTCACTTGCGCAGCACCCCTTGCTGCGCATTCCCCAACCGGGATTTCATGGAATAAAACTAGGGAATGCTGCCGTGCTCAATTTAGAAAATGATCATCGCAACCATATGGATTGCCAATGGTGCAATCATAACAGAGCATCGCAGCGCCCTTCTGGCAGTCACCGAGACCCGTGGTTGATGGATCATTTTCACGATGTTGCTGGATCAAAGAACCAGTCTTTTGACCGAGATCATTCGTTGGCGACAAATCGATTCTAGGATCAGCCGCCCCGTCAATGTGGTTGAATGCTTGCGAGACTGGTAAATGAATAGTTTGTGTATGCTCGCGCTGAACCTGCCCGTGCAACGGGCCGGCCATTGACATTCCTGCACTCAGAGCAATGCTGAACGCGGTGACGGATGTGATCAGTGTCTTTTTCATTTCTTGGTCCCTTTCGGTTGAACGTGGTTGAAACGCTGTTTGTGGAACCAATCTGGCAATCTGCGGCTCAGACTTAATGCGCTGGTACGTCAAGGTTTTGCGAAAAGACATCAAGTTGGCGCCCGATAGTGGCATCTTCCGAAGCACGACGACCCACGTTAGGTGAACATTGGTTCGCTTCAGCCGTCCACGAAACTGAGAACCTGGAAATCAACACAGCGCGAACAGCCGACATTTGAGCAAAGTGCAGAATCGAACAGAAAGGGCTCACGGCGGACCTCGGAGATAGCGCATCATCGGGACCTGCCGATGCCCTATCGATGCCAAGGACGGCCCATTGCTGCTATTGGTCAAAGGCCTACTCCGTTGCGGTGCTGACCCTTGCAGGTCGGGCAGGATGGCAAACTTTTACTGCAACTGCGAACAGGCTAATTGAACTTTGATGTTAGCAGACGTCAGCCTTGTGTTTCACCCAATTCGCATTTGAGCAGTGGGTGTTAAGCCGACTCAAGAATTAGTTACGCGATGTTTTCAGCACCCACGGATATCAGTAAATTGAACAAATTTTAAATCATAAATATCTAGATAGTAAAAATAATTCTCATTATCAGATAGTTAAAAACACTTACTGTTATTACTAAATTTTTAGTTTGACAGCTACGCTGAATATCACCGATGCTGATTGCCATCCGGTCTGCGCCGGATCACATAATCTTGGGAGGAGACAGATGCGGAGACATCTACTTTCCGCCGTGGCGGCAGCGGCCGTCATTGCGGGGCATGGTCCTGTTTGGGCCGACGAAGCCGCAGCACAACGTTGGATTGACGACGAATTCCAGCCATCGACCTTGTCGAAGGACGAACAGTTGTCCGAAATGAAGTGGTTCATCGAAGCTGCACAACCGTACTCGGGCATGGAAATCAATGTCCTGTCCGAGGGTATCCCGACGCATTCCTATGAATCCGAGGTTCTGACAAAGGCGTTCGAGGAAATCACAGGGATCAAAGTCAATCACCAGATTCTCGGCGAAGGTGAAGTGGTTCAGGCCGTTCAGACTCAGTTGCAAACCGGGCGGAACCTATATGATGGTTACGTCAACGACAGCGACCTGATCGGAACACATTCGCGCCTGCAGTTGGCCTATCCGCTGACCGACATGATGGGTGGCGACTGGGCGGCGACAACTTCGCCGACGCTGGATCTAGATGACTTCATGGGCATTCAGTTCACTACCGGACCGGACGGCAAGTTGTATCAGCTGCCTGACCAGCAGTTTGCAAACCTCTACTGGTTCCGCAAGGACTGGTTCGATGACGAGGACAACAAAGCCGCGTTCAAAGAGAAATACGGCTATGATCTGGGCGTTCCGGTCAACTGGTCGGCCTACGAAGACATCGCTGAATTCTTCACAAATGACGTGAAAGAAGTCGATGGCGTCGCGATCTATGGCCACATGGACTACGGCAAGCGCGCGCCTGACCTCGGATGGCGCATGACCGACGCCTGGCTGTCGATGGCTGGTGCCGGTGACGTGGGCGAGCCGAACGGTGTTCCCGTCGACGAATGGGGCATTCGCATGGAAGCGGGCACATGTAACCCGGTCGGTGCGTCCGTTTCACGCGGTGGTGCTGCAAACGGTCCGGCTGCGGTCTATGCGATCCGCAAGTGGGATGAATGGCTGCGGAACTATGCCCCTCCAGGTGCCGCAAGCTATGACTTCTATCAGTCCCTGCCGGCGCTCAGCCAAGGCAATGTGGCCCAGCAGATATTCTGGTACACAGCCTTTACCGCTGACATGGTCAAGCCCAAGTCCGAAGGCAACAACACCGTCGACGACGAAGGCACGCCGCTGTGGCGGATGGCGCCCAGCCCGCACGGCCCCTACTGGGAAGAAGGCCAGAAGGTTGGTTATCAGGACGTGGGGTCGTGGACCTTCCTGAAATCGACTCCCGAGGATCGTGCTCAAGCAGCTTGGCTCTATGCCCAGTTCGTGACCTCCAAGACTGTCGATGTGAAAAAGTCTCATGTGGGTCTGACCTTCATCCGCGACAGCTCGGTCAACCACGAGTCGTTCACCGAACGTGCACCCAAGCTGGGTGGTCTGGTCGAATTCTATCGCTCACCTGACCGCGTGGCATGGTCGCCGACCGGCATTAACGTTCCGGATTATCCGAAGCTGGCCCAGATCTGGTGGCAGCAGATCGGTGACGTGAACTCGGGCGCGTTTACTCCACAAGAGGCGATGGACCGTCTGGCAGAAGAGATGGACATCACCATGGCCCGTATGCAGGCCGCGGATGAAAGCGCCGGTGTTTACGGTGGATGCGGACCGCGCCTGAACGAGCCGCAGGATGCGTCATTCTGGCTCGAGAAAGAAGGTTCGCCCAAGGCCAAGCTTGAGAACGAAAAACCGCAAGGCCAGACTGTCAACTATGACGAGCTGGTTCAGCGCTGGCAGTCTCAGTAAGCCAAAGCAACCCGGGGTGCCGTTCGCGGCATCCCACACCAAGACCAAGACAGCGCGGGCGCTGCGGGATCGGAATTCGCGAAAATGATCGAACTACAGGACGCGACCAAGCGGGTCGGCAACGTCATCCATATCAAACCAACCAACCTGACGCTGCAGACCGGCCATTTCAATGTGCTGCTGGGCGCGACAGGATCGGGCAAGACCTCTCTGATCAAGATGATGGCCGGGCTGGACCCGATTGCCTCGGGCAAGGTCTGTATGGATGGGCAGGATGTGACTAAACTGAACACGCAGAAGCGGCAGATCAGCCTGGTGCACCAGTTCTTTGTGAACTACCCGCATATGACCGTGTTCGACAACATCGCCTCTCCATTGCGCGTTGCGGGCATGGCAAAGTCCGAGATTGTGGGCCGCGTGGAAGAAGCCGCGGATCTGCTTCAACTACGCCCGATGTTACACCGCCGCCCGCATGAGCTGTCGGGCGGGCAACAGCAACGCACGGCACTGGCGCGCGCCATTGCGAAAGAGAGCCGCGCCGTCTTCCTCGACGAACCGTTGGCAAACCTCGATTATAAATTGCGTGAAGAATTGCGTGAGCAGCTGCCCGATCTGTTCGCGGGTCGTGGTGCTGTGGTGGTTTATGCCACGTCAGAGCCCGAAGAAGCACTGCTTCTGGGTGGATACACGGCCCTGATGGAAGATGGCCGCGTGACCCAGTTCGGGCCGACCGCTGATATTTATCGCAACCCTGAGAACATCGCCGCCGCGCGAGTTTTTTCGGATCCGCCGATCAATGTCGCGCGCATCACTGTGTCGGGCGCTCAGGCGCAATTGGCTGGTGGAGGTGGCTGGGCTGTCACAGACATGGCTGACGGAGATTACATGGTCGCCGTGCGGCCCCATCGGGTGACCCCGTTTCGCTCTTGCGATGATGATGTGGAGCTTACCGGCCGCGTGATTGTAACCGAACTGTCCGGCTCGGATTCCAGCGCGCATTTCCAACATGGCGATGATGCGTGGGTGTCACTTGCCTCGGGCGTCCACCCCTATCAGGTTGGCGAAGATCACAGCTTCTACATGAACCCGGCCCACTGCCGGTATTTCGGCCAAGATGGCAAAAGGATAGCCTGACATGGCACAGATCAAGCTTTCAAACCTGCGACACAGCTACATGTCGACGCCGAAAGACCCGCAAGACTATGCACTGAAGGAAATCGACGTGACTTGGCGCGATGGCGGTGCCTATGCGCTGCTAGGACCGTCCGGTTGTGGCAAGTCCACGTTGCTGAACATTATCTCGGGTCTTTTGAAGCCGTCCGAAGGACAGATCCTGTTTGACGACAGTGACGTGACCGCCCTGCCCCCCGACCAGCGCAACATCGCACAGGTGTTCCAGTTCCCGGTGATCTACGACACAATGACCGTCGGCGAGAACCTGGCTTTCCCGCTGAAAAACCGGGGTGTTAACCCAGCGACGATTAAGCGTCGCGTCGATGAGATTGCCGAGATGCTTGACGTCACGGATATGCTGGGCACTCGCGCCTCGGGTCTTAGCCCGGATAACAAACAGAAGATCTCTATGGGTCGCGGTCTGGTGCGAGACGACGTGAACGCGGTGATGTTCGATGAACCCCTGACAGTGATCGACCCCCATTTGAAATGGAAACTGCGCTCCAAGCTGAAAGAGCTGCACCAACGCGTCAAAGCCACGATGATTTACGTGACCCACGACCAGACTGAGGCCCTGACGTTTGCGGACGAGGTCGTAGTGATGCAGGAAGGTGAAGTGGTGCAGATCGGCACGCCCGTTGAGCTATTCGAGCGGCCCCAACACACCTTTGTTGGCCACTTCATCGGCTCCCCCGGCATGAACGTGTTACCGTGTGAGGTCAAGGGCGACCGCGCGGTGTTCGAAGGTCACGAGGTTGTGCTGGAAGGCCCGACCCATGGCGGCGGAGGCCGCACCGATCTGGGCATCCGCCCTGAATATGTAGGCTTCGGCGACACAGGCATCCCGGCACATGTAACCAAAGTTTCGGACATCGGCCGCCACTACGTTGTCAGCGCGATGGTCGGCGACACGGCGCTCAAGGCCGTGACTGAACACAGCGTGCCCGAGCCCGGATCACAGGTCTTCCTGCAATTCAAACCTGAACAATCCCGTGTCTATCGCGACGGCTGGATCGCAACCGAGGAGCGGGCGCTATGAGAACGGAAAACCAAAAGGCATGGTTCTTTGTCCTACCGGTGTTGGCGCTGGTCGCGTTTAACGCGCTGGTGCCGATGATGACAGTGGTCAACTACTCGGTGCAGGAAACCTTCGGCAACAACCAGTTCTTCTGGGAAGGTCTGGGCTGGTTCGAACAGATCCTGCGATCCGACCGCTTCCAAGCCGCGCTGGGTCGGCAATTCCTGTTCACCTTCCTGATCCTGCTGATCGAGGTGCCGTTGGGCATCATCGTGGCCCTGTCAATGCCCCGCAAAGGGTTCTGGGTGCCGGTCTGTCTGGTGCTGATGGCCCTGCCGATGCTGATCCCGTGGAACGTGGTTGGGTCAATGTGGAACATCTTCACCCTGCCCAAGATTGGCCTGCTGGGATACTTCCTGAATGACGTTCTGGGCGTCAACTATGACATGACTCAACAGCCGCTTTCGGCCTGGATCACCGTCATTGTCATGGATGTCTGGCACTGGACTTCGCTTGTGGTGTTGCTGTGCTATGCGGGCCTCGTTTCGATCCCTGACGCCTATTATCAGGCTGCCAAGATTGACGGTGCCAGCCCGTGGTCAGTGTTCCGCTACATCCAGCTGCCCAAGATGAAGACCGTCCTGACCATCGCCGTTTTGCTACGCTTCATGGACAGTTTCAACATCTACACCGAGCCCTTCGTGTTGACCGGCGGTGGCCCCGGCAACTCAACCACCTTGCTGTCGATCGACCTTGTGAAGATCGCGCTGGGACAGTTCGACCTTGGCCCTGCAGCCGCGATGAGCCTGATCTACTTCGCCATCACGCTGCTTGTGTCGTGGGTCTTCTACACTCTGATGACAAAGGATGACGCGCAATGAAGAAGCGGTCCCTTATCCCGATCCTCTATATCGCGTTTCTGATGCTACCGATCTATTGGCTGGTGGCGATGTCCTTCAAGACAACGAACGAGATCCTGTCGGGCTTTTCCCTGTTCCCCCAGACCTTCACGCTGGAGAACTACATCACCATCTTCACCGACCCGACGTGGTACTGGGGGTATATCAACTCGATCATCTACGTGACGATCAACACGGTGCTCTCGGTCTGTGTGGCGCTGCCTGCGGCCTACGCGTTCTCGCGCTACCGGTTCCTGGGGGACAAACAGCTGTTCTTCTGGCTGCTAACCAATCGGATGGCCCCTGCGGCAGTGTTCGCGCTGCCGTTCTTTCAGCTGTATTCGTCGATCCACCTGTTCGATACCTATCTGGCTGTGGCGCTGGCACACACGCTGTTCAACGTGCCTCTGGCGGTGTGGATACTGGAAGGCTTCATGCGCGGCATCCCGAAGGAACTGGATGAAACCGCCTATGTAGACGGTTACTCGTTCCCGCGTTTCTTCGTGACGATCTTCTTGCCGAACATCAAAGCGGGCGTCGGTGTCGCTGCTTTCTTCTGCTTCATGTTCTCATGGGTCGAGATGCTGCTGGCCAAAACCCTGACAGCGGTCGAGGCCAAACCAATTGCCGCCGTGATGACCCGCACCGCTTCCAGCGCGGGGTACGAACTGGGCCTGTTGGCCGCCGCCGGCACGCTGACCATCATCCCCGGCGCCATCGTCATCTGGTTTGTCCGCAACTACATCGCGCGCGGTTTCGCGATGGGACGTGTGTGAGGTTCGATATGCGTAAACTTCTTGTCGCTCTGCCCTTCCTGCCTTCAGTGGCCTATGCCCAACAGGCCGGTTGGGGCAGTGTCGGCCAGCAAGAGGAAAAAGGTTTCTCGTGGACCGCTCCTTTGTGGCCGGATTTCTGGATGGCATGGACTCCGGCAACACTGGCGGTGTTCATCGGTATCTTTTCGGCCATCGCCCTAATTGGATTGCTGGAAGGGTTCAAATTCCGAGACGGGATCGAGCGGCGCGGCGTGCTGGGACTGACCACCACGCTGGGGGATCGGTTGTTCATCACCCTGCTGGGCTCGACCTATATCTTCCTGGCCTGGCTCGGGCTGGTTGGCCAACCTGTTTGGACGCCGCTTTTCCTGTCCATCGGTTGGGGCGTCTTCGTCTTCTGGAAAGTTTAGGCTTTGCGAAACAGCGAAAGGATGCTTGTCTGTCAGGCATACTAATAATGGCGACACCGAGATTGATGCGAAAGAAAAAGACAACAAATCTTCTTACCGAAGTGGAACTTGAGTTCATGAACGAACTCTGGGCGCTTGGTCAAGGCACGGTCCGTGAAGTTCTTGATCGCCTGCCACCTGATCGCAATCTTGCCTACACTTCCGGAGCCACGATCTTGCGGATCCTTGATGAAAAGGGCTTTGTCGAAAGCGAGAAGAACGGCAAGTCGCTGATCTACAGACCCCTTCTCGAGAAGGACAGGTATCAGTCGCGGTCGTTGCAGAATCTGTCCCGGACCCTGTTTGACGACACGCCCGCAACTCTGGTCGCAAGGCTGGTCGACGATGAGGGCCTGACAGAAGATGACCTAGAGGAGATTCGAGCACTGGTAGAGAGGAGACTGCAAAATGACAGCGGTTAAACCGGTTCTCGATGCGTTTCTCGAGTTCAACATTGTGCTTGGATTGTCGGCGCTGATCTGGCTGGCCGTGCGCGGGGGCCTTGCGTTGACGCCCATGCGGTACGGCTTTGTTGCTCAGCTTCGTTCGCTCAAGATACTTTGCATCGGCGTTATGCTCAGCCCGGTTCTGGCGATCGGTGTTTCGGGCTTTGTCGCTCAGGTGTGGCCCGGACGTGTTGTCGCGCTGGGGGATATCGCAGTGGCGGCCTATTTGCGCGGCGAAATCGCCATGCCCGCTGCGCAGTTCGAAACCCTTTTGAATACGCGAGAACGCTGGCTCGACTATGTCTTGTCAGGCGGCTCTGTTTTCGTAACTTGCGCGCTGACTACGCTGGTTCTTCTATCAATTGTTCTGGCAATTCGGGTTGCCCGCAACGCGCTTACAATTCGCAAGGCCGTACGGTCCAGCTTTCTTTGGCGACAGTCGGCAAAGGTGGACATTCGCCTTTCTGATCGCGTAACGGTGCCTTTTGCAGTACGCGGCCTTCGTCGCCGTCACGTCGTTTTGCCCAGCCATTTGCTAAACTCGCCACGCGATTTGCGCTTTGCTCTGGCGCATGAATTCCAGCACATCCGCGCGCTGGACGTGGAATGGGAACTGGGTTTCGAGCTTATGCGTCCTTTGCTGTTTTGGAACCCGGCCTATCTGGCCATGAAACATCAGTTTGATCGACTTCGCGAATTGGCCTGCGACCAGTCTGTCGTCTCGCGTAAAGGCATTGACGCGACCGACTATACCACCTGTCTACTGGACTACTGCACACGATCTATTAATCTGAAAAACCCTCGCATTCTTCGTGTGGCCCTGGTTAACGGGCCGAAAGCAAAGCATGTTCTGCGCCAGCGTGTGATCGCCCTGACCGATGCGCCCGTAACGACCACACAATTGTCCGCAAATTTCTTTGGGCTGACGCTTTCTCTGGTTGTTGTGATTGCCATTGGGTCGGCCTCGGTTCGTCAAACCCAGGATTGGAGCCATGATCGTCTTATGCTTTCGACGGTTGTAAATCTGGAACGGCTGGAAGCTCGGAATCAGGGAAATTGAAAGGCCGAATTTTAAGTCCGGCGTGGATTGGAAAGTCGGCCTCACGGGTTTGCTAGCAAGCTGGTCGCGGATTCGGCGCTACGATGCTGCTGGTTTTCAATGAGTCCGGGTTCAATGTGCCGCTATCACCGGCTCTAATGCGGGCGCCCGTGTTACTCGACATCGATTGTCCGAGAACGATTTGATAGCAGCCAATGGCGGCTCCAACCAGCTGCAACGCAGCATCGCAACCCGCAAATGAAGGTCAGCCATAGGCCACCTTGCGCAGACCAATGGCAGCAATCATAGTTTCGCAGTCACTCATTCAAGATGCAGCATCTAGAACTATGGGCTCGCTGCCGACATCGGGGTGAGAGCAGCATTCGATATCAGCCACCTTACAGCTCCGATGAAGACGACCCAAAAGCGACTTTGGATATACTCCGCGATATTGAGGATGCAGCCTGCTTTCCGGATATTCGCCGCGAGCGCTAAATCTGGAAGCAATTGAATTCAAACATCGCTGACGAATTCGGCATTTAGCGCATTACGATCTTTTCGCGCGATTTCGTCGAATTTAGGGAACCTTTTCGCCCGTCTTGCATCCAAAGAATCAGGAGCGCAAAAAATGCGCATCCAAAGAAAACCCTGGAGAGGACTTAACCATGCTTAGAACGACCGCAATAGCCGTTGGGTTTATCATAGCCACGACACCAGCTGCCATAGCGCATGATGAGCAAGCACTCGCGAATGCCCCCACCGGTGATCCCTATGTGAAAGTGAGCGATGTTCTCCCACTACCCGAGTTCATCCCAGGTCTAGGAACACTTTTCGTCGACCCGGCCACACTGCCCGCGGGCCCGTTTCTCGCCTATGATCGCGACGGTCGATTGTCAGCCACGGTTTACATGACACCGCACGACGATCTGCAAAACGGTACATCGTTTGACGGCCTGAACATCGGATCGCACACCGTCAGCTCGACTGACATATACTTCAATGCCGGGCATCCCGGGGTGGACAAGCCACACGCGCATGTCGTTCTTGTTCACGACGAAACAGCCAAAGAGCGTCTGGCAGAATGATCTTCACGCGACGCCATGCCGTTAGGCTGGCGGGGATGTGCAATTGCTACCTCCGCCGGTTCCCGGGTCGTGCTAGCACGCCTTGCCACTACGATAGAGATGCGCGGAAGCCCGCGGGGTGAGCGCATCTGGTATGATCCTATTGGGATTGCGGTGTCTCCGGGCACCACCATCCGTTTCATCAATCGCGATCCCGGCAACAGCCATACTGCAACTGCCTATCATCCGGCAAACTATGATCGAAGGCGTCGCATTCCCGCTGAGGCTGCCCCATGGGAAAGCGACTTTTTGCTTCCGGATGAGTATTTTGAAATCACCCTGACGGCACTCGGCGTTTATGACTATTATTGTCTACCGCACGAGATGGCAACGATGGTCGGTCGCATTGTGGTTGGAACACCCGACCGCACTGGCTGGGAGGGAAGTTCAAACGACAAAAGCGATGTGTCGGAAGACGTCCTGCACGCATTTCCATTGGTCCAAAAGATCCTTTCAGAAGGCACCGTTCACAAGGAAGACAGATCATGAAAGTTCAATTGAGCCTCAGGCAACAAGCCGCGAACGATGCGGCCAAGTCGGAAGCCGAGCTTGTAAATACTGCGCGTGAAGGAAGCGAACTGGCCGTCCGGGAACTGATCCGCCGCCTGACCCCCCCTGTTTCGTGTTGCCCGAGGTATCGTGGATAGCGATGCCGAAGCAGAAGAAGCGCTGCAGGAGGCTTATCTTTCGGCGTTCAGCAAGTTGGAGGGGTTTCGTGAACAGGCCAGCTATTCTACCTGGATCACCCGGATCGTGATCAATGCCGCGCGAATGCAGCGCAGGCGAACGCGTGATGCTGAAGAGTATGACACAGTGGACGAAACCAATTCACTTAGTGTGATACCTTTCCCAGGGCAAAATTCTGAACTTCCCGATGCAATGCTTGGACGCGCGCAATTGAGAGATTTTCTCGAAACGGCCGTTTTAGAGCTGCCGCCAATTCTGAGATTGCCTTTTCTTCTGCGCGAGGCAGAAAATATGAGCATTCTTGCCATTGCAAATGAGCTTCAGATCAACCCGATAACCGTGAAAACACGCCTATTCCGCGCCCGTCGCCGGTTGCGCAACACCATCGAACACCGGGTTCGGGGCGGGTTCGATGCGATCTTCCCATTCGGCGGCAAACGCTGCGCCAACATGACCGATCGCGTAGTAACGCGACTGCATGCGAACGGCGCACTTTGACGGAGAAAACGCGGCCCAATTCGGACCTTCGCGGAGTATTCAAGATGCCGCGGTCGCAGCCTGCCAAAGCTGATGGGGTGGATGGCTCCTGCTCCAACCG
>NZ_JBQFVT010000021.1:0-30979 GCF_056539905.1 Ruegeria sp. AP7 | reverse complement strand
ACCGTCTCTCCGATGCGTCTCAACCGTCTCTCCGGCTCGTCTCCGCCGTTCCCAGCGTCCCAGCAACCACCTCAGCAGCGCCGGTGAAGGGGTATTTACGGATTAGGCCTGAGACCTGCAACCCCCATTTTGAAAAAACTTCACATTTCCGCTCGGTTTCTTCTCCATCTTAATGAAAACAATATGTTAGCTTCATAATTTACCCCACAAACCTGCTAAAAAGAAACTCACAGCAACGAGGTGGACGACCTTTCAGCGGAATCATACCCAATGATCGGTAGGCAACCTAAACTCGGGCGAACGAAAACGCCGCCCAAGTCTCCTCGGGCGGCTCAATTCACTGCGGTTGTCACAGGGTTAGTTCAAATCATATCGATCCGCGTTCATCACCTTGTTCCAGGCCGAAACGAAGTCGCAGACAAATTTACCGCCCGCATCGTCCTGACCATAGACCTCGGCCAGCGCCCGCAACTGCGAGTTCGAACCAAAGACCAGATCCGCGCGGGTACCTGTCCACTTCACTTCGCCGCTCGCCCGATCACGACCCTCGTAAACGCCATCACCTGACGGCTTCCACTCGGTTCCCATATCCAAAAGATTCACAAAGAAGTCAGTGCTGAGCGTACCAACCCGGTCGGTGAGCACTCCATGAGAGGTGCCACCGAAGTTTGCACCTAGCACCCGCATCCCACCGACAAGTGCCGTCATCTCAGGCGCAGACAGTGTCAGCAATTGCGCCTTGTCCACCAGCAGAGCCTCGGCCGGAACCGAGTACTCCTTGTGCAGGTAGTTGCGGAAACCGTCGGCGTTGGGTTCCATCACTGCAAAGCTGTCCACATCCGTCTGCTCTTGCGCGGCATCGGTGCGGCCTGGGGTAAAGGGCACGTCAACGTCATGGCCTGCAGCTTTGGCTGCCTGTTCGATGGCTGCAGCGCCACCTAGGACAATAATATCTGCCAAGGAAACTTTCTTGCCACCAGACTGTCCATCATTGAACGCAGCCTGAACCCCTTCCAGCGCATCCAGCGCCTTGGACAGTTTCAGCGGCTCGTTGACCTCCCAATCTTTCTGCGGGGCCAGGCGAATACGCGCACCGTTGGCACCGCCACGCATGTCCGATCCGCGGAAGGTTGAAGCCGAAGCCCATGCGGTCGACACCAGATCCGAAACCGACAACCCGGTTGCGAGTATCTTTGCTTTGAGATCGGCCACATCGGCGTCGTCAATAAGCGCATGATCGACGGCAGGGACATTGTCTTGCCATATGAGCTCTTCGCTCGGAGCTTCTGCTCCCAGATAACGCGCACGTGGACCCATGTCGCGGTGGGTCAGTTTGAACCAGGCGCGAGCGAAGGCGTCGGCGAACTCTTCTGGGTTTTCATGGAAGCGTTTCGAGATCGGACCATAGATCGGGTCCATGCGCATCGCCATGTCGGCGGTGGTCATCATGGTCTTGACCTTCTTGGACGGATCATGCGCCGCCGGCGCCATGTCTTCGTCTTTCACGTCGACCGGTTCCCAGATCCAAGTGCCCGAGGGACTTTTGGTCAGGTTCCAATCATAGCCGAACAACAGATCGAAATAGCCATTGTCCCACTTGATCGGGTTCGCGGTCCACGCGCCTTCAATGCCCGAGGTGGTCGTGTCGTCACCCTTGCCGGTTCCGAAGTCGTTGATCCAGCCAAAGCCCATGTCCTCGATCGGGGCGGCTTCGGGTTCGGGGCCGACCAGGTTGGGGTCGCCCGCACCATGCGCCTTGCCAAAAGTGTGGCCACCCGCGACCAGAGCGACGGTTTCCTCGTCGTTCATTGCCATCCGACCAAAGGTGTCACGGATGTCGCGGCCCGAGGCCAGAACGTTCGGCTCACCATCGGGACCTTCGGGGTTCACATAAATCAGACCCATCTGAACGGCGGCCAACGGGTTTTCCAGATCACGCTCGCCCGAATAGCGGCTGTGCGGGTTCTCGGTTGGGGCCAGCCATTCGGTTTCGGCACCCCAATAGATGTCTTCTTCGGGTGCCCAGATGTCTTCGCGGCCACCCGAGAAACCAAAGGTCGTTCCACCCATGGATTCAATCGCGCAGTTGCCCGCCAGAATATAAAGGTCAGCCCAGGAAATCTGGTTGCCGTATTTCTGCTTGATCGGCCACAGCAAACGGCGCGCCTTGTCCAGGTTGCCATTGTCCGGCCAGCTGTTCAGAGGCGCGAACCGCTGATTGCCGGTCGAGGCACCGCCACGGCCATCCGCCGTCCGATAGGTACCTGCAGCGTGCCAGGCCATACGGATGAACAAGCCGCCGTAGTGACCATAGTCCGCTGGCCACCAGTCCTGCGAATCTGTCATCAGCACGTAAAGGTCTTCCTTCAGCGCCTTCAGGTCGAGCTTTTTGAATTCTTCGGCATAGTCAAATGTCTCGCCCATCGGGTTCGATGCAGGGCTATGCTGATGCAGAATCGACAGGTTAAGTTGGTTCGGCCACCAATCCCGGTTGGACCGGGCCTCGGCGCCATGCATTACCGGGCATTTGCCCATGTTGGGGGTATCACTTCCGTCCATATCGATCTCCAGTACTGGCTAGATGTGTGCGTCGCGCGGTTAACTTTGAAACGAGAAACAGGGGTCTTGAGTGTTTTTGCGCTCGTCCTTGGCATGGGCATTACGCGGGATCGCGCGGATCAGCCCTGCCTTCATTGTAGGAAATAGCATTAACGACTCGTTCTTTCTGTTTGGATGTAGATTTAGCAAATCCAAGCCATTCACATAAGTTTTGTTTTTCGATGATATCGATAACTCAAAACTATCACTTGAACGTCTTCGCGCAGCCGGACGCTAAAGCACGCGATTGCATTTTCACCGTTGGGCTTCAGCGTGACTCGCAATTTGAGCACGTGGGGGTGGCGACGCAAATGGATCTACGATGCTGACCGCTGTGCATTGCCTGACTGACGCCAGCGTCAAGCTGTCTGTCGACACAGGTTCAGTGGCCACTGACTTTCTTATAAAGGGCTGATTTGTAGCCAAAGGGAATTCCCAATACGCCGACCAGCCACCCAGCCGTGCGGGCGATCTGGATCAACCGTCGATCCGGTTGGAACGGAAACAACAGGATTGCCCCCAGCAGTGCCACCAGCCGCAAGGGGGCGCTCAGGAAACCCAAGATCGCCTTTGTCGGCTTCTGATCAAGCTTGCGCCGCATATGCGTGTTGGACTGGTCCCGCCCTCGGGCAGCCTGATACAAGAACGAGAGGCGTTCGGGCGGAATGGTTTCATAAACGAACGCATCAGGCACCCAGCCCACAGGTAAACCGGCGGCAACGGTCTCGGCGTAGAACTTTGCGTCCGTTCCGCCCGTCATCCGCATGGTTTCATCGAACCAAAGCCCGGTTTCGCTGAACAACCTCGTCTCGCCCAGCCAGTTGTTGGTCACGATGGTAACACCGCCGGTATCGTTCAATGTCGCCTTCCTGGCGGCGGCGTTTTCCTTGTCGAGATATCGATTGCTGATGTTGCGCAGCATCAGCCGCTGCATTGCGGTTTCCTGCCCAGTCGGCCCTGCGGCGCGGAGCGGCGCACCCAACAACACAGAGGAACTCTTGCGATAACCGGCAACCAAACTCTCAAGCCAATCGGATGCCACCACTTCATCATCATCAACAAAACAGAGCAGATCCGAACCCTGTTCAAGCGCCTCGCGCGCTGCACGGTTGCGCCCGAAAGGAATGCCAGGCTCGGCCTCAAGGACATAATCCAGACCCGCCCCGTTGGGCAGAACAGCCCCCGCTGCCCGCACGGTATCCTTGCTAAGCGGTGAACTGTCGTTTTCGACCACAAGGCATCGCACTGAGCAATCAGGCGGCAGCTTCATCTCGCCCCAGCTCTCGATCAATGCAGCCAGCATTTCGGGGCGCTGCCGGGTGAGAGTAGAAACCGTAATCTTCAGGGTGGCTGAGCGATCCTTCATCGCATCCCCATACTACCTGCATCTGTTTCTTGACAAGGCGCAGTGATCACGAGGGTTCCATCAACGCTTCTAACCCAACCCGGTAATTTGGGTAGAGCAGTGAGATACCCAACTCTTCTTTAATCCGATCATTCCGAACGCGTTTGTTTTCATCGTAAAAACTACGGGCCATCGGAGTCAGATCAGCCTCATCAAACGGCACAGCAGGCGGTAACGGCAGTCCCTGCAGCTCGGCCGCATAGCCGATCACATCCTGCGGTGGCACCGGTTCATCATCGCAGACATTGTAGATCGCGCCCGGATTGGGTTTGGCCATCGATGCGATCAACACCTGTGCAATATCATCAACATGAATACGCGAGAATACCTGCCCCGGCTTGATGATCCGTCTCAGGCCACCTCTCTTGAGCTTGGAAAACGGTCCACGCCCCGGCCCATAAATGCCCGCCAATCGGAATGTATGTAACGGTAGGTCCGGGATATCTGCCCACTGCGTTTCTGCACGCACGCGCCACCGACCTCGTTCGGCGGTAGGTTCGGGCGCGGTGGTCTCATCCACCCAACCCCCATCGTGATCACCATAAACCGCTGTGGTCGACAGATACCCAACCCATTTGAATTGCCCGGCGCGGGCGGCAATCTCATCGCGCAACTCTGCCAATACAGGGTCACCATCTGCTGTAGGCGCGGTTGAGATCAATACATGTGTGACACCTTCCAGGTCAGGCCGTCCCCCCGGCCAGACAATCGGCTCGGCGCCCGACGCGCGAATGGTCTCAATTTGCTTTGGATCGCGCGAGGTTCCGATGATCCGCCAGGATGCTGGATCAAGTCGCTTCGATGTCGCTCGGGCAGAATAGCCGTGGCCGAAGGAAAAAAGTGTCTGAGTCATAGCTCCTTTGATGATCCGCCCGGCCCGGGGATGCAAGCGCCGGATGGACGCACTTGATTCGAATCCTCTGATGCGCCTTCATTGATGTATGAGCAACAAAACACCCGATCTACGCGCCGCCTATTCCTTGAAGTCGCCTGAAGAGAACAAGCGTCTCTACGCTGAATGGGCCGGAGACTACGACGACAATTTTGCCGCACTGGAAGACTATCAACTCCACATCCACACAGCGCGCGCTTTCGTTGCTGCCGGTGGTCAGGGGCCGGTATTGGATGTTGGAGCGGGAACGGGGTTATGTGGTGCGGTTTTGGCGGGGCTGGGCGTTGGCCCGATTGACGCCACTGATATAAGTGCTGAAATGCTGGATCAGGCGATGCGCAAGGATATCTACCGAGACGCGATCGAGGCCGATCTGAATCAGGGCCTGCCCGTCCCGCGTGACAGCTATGCAGGCGTGGTCTCCTCCGGAACGTTCACTCATGGCCACTTGGGGCCCGAGGCCTTGCCCGCGCTCTTGCGGGTCGCGCGTCCCGGCGCACAATTCGCCCTGTCAATCAACGCAAAGCACTTTGAGGCGCTGGGGTTTTCCGATGCATTCGGCGCTCTCGAGGCTGAACAAATCAGCAATATGTCATTTGCCGAAGTGCGTATATATGGTGAGCTAGCCGCCGGCCCCAACAAGGATGACATTGCTTTAATCGCACTGTTTGAAAAGGGCTGATCAGACACTAATCAGGGCTTATCTGACTATGTCCGGACCTTCGCGGCATTAGTCTTCTAGGTATACATCTGCTTCTTATACGCCCGAGTCCGTGTTGTCGCCTCAGCTGAGCCGTCGTGATAGGTCCCGAACCACTTATCGAACGGAATCTCAGAAGTGCCATAGTTGCACTCGAAATACCGGTGATGAAGCTGATGGAAGAAATCTCCTGCCCGCGCTGCGTCCGTCTCGCCAGCCTTTAGCTTTTCAAAGCCCGAATGGGACAGAACCGGGCTGATCTGCTGAAAGTAAACATGAAACAACAGATGCAGCGGGTGCGAGGGCACGATCAGATGGATGAAGTAGGTCGAAAAATAAAGCAGGTTTTCATACCAGTGGTTCGATATCCCTGACCACGGCCCGATATTGACGTTGCGGTGATGCACGGCATGGACGTGTTTATAGAGTTTCGGGTGATGCTCCAACCGATGGACCCAGTAGAAATGCAGCCCGGACCACATCGGAATCAGCAGCATCCAGATCACGAACCAGACCGGCGCTGCGGCCCAAGTTATGACTGGCACGTAGCCGTTCGCCATCGCCCAATAGATTATCCATTGATAGACCGTGGCCACAGTCATCGCGCTGCCCAAGGTCCACCAGATATTATCCAAAACCTGGTTTCGAAAAGTGAATGAACCGTTGTTCCGAGTCAGGTCCCGACGGTCGAACTTTTTATACATGCCCTGCCCTTTGCGCATGTAAAGCCTCCAATGCAGGCCCCCAGCAACCAGGATCTGAGGGAGCATATTCAATAGCCAAACGCGGAACATCCAACCAGGCGCGAAGGATTGCATAGTCTCTAATGCAGGCAAAAACGCAAAATATGCAACCATTGCCAAGGCCATGCACAGAGTCAGCGACGTAAGCGGCAGCCAAGCCCCTCTGTACCAATGCAGGATCTCAGCGGGGCGCGGCGGCCAATTGAACAAAGGATTCAGACCGACCGGACCGTCGGGGCGGTAATTCCAGCGGGCGGCTTCTGCATCATGAACGTCAGTCATGGCTGAAACTCCTTAGAGGGGGTATTAGGTTGCGTAGTCCGAGCCTTCGGCATCCAGGACTGCTTTAATTTCGCGCAGATGCGCCTCGGCCTGACCGGGATAGTCATCCAATTCCTGTGCGGTCTTTTCCGCAATTTCGTCGGACAGAATGCGCAAGGGCTGGCCAGTTTGAAGCGCACGGATGTAAGTTTCAGCGGCGCGTTCAAAATAGTAGAGTCTATTAAAGGCATCTGCAGGGCCGTCACCGATCACCAGAACCCCATGATTGCCCATGACCATGACCTTTTTCATCGGGTCTGACAGCATCGAAGCACATCGTTCGCCCTCGCTTTCGAATGCCAGACCACCGAATTCCTCATCGATCACATAGCGATTGAAGAAGGTTGTGGTGTTTTGATCAATCGGCGGCAGGGTGCTGTCCGCCAGTGAGGCCAGAACCGTCGCAAAAATCGAATGCACGTGCATCACACAACGCGCATGGTGGCAATGGCGGTGGATTGATCCGTGCAACCCCCATGCCGTCGGGTCCGGCGCTCCGGGCTGATCCATGACATTATTGTCGTTGGCATCCAGTAGCAGCAGATTTGACGCTTTGATCCGCGAGAAATGCATCTGGTTGGCATTCATCAGAAACTGCGTGCCGTCTGCATTGACCGCCAGGCTAAAATGGTTCGCCACCCCTTCATGCATGTTGAGACGCTCGGTCCAGCGGAAGGCTGCGGCCATATCAACACGTTCGGACCAATGATCAATGTTGGGGCGCAGGTTGGTGACGCTCATACCGGACTCCTTCGTGGGGCGATTGGGGCATTGGGTAAATCGTGCCTGCACTGCAAAAGTTTGACCAACGAAAAAAACACACCTAATTCATAAGTAAAACTACTGGCGGAGTTATGCATATGCGGAAACCACTTCCTCCTCTGGGTTGGCTGCGCACATTTGAGGCAGCGGCCCGTCACCTGTCGTTTACAGGTGCGGCACGGGATCTGAATATGACGCAAAGTGCGGTTAGTCAGCAGGTCAAATCGCTGGAGGGGTATCTGGGCCAGCCGTTGTTCCTGCGTCGCCCGCGCGCATTGGAACTGACCGAAACAGGCATCACCTATTTGCCGGTTGTGCGCGAGGCGTTTCGGACGCTTGTAAGGGGCACCCAGGCCGTCACGGGGGCGCAACAAAACGCGGTTCAGGTGCAGAGCAACATAACATTTGCCGTCAACTGGCTGGCGCCGCGTCTTCCCCGGTTTCGGAAACTGCACCCGGATGTGCATTTGAACATCTTCACCGAGCTGTGGGAGCCACGCGAAATGGCTGAGGGTGCGGCGGTCGAAATTCGATATTCGCTGCGTCCTGCCGACACGGTGCGCACAGAACTATTGCAGACCGATCACTATTATCCCGTCTGTGCTCCGGGCTTCCGGGTAACGCTTGAGACCTTGCAAGAACAGCCTCTTTTTGATTGTTCGAACTTGCTGTCGAATTGGGAGAGTTGGATCACAGATCAGGGTCTAATTTGGGAGAAACCGCAGGTTACCTACTCGACGACCTATCTGGTCAGCCTGTCAGTCGCGATGGCTGGAGGCGGATTGTGCCTAGCCCATGACATGATCGCCAAACGCCTACTTGACGAAGGTCGCCTAATTGCGCCGTTCTCTCACCGTGCCGCCATGCCCGAGGCATACTATTTGCTGCTGTCACCTCAAGCTGAGGAAACGCCGGGCGCATTGGTTTTTGTTGACTGGCTGCGCTCCGAAATCGCAGCCGACACTCAAAACTAGACCGGGGCGCTCCCGCCCATCCTCAATGCCCTTTGGGCATTTCCTCTGGTTGGGCGTAGCAGCGCTGGCGCGCTGCGGTTGGCATGAATTGTGATGATTGGATGATACCTTACCGGTGGGGGTTGCACCTTTTGCTTCATTCGTGAAAGTTGGGCCATGGAATACACTCCCTTCCCAAGTTGGCCCGATACCACCCCTCGTCTTATCGCTGTTGCTGCAGGCCGCGAAGCTGCCGATATGGTGATCCGCGGCGGTATCTGGGTGAATGTACACAGCCGAGAAGCCCTGCCGGATCATGATGTCGCCATCGCTGCGGGACGCGTGGCCTTTGTGGGTCCGGATGCCTCCTATTGCATCGGTCCTGAAACTCAGGTCATCGAGGCAGACGGCCGGTATATGATTCCCGGACTTTGCGACGCGCATATGCATATCGAATCGGGCATGCTGACGCCTGCAGAGTTTGCCCGCGCAGTCATTCCACATGGCACCACCTCGATGTTCACCGACCCGCATGAGATCGCCAATGTGCTTGGCCTTGAAGGCGTGCGCCTGATGCATGACGAAGCGCTTATGCAGCCCGTGAATATCTTTACCCAGATGCCGTCCTGCGCACCTTCGGCACCGGGCCTGGAGACCACAGGATATGAGATTACAGCCGAGGATGTGGCTGAAGCGATGTCGTGGCCCGGCATTATTGGGTTGGGAGAGATGATGAACTTTCCCGGGGTCATATATGGCGACCCGAAGATGCTTGCGGAAATTGCTGCCACGCAGCGAGCGGGAAAAACAGTGGGCGGGCACTATGCATCGCCTGATTTAGGGTCTGATTTTTCAGCATACGTCGCTGGTGGCCCCGCTGATGACCATGAAGGCACCTGCGAGGACGATGCCATTGCTCGGGTCCGTCAGGGGATGCGGTCGATGATGCGGCTGGGGTCTGCCTGGTATGATGTGGAAAGCCAGATCACTGCCGTGACCGAAAAGGGGCTGGATCCGCGCAACTTCATTCTGTGTACCGACGACTGCCATTCGGGTACTCTGGTCAATGATGGTCATATGAACCGTGTGGTGCGCCATGCAATCTCGTGCGGATGTGATCCTCTGGTCGCGCTTCAAATGGCTACCATTAACACAGCGACTCATTTTGGGCTGGAACGTGAAATCGGCTCGATCACACCGGGTCGGCGAGCCGACATTATTCTGAGTTCTGACCTGAGTAGTCTACCAATCGAAACTGTTATTGCGCGGGGCCGGGTCGTGGCTGAAAACGGAACGGTGACAGTCGACTGTCCGCATCTGGATTGGCCCGCCAAGGCACGGAACACTGTCCATCTGGGACATGAGCTGTCCTCGACCGACTTTGAGATTACAGCCCCCGCTGGCGCCAACCGCGTCATGGCTAATGTGATCGGCGTCGTTGAGAATCAAGCCCCGACGCAGGCGCTGAAGTCAGAATTGCCTATTATCGAAGGGCTTGTTGAAGGCGAACGCGAGGTTTGCCAGATCGCGTTGGTTGAACGCCACCGCGCCACGGGCGGGGTGACCAACGCCTTTGTTTCAGGTTTTGGGTATCAGGGCAAAATGGCCATGGCCTCGACCGTGGCGCATGACAGCCACCACATGATCGTTGTCGGCACTGACCGCGAGCAGATGGCTCTGGCTGCAAACCGACTGGCGGAAGTGGGCGGCGGCATCACAATTTTTCGAGACGGTGAAGAACTGGCGCTGGTTGAATTGCCCATAGCGGGCCTGATGTCCGACAGCCCAGCCGCCGAAGTTGCAGCCAAAGCCGAAAAGATGGTCGAGGCGATGAAAGCCTGTGGCTGTGAACTCAACAACGCATATATGCAGCATTCTTTGTTGGCCCTGGTCGTGATCCCTGAGCTGCGGATCTCAGACCTTGGGCTGATAGACGTACGCACATTTAAAAAGATCGACCTTCTGGAACCCCTTGCATGACAACGATCCAAACCCCTGACGTTCCCAACCCCGAGAAATTTACAGACCCGCTGGCCGCTGTCGCGCGCTTGGAAGAGCTTTATGAACAAGCGACAAAGTTCCTGTGCGACAAGTTTGCTGACGCGCTCAAAAATGGCGCTCCTACCGAAAGATTCCGGGCGTTCTACCCTGAAATCCGGATCAGGACCTCTTCCTACGCACAGGTCGACAGCCGACTAAGCTTCGGTCATGTATCCGAACCGGGCACGCATGCGACAACGGTCACCCGGCCCGATCTGTTCCGGTCATATCTGACCCAGCAAATCGCACTATTGATCAAGAATCACGATCAGCCGGTAACAATTGGAGCCTCGGAGACCCCGATCCCGGTGCATTTCGCCGTGGCCAACAACCCGGATCTGGTGGTTCCGCACCAAGGCGCAGCCGGTTTCACGTTGCGTGATGCGTTTGATGTGCCCGATCTGAACACAACCAATGACGACATCGTAAATGGTATCAACGAGCCTGAGAACGATGCCGAGCCTCTGGCGCTATTCACCGCCCAGCGCGTAGATTACTCTCTTGCGCGGCTGTCGCATTACACCGCAACGGACCCGAGCCATTTCCAGAACCACGTTCTGTTCACAAACTATCAGTTCTACGTCTCTGAATTCGAAAACTATGCGCGCGCGCAATTGTCCGATCCCGACAGCGGCTATACCAGCTTTGTCTCGACTGGAAATGCCGAGATCGCTGATCCAGAAGCGGCAATCGAACAGCCGTTGAAACTGCCGCAAATGCCAACCTACCACCTGAAACGCGCGGATGGGTCTGGGATCACGCTGGTCAATATCGGCGTCGGACCATCGAATGCCAAAACGGCCACCGACCACATAGCGGTTCTGCGCCCGCACGCCTGGTTGATGGTTGGTCACTGCGCCGGTCTGCGCAACACGCAGGCACTGGGAGATTTCGTACTGGCACATGCCTACCTGCGCGAGGACAAGGTGCTGGACGACGACCTGCCCGTCTGGGTGCCGATCCCACCGCTGGCCGAAGTCCAGGTCGCTCTGGAACAGGCTGTGGCCGAGGTAACTGAGTTGGAAGGCTACGAGCTGAAACGCATCATGCGGACAGGCACCGTCGCCTCCGTCGATAACCGCAACTGGGAGCTTCGCGATCAGTCCGGGCCGGTGCAACGGCTCAGCCAGTCCCGTGCGATTGCGCTAGATATGGAAAGCGCGACTATTGCTGCAAATGGCTACCGGTTCCGGGTGCCTTACGGCACATTGCTCTGTGTCTCGGACAAACCTCTGCACGGTGAATTAAAGCTTCCCGGCATGGCTTCGGCATTCTATACGACTCAGGTCAGCCGCCATCTGGCCATTGGAATCCGGGCGATGGAACACTTACGCGGCATGCCGCTAGAACGCTTGCACAGCCGGAAATTGCGTTCGTTCGACGAAACGGCCTTTCTCTGAAGCAAAAAAGCAACGAATTCCCCCTATTTTTGAGGTTTCTGGTGCTACTATTCGTTGTGTTTGGCCACAATATCCCGTTACAGTTACGCGGTGAGGCCCTATAGATCGGGCACGTTAAGGAGACCAAGAAATGGCAAAGCCTATGACAAAGACTCAGCTGGTGGCTGCTCTCGCTGAGGAAATGGGAACTGACAAGAAATCCGCAAACGCTGCGCTGGAGGCCATGACCGGCCTGATCACCCGCGAAGTATCCGCCGGTGGTGCCGTGACCCTGCCCGGCGTTGGCAAAATCTACTGCCGCGAGCGCCCCGAGCGCATGGTGCGCAACCCTGCGACCGGTGAGCAGTTCAAGAAAGAGGCCGACAAAGTGGTCAAGATGACCATCGCGAAAGCCCTGAAGGACAGCGTCAACGGCTAATTTACCGTAGACAGATCACAAGATCGAAGGGGTCGCCACCGGGCGGCCCCTTTTCCTTGCGGTTGTCGCGAAAACCGGTGACAGTCGCCCCAATTTCCCAAGGAGGCCGAAATGGATCTGCGCGCCATCGCTATGGGGCTTGTGTTTGCCCTGATCTGGTCATCGGCCTTTACCTCGGCACGGATCATTGTTGCCGATGCCTCACCCCTGTTCTCGCTTGCGCTGCGGTTTCTCATTTCGGGAATGCTCGGCGTGGCGATCGCGCGTGCCATGGGGCAGAGCTGGAATCTGACGCCTGCCCAATGGCGCGCCACAATCCTATTCGGAATCTGTCAAAATACCCTTTATTTGGGTCTAAATTTCTTCGCCATGCAGACCGTAGAAGCATCGATGGCTGCGATCATTGCATCAACTATGCCATTACTTGTCGCCTTGGCTGGATGGCTACTGCTGGGCGAAAAACTGCGTCCGGTGGGTATCATCGGTTTGTTTGCAGGCTTTGCCGGTGTCGCCTTGATCATGGGCAGCCGGATCGGGGCTGGCATTGACCTGTTTGGGGTCATGCTCTGCGGGTTCGGAGCACTTGCACTCACTTTTGCTACGCTGGCGGTGCGCGGAGCGACCTCTGGCGGCAATTTCATGATGGTAGTGGGGCTGCAAATGCTTGTAGGCGCAGCGGCGCTGTTCGTCGCCGCCCCGATCTTTGAAACCATCTACATCCACCCAACCGTTCCGTTCATACTGGCTTTTACTTACACCACGCTGTTCCCCGGCCTTTTGGCCACGCTGATTTGGTTCCTGCTGCTGGACCGGATCGGCCCGATCCGTGCGGCAACCTTCCATTTCCTCAACCCGGTCTTCGGTGTTGCCATAGCGGCCCTCCTGCTGGGTGAAAAATTGGGGCCACTTGATGCGATCGGCGTACTGATCACCACATTGGGTATTTTGGCCGTGCAATTGTCACGCCAACCCGTCGCCAAGCTGGCCTAAGATTGCGCACGACTGCGCGAGCCGATGTAACAAGCCTTTGCTTTCCCCCTTAGAACCCCATTTATTGGTCGAAACCAATAGAATCGGAGGAGCCATGTCCCGTTTCACCAAGGACCCTGAGGCCATCGCCGCCCTTTCGCCGGAGGAGTTCCACGTCACTCAACGCAGCGGGACCGAACGCGCGGGCACAGGCAAACTGTTGAACAACAAGGAGCCCGGCATCTATGTTGATATCGTCTCGGGCGAACCATTGTTCGCATCGACCCATAAGTACGAATCCGGCTGTGGCTGGCCCAGCTTTACCAAACCCATCGTGCATGAGCATGTCGAAGAGTTTCGCGACACCACCCATGGCATGATCCGGACCGAAGTCCGCTCGAAACACGGCGATAGCCACCTGGGCCATGTCTTCCCCGATGGCCCGCGCGAACATGGTGGGCTACGCTATTGCATCAATTCCGCCTCGCTGCGGTTCATCCATCGCGACGATATGGAGGACGAGGGCTATGGCGAATTCCTGATCCATGTGGAGGAAATCAGATGACCGATGAACGCGCCGTTCTGGCCGGAGGCTGCTTTTGGGGCATGCAGGACCTGATCCGCAAATTGCCGGGCGTGTCCCGCACCCGTGTCGGATACACCGGCGGTGACGTACCCAACGCCACCTATCGAAACCATGGCACCCATGCAGAGGGAATCGAGATTTGGTTCGACCCGGCACAGATCACCTATCGTGAAATGTTGGAGTTCTTCTTCCAGATTCACGACCCCACCAGCTTGAACCGTCAGGGCAATGATCGCGGCATGAGCTATCGCTCTGCGATCTATTACGTGGACAATGCCCAAAAACAGGTGGCAGAAGACACGATTGCCGATGTGAATGCCAGCGGCATCTGGCCCGGCAAAGTCGTGACCGAGGTCGAGCCTGTCGGAGATTTCTGGGAAGCCGAGCCAGAACACCAGGATTATCTGGAACGTATCCCGAACGGTTATACTTGCCACTTCCCGCGCCCGGATTGGGTGCTGCCAAAACGCTCCAGCGCGGCTGAATAAGGACGCCGGTAGCCCCTGCCGGGGCTACCCTACCGCCACCCGAGGCCGTCCGCTGGCCTCGACCGTGACCGACGCCTCGACAAACACCTCCTGCGCCTCAATTTTTGCGGTGCGAATGTCGCGCTCGACCGTCACTCGAATATCCTCGGCCCCTGCTTCGCGCACGGCACCTTCGGCCTCTCCACGCAAAGCTGTTTCAAGTACCTTCAGGGCAGCGCTTGAATCCGAGAAATCTTGTGGCCCTTCTTCCAGATGCACCCGATAGCGGCCTTCAGCGGGAGACGTAACAGTGCCTGACCGGCGCAGGGTCATCCGACCAACGACCGCTCCGATAGCATTCGCAACACCAGCGTGTTCAGGCAGGATCATATTGCAATGCAACCGCTCACCTACGGCAGGGTAATAGTTGGGTGCCGAGGCCCCTAGGCCCACCACATCGACATTCAATGCGGTATCCAGCGCGATCAGTCCTCGGTGTTTGGCAAGACCACGATGGGTTAGTACGTGCCGCGCAAGTACCTGCGGTGAAAGATCAAAACCGTCGATCTCCTCCGCAAAAGCAGTCTCTAACAAAGTCAATGAGGTTTGTTCCGTCAATTGATCAACGATCATCTGCGCCAGCGCCTCAGGTGATCTCACCAGCGTTTCTCCAGATCCAACCCGCTTGCGTGCCATTAGCTCCAGTGCCTTGTGTGCCGCCTTAGCATCCCATTCGTCCAGACGACCCAGAACATGGCTCGCGTCTGAGGGCGTGACACCGGAAACCTGAACAATCCCACGATCGACCAAACGCGTCAGCGCGCCATGTTCCATCCGTGTCTGCAGCAGTTTACTCAGCGCCTGCACCCCATCGCCCAGCCGGTCCAGCAAGACAGCTTCACGCGGGCCCACGCCTTTAGCCGGGATACCCGCCACCCGCCGCGCAAAACGGGTATCGTGTTCACCCACCGTTGTAGCGCGCAATTGTTCATCCAACTCTGCGTGAACAACTTCTGGTGCTTCGGCAGCGATCAACGAGACCGGAAGCACGCGCCGCGGGCCAAGAAAGACACTACCCTGCAATCCTTCCGTCAAAACATGTACCTGGCTATCCCCACCCAAACCGTGGGTACGCATCGCAACGGCTTCGACCATAGTACGGAAACCGCCAACTTGTGCACCTGCGGGATCAATCGCGGGCTTTCCATCCCGTATCAACGCGACGTCGGTCGTAGTTCCACCGATATCGGAAACCAACGCGTTATCGGCATTCGTCAACCAACGCGCGCCCACAATCGATGCCGCCGGACCGCTAAGGATCGTCTCGATCGGGCGTTCACGCGCCTGTTCGGCACTCATTAAAGCCCCGTCCCCACGCACGACCATCATAGGCGCTGAAATACCTTGTTCTTTCAGTTGGTCCTGCGCCCGCCCGATCAAACGATCAATCATGCCTATCAACCGGGCGTTCAAAACCGCAGTCACAGCCCGTTTTGGTCCATTCAATTTGGCTGACAAATGGTGCGAGCAAGTCACCGGAATACCGGTTCTTTCCGCAACCACCCGTGCAACTTCAAGCTCATGCGCCGGGTTTCGGGTGGCAAATTGTGCCGCAACCGCGTAACCAGATATGCCTTCATGAGACTTCAAGAAGGCCTCAAGTGCCTTTGTATCCAACGGCTCTTTCTCACCGCCTGCGTGATTGTGCCCACCGGACAGAACCAACGCCGGGTCGCCTTTCAGCGCATCCCGCAACCCATGCTTTTCCAGATCACTTTCCCGAAACCCGACATAAATCAGCGCGATACGCCCACCCTGGCCTTCGACCAGCGCATTGGTGGCGAGAGTCGTCGAAAGCGATGCCAATCCGATCTGATCTGGCGCGATCTCAGCTTCTGCAAGCACCGCCGAGATGGCCCGGCCAACCCCAATCGCCAAATCTGCGCGTGTGGTCAGAGACTTAGCCGAGGCAATCACCTCACGCTCATCCCGAACCAGCACCGCATCTGTATAGGTTCCGCCCGTATCCACACCCAAAGCCAGCGCCATCGGGTCCTCCATCTGTTCGCCAGAATCGGGTGTAGCGTTTTCCTACGGCGCGTCCAGCCTGTTTACGACAACCTAGACGCCGCCCAGCGCGCAGCATCAGCCACCGTCGGATCAGGATCATCGGTCAGCGTCTGAGCAACCGGCAGCAACGCCGGTACCGCCGAGTTCCCAATCGCATAAAGCACATTCCGCACAAACCGATCCCGCCCGATTCTCTTGATCGGTGAGCCCGAAAACATCGCTCTGAAAGCCGTGTCATCCAACGTCGCCAACTCTGCCAAGGACGGCGCCTTCAATTCCTCACGCGCTGCATATCTAATATCGTTGGCAGCGACTGCGAACTTATTCCAGGGGCAGGCTGCAAGACAATCATCGCAGCCATATATCCGGTTCCCCAGTAACCCCCGCAATTCTTCATCCACCGGCCCCTTATGCTCGATGGTTAAATACGAAATACAACGACGCGCATCCAGTTGATACGGCGCTGGAAAAGCGTTTGTTGGACATGCATTCAAACAAGCCCTGCACGACCCGCAATGGTCGATCTCAGCCACGTCCGAAGGCAGGTTCAATGTCGTGAATACAGACCCTAAGAAGGCCCAATTGCCCCAATCCTGGCTTACCAGATTGGTGTGTTTACCCTGCCAACCTAACCCAGCTGCCTCTCCCAAAGATTTCTCAGGCACTGGCGCCGTGTCGACAAACACCTTCACTTCACCCCCGCCCTCAGCAATCAGCCAGCGCGCCAATCGCTTCAGGCGTTTCTTGACCAGATCATGATAATCCTTGTTCTGTGCATAAACCGAAATTGCACCCAATTCGGGATACGACAGCACTTCTGCGGGATCATGCTCAGGCGTATAACTCTCGGCCAGCATGATCACGGATCGCGCCTCGGGCCAGAGCGCCGACGGATCCCCGCGCCAATGGCTCCGCTCGGCCATCCACCCCATCTGACCATGATATCCGGCCTGCAGAAATGCCTCTAACCGCTCTGGCACCTGCGGCACGTCCCAAGGACGGCAAACCCGGCAGGCCACAAACCCCTCGGCAAGGGCCTGCTCCACCAATCGTGCCTTCAATTCCGATACGTTCTTCATCTGGCCCTAATTTTCCTCGGGGGTGAATTGGCCCAATGGGCCAAGAGGGGGCAGACAGCCCCCTTCCCCAACCTATCAGAAATCCAGATCAGCGTAATGAGGCGGTGGCCGGAATCCAGGCACCTGATCCGCCAGAATCGAGCGAAATGCTGGGCGAGACTTGATCTTCGCATACCAGTCCTTCACCGCAGCACTGCGGTTCCAATCCACGTCCGAGATATAGTCCAGCGCCGACAGATGCGCTGCTGCGGCGAAATCGGCCAATGTCATCTGATCTCCGGCCAGCCAGCGACGGTGATCCAGCAGCCAGGCCATGTAATCCAAATGATACTTGATCGCTTTTGCACCTTCCTTGACGTTCTTGCTGTCCGGATAACCCTGCCCAGTGACCTTCTTGTTCACTCGTTCATAAAGCAGTTTTGAGGTTACCTCGTGATGAAACTTGTCATCGAACCAGCCAACAAGACGCCTGACTTCGTAACGCGCCTCGGGCTTTTTAGGCATCAGGGGCGGCTCGGGACGAGTCTCTTCGATATATTCACAAATCGCGGCACTCTCGGCCATGATCTGACCATCCAATCGCAACACGGGGACCTTGCCCGCCGGATTGCGACGCAAAAAGTCCGGGTCTTGTTCCCAATATCGTTCTTCGACCAGCTCAACCTCGATCTTCTTTTCAGCCAGGGATAAGCGGACTTTGCGGCAGTAGGGAGAGAGGGGAACGTGAAACAGACGCGCCATGAGCTTCCAATCGAACCAGAGAATACACCTCAGCTTTAGCCTCTGACCGGCTTGAGATTCAATCCTCGAAACACTTGGCGCGTCCATCTGCGCGGATGGTGGCCGCTCCATCAAGAATGGACGCTGCACGCCTGCGGGTTCGAACCGAAGGATCGGTAACTGATCTGTTTCGCGGCGAGGGCAGAATTGCTGCAATACGCGCGGCTTGGACCGGCGACATCTTTGCCGCACTCACCCCATAGTATTTCTGTGCCGCCGCTTCGACACCAAACACACCGGTCCCGGTTTCGGCGACGTTCAGATAGACCTCTAGAATGCGCTGCTTGCTCCAGACCATTTCGACAACCGGGGTTATCGAAGTCTCAAGGGCCTTGCGCACCCAACTGCGCCCTTGCCAAAGGAAGACATTCTTCACCACTTGCTGCGTTATGGTCGATGCGCCTCGATTGCCCCCATCTTCCAACGCGTCCCGAATGGCCTCAACATCGAAACCCCAATGCAGGCAAAAATTTGCATCTTCAGCAGCCACTGCAGATCGGGACATGACGGGTGAAATTTCTTCGATGGCGACCCAGTCACGGTCAACCTTTCCCAACCGGC
Source organism: Ruegeria sp. AP7 (assembly GCF_056539905.1). Lineage (NCBI taxonomy): Bacteria > Pseudomonadati > Pseudomonadota > Alphaproteobacteria > Rhodobacterales > Roseobacteraceae > Ruegeria > Ruegeria sp. AP7. Next base: position 12,235 of record NZ_JBQFVT010000021.1, on the reverse strand, counting down.
GCCATTCCGACCAGATCGTATGTGTGATCGGAGGGTTCACGACCGAATAAACCAGGATCAACGCAAAAAACGCGACAGCAATACCTAAGACGATTCGCAGCCCCCACCGCCGCATCCGCGCGATGAGGCCTTGCGATTTCTTTGAGCCTGATGCCTTTTTATTCTTACCGCGTGACTTGCGCGCTGCTTTCTTTGCCATGCTTTGCTATACGCCGCAGAGGACGCATTTGAAACGGATTAATTCGACAACATTTGCCCGTCCCGCGGACGAACAACCGGGCGCGCCGTATTGACTGATGCAACACCGCGCACACTCAACTCAGGGAACAGCGCCAGAACTTCACCTTGTGTTCGTTGTTCGGCCTGGGTCAGCGCATGTCCCGGATAGTAACTTTCGCTTTTGGCCCCATTGGCGAACACGATCTCATGCCGGCGGAACAAGAGATGGATATAGTCGACCTCGCCCCCTTCCACCCGTGTCACAGTATCACCGTTCACAAGACAATGCGCTGCGATCAGAACTTCATCATGTCCAAACAGGTATTGCGCACGCCAATCGTCAATAAGCATTCGGTGTTGAGGAGAAACAACCAGCGGCTCGACAAGGCCAAACATCCCGGCCTCAAACCGAACCGGTGCCAGATTACCCTCTGCCGCTACGGTCGTCCGGCCAACCCAAAGCACCGGTTCTGCACCGCTGTCTGCTGTTGTAACAAGATCTCCGGGTTTCAGGTCTTCAGCCAGACGCGGCCCATCTGGCGTATCGATCAGTGTTCCAGGCGTGAAACAAGGTGGGCCAAGTTCGCCTGGGACAATCAGTGGGCCTTCAACATTCACAAATGTCGTCGATACCAGCGTGCCTGCCTGAAGAACCTGACCGTCTGTAGGTGTGAAAACCCGCGTGACGCCGTCCGAAAGATAGAATGTAATACCCACATAGGTGACGTCTCCGACACCGGGAACATTTATCGTCACGGTATCTCCGGGCCAGGAATCTGAGACCGTTTGCCCGGCGACAGTGTCACCGCCAAAGTCCTCAATCTCGCCATTTTCGTCCTGATCAACCAGATCAAATGTATCGACCGTGATCGCGGATCCGACGGGGGGTGGGTTTGCCGGATCGAAGGAATAAAACTGGTCTGTATAGGTTATCGGCACACCAAAACTCCGCCTCTTTCACATCATTGATTTAGGATCATGCCCGCATTTCCCGAACAAACAATGACCAAAGCTAGGCGTTCCAGACCGAATTGCACAAGAATTAGAAGCCCTGCGCATATGCAAAAGAGAACCCGGCGTGTTGGATTCGACACGCCGGGTAAACCGTTTTCGATATCGCAGATCCTATTCTGCAGGAACCGCTGCGACTTCGGTGGTCAGGGGGTGGCTTAGCTTGTTCAGCATCTCCTTGGGGCAGACCTGCAGGAAATGCGTCTTTTCCACTTCCCAGTGCTGCAAAATGTCTGCAGCCTTGCGGCTATTGGTTTCGTCGACATGGCGTTGGATCAGCGTTTTCAGTTGATCCGACCAATGCTCTACCGTGACTGGACAGGTGACCAGGGTCTCGTTGTTCAACAGCGCTTCGGCCTTGCCCTCGGGATTGTACAGATAGGCCATGCCGCCTGTCATACCCGCGCCAAAGTTCGCTCCAATGTCACCCAGAATTACCGCAACACCGCCGGTCATGTATTCACACCCGTTCGAGCCACAGCCTTCGACCACAACAGTTGCGCCCGAGTTCCGAACCGCGAACCGCTCACCCGCGCGACCTGCCGCGAACAGATGTCCGTCGGTCGCACCATACAGGACGGTATTGCCAACGATGGTGTTGTCATCCGCCTGCAACGGGCTGACCTGCGGTGGACGCACGACGATTGTGCCACCCGAAAGGCCTTTGCCTACATAATCATTGGCATCACCTGAGACTTCCAGCTTCAATCCCGGAGCAGCAAAGGCCCCAAGCGATTGACCGGCCGAACCTTGCAGTTTGACATGCAAGTGGTCGTCCTGGAACGTGTTCCGCATCCCAAAGTTCTGGACGATATGGCTGGAGACACGGGTTCCCACGGTCCGATGCGTGTTCTGGACGGCATATGACAGCTGCATCTTTTCACCGTCTTTCAAGAACCGGGCGGCATCGCGCACGATCTCAGCGTCCAGCGTATCAGGCACCGCATTTCGATCCTTATCGCGGTTGTACACGATGTTATGCGCTCCATCGACGGTGATCAGCAGCGGATTGAGGTCCAGATCGTCCAGATGCGCAGAGCCCCGGCTTACCTGAGCCAGCAGGTCTGCGCGACCGATAATCTCATCAACCGAACGCGCCCCTAGGCTGGCCAGAAGTTCACGCACTTCTTGCGCATAGAAGGTGATCAGGTTTACGACCTTGTCCGCGTTGCCCGTGAACTTTGCACGCAGGGATTCGTCTTGCGTACAGACACCAACTGGGCAGGTGTTCGACTGGCACTGACGTACCATGATACAGCCCATCGCGATCAATGCAGCGGTGCCGATACCGTATTCCTCGGCCCCCATCATCGCGGCCATGACGATGTCACGCCCGGTGCGCAGGCCGCCATCGGTGCGCAGAGTGACGCGGTCGCGCAGGTTGTTCATGGCCAAAACCTGGTGCGCCTCGGTCAGGCCCATTTCCCATGGCAGGCCGGCGTATTTGATACTGGTTGCGGGCGAGGCGCCTGTACCGCCATTGTGACCCGAAATAAGGATTATGTCCGCTTTCGCCTTGGCCACACCGGCAGCAATTGTGCCAACGCCCGACGACGCAACAAGCTTCACCGTCACCTTACAACGCGGGTTGATCTGCTTGAGGTCATAGATCAGCTGCGCCAGATCCTCGATCGAGTAGATGTCGTGGTGCGGCGGCGGTGAGATCAGTGTCACACCCTTAGTCGAGTGCCGCAGACGCGCGATCAGGTCGGTGACCTTCATACCCGGAAGCTGACCACCCTCACCCGGCTTCGCACCCTGAGCGACCTTGATCTCAAGCTCTTCACATTGGTTCAGATACTCGGCGGTCACGCCAAACCGCCCCGAAGCCACCTGTTTGATCTTGGCCGAGGGGTTATCGCCATTGGGCTCCGGCACGAAGTGTGCAGGGTCTTCACCACCCTCACCCGAGTCGGATTTCGCACCGATCCGGTTCATCGCCACATTCAGCGTCTTATGCGCCTCTGGTGACAGCGCCCCCAGCGACATACCCGGGGTGACAAAACGCTTGCGGATCGATGTGATCGACTCGACCTCTTCAATTGGCACCGGCTTGCCCAGCGGTTTGAAGTCCATCAGGTCGCGCAAATGGATCGGCGGGTTCGACTGCATCTTGGCCGAGTACTGCTTCCACAGCTCATATGAGGCTCTATTACAGGCCATTTGCATCATGTGCATCGAGGTCGCTTCCCACGCATGGGTCTCACCCGATTTACGCGCCTTGTAGAAACCACCGATGGGCAGCACGTCCAGGCCGCTTGCCCAGCCCTTGGCGTGAATCTCTTCGACCTTGACTCGAATGCCGTGGATACCAATGCCGGAAATCCGGCTCGTCATGCCGGGGAAATACTCGGCCACCATGGCGCGGCTCAGGCCGACGGCCTCGAAATTCAGGCCGCCGCGATAAGAAGACACGACAGAAATACCCATCTTTGCCATGATCTTGAGCAGGCCCTGATCGATGGCTTCGCGATATCGCGCCACATTCTCGGTCAAGGTGCCATCCAACAGGCCCCGTTCGATCCGGTCTGCCAGAGAATCCTCGGCCAGATATGCGTTCACAACAGTTGCACCGCACCCGATCAGCACCGCGAAATAGTGCGGATCGACGCATTCTGCCGACCGCACGTTGAGCGAGCAGAAGGTCCGTAGCCCCTGCCGTGTCAGATGACTGTGTACGGCGCTGGTGGCCAGAATCATCGGCATCGCCACCTTGTCTGGCCCGGAATGCTGATCGGTCAGCACCAGATGTCCTGCACCCGAACGCACCGCTTCTTCCGCCTCGGCGCGGATGCGGGCCAGAGCCAAGTCCAACTGACCCTCACCCGGGTCAAAACTGCAATCGATCTCGGCCAAAGGAGAGTTGAACTGCCCGACCAGCAACTCCCATTGCGCATTGCCGACAAAGGGACTTTCCAGAACCACAATCTCAGTCTGGCTGCTATCTTCGTCCAGAACGTTCTTCAGGTTACCAAATCTAGTTTTCAGCGACATGACGCGATACTCGCGCAAACTGTCGATTGGCGGGTTTGTTACCTGGCTAAAGTTCTGACGGAAGAAATGGCTGAGCGGGCGATACTGTTTCGACAGAACAGCCGAAGGCGTGTCATCCCCCATCGAAGCAAGCGCTTCTTTGCCATCTTCCGCCATAGGGGCCAGGATCTGTTCGAGGTCTTCAACCGAGTATCCCGCAGCAATCTGGCGCTTACGCAGCTCTTCGCCCGAGAACATGGGCGCTTCGGTTACGCCTGCAAGCGTTGTATCTAGATCGTTGATCTTGCTGACCCAATCACCAAACGGCAAGGCGCGCGATAGCTTGTCCTTGATCTGGGTGTCACGATACAGCTTGCCTTTTTTCATATCCACGGCCAGCAACTGCCCCGGTCCAAGCGCGCCTTTTTCCTTCACCGACGCCTCATCAATTGGGACCATCCCGGCCTCGGAACCCGCTATGACCAGACCGTCACCCGTTACAACATATCGCATTGGGCGCAGGCCATTCCGGTCCAGTCCGGCACATACCCAACGTCCATCGGTCATCGCCAACGCGGCGGGTCCGTCCCACGGCTCCATGACTGAGTTGCAATAAGAATACATGTCGCGCCAAGCCTGAGGCAGCTCGACTGCCTGCTTTGACCAGCTTTCCGGCACCAGCATGGTTTTCGCCATCGGGGCTGAACGTCCGGCGCGCACCAAAACCTCAAAAACCGAGTCTAATGCGGCCGAATCCGACGATCCACCTGCGATGATCGGCTTGATATCCTCGGCATGGTCACCAAAGGTCGCGCTGGCCATGCGAATCTCATGGCTTTTCATCCAATTGACGTTGCCCTTGAGTGTGTTGATTTCACCGTTATGGGCCAGCATACGGAACGGCTGGGCCAGCCACCATTGCGGGAATGTGTTGGTCGAATATCGCTGATGGTAGATTGCGAACGCGGATTCAAAGCGTTCGTCCATCAGGTCGGGATAGAACACCGCCACTTGTTCGGCCAGCATCATACCCTTGTAGATGATCGACCGGCAGGACAGCGAAGCCAGATACAACCCTGAGATCCCCGCGGCGGCGGCGGCCTTTTCGATGCGGCGGCGGATGACGTAAAGCTCACGCTCGAAGGTCTCTTCATCCACGCCTTTGGAGTTCGAGATCAGGATTTGTTCAATCTCTGGCCGGGTTGCGTTGGCCTTATCACCCAGACAGGTCACATCGACCGGCACATGCCGCCAGCCGTAGATATAGTACCCCATGCGCAGAACTTCGGTCTCTACGATGGTCCGGCAGCTTTCCTGCGCACCAAAATCAGTCCGGGGCAAGAACACCTGACCAACCGCGATGAGTTCGTCCATGTTTGGCTCATGCCCGGTGCGACGAATCTGGTCATAGAAAAACGGAACGGGGATTTGCACATGGATGCCTGCTCCGTCACCGGTTTTGCCGTCAGCATCCACAGCTCCCCGGTGCCAGATCGCCTTGAGCGCATCGATTCCGGCGTCAACAACTTTGCGGCTTTTCTTGCCGTCAACAGAAACAACCAGACCCACGCCGCAGGATGAATGTTCCTCTTCTTCGGAATAAAGACCATTCTCTGCCATCCACTGACGTTTGGTTTCTTCGGCCTGAACCCAATCTGCGTCAAACTTGGTCATTGGCTGTCTCCTTCTTCCGTCGGCACTCCAAGGTTTCTGAACCTTTGCGGGCGTTCATTTGGTAACGCCTGTCCTTCGGGTAGTTGATATTATGATTGCAGCAGGTGATCCGCCGCTTTTTTATCATTCGGCTGCGACTGAGGCTTTGGCGTTTAACCTGCCGATAATCGCGTCAGCGCAATCGCGCCCATCGCGGATTGCCCAAACCACAAGCGACGCACCACGCACGATGTCTCCGATCGCGTAAACGCCTTCCATTTCGGTCTCACCAGTCTCGAATGCGGCCTTGATAGTGCCCCACCGAGTCACGGGCAGGTCGGGCTGACCAAACAGAGTGGGTAGGTCTTCGGGTTCAAAACCCAGCGCCTTGATGACAAGATCGGCGTCTTCGACATAATCCGCACCTTCGATCACTTCTGGCGATTGGCGGCCCGATGCGTCGGGCTGACCCAGGCGCATCTTCTGCACCATAACACCTGAAACCTTGTCGTCGCCGGTAAAGCCTTTGGGCGCACTGAGCCATTCAAAGATGACACCTTCTTCCTCGGCATTTTGGGTTTCACGCTGTGACCCCGGCATATTCGCCCGGTCACGGCGATAGAGACATTTGACCGAAGTTGCCCCCTGCCGGATTGACGTCCGTACACAGTCCATCGCGGTATCACCGCCGCCAATGACGACAACTTTCTTACCTTCAGCGTTCAGGCGGCCACTATCAAAATCTTCAACGGCATCTCCAAAACTCTTACGGTTCGAGGCGGTCAGGAAATCGATTGCCTTTTCGATCCCGGTCAAACCGCTGCCCGGCATGGACAGATCGCGGGATTTGTAGACACCTGTCGCAATAATCACCGCATCATGTTTTGCTCGGATTTCTTGGAACTTGGCAGCATCCACATTGCAATTCAGAACAAATTCTACGCCGCCTTCGGCCAGCAAATCATTGCGACGCTGGACAATGTCTTTTTCCAATTTGAAGCCCGGAATACCATACATCAGCAGACCCCCTGCGCGGTCATAGCGATCATAGACCGTGACCTGGATGCCTGCCTGCCGCAGCATATCGGCCGCGGCCAGTCCGCCGGGGCCGCCACCAATGATACCAACGCTTTCGCCACGCTCCGCCGCTGGTGCGACGGGCTTCACCCAACCTTTGTCCCAGGCGGTATCGGTTATGTATTTCTCGATCGTTCCAATGGTGACCGTCCCGTGACCCGATTGTTCGATTACGCAGTTACCTTCACAAAGTCGGTCCTGCGGGCAAATACGACCACAGATCTCGGGGAACGTGTTGGTCGCCTGGCTGGTCACATAGGCTTCTTCCAGCCGTCCTGTAGCGGTCAGGCGCAGCCAGTCCGGAATGTTGTTGTGTAGTGGGCAATGCGATTGGCAATAAGGCACACCACACTGGCTGCAACGACTCGCTTGCTCGGCCGCTTTTTCGGCGGCAAACTCCGCATAGATTTCATCAAAGTCCTCTTTGCGGTCACCAGCGGCACGCTTTTCAGGCATGACGCGATCGATCTGCACAAATTTCAGCATCGGTTGCTTGGCCACGGGTCAGACTCCATGAATTGGCTTGCTTGGGTCTCTTTAAGGGAAGTCACTGGGGATGAAAAGTCAAATATACTGACCTATTATTAGAAAATTTCGGCGATTTGGTGTGCTGGGGCGAAATTTAGTCCAGAAAATAGTACCGATTCGGACCTATCTATACGCTTTCCTTTCTCGCAGCACGCTTATACCCATTGATCACAACAAACAGACCACAACACCGGCAGAGCAGATGAGTCTTTTTCACTTGATTCTTGTGGCGATTATCCAAGGCGTCACCGAGTTCTTGCCGGTCTCATCCTCGGGCCATCTGATCCTGCTTCCGGGCCTGTCCGGCGCAAGTGACCAAGGCCTGGCGATCGATGTCGCTGTTCATCTGGGCACGCTTGGTGCCGTGATTCTGTATTTCTGGTCAGATGTGAAGCAGGCGTTGGCCGGTCTGCCAGAAGTTTTGACCGGGCGACTTGATACTCCAAGGGCACAGCTGGCCTTCGGATTAATCGTAGCCACCATTCCAACCGTAATTGTCGGCGCGATTCTGTATCTGTCAGGGCTTCAGCAATCCCTGCGCTCAATCGCGGTCATCGGCTGGACGATGCTGGGATTCGGATTGCTGCTGTACTGGATGGATCAGAAAGGCGCGCAAACCAAACATGCCTCAGATTGGGGCATAAAAGATGCCGTGATAATGGGGCTATGGCAGGTGCTGGCGCTGGTCCCGGGGACCTCACGGTCGGGGATTACCATCACCGGTGCGCGACAACTCGGGTATAAACGGGAAGATGGGGCCAGGATTGCGATGCTGATGTCTATTCCAACAATATTAGCCTCAGGAGCCCTTTTGTCGGTTGACGTCATCCAGGATGCTAACTGGGATTTGGCGAAGGACGGATTCATCGCGGCAGCGTTTGCATTTGTTGCAGCACTGCTGGCGTTGAGCCTGATGATGCGCCTGTTGCGCAGCGTCAGTTTCACACCTTATGTATTCTATCGCGTGATCCTTGGGGCGATCCTGTTAGTTATCGCCTATTCCTGATCAGATACGCAGATTCTTGGCCGAGTTCTGAATATCGTCATATTGACCCGATGGGCGGAATTTCCAGAGATATTCCGGCAATATCGAATCCAGTGTTGCGGGCTCAATCCCAAGATCCGCAAACCCCTTGGCATCTTCTGCCACGACGTTATCGCGCCGCAGGTTTCTAACCTGGTCACGGGTTAGGATATTGTTTGGGAACAACTGGAAACTAACAAACTTTACGATATCCAGTACGCCCGCCATGATTTTGGCAGTGAGGAATGGCATGCCTATGATGATCCGACGACGATGGATCACTTCGAGCATCTGCTGCATCAAGCCACGAAAGCTCTTAACCTCAGGACCGCCAAGCTCATAAACCCCGGCAGAGGCCTTGCCCAAAACACCCTGAACAGCGGCCTGCGCAACATCATCCACATAGACCGGCTGAAACTTGGTGTCGGCTCCGACAAGAGGCAGGAATGGGCTCATGCGCGTCATTCCTGCAAATCGGTTAAAGAACTGATCCTCGGTCCCGAAGATTATCGAAGGGCGCAGAATAACAGCCCCCGGCATGTGTTGCAGAACATTCGCCTCGCCCTGGGCTTTGGTGCGTGCGTATTCGCTATCAGATTCCAGATCGGCGCCAATGGCTGAGATATGAACCATATGATCGACATCGTTCAACGCAGCCAGACGGGCGATCCGTTCGGCCCCGTCGGCCTGCACCGCGTCAAACGCATTTTTGCCCAGCTCATTCAGGACACCGACGCAGTTCACCACAGCATCGACACCATGCATCGCCGAAGCGACCGAAGCATCATCGCGGATATTGCACAGTATGGGCTCAACTTGCCCGACCGCGCCATACGGTCGCACAAACATTGCCTCATTGGGTCGCCGCACAGCGACACGAACACGCCAGCCTTCGGCTGCCATGCGCCGAGCGATATATCGGCCGACAAAGCCCGATCCACCGAAAATCGTGACCAGTTTGGACATGATGGCGCTCCTGCTGTCTGGTTCTGATCTGATCTACCGCCCAACAGCCCGACGGACAAGGCGCAATAACGCCGCGCATCCGCGAAAATCCAATGCATGTATCACCGGCAGGGCGAGACACTAAAAAACTTTCAAAAAACGGCCCGAATCCGGTTGACGCCTACCGCCAGTCGGCTTAAACGCCCCTCCACGACACCTGCCCAGGTGGCGGAATTGGTAGACGCGCTAGCTTCAGGTGCTAGTGTCCGTATGGACGTGGAGGTTCGAGTCCTCTCCTGGGCACCACTATTTCCAAAATAATTTCATATAATCAATCCATTGGGATATTTTTTAGCCCTAAGTCCCCCAATTAGTCCCCCATACGATTTGTGATGGATGAGCCGCTCGATCCTAAAGAATCTAAAGCATCGGATGTCTCAGATTTAGTCAGTTCAACGTGAAGTTGACTATAAGGCGGTCGTGACCCACCTCATCACCATCCTGTTTCCGCGGCAAAGCTTTGGCATGCCCAAATGGAATGAGAAACATCGCAATCTTGATAGCCTTGTCATGATTGCCCTTATCAACCGCGCCTTTCAGCTGCCCAAACAAGTATTGCATCGGTTCAACGTAGTTTCTACGCGATGCTAAATCTTCGTACAGTTTCATACGGTTACGCTTAAGTTTGTCCCGCTTTGACATGCGAGGATTATAGCTATCCAACGCCTATTAGGAAAGAAACGATATTCGTTCTTGACCGCAAAGCTGACGTTCGCGGTAAGTGCAGCGAATGGCGGTTTCGAGCCCAAAGTTACCGGGTGCTGCAGTCCGCGCTAAGGACGGCAATGCGCAGAAAGCCGACTTTGCAAAGCTCTGCTTGTGACCCATTGTTGGCATTCGCGTTTCGCTGAACCGTTGGATGGTTTTGCCCCAAATGACCGATGGTGCCGCTAGCATCAATTTTCATTCAAAATTGGCTTCAACCAACAACTGCAAGGCGTTCCCTGTCAGTTCGAGTTGATATCAGCAATGATCACCCCTTTTTGCCATTCGAAACTCACCTGGCGTTTGGCCAGTCTGAGCGCGAAACGCTCGGGTGAAGTTCGAACTGCTTGTGTATCCAAGCGAAGCCGCGATCTCCGCGATCTTCATATCGGTGGTCTGCAACCATTCTGTGACAAGCGTCCTTCTAATTTCCTGCCGAGTATCCGACAGGTTTGTGCCCGCATTTCGCAACCTGGATTGCAGGGTCCGAACCGACATTCCCCCTGCTGCCGCTGTTTCCGGAATACCAAATTCGGAATCTGCAAAGTCAAAAGGCCGCTAAAAGCCGACCTTGTGTGCCTATAGTGAGATGAAAAGCTTGGCTGCTACAATCACCGACATATGATGCTGGCTAAAGATATATGTACTGAATGGAGTTAAAGATGTGCTTTTCAGCTACGGCAAGTTTTGTCGCGGGGGGAATATTGTCCGTTACCGGTGCAGCTACCATGATTTCTGCATGCAGACAGAAGTTGGGGCGTGGCCTAATATTCCTGTCATCTTTTCCGTTAGTTTTCGGTTTACAACAAAGTCTTGAGGGTTTGGTCTGGCTCGGGATATCCGACCAATTGTCTTTGAGACTTTTAACGATAGTAAACTATGGCTTCATTTTTTTCGCGTTTTTCTATTGGCCTGTTGCTGGCCCAACTGCAGGTTTTCTGATCGAAAAGCGAAAGTGGCGTAAACACTTATTCGGTGGACTTATCATTGGTGGTTTGGCTGTGGGAACTTACCTTATGCTAAAAGCAATCAATAACCCCGTACTTCCCACCTCTAGCGATGAATGGGGAGGGCATATTTTGTACCTACAAGGTATGACCCTTATCCCAAACATCCAATACATTTACTTCTTTACTGCATGTACTGCGCTAGCAGCCTCATCGAACCCCACCGCTTTCAAGTTTGGCCTAGCGCTTACAGCGTCGTTTCTCGTCACGCTCTTCGGTTATGAATTGTTTGTTCTACCTTCGGTGTGGTGTTTCTTCGCTGCGCTTTGCAGCATCGTCATTTCATATGACGTTCTTCGAGGTAAGACTGTACAATACTTAGAGAAGCAGAGTGATGATCTCCGGGCCATTGTCTGATGGACGTATCACGGGTGCTGTCAGACTAATTCGAACCAGTCTCAGTTTGCTGCGGAAACTGCGAACCTATCCGGAACAAAGTTGACACCATTCGGCAAGAGCGGCGGCGCGGGTCAGCTTGAAGGTGTCTCGACTGGTCTTGTCAGAAGAGCTTTGCTTGAGCGGGGCAGGGCGGATGCATGGCATTTAGGAATGACCAAACCTGCCTCCTTCAAAAACTTCAAAACCAGCCTCGAAATCATCCGCCTTGCGGTGATGCTGTACATCCGTTTCCCACTCTTGCTTCGGAATGTCGAAGATCTGCTGCACGAGCGAGGCATCGACGTGAGCCATGAAACTGTCCGATATTGGTGGAACCGGTTTGGCCCGATGTTTGCTGCGGAGATCCGAAGAAAGCGTGTGCAGCAGCTGCGCACGTTCTCGAAATGGAAATGGCACCTGGAAGAGGTCTTTGTGAAGGTGAATGGCAAACGGCATTATCTTTGGCGGGCTGTGGATCACGAAGGCGAGGTGCTGGAAGCGGTTGTCACGAAGCGTCGACACTAAGCTGCTGTTCGAATTGGGAGCAACAATGGCAGAAAGGTCCCGCAAAGCGGACATTGGAGCAAGCTGCAACGAACGTCTGCTCTGCGGACAAAGCTTCCGTTCAGATCTTTAAAGGAAATTGCTGCAAATC
>NZ_JBQFVT010000020.1:0-50186 GCF_056539905.1 Ruegeria sp. AP7 | reverse complement strand
CTCCGATGCGTCTCAACCGTCTCTCCGGCTCGTCTCCGCCGTTCCCAGCGTCCCAGCAACCACCTCAGCAGCGCCGGTGAAGGGCGTTCTAAGTATATCGCCCAGAAGCCGCAAGTGGAAAAATCAAAAAAACGCAAAAAAACGCAAATTTCATGTTTTAACCATAAAAAACAATTGGATAGAGAAACCGCCTACTCACTCTACCCGGAAGTCGCGAACGCCGACCATCGCAAAACAGCGCCATAGATATGTTATTCACACGGTTACCCACAGACTCGCCCGCGAGTCAGGCTGAATCGGCCTGTCTAAACCGGATCAGGAATGTTGTGATCGGCAGGCGCAGGACCAGAAGGCCTAGGATAATAGCCAGATAGACCAATGGCTCGATCTGAAACCCCTTTGCCAGCATCACATAATGAAGCGCACCCAGAAGCGCTGCCGGATAGACCAGACGATGCAGTTTGCGCCACCGAGGCCCCAAACGGCGAACCGACCAATTGTTGGATGTGATTGCAAGCGGCAGCAACAACACAAAGGCAGCCATGCCAACCGTGATATAGGGCCGCTTGATAATGTCCGCCCAGATTTGGCTGGGAATCTGAACATCCAGAACCAGCCAGATCAACAGGTGCAACGCGACATAGGAAAATGTCAGTACACCTATCGCGCGGCGGAACTTCATCAGATTTAGGCCAGCGAAGCGACGCAAGGGCGAAATCGCGAGACTTAGAATCAGAAGCTGCAGCGCCAATTCGCCAAACTCATGCTCGAGCGCCTCGATCGGCTCGACTCCGAGACCACCGGTCACGCCCTGATAAAATAACCAAGGCGCTGGCAGCGCGCCCAGAAGATAAACGGCCCAAATGGGAATCCGTCGCAAGAGATCGTTGAGCCGCTGCATCATCTCAGTAGTTCTTCGCCAGATCCATGCCTTCGTAAAGACTGGCGACCTCATCTTCATATCCGTTGAACATCAGCGTCGGGATTCGCTTGGCAAACAGACCTCCGCCGATTTGACGTTCCGAAGCCTGCGACCAGCGCGGATGATCCACATTGGGGTTCACATTGCTGTAGAAACCATACTCACGCGGGCCCGCCATGTTCCAACTTGTCGGAGGCTGCGTATCCGTCAGCGTAAGCCGCACAATCGATTTGATCGATTTGAAACCGTATTTCCATGGCACAACCAATCGTAAAGGCGCACCGTTCTGGTTCGGGATATCCCTGCCATAGATCCCAGTTGCCATAATGGTCAGCGGGTGCATCGCTTCATCCAAACGCAACCCTTCGCGATACGGCCAATCGAGCACCGGATATGCGACACCGGGCATCTCATCCGGACGATAGGCCGTTTCAAAGGCCACGTATTTCGCGCCATCCTGAACACCAGCCATGCCGAGCAAATCTGCCAGTTCGAACCCGTTCCACGGGATCACCATCGACCATGCCTCGACGCAGCGGAAACGATAGATTCGCTCCTCGACCGTCATTTCAGACATGATGTCATTGAAATCATATTCTCCGGGGCGGTCGACCAAGCCGTCGATGGTGACACTCCAGGGTTCGGTCACCAGCGTGTGCGCATATTTCGCCGGGTCATCCTTGCGGGTCCCGAATTCGTAATAGTTGTTGTACGAAGTGATCTCTTCCCAGGTATTCGGCTCAAGCGCCTCGGCCGCTGCGGGGCGTGCAAGGCCCGCCAGCCCGACACCCGCCAAACCGGCCATGACCTGCCGCCGGTTCAGGAACGCCGCCCTTGGGGTGACGTCTGAATGCGTCAGTTTGTTGGTCCAGCGATGCGCCATTGGGTTCTCCGTCATTCATTAACCTCGGAACTGAGGTAAGGTCTGATAGCACAGAGCCAAGGAAACAGGCGTCACGATTGAGCGAACAGATTGTAACGAAAACCGCGCATGCTTTTGCGCGGGAATAACAGTCACCCTATATTCAAGCCGACAACACGGTTTATTTCGCAGCCCAGATTGACCGCCTGATAGGTCGGATAAGGCAGCCGGGCCGAAGTTTCGATATCGCGTCGAACCCAGTCCTGCGCCTCCAATTGCTTGAGCGAGGATGACAATGCACGGTCCGTGACCACCTGAAGATCCGACCTAAGCCCAGAAAAGCGCCGAGGTTGGCGGGTCAACGCCAGTATAGGAACCGTCCAGCTGCGGCGCAGTAGCTTCAATTCGGTATTATCAGGCACCAAAGCCATGATTTCTACCGCTACAGCCGCCGCCTGCACCCCGCCTTTGGTCAAACGGAATTCAGGTCGCAAAGGGTGGCCGTGGCCCGGGTTCCGTTCAAGCAAGCCAAGGCTGACCAGATGCTCCAGACTTGCTGCAAATGCCGTCCGGCTTGCCCCGGTCGCGGCGAGTAATGGGGCCTGCCTGCCCGGAACCCCACTATTCAACTGCGCAAGAATATTCAGCGACCAGGCCCGAGAGGTAAGCTTGACAAGTGTCTTAATGTCCATAAAGTATAGTTACTTCATTTTAGGACAAAAGGAAAGTTCCATGCCCCTCGTTTCCTTAGAAAACACCATCACTCTTGCCATTTCGGTCAAAGACCGCCACGCCAGCGCACGCTGGTATAATGAAAAGCTCGGGTTTGAATTGATCCATCACATCGACGAGGCCGGATGGAGCGAGATGCTCACCAAGACCGAGGGCGTGACCCTTGGCTTAGGCGAGCAGGCAGAACCCGCGCCCGGAAACACAGTCCCGGTCTTTGGAGTGGCTGATATCGCAAGCGCACGCGGTGCTTTGGAAGGGGCCGGAGTTCGGTTTGACGGCGAAACCGAGACGATTGAGGGGATGGTCAGCACCGCTACATTCTATGACCCGGACGGCAATGCAATGATGCTGGCGCAGGATTTGGCCGGACAGGCCTGAACGCTCTTAACCCCTATACTAGCTACCAACAAAAAAGACCCGCCTGAATGGCGGGTCTCTTCATTATCGGGGTTTTAATGCACGACCGCATCATCGGGGCGTGGGCGTTCCGATGTGCCCAGCCGGTCTCCGATGATTAAACCCTCGGTTCCGGCTGTAACTGGAACGGTCTCACCATCCTTGATCTCACCAGCCAGCAAAGCCTCGGCCAACGGGTTCTGTAGGGCGCGTTGGATCACGCGTTTCAATGGGCGGGCACCGAAGACCGGATCATAGCCTTCATTGGCCAGCCATTCCTTCGCGCCATCGTCCAGTGCCAACTCGATCTTACGGGCGGCCAGACGTTTCTGCAGGCGCGCCATCTGGATATCGACGATGCCATCCATATCGGCCCGCTTGAGCCGGTCAAAAATGATGGTTTCGTCCAGACGGTTCAGGAATTCCGGCCGGAAATGCGCTCGGACCGCATCCATCACATCGCGCCGCGCCTGAGCGCTGTCCGCACCTTCGGGCAACTGGCTGAGCGCCTGAGACCCAAGGTTCGACGTCAGGATGATCAGCGTCTGTTTGAAGTCCACAGTGCGGCCCTGTCCATCGGTCAACACGCCATCATCCAGAACCTGTAGCAGCACGTTGAACACATCCGGGTGCGCCTTTTCGACCTCGTCAAACAGCACGACCTGATATGGCCTGCGCCGCACGGCTTCGGTCAGCACACCGCCTTCGTCATAGCCGACATAGCCCGGAGGGGCTCCGATCAGACGGGCGACCGCGTGTTTTTCCATGAACTCGGACATGTCGATGCGCACCATCGCGTTGTCGTCGTCGAACAGGAAGTTCGCCACGGCTTTGGTCAGTTCGGTTTTACCCACGCCGGTGGGCCCGAGGAACAGGAACGAGCCCAACGGGCGACCTTCGTCATTCAGGCCCGCACGCGCACGGCGCACGGCGTTGGCGACGGCGGTGACCGCCGCATCCTGACCGATGACGCGGGAGTGCAGATCGTATTCCATCCGCAGCAGCTTCTCGCGCTCACCTTCCAGCATTTTCGAGGTCGGGATACCGGTCCAGCGTTCGACCACCGAGGCGATCTGTTCCGGACGGACCGTTTCTTCGGCCATCATGGCGTTGCTTTCGGCATTTTCGGCCTCGGTCAACTTTTTTTCGAGCTCGGGGATGACGCCGTAAGACAGCTCACCCGCTTTGGCGAGGTTGCCTTCACGCTTGGCGATCTCCAGATCAGCACGCGCTTTGTCGAGCTGTTCTTTCAGATCGCGCGCGCCAGCCAGCTTGTCACGTTCAGCTTGCCATTGGGCGGTCATCTCGGCGGATTGCTCCTGCAGGTCGGCCAGATCCTTTTGCAAGGTTTCCAGACGATCTTTTGATGCCGCATCATCCTCAAGCTTCAGCGCCTCTTCCTCGATCTGCATCTGCAGAATCTGGCGATCCAACTGATCGAGTTCTTCGGGCTTGGAATCCACCTCCATCCGCAGACGCGACGCCGCCTCATCGACAAGGTCGATGGCTTTGTCGGGCAGGAAGCGGTCGGTGATATAGCGATGCGAGAGCGTCGCCGCCGACACTAGCGCCGAGTCGGAAATGCGCACACCATGGTGCAACTCGTACTTTTCCTTGATGCCGCGCAGGATGCTGATCGTGTCCTCGACCGTGGGTTCTGCTACAACAACGGGCTGGAACCGGCGGGCAAGGGCTGCATCTTTCTCCACATATTTGCGATACTCATCCAAAGTGGTCGCGCCGATACAATGCAGCTCGCCCCGGGCAAGCGCAGGCTTGATCAGGTTGGCGGCATCCATTGCGCCGTCGGATTTACCGGCACCAACCAGCGTGTGCATCTCGTCGATGAACAGGATAATCTCACCAGCGGCCTCGGTGACCTCGGTTAGAACGGCCTTGAGGCGTTCTTCGAACTCTCCACGGTACTTCGCACCAGCGATCAGCGCCCCCATGTCGAGCGCAAGCAGCTTTTTGTCCTTCAGCGATTCAGGGACGTCGCCGTTGACGATGCGCAGGGCCATACCCTCGGCAATCGCGGTTTTACCGACGCCGGGCTCCCCGATCAGAACTGGGTTGTTCTTGGTTCGGCGCGACAGAACCTGCATCGAGCGGCGGATTTCCTCGTCCCGCCCAATGATCGGGTCGATCTTGCCTTCAGCGGCCGCTTCGGTCAGGTCGCGCGCGTATTTCTTAAGCGCGTCATAGCCCTCTTCCGCTGAGGCGGTGTCAGCGGTGCGCCCCTTGCGGATGTCGTTGATCGCCTCATTCAGTTTCTGGGCCGATACTGCACCGGCCTCCAAAGCCTCTTTGGCTTTGGATTTCACCATACACAGCGCCATCAAAACGCGTTCGACCGGCACAAAGCTGTCGCCCGCCTTGGTGGCGATCTTCTCTGCCTCGTCCAAAACCTTGGCAGTCTGGCCATCCATATAAATCTGGCTCGCGTCGCCGCTGACCTTTGGGATCTTGCCTATTGCAGCGTCCAACGCCTCAACCACACGGTTCGGTGCGCCGCCAGCGCGTGTGATCAGGTTGCTCGCCAGCCCCTGATCGTCATCCATCAATGCTTTCAGAATATGTGTGGGTTCCAGCCTTTGGTGCCCCTCACGCAGCGCAATGGTCTGCGCCGCTTGCACGAATCCCCGTGCCCGCTCGGTGAACTTGTTCAAGTCCATAGCATTCTCCTTTTCTTAAGCGCCCCGTTTTGACGCGCCCGCTTGGCGGCACGCGTCGGTCTGGGCCTCACATTCAATTTGGGAAATGTCTTTTCCCGTTCAAGGGGCTAGAGCAGATAAATCGGCGTCACCCGCGCGGAATGGAATAGACGGAATAACCGCCGGTTTGGCCCATCAATTCAGCATCATACATTTCAACTAAAGATTGCTCGGCACTGCTGCCTGTGGGGCATGAAACCAGATCAGCTGTATGATCGAGGAAGTTGCCGGTATAGGCTGTCTCCCCTGTCAGTTGACACCAGTCGTCTTCCGATCGATACCCACGCACCAGCAGAAGATTGTCATTGGTTGGAGCCGGTGCAGCACCAGTTTCGGGCGGATCACTCTGAGGCGCGTCTTCGCATGCGGCCAACATCAGTGCCACGCCAAGTAGAATTACTTTTTTCATCTTTTTTATCCCTGTTCTGAACGTTTGCACATTAGCACATTGCGCAATTTAGTACGTGAACCGCTTCACCTCAGGCTTCACGCATAGACAGATCGCTCCGAACCCGTTAGGACGCACACGTTTGCCAAAAAGGAGCCCCCTATGTCCGATGACCGCCTGATCGTAGCCCTCGATGTCCCAAACGCCCTGCAGGGTCTGGCCATGGCTGAGCGGCTGGGGGATGCTGTTTCGTTTTACAAGATCGGGCTGGGGATGCTGACCGGCGGCGGGCTGGCATTGGCCAACGAACTTAAACAGGATCATGGCAAGCGCATATTTTTGGACATGAAGCTGTTCGATATCGGCAATACTGTTGAAAATGCGGTACGTGGGTTGGCGCAGTTTGACTTGGACTTCCTCACCGTTCATGGCGACCCGCATGTGGTGCGCGCCGCAAAGGAAGGTGCAGCGGGCAAAGACTTGAAGATTCTGGCGGTCACCGTCCTTACCTCCCTGAACAGGGACGATTTGGATGCGAGCCTTCTGAAAGTGGGCGATGTTCAGGACCTTGTGGTTGAACGTGCAGCCAAGGCATTTGAGGCGGGGGCCGATGGCGTAATCGCCAGCCCTCAGGAGGCTGCTCTGATCCGGGCCCTACCCCAAGCCGAAGGCCGTCTGATTGTCACGCCTGGAGTGCGCCCGGCTGGCGCTGCACATGGCGACCAGAAACGAGTCGCAACCCCTGCCAGCGCTATTGGAGACGGCGCGGACCACATAGTTGTGGGTCGTCCGATCTATGAGGCGGAGAATCCACGGGCCGCCGCAGAAGCCGTTCTGAACGAACTAATTTCTTTGCCGCGGCACTGACTGAGCAACCGGATTAATGCTGAATAGAGGACAAGTTCGACCTGCAACCAGTTGACCTTACGTCAATTTTCACTGCAGCCGCGCCAAATCGCCCCTGTGCCCGAAAACACACATGAAAAATACGAGTTTATTGCACGATTGGCTTGAAGGTATCGAAATGGGCGAATTTGCGCGATTCTGGGCTTGAGACACTCCCCAACGGGCCATCTCTTCCTGAGGTCCGTTTCCTCCCCCCGCACCAGCGGGGGGCTTTCTTCTGAGAACAACCAACCCTTTTCCACTACCCAAGTTCGGTAAGGTAATCCTTTAGACGGGCAACGAAATTGGGTATGGCAAGTGGGTCGGCCAAATAATCCTGAGGGTGCATCAGGCACCATCCCTGCCCTTCGTCACCAAATTGGACAAGATGCACATCTTGGGCCGGGCGTCGGGCAATAAAGAACCAGCTTTGATCGTATTGACGGGACCATACAAGATCAGTTTCCGACAAGTTCAGCCCAACTTCTTCGACCGTCTCACGCAATGCACATTCTATGGGGGATTCGCCCTCCTCTCGCCCTCCGCCGGGGAAATCGAAATGCCCGGGAAAGGGGATATCATCTTTTTGGTCTCGCAGAATCACAAGCAATTCGTCCCCGAGGAACAGCGCAGTTTTGGCCCCCGTGAAATCCATCAATCCCCTTTTTATTCCAGCCCAATCGAGATAGATTCTAACCGACCCAGAGACTTCGCCAAGTCGAAACTGGCCCGAAAGAACCTGTGATGCCTGCTATCTGTCGCGATTGTTTAAATCAAATAGAGCAGAGCAAGCGCTGCACATACTGTGGCAGCCCACGATTGAAATCGCACCCCGAGTTGTTCGATCTAACCATCGCCCACATGGATTGCGATGCCTTCTACGCATCTGTCGAAAAGCGCGATAATCCCGAACTGGCAGACATGCCGGTGATTATCGGGGGTGGAAAGCGCGGGGTGGTATCGACCGCGTGTTATGTCGCGCGTATACGCGGCGTGCGATCAGCGATGCCGATGTTCAAGGCACTTCAGCTGTGCCCCGATGCGGTCGTGATCAAACCGCGCATGTCGGTTTATGCCAGCGTTTCACGCCAAATCCGGGAGATGATGGACGAATTGACGCCTGTTGTGGAACCGCTGTCACTGGATGAGGCGTTTATGGACTTGTCGGGCACTGAACGACTGCATGGTGCGCCACCAGCTGTAATGCTGGCACGGCTGGTCAGACGAATGAAGGATGAACTTGGCTTGACAGGCTCAATCGGTCTTAGCCACAACAAGTTTTTGGCCAAGGTAGCTTCAGATCTGGACAAACCGCGCGGGTTTTCGGTGATCGGCAAGGCTGAAACAGCTGAATTTTTGCACGAAAAACCTGTGAGGTTGATCTGGGGAATTGGCCCGGCAGCGCAGGAATCGCTGGATCGTGCAGGAATTCGAACATTTGCCGATCTTCTGCGCTGGGATCAGGAGGCACTGACCGCCCGGTTCGGATCGATGGGCTATCGGTTATGGCATCTGGCCCGAGGGCAGGACAAGCGGCGCGTCTCTGCGCATGAACCGATGAAGTCGATAAGCAACGAGACCACGTTCTTTGAAGACACCGCCAGCATCGAAATATTAGACGGACACCTGTGGCGCATGTCCGAAAAAGTGGCCGATCGCGCCAAAGCCAAGGGATTGGCGGGTCGGATTGTGACGCTGAAACTGAAACAAGCCGATCACAAAGTCATTACCCGGCGCGTGTCATTGCGCGACGCGACACAGATCGCGGACAGGATATATCGCACGGCGCGCGGATTGTTCGATCAGGTCGGGGATCAGGGCCCGTATCGCCTGCTTGGATGTGGCCTATCCGATTTGTGCACCGAGGATCAGGCCGATATTTCGGGTGATTTGCTAGATCCCGGTGCCACACGCAGATCCCAGGCTGAACGGGCCACAGACGATATTCGCCGCCGATTTGGTAGTGATGCGATCGTTAAGGGACGCGCGCTGCGCTAAGGCTATTCGGCAGCCAGCGACAACGGATCCGACCCTATGGAGGCAATCTTGCCGGAGACCTGCCGCAGTACCTCACGGAACGACTGAAAGTTGCCGTTTGGCTGAATCGTATCTTCGTCCATATAAAGAGAGCGGTCGATCTCGATCTGGATCGCGTGTTGCTGCCGGGTTGGGCGGCCATAGGTCTGAGCGACATAGGCCCCTGCGAAAGGCGCATTACGTGCCACATTCAGGCCCGCATCTGTGAACGCAGATTCAATCTGATCGACGATCAACCCCGAGGCAGCAGCACCAAACCGATCACCCAGAACGATCTCGGGGCGCGTACTGCCAGAGCCGCCGGCCATTGCGACCGCCTCATGCGGCATCGAGTGGCAATCGATCAGGATCGCTTGCCCGAACATCTCGTGCGATTCGGACAGAAGGGATTTCAGTTTTTGGTGATAGGGCCGCCAGTAAGTGTCGATCCGCAGGCGCGCTTCGTCCATCGTCAACTTACCACTGTAAATCGCGCGCCCATTGGCGACCACGCGGGGGATCACGCCCAGCCCCGAAGCCACACGCGGATTGTGCCCGTGACGGCGCGCGCCCTGAATCAGCGCCGGATCCAATTCATCAGCACTGCGATTCAGGTCCAGATAGGCGCGTGGCATGGCCGCGGCGAGGAATGGCGCTCCGGATTCCGGGGCCGAGTCGAATAGCTGATCGACATAGGCATCCTCGGAAGACCGAATCATTTTACGGTTCAGTACAGACCGTTTAAGCAACGACGCGGGATATGCCCGACCGCTATGCGGAGAGGCAAATACCACGCATGAGGTACGCTCTGCGGGCATATCCAGAACATAGGCTGCATTGGTCGCGGCGTTGGGCATGGGCTCTCCGTTCGTTCGCATTGAACATAGACCGGAAAATAGTTCTGCCAAACCCCTTGATCCCCCTAACGACTCCTTTTATAGACCCCGCTACCGGCGCGGGGTTCTGCGCCCCATTTCGTTATGGGGTAGGCCAAGCGACGGTTTCATGGGCGGTTAGCTCAGCGGTAGAGCACTTCGTTGACATCGAAGGGGTCACAAGTTCGATCCTTGTACCGCCCACCATGAATTCACTGCTTCGGATTTCCGGGGCACCCGATTAACCCAGGCGCTGGCCACGTCCTTGATGAAGGCGCCGCAGATTGGAGACAGACCATGAAGGTCAAGAACTCGCTCCGCTCGCTCAAGAACCGGCACCGTGATTGCCGGGTTGTGCGTCGCAAAGGCCGCGTCTACGTGATCAACAAGACGCAGCGCAAGTTCAAAGCTCGTCAGGGCTAAGAACTGCACATATCCGAATAAGAAACCGCGCCTTTGAGCGCGGTTTTTGTTTAGGGGTGAAGTGATTTGTGCGCCGCCTGGGTTAAGAGAGTTTGGCCGAGTGCCAGACATGCTTGACCGTCATGTAGTTCTCCAACCCTTCGGTTCCGCCCTCACGGCCATAGCCGCTAGATTTCACACCACCAAAAGGCGTTTCGGGCATCGAGGCTTCGAGCGTGTTGATCGACAGATTGCCCACCTCGACCTCATCGATCAAACGGTCGATATAATCTGCACGATTGGTGAAGGCATAACCTGCCAATCCATAAGGCACCGAATTTGCCTGCTCAATCGCATGATCCAATGAAGTGACCGGATTGATTACCGCCACCGGACCAAAAGGTTCTTCCTGCATGATACGGGCATTGTCGGGCACATTCAGTAGGACCGTGGGCTGAAAGAAGTAGCCCTTGTCACCATGTTTGGCTCCGCCCGTCGCAACCGTCGCGCCCTTTGCGCGGGCGTCTTCCACCAGTTCTGTCAATGCAGGTACCCGGCGATCATTGGCCAGTGGCCCCATCTCAACATTTTGGCTCATCCCGTTGCCGACAACAGTTGCAGCGGCGCGTTCGATCAACGCGTCTGAATACGCATCGAAGATGCTTTCATGGGCAAAGAACCGAGTCGGTGATGTACAGACCTGCCCGGCGTTGCGCATCTTTCGAACCGCGCTTGATACACCTGCCGCCCGAACATCGGTATCTTCGCAAACAATTACGGGCGCATGGCCACCCAGTTCCATCAGCACCTGCGTCATATGTTCGGACGCAAGCGTGGTCAGATGGCGGCCCACTGCTGTCGAACCGGTAAAAGCCACAAGCCGGATCGGTTCCTGCGGGATCAAGTGGTCAGAGATTTCTGCTGGGTTGCCGAACACAAGATTCAACACACCCGGAGGTAATCCAGCGTCGTCAAAGGCCTTTGCGATATGGATCGCACCCGCCGGTGTTTCTTCGGCCGCTTTCAAGATGATCGAACAACCTGAGGCGAGTGCACCAGCGATTTTCCGTGCCGGCTGGCTCATAGGAAAGTTCCAAGGTGAAAACGCGGCGACCACACCGATGGGCTGGTGATGTACCGCGAATTTATGACCCGGCGCAGCGGGTATGATCCGTCCATAGGTGCGCATTGCTTCGCCCGCGTCCCATTCAAAGAACTCGGCCCCTCGGATCACCTCAAGTCGGGCCTGTTTCAGCGGTTTGCCATGTTCCAAAGTGATGGATTGAGCGATCTCCACCTGACGTTCCCGCATCAGTGCAGCAGCACGCAGGATCGTATCAGCACGTTCGCGTGGTGCGGCGCGGCTCCAGATCTTGAGGCCTTTGACAGCCGCATCAAGCGCATCATCCAGATCGCTTTTGGACGCACAGGGAAGACGTGCGATTTCTTCTTCGGTCGCCGGGTTCACGACAGGCACATCCAGGCTGGTCGTGCGCCATTTTCCTGCGATGAACAGCTTAAGCTCAGGATACATGTAGTTGATGCCTCCGAATTTGGACCCTTTCAACTCATGCAATGGCTGACATTACTTCAAGTGAATTGGATGAATACTGATATCAAATTGGCGAATACCTGATCCTATTTCTGTTGCACTGCTTGGTGTAGCGCGGCTTTGAACGCCCGACCTGCCGGGGACAGATCGGCATCGGCACGAAATGAAACTCCGATGGGCCCCTGACCAAAGGGTACGTCCCAATCCAACGGTGTCAGATACCCGTGGGCAACGTCCTGCGAGACAACTTCGGCCGGCATAAGCCCAATCAAATCGCGCGATTGCAGCAAAGCCCGGTTGGTTAGATAGGACACGGATTCTATCATCACCGGCGGCACATATTGTTGCTGACCAACGAAGAAATGGTCGAGCTGTCGTCTGAGTGTGGTTTCCAATGGGGGCACAATCCAGCCAAAAGGCTTGGTCTGGGCAAACGAGATGTTCTTACGCCTGGCAAGGGGGTGCTGATTGCCAATAACTGCAAGTATGTGATCCTCGAACAGTTTCTCCTGCCTGATCTTGTCACGGTGTCGGTGCGAGGGCAGACGTCCTACCACCATATCGATTTCACCTGACAGCAATCGGGGCATCAGAACTTCATTCGTGCCTTCATTGATCTTGATTGCCACGTTCGGGCGATCGGCCAACAATATTTCAATTGCCGTTGGCAGCAGGCTGGTCGAGGCGGCGAGCAGAGTACCCACAACCACACGCCCCGAATTTCCTTCATTCAGGTCATCAAGTTCCTGCGCTGCGTTTGAGACTTGTGCAAAGATCAGCTTGCCATGACGGATCAGGGTCTCTCCGAACACAGTTGGGATGACACCGCGATTGGTTCGGCTGAATAGTTTGACCTCAAAGTCTAGTTCCAGATCCTGAATCATCTTGGTAGCGGCGGGTTGCGAAATGCCCAGCTCGCGCGCGGCATTCTGGATATTGCCGTGTGCGTCTACGGCAACAAGCAAGCGCAACTGGCGCAATTTCAGCCGAGTCAGGGCGCGGTCGACAATGCGTGAATGACGTCCCACCATGATCAGAGCACGACCGGACTTGAAATCTGTTCGAGTTTCGAGATGACGCTCATCGCGGCCAGTGCTGAGCTGCGCGGATTGTCAGGCAGGGAATTTCCGCTGATCTGAAAATGGAACTGCCCGAAATCGCCTTCGGCTTCGATCTCGTGGATGTTGCGCGTGATCGATGGGTCAGCGATCAGACGGACCTGCGTTTGGTCGAAACCCAGCCCTGCCAGCGCAACCGCCGCCGCAACATTCGCGTTTTTGGGATATTCCAGTGCAGCCTCTCGGGCGGTGCCTTTGAAATGCGTTTCCGCGATTGTCAGAGCCTCTAAGTCCAGTTTGTCCGCTGCCGGTGAACCCATCCAGCCCAGCGGCGGTTTCCGCCCGACATAGGTGACTTTTTCCAGCTTGCCCGTCGCTGCGGCACTAAGGCAATCGAGCGCTCCGATCGCACCGCTGGCCAGATGCAGCTTTGCCCCACCTTCCCGTGCGGCCGATGCCAACGCATCTGCCACCCTCTGACCCGCCAGTGCGCCAATGGAAACGGTAACCAGATCGAGGCCGCAAGCCAGAATCTGAGGCCCATACTCCTCCAGTGCTCGATGGCCCGCGCAATCAATCACCAGTTCCGTATTCGCCGAGAGCTTCGAAACCGAATCTACAAACAGTTCCGGATTTTGCGAAACGCTGCCCGATCTCACCAGCACCGCGCAAACCGAATGTCCCCGGGCCTGAACCGCGTTCGAAACATATTGCGCAATTGCGCCTTTACCAATCAATCCGATCTTCATGCGGCAAGCCTACTCCAGCGCTAAAGATTTCTAAATTGATAATCCATGGATATTATATTTTCCGATACCCAATTCCCGGCTTTCGCATTGGATCAGGTGGAATGATCGGGCTTTCATGATGCGGTCAACCGGAAGGCCCGTCCAATATGAAATACTCCAAGCACGATGCAAAAGCCTATGCGCGCGAACATATGACAGGAATTTGGGCAGCAGCCCTGAACCCGTTCAATGACGACCTTACGCTGGATGAGGCGGGGTTGAGGTCGAATATCCGGCACTGGATTGACGATCTGGGTATTCAGGGCCTGTTTGTAGCGGGTAAACAAGGCGAGTTCTTTTCGATGAGCCTTGAAGAGCGCAAACGAAACTTTGAGGTAGCCGTCGATGAATGTGCGGGCAGGGCCGGTGTGATCGTTTCAGTCTCGGATCAGAACATGGACACAGCGCTGGACCTGGCACGCCATGCGCAGAAATGCGGTGCCGACTACGTCGTTCTTCATGCGCCCGTTCTGAGTTTTGTTCAGGAACGCGGAGAGGTTCTGTACCAATATTATAAGCGGTTCTGCGACGAGCTTGATATTGGAATCGCTATGTGGAGCCATCCGGACAGCGGATATCTCATGCAACCCGAGGAATGCGCGCGGATTGCCGATCTGCCCAATATCGTTGCGATCAAATACTCGGTCCCGCGCGAGATGTACGTGAAGCTGACCCATATGGTCGGCGACAAGATTCATGTCTCCACCTCAGCCGAACATGAGTGGCTGGATAACATTCTCGAACTGAACTGGAAACTGTACCTGTGCTCGTCACCACCCTACCAATTGCAGAGCAAAAACGACCAGCGGATGAATGAATACACGCGGCTGGCCTTTGCGGGCAAAGCAGATGAAGCACGCAAGGTGTTCGACAGCCTGAACCCAGTGCGGGACGCAATGAAGCGTACCCGGCCTGCGGACAAACCCACCGCATTTGGCAAATACTGGCAGGAACTATTGGGGCAAACTGGCGGGCGGGTGCGGCCCCCGATGTTAGAACTGACAGAGGTCGAAAAAGAGATCATTCGCAATGGGTTCGAAGAAAGCGGACTTAAGGTTTAGCCCGATGGATATAAGCAAATCAGATATCTAAATGCAGATAATTTCTTTGCGGTTATGGGAAAACAGGCCAATCTTCTACTAACAGGGAGTGGGATATGTCGAAGTTAAGAGCATTCAACTTTCAGAAATGGATCGACGAACACCGTCACCTGCTGAAACCGCCTGTCGGCAATCAACAGATCTGGGAAGATGCCGACCTGATGGTCACTGTGGTTGGTGGACCGAACAAGCGGACCGACTACCATGACGACCCGGTCGAGGAGTTTTTCTACCAGCTAGAAGGTGACATGGTATTGAAACTATTTGATGGGAATGAGTTCTACGACGTCCCGATCCACGAGGGCGAGATTTTTCTGCTGCCGCCCCATGTACGTCATTCTCCGCAGCGCCCTCAGGAAGGCTCCATCGGGTTGGTTATAGAACCCAAACGGCAGACAGGTGAGCTGGACGCTATCGAGTGGTACTGTTTTGAGTGCGGATCGCTCGTTCATCGGGCCGAGATGCAACTGCAGTCCATCGTCAAAGACTTGCCGCCAGTCTACGAAAAATTCTATGCATCGGAAAACGACCGAACATGCCCGCAGTGCCAGACCGTGCATCCGGGCAAAGAGCCGCCTGAAGGCTGGGTCACACTCTGACACCAACAATAAAACAGGGAAACACATGAGACATTTTGCTAAGATCGCCGCATCTGCAGCCGCGATGGCTGTGACATCGCTGGCCGCCAATGCAGATGAATTC
This sequence comes from Ruegeria sp. AP7, assembly GCF_056539905.1. NCBI lineage: Bacteria > Pseudomonadati > Pseudomonadota > Alphaproteobacteria > Rhodobacterales > Roseobacteraceae > Ruegeria > Ruegeria sp. AP7. The sequence continues at coordinate 34,794 of NZ_JBQFVT010000020.1, read as the reverse complement.
CGTCTGGGCCTAATTACTCCACCCCCGCATATCTGGACCAAAGCAGCAGAGTCCTTTGGGGCCGAGTTGAATGAAGCCAGTGGTGGCGCCCATTCCGTTTCGGTTTTTCCGGCCCGCCAGTTAGGGAACGAGGCCGAGATGTTGCAGCAGCTTCAGACCGGTGCGCTTGACATGGCATTCATGACGGTGGCTGAGGTATCGAACCGCGCGCCAGAATTGGGTGCGTTTTACGCCCCCTACCTGGCGGATGATATTGGCCATGCCGGGCGTATCCTGCGTTCGGATACCGCCAAATCAATGCTGGAGCCACTGCCCGGTCAGGTTGGCGTCGTGGGCGTTGGTTACGGTATGGCTGGCCTGCGCCAGATCGTCAGCCGGGGTGAAGTGTCATCAGCTGACGACTTGTCAGGATTGAAACTTCGGATCACGCCTTTCACGCCGATCCTTGATTTCTACAACGCAGTTGGGGCTGCTCCGACTCCGATGCCCCTGCCGGCGGTCTACGACGCACTGGCCAATGGTCAGGTCGATGCCATCGACATGGATGCCGAATTGATCTGGGTTCTGAAATACTATGATCACGCCGATACGATCGTGCAGTCGGACCACATGATGTTCCCAATGGTCGGTCTGGTTTCGGCCAAGGTCTGGGCCGGTCTATCCGATGAAGATCGCGCAATGATTGGCGATCTGATGGCCAAGCATGTGGACAGCACCATCGATGCCTATGTCGCCAACGAGGCCAAGTGGCTGGATCAGATCGAGGGAACCGGCAAGGCCTACAAGAAAGTGGATGCCTCGTTCTTCGGCGATGCCATCGAGGAATGGAACGGTATCTGGTCGGAAAAAACCTCATCCCTTGACGCATTGCGGGCGACTGCGGCAGAAACCAAATAAAAGTGAATACATCAAGGAAAGGGCGTAGGTCGATCCTGCGCCTTTTTTCATAGGGGATCAGCGATGTTGTACCGGCTGTCAGCCGCCTGGGCGCGAGTAGAGTTGTGGTGTGCCGCAGGCTTGGCGGTCTGCGTGACCCTGTTGATCTTGCTGAACGTGGTGACACGCACAGCAGGAAACGCGCTTTTCTGGGTGGATGAGTTGGCGATCTATGCGATGGTCTGGATGACGTTTCTTGGCGCATCAGCAGCGTTGCATCACCGCAACTCGGTCTCGATTACGCTCGTTGTTGATCTGGTACCACCTCATATCAGGGCAATCATCTGCAAGGTGGTGGATCTGGTTGTATTCGTTTTCGCAGCCGCAATGCTGTACTTCTGCTGGCGCTGGTTCCTACCTTTGGACATCGCGCGCGCTGGATTCGATACAGCGACCTTTCAGGGCAACACTTTCAATTTCATCTATGCTGAGCCAACCCTGACTCTCGGGCTGCCGAAATATCTGTTCTGGCTGGTCATGTGGCTATTCGCTCAGGGGGCCACATTGCATTCCACGATGCACCTGCTGGCTTGGCAAACTAAGGGCGCGCAATCATGAGCCCGATTGTCTTTCTGGCCGCACTACTTTTGTCGGTTCCCGTCGCCATCGTTCTTGCAACTACGGCGATCTGGTACATCTGGGAGAGCGGTAATACTGTTCTCTATGACAGTTTTGCCCAGAAGATGTTTGGCGGGCTGGAGAATTATGGCCTGCTGGCGATTCCCCTGTTCATGTTAACCGGAGAACTGATGAACGAAGGCGGCATGACGCGTCGCCTGGTTGCTTTGGCGCGTGTTTTTGTGGGCGGGTTCCGAGGTGGGCTTGCCTATATCAACCTGTTAGCCAACATGTTCATGGCCGCCATCATTGGCTCTGCTACCGCGCAGATTGCCGTAATGTCGCGCGCCATGGTCCCCGCGATGGAAGAAGAAGGTTATGACAAAGGCTTTGCCGCCGCGACCACAGCGGCGGGAGGCCTGCTGGCGCCCGTTATTCCGCCCTCAATGATGTTTGTCATCTTCGGAGTTCTGGCTCAGATCCCGATTGGCGACATGTTCATCGCAGGAATCATTCCGGGGCTACTTCTAGCCGGAGCCTTTGCGCTGGTGATCACTTTGATTGGGTGGTCGCAGCAGTTTCCCAAGGGCGTCTGGATGTCACGCCGCGACACGATGCGCGCTCTGATCGCTGCCCTGCCCGCCCTACTGATCCCTGTTTCGATTATCGGAGGCATCCTGTTCGGCATCGCCACGCCAACCGAATCCGCCGCCATTGCCTCGCTGATCGCATTTCTGGTTGGATGGTTGATCTACGGCGATCTTAAACCTCAAAACTTGGGCGAGATGTTCAAAAGAACTGCCTCAAACGCGTCGATGATCCTGTTCATGATCGCCGCCGCCAGCGTTTTCGGCTGGGTTATTATCTACGAAGAAATCCCCCAACATCTGGCAGGTTTGATCACCTCAATTACATCCGATCCGTTTCTGTTTCTGCTGATCGTCAATCTCGCCCTGCTTTTGGTTGGAATGGTCATCGACGGCATCGCAGCGATCATTCTAATCACACCCATTCTTTTGCCCATCGCAACCGGATCCTATGATATCAGCCCATATCAATTCGGTGTTGTCGTTTGCCTGAATCTGGTTCTGGGCCTGCTGACGCCACCTGTCGGAATCGGTCTCTACATCGCTTCCACAATGAGCGGCACGAGCGCGGGGGCTATTCTCAAATCTCTTTGGCCCTTTCTAATTGCAGTTGCCACCGTTCTGATCCTACTGAGCTACGCTCCAATACTGTCGACGGCTTTGATATAGCCCGTTCTACCCGGTTAGGTCTTTGTTGGGTGGTTCATCATCGTTTCCAACCCCGTGTACCGCAGAACGATTTTTACAAGAATAGCCGCCCATTCTTGATCCAATCCTTGGTTAAAATCACCTTGCGATAATCAATAGTATTCATAATTATACAATTGCATAACAATGGCATTTCATGGATTGGAAATGATAATCCAAGGTCGGAAATTCACGCGTCAATCCGCCGAATCTCGACGTGAAGCCCTGATTCAGGCGACGTTGGACCTGATTGCGGAGATAGGTTTACACGGCGCAACTGTCCGCGAAATTGCCGCTCGCGCAAACGTTACGCAGGGATTGATCCGGCATTATTTCTTATCGAAAGAGGAGCTGATTCAGGCCGCTTATGAACATCACATGAACGCCCTGACCGATCAAACCACAGCCGCGGCAGGTGATGGAACCGCAGTGTCTCAGCTAACCAATTTTGTAACTGCGTCGCTACAGCCTCCGGTAGTTGATCCGGCTGCTCTTGCATTATGGGCTGGTTTTCTGAACCGGGTGCTCCATGACCCCAAAATGCGGTGCATCCACCAACAGACCTATACCTATTTTCGCGACCAACTTGAGAAACTGATCGTTGCGGCATTGAACGAATCCGGACATTCGGTCAAAGCATCCGAGGCAACTCAACTAGCGATCGCCTGCAACGCGGTACTTGATGGGCTTTGGCTTGAAGGTAGCGCCATCCCGGAGGCTTTCTCTGATGGGCAACTGTCGCAGATTGGGCTGACAGCCATCAGTGCGATCATCAGAATTCCGTTAACCAAAGAAATGAGGCAGCCTTGAGAACCACTGACGTAACTAAGCGGCTCGCCGACTTGGGAGGGGCGAAATGGGGTGTACACCTGAAAGCACGAGAGCTTATCAAAACTGGTGCGGATATCGTCGAGATGACGATTGGCGAACCAGACGTCCCTGTTCCAGATACACTGATTGAAGCCACCGTATCTTCGCTAAGGGCTGCGCGCACTGGGTATTCCAATGGCCACGGTGAACCTGGTTTACTTACAGCGATTGCCGAACGCTACACAGCCAACCGCGGGCGAGTTTTTGAACCCGAGAATGTTTTGTGCTTCCCCGGAACCCAAACCGCATTGTTTGCAGTAATGGCCGGGGTGGCTCAGACCGGAGACGAGGTTCTTGTCGGGGATCCGATGTATGCGACTTACGAAGGGGTTATTCGCGCGTGTGGTGCCGACGTGGTGCCCGTTCCGCTTCGACCCGAATGCGGATTTCGCATGCAGGCGCAGGACATCGCGCCGCGGATAACATCGCGCAGTCGTGCTATTTTACTAACCACACCACACAACCCCACAGGTGCAATTCTGACCGAGACAGACATAGCCGAAATTGGACAATTGGCGATCAAACATGATTTGTGGATCATCTCAGACGAAGTCTATGAAGAACTCGTCTATGAAGGCGCAAGATTTGTTTCGCCATTAGCTATGTCGAATCTGGCTGATCGCGTTATCGCGGTTTCTTCGATCTCGAAATCACATGCGGCCCCCGGGTTCCGCAGCGGTTGGTGTGTCGGACCCGTCTCATTTTGTGAGGCTTTGCTACCTTTTTCCGAAACCATGCTGTTCGGGAACCAGCCTTTTATTGCAGACATGACAGAACTAGCGATCCGAAGCGGATCCGAAGTGGCCCCTGATATGGCTGAACGATTTGCGTCGCGCGCCACCCTGTTGGCCGAGCAACTGCGCGCCGAAACGAAGCTGACAGTGCACCGGCCAGAGGCAGGGATGTTTGCACTTATCAACGTCTCAGCCACCGGTCTAAACGGAGAGGCCTACGCCTGGGACCTATTGCAAGCTGGCGTGGCCGTCATGCCCGGATCAGCCTTTGGCGACGGCTTGAACGATTGGGTACGTGTCGCGCTGACTATCAGTGATGCCAAATTTTCCATTGCGGTCAGCCGTATTGTGGACCACGCCAATTTGTTAACCTGCGAACGCATCGGAGCAAGGCACGCTTAGACGCCGCATTAGAAAAATATTCATGATAGCATCGCTCTAAAGCAGTTGGTCTTAGTTGGTTCTACAATTTTGATTTAGCCCCAACACTTAGGGCTATGCCACTTGAATTGGTCTCGTTTGCTGCCAGAGGGCACGTGATCACCGATACATTTGACATAAAATGGGACGCGCAGAGCCTACGCGGTTCACTCCGAATAATGGCTGCGCCGGCAACTCAACTGCAGTATCCGATGCCTTGCCGCTTAAGCCTTCCAGCGCGGCGACAATTTGACCAAGTAATTTTGTCGGATTTGCTTGCATCTCCTGCCAAATTGTCTAATTGACTATTTCAGTCGGGTAAGCGCCCGCACCGAATTCTAATGTTGGGACACATCATGCTGAAATCCTCCACGTGTATCGCCGTCGCCTTGACGGCTCTGATCTCCACCTCGGCTGCAGCCGAAGGTGAGCTGAACCTTTACTCTTCGCGCCACTATGACACTGATGAGCGCCTGTATTCTGACTTCGAAGACGCCACCGGCATCACCATCAACCGCATTGAAGGCAAAGCAGATGAGTTGATCGCGCGGATGGAAGCTGAAGGTGCGAATTCACCTGCCGATATCCTTCTAACAGTCGACACGTCACGTCTGGCCCGCGCCAAGAATGCTGGTATTCTGCAACCCATCGAAAGTGCAGTGCTGGAAGAACGCATCCCGGCCAATCTGCAGGATCAGGACAATCAGTGGTACGGATTCTCACAACGCGCACGGATCATCTTTTACGACAAGGCCGACGTTGCCAATCCCCCAGCCACTTATCTGGATCTGGCCAAGCCAGAGTATGAAGGACTGATCTGTATACGGTCGTCAAGCAACACTTATAACCAGACACTTTTGGCGTCGATCATCACCAACCACAGTGCGGAAGAAGCCAAGAAATGGGCCGAAGGCGTTGTCGCCAATATGGCCCGCGAGCCACAGGGCGGTGACACCGACCAGCTGCGCGGTATCGTTTCCGGCGAGTGTGAGATCGCTGTTTCAAACTCCTACTACTTTGCTCGTGCTATGCGTAAAGACGTAAAAGGCCTGAGCGCAGATATCGATATGATCGGCGTGCAGTTCCCGGCTCAAGACGCCGAGGGCGCTCATATGAATCTGTCGGGCGCAGGTGTCGCGGCGAACGCGCCGAACAAAGAGAACGCCATCAAGTTCCTCGAATATCTCGCAAGCGATCAGGCCCAGGTATATTTTTCAAACGGAAACGATGAGTTTCCAGCGGTCGAAGGTGTAGCACTGGCCGACAACGTTGCAGCGTTGGGTAATTTCAAAGCGGATGAGGTGAACCTTTCGGAAGTCGCCAAGAACATCCCCGAGGCCCAAAAAATCTTTAATGAGGTTGGCTGGAAGTAAGTTATCTGGCAACCCGAGCAGTTAAGGGCGCGGATATTCCGCGCCCTTTTTTGTTGCGCACTACATTATTTTTGGCATAATTCTCAATTATGAAACTGATTCCCACATTTGATCTATGCTAGACAACCTCTCAAACCGCCTTGCAAAACGTCTGAGCGAGCTGCGTCAGGGCCGTGGCTGGTCGCTTGAACAACTGGCGGACCAAAGCGGTATCAGCCGAGCCACCCTTTCGCGGATGGAAAATGGTGATGTTAGCCCAACCGCCGAAACCCTTGGACGTTTATGTGCGGCTTACAGCTTGCCGATGTCGCGCTTGTTGATGATGGTCGAGGACAGTTTCGACCCTAAGGTGCCTTTTGAAAAGCAACCCGAATGGCACGACGCCGAAAGCGGTTTTACGCGCCGGTCGGTCTCACCTCCGGCGACGGGGCTCAGCGGTGAAGTGATGGAGGGCCATCTGCCCCGCGAAACCGTCATAAACTACGAGACACCACCCAAACCGGGGCAGGAACATCATCTGATTGTTCTGGACGGCGAATTGGCGCTGACAGTAGACGGAGTGCGCCACGCACTCAGCGGCGGCGACTGTCTGCGCTATCACTTGTCCGGACCCACGCAGTTTGAAACCGGGGAGAAACGAGGCGCGCGTTATCTGCTGGTGCTAATATGATCTCGCGCTTGTCCGAGGCCTTTTTCGATGCCGCACTGGAGGATTTGTCGGATATCCTTCATCGGTGCGTGCATACCGGTGCCAGCATAGGTTTCATCCTGCCATTTTCACACGAAGCCGCCCTTACATATTGGCGGGATCGGGTGCGCCCCGGCCTGCGCCAAGGCACGCTCGATCTGTTTGTTGCCTATGGTGATGGACGCATTCAAGGTACAGTGCAATTGATTCAGGCCACAATGCCAAACCAGCCCCATCGTGCAGATGTTGCCAAACTGCTGGTCCACCCCGATGCCCGCCGCCGTGGGCTGGGACGCGCCCTGATGACCGCTTTGGAAACGCGGGCGGTTGAACTGGGAAAATCCTTGCTGGTTCTGGATACCCGTAGCTCCGATCCTTCACGAGTATTGTACCAGTCGCTGGGTTTTCAAATCTCTGGCGAAATTCCAAACTATTGCCGCAACCCGTTCGAAAATCGACTGGAACCCACAACCTATATGTTTAAGGACCTGAGCTTATTACCGGTCGTCAAAACAGTCGGTTAAATCTCAAAAACTCAATCCGGTGCCCTTTAGGCAGGTGCGCGATCTCTGCCGGGATTACCGCCAACCCGTCGGACTGTGCCAGCAATGCCACCCGCCCGCTGTAGGATGCCGCCAGACATCGCAACTGCGGAGTTCCGTCTGACGATTTGCCTTCAATCCGCACCGGCCGGAATTCCTGCCTACCTGCGTGACGTTGCAATGGCTCTGCCAGAACAGCTTGCTCGCTTTCCGGCTGCGTGTGGCTCAATCCTGCCTTCCGCGCCATCATATGCGACCCGATGATCTGCCATGTGACATAAGCAGATACTGGATTGCCCGGTAGCCCTACATATAGCGCATCCCCACGGCGCCCGAACATGATTGGCTTGCCCGGCTTCATTGCCACCTTCATCACATCAGTCTCACCGCCAATTTCCTTGAACAGGCGAGGCATATGATCTTCATCCCCCACCGAAACGCCACCTGTTGTGACGATTAGATCAGACGTTTCACAAGCCTCCTCCAACACGCGCTTCAGAAGTTTGGGGGCATCTTCGATCTGGCCGCAATCCGTTAAATCAATCCACGGCTTGTTCAACAAAGCCAACAGCATATACCGATTGGAGTTGTAAATCTGGCCGGGGCCCAGCACTTCATCCGGCTCGCGCAACTCACTGCCAGTCGAAAAAATTGTCACCTTCAGTTTGCGATATACCTTGACGCGCCCGTGACCAGAAGACGCCAGAACGGCAGCTTCGCGCGCAGTAATCTCACATCCGCGGGACAGAATCTGGGCCCCGACCTGTAAATCCTCGCCCGTGCGGCGTATGTGTTGACCGGGCTTGGGCCGACGAGAAAATCGAATGCGGTCTGCGATTACACTGCAGTCCTCTTGCATAAGAACGGCATCAAACTCCGTTGGAACCGGAGCGCCGGTAAAAATACGCAACGCGCTGCCCACAGGTGCGTTGTGCATTCCGCTATCACCGGCGGCCATTCGCCCGCCTATCGGCAATTCAAACTCAGCCCCTTCGTCCAGATCACCAGTCCGAATTGCGTAGCCATCCATGGCCGAATTGTCGAAGGCTGGCATGTCGACCTTACTGTAACACTCCTCAGCCAGAACACGCCCGATCGCTTGCTGCAGCGGTAAGGATTCAGTGTTACCAACTGGGTGCGCGATCGACAGGCCAAGGGTTAAGGCCGCATCCACGGTTTGATATATGAGAGCGTTACGGTCACAATCACACCCATCAGCCATTTTGAGCCCTCTTAATCCATTACTCCGATCGCTCTGGCAGGCCAGAGATCGACGTGGCGAATTTAAAGAGCGGTGAATTGCAGTTCTTTGATCGAGGTTAAATCTGCAATAAATTCGAGATCAGCTATTTTCCCTCTGAAAGTGGGCTGTGTGCCAAGCCAACCCAATCATTCTAACTCTGCAGTTGGCGATTCTGGCGGGTCAATCAAATTCGGACACGCGCAAATTTGACTACGCCCGAGGTTTTGACCGCTATACATCAATATCCAACGCCAGCGCATGGATACGCGGCACGATGTCTCCCAACGCTTTATGAACCGCGCGATGGCGGGCAACACGAGTCTGGCCAGTAAAGGCTTCCGACCGGATGCGAACGTTGAAATGGCTCTCTCCACCCTCTTGATAGCCTGCATGACCGCGGTGGCTTTCGCTATCATCGACTACATCAAGCTCAGTCGGATCAAATGCTGCCTGCAATCGGTTACGGATTTCGTCGGTCACGCTCATTTTTTTGCTCAACGGCAAATAAATTGCCGTTCCCCTCTTCTACTTTCGGCTGCTTAGATTAAACTGCTGCCTCCGAGTCGAAAAGATGCCTTCGTGAGGTTGTGCAGATGGTAAAGTCAGATCCCTTCGGGTTCGATATGTCCGTGTCCAGCGCTAAGAAAAAGAAGCCGCGCGGGCGCCGAGGCATGTCGGGTGCGTCCGAAACTTCGGTGCGAATCTGCGATCACGAGGGTTGCGAAGAGGCCGGCAAGTTCCGCGCGCCCAAGGCACCTGATGTTCTGGATGATTTTTTCTGGTTCTGCCAGCAACACGTGCGCGAATATAATCAGAAATGGAATTTCTTCGACGGCACCACCGAGGCCGAGTTGAATGCACAGCGCTCGAAGGACAAAGTGTGGGAGCGTGAGACCAAACCTATGGGTGACCCCGAAGCACGAGCATGGGCACGCCTGGGCATCGAGGACCCGCATCAGGTTCTGGGCGAAAACGCCACCAAGAACCCCGGCCGTGCCAACTCTGGCGGCCGCCGCCTGCCCCCCACCGAACGCCGCGCGATCGAGATTCTCGAAGCTCAGGACAGCTGGTCCAAGGCTGAAATCCGGAAGGCTTATAAGAAACTGATCAAGGTGCTGCACCCCGACATGAACGGTGGTGACCGGTCGCAGGAAGAACAGTTGCAAGAGGTCGTCTGGGCTTGGGACCAGATCAAGGACAGCCGCAGCTTCAAGTAAGGTTATGCGGGAGCGGTTCGGCTTGGTACACGAACAATGCTTGTTTCGCGACATTTTCCGATTCCCGGATACATGCTGTTTGTAGGATCAATCCACTTGTAGAACGTCGCCAAATCGGGTTTGGCGGCGTAGAGGTGCCCGACATTGTGTTCGGCTGGGAATTCAGCGCGCATTTGCTTGCTTATCATGGATGGCACGAGCGAGGCACTCGTCGGATCGCAAGGCTCTATACCGTGGCCCCACACAGTACAATCCGCTCCATAATAACCAGCCAGGTTCACCGGACGGCCTCTTACGCTCTGGTTCAATCAAAAATCAAACGCCGTCTGAACCGGCGGGGAATATGGCTCGATCATTTCTTCGCCTTCGCTATCGCGCTTAATCGGTCTTACAGTGTGAAACTCGAAGCGGCCCTCGTAACCTGCTCCAAGCGATTTCTGAGCGTCCTGAGGTGTCGTTACCCCCGACAACCAGCTTTCAATCTCATCAGGCGTCAGGATGACCGGCATACGACTGTGAATATGGGCAATCTGCGGGCTTGGCTGACGGGTTAGAATCGAACAATTGTGACTTCCGTCTTGTGTTCGAACAAAACCGGCGAAGAACATGGTAGGTGCGTTGCGCTTGACCGTAATAAAGACCGGGCAATCATGGCCCTGGTCTTTTGGCCACTCATAGTACCCCAACGCCGGGATCAAGCAGCGGCCGTTGTCCCAATAATCTTGCCAGAAACCTACATTTTCAATCTTCGAGTTTATGACGGGCTTCGCGCTACGCGGGTCCTTCAACTGCCAGCGTGCGGTTGTCAGTTCTGCGGTGCCATTCGCCCACCGGATCATGCCGATCTGATTGGTCGGGGAAACATTATAACCGCCTGTTGGCAACTGGTCGGGCAAATGAGGCGAAACTTTTCCGTAGAGAAAATTCTCGAGTATCGCCAACATCTCGCGCTGCGTCAGGTGACCGGCTGCAAACTTACCACACATGCCACGATGATATTGGGTGGCGATAATCGGGGCAAGTGGGCGCTTGCCCTCAAGCATTTTACAGATCACGAATCCAAAACTGCAATGGTTTTTGGTTTTCAAACTCCTCGCCCACATCCTTCCACGAGAACTGCGCAACCACCCCCGGTAACGGCGTGTATCCCCGCGCGCGCCAGAAGGCATCAAGCGGACGGTAATCGGCGGGTCGCATCGGATGGTTGTCTGGGCGCTGGACGCTGCAGAAGGCGCATTTGGTGAAGCCCAACGCACGCGCATGTTGCTCGCGCAGGTCAAAGAACTTATGCCCTACGCCTTGTCCTCGGTAGCGCGGCAACAACACGGACTCTGCGCAGTAGAAGATGTTTGAAAGGTCCAGATCCGTCTCTGCAAAGGCTGCAGCGAAGTCGTCAGCATGATCGGTCAGAGGGGCCCCGGTCGAGGCGCCGACCAACCTGTCGCTATCAAAGGCACCGACAACGATAGCCCTGTCACTGTCCCGATAGGATCGCAGGTATTCCCGTTCATAGGCCAAATCGCCATCATAGAGATATGGCCAGACCCGGAACACCTCGATCCGCAGGCGCGCCACATCGTCTAGCGCAGCCTCAAGTGCCGCTCCGGTCAAGGGGCGGACATCCGTGATCTCAGCCATTCGAAACCTGTTTGGTCCAGTCAGCAAGATTGTAGTAGGTCGTCACGCGTGTGATCTTACCACCCCTGAGGTCAAAGAACGAACCCGCAGGCAGGCGATAGGTCTGGCCATGCGCCTCAGGCAACCCCTCATCGGTTTCCAGATAGGTGCCGTTGACGATAAACTCGGCGGCGGCGCGGGCGCCGTGCTCGGCCTCGAAGATCACAATATCGGTCAGGTTCTCGCGGTAGCAACGATTCATATGGGCGCAGAAGGCGGCAAATTTCTCTTTGCCGACGCGTATCTGACCTTCGTTCACATGATGGGCCACGTCATCGGAGAGGCAGGCCAACATGCCTTCCACATCACCCGCATTGAAGGCATCAAAATAGGTTTTTACAGTCGGGTTCATGGTCACTCCGTCGGTTCGCCCCAGCGGTCTTTCAGATGCGAGATGATCTGATCGCGGGTCTGTCGATAGTGACGTAGCTTTTCCTCGCGGGATTCGCCTAATCCGGTAGGGTCCATAATTGGCCAATAATCGACATCGAGGTGAAAAAACCGGGTCAGTTCCAGCGCCTTTCTCTGGCTGGCTGGCGATAGGGCCACAATCAGGTCAAACGAGCTGAGATCGTCGCCCCATTCCTCCATCTCGTCGAATGATCGCGAACGGTGGCGGGACAACTCGACTTCGATCTCCTGACAGACAGCTATGCAGAAGCCGTCGATATCAAGATCACCGTGGACACCTGCGGATTGCACATAGGTGCCAGTCCCATAAAATTTCTTCATGATGCCTTCGGCCATGGGGGACCGAACCGAATTGTGGTCGCAACAGAACAGAATGGACTGCGGCAGAGACGTCACCCGTCAGCCTCCGAAATGCAGCACGCAAATCAGCGTGAACAGGCGGCGGGCGGTGTCGGTGTCGATATCGGCTTTGCCTTCCAGCCGTTCCTGAAGCACGCGGCTACCTTCATTGTGGATACCGCGCCGGGCCATATCGATGGTTTCGATCTGGCTTGGCGGCAGGTTCTTCACCGCGTTGAAATAGCTCTCACAAATCTGGAAGTAGTCTTTGACCACTTGGCGGAACGGCCCCAGCGACAGATGAAACTCAGCCGCCTTCTCGCTCGCCTCGGTTTCAATGTCGAATACCAGACGTTTGTCGCGGATTGACAGTTGCAAGTGGTATGGCCCGTCCGGGGTTGCCCGGTCGTCGCGCGAAGGAAGGGTGAATGAATTCTCCTCAAGCAGATCATAGATGGCGACCTTGCGCTCCTGCTCGATTTCGGGGGTCGGCGGGGGTAGGTTCCGGTCATCCAGTTCGATATGCGAGATACGGGTCATCTTAACAGTCACAATCCTTACGTCTGCACAGACCTATAACAACGGATTTCAATGGGCAACGCACAGAAGTGGCATCGCCTCAAGTCATCGCGCCACATCAACCGTTCAACCGGTTCAGGCGTGCCGTAACCGATAATCCGTGCGCGTCAAGGCTTTCCGACTTCGCAAGCATTTCGGCTGCCGGACCGATGATGCGGAGAGCCTCAGGCGTCATTTGGCTGAGCGTGGTTCGTTTGAGGAAATCCATCACGCTGAGTCCTGACGAGAATCGCGCCGAACGTGCGGTTGGCAGCACATGATTAGGGCCGCCGACATAGTCGCCGATGGCTTCGGGCGTATACTGGCCGAGGAAGATGGCACCTGCGTGGATGGTTTTCTGGCTCAGAGCCTCTGGGTCGGACACGCAGAGTTCCAGATGCTCGGGGGCGATACGATTGGACAATGCGGCGGCCTCATTCAGATCACGCACGGTAATCACCGCGCCGAAATCACGCCAACTGGCACCTGCGATGGTACGGCGCTGAAGGGTCCCAAGGCGTTTCTCGACGGCTTGGGCAACGGCCTCACCGAAATCGGCGTCGTCAGTAATAAGTATCGATTGCGCACTTTCGTCATGCTCGGCCTGGCTGAGCAGGTCCAAAGCGATCCAGTCGGGGTCGTTGTCCCTGTCGGCAATGACCAGAATTTCCGAGGGACCGGCGATCATGTCGATGCCAACTTTGCCGAACACCCGGCGTTTGGCAGCAGCAACAAAGGCATTGCCCGGCCCGGTGATCTTGTCGACCGGCGCAATGGACTCGGTGCCATATGCCAGCGCGGCCACGGCCTGCGCACCTCCGATACGATAGATTTCATCCACACCCGACAGCTGCGCCGCCAGCAGGACCAACGGGTTCGCCTGACCGTCAGGTGTTGGAACGACGATGGCCAGCCGGTCCACGCCCGCCACTTTCGCGGGAATTGCGTTCATCAGAACCGATGAGGGGTATGACGCCAGTCCTCCCGGCACATAGAGCCCCGCAGCCGACACCGCGGACCAGCGCCAGCCGAGCGTCGCCCCGGCCTCATCAGTCCACCGATGGTCCTCGGGCATCTGTTTTTCGTGGTAGGCCCGAATGCGGTCAGCCGCCAGTTCCAGCGCTGCGCGATCCTCTGGCGTAACCCGCGCGACGGCTTCAGCGATCTCATCTGCAGAGAAGGCCATGGTTTCGGGCGTCAGCTCGAGACGGTCGAATTTCGCGGTCAGCTCAATCACAGCCGCATCGCCTCGGGCCCGCACATCGTCGATGATTTGTGCGACGACCGCGTCCACATCGGGGCTGTCCTCGCGTTTTGCGGATAGCAGCGACTGAAAAGCGGGCTCGAAATCAGCTGCAGTCGTATCGAGGAAAATGGGCATGTAGGGTACTCCGAAGGCGTTTAAACGGGTCTTATCGCCGGGACCGCGTGGCCTCAACCCTTAGCCCACTGGATGCAGCGATTTGCGCATCGGATATTGCGGAATGTCGTTCCATTCAGTGGGGTCTCCAGCATCCTGCCAACCCTGCGCGACATAGAACCCATGCGCGGTTTTGGTCGCACGCAATTGCGCCTCTGTGCAGCCTTGCGCGCGCAATTCATCCTGCAACCGATGCAGAAGAGTTGCGCCAATTCGTTGCCCAGAGTGATCTGGATCGACATAGAGTAATGAAATCTCACCCTCTGCACGCAGTCCGCCAACGGCTACAACCTCCTCTCCTTTTGTCGCGACCCACAGAGAGGCTCCGGCATCGATCCAGTCTCGGATCGCAGCCGGATCCTTGTTGGCGGTCCATAGGGCAAGCTTCATGGGGTCATCCCGATGATCCGCCTGACACAGATCGCGGATCGAACGGGTCAGAGTCCGGCTTATACCGAACACATCAAAAACAGTCGCGGGTCGTAATCCTAGACTCTCAGGTGGGTTCGAAAACGACTGAGCGATGCCGCGTTTATTGTTCACTCGGGGTGCTGCGGAGCCTGGCCCGAGGGCGCGATGTATGGGCGAGTAACGTCCTTGAGTGTAACGTCTATTGCCTCGACCGACAGCCGTATCGCACCATCGCCAGCGAGCGTAAGCAACACCTGACCGGCGCCATCTTCTGCGGGCTCAAATTCAACCGACAACAGGGACAGGATCATATCCTTATCTCTGCGGTCGATACCTTGGCTGGCCACGGACAAAACGGAATCAAACACCAATACTGCCTGTACTCGTTCGAATGCACGGCCTCGCCGGGCAGCGGCATCTTTGTCTTCCCACCGAAAGCGATTCAGCAACAAGGCAAAGCGACGCTCGGACGGGCGCCATGTCATCTCGGTGACCGGAAAAATCGCATCCTGCGTCAGGGTCGCGATAACCTGCAGGTCATCGGCATCCTCGGCCCCAAGGTTCAGCGGTGCCTCGCGGCCGTCTTTGAAACTCGCGTCTGTCATTGACCCTTAATCCGTTCGATCTTTGCGCCCACGCCTTCCAGCTTGCGCACCACATGTTCATATCCGCGATCAAGATGATAGACCCGGCTGACCACCGTTTCACCTTCCGCCGCCAATCCAGCAAGGATCAACGAGACCGAAGCCCGCAGATCGGTCGCCATCACCGGCGCGCCTTTCAAGCGCTCAACCCCGGTGACGGTGGCCGTGCCACCATGCACCTCGATATTGGCGCCCATGCGCACCAATTCGGGGGCGTGCATAAATCGATTTTCAAAGATGCGTTCCTCAAGCACCGAAGTTCCCTCGGCTGTACACATCAGCGCCATCATCTGCGCCTGCAAATCGGTCGGAAATCCGGGGAACGGTTCGGTAACAACATCAACCGAGCTTACGCGCCCGTTCTTGCGCGTCACTTTCAGGCCTTTGTCGGTCTCTGCCACACTGACCCCTGCCGCATCCAACTTGGCAGCAAAGCTTTCGACCAGCCGCATACGGCCGCCTAACAGCTCAACCTCGCCTCCGCAGATCGCAGGGGCCAGCATATAAGTGCCCAACTCGATCCGGTCGGTCACCACCTGATGGGTGGCACCGTGCAGCCTATCGACACCTTGAATTTCGATGGTCGAACTACCCTCACCGGAAATTTGCGCGCCCATCTTGCGCAGGCATTCTACCAGATCGACAATCTCAGGCTCGCGCGCAGCGTTCTTGAGTACAGTCGTACCCTTGGCCAGCGTGGCGGCCATGACGACATTCTCAGTCGCACCAACCGAGGCAAATCGCATTTCGTGTACGGCACCTTTCAGACCACCGGGTGCCTTGGCGTGTAGATAGCCATCTTTCAATTCGATTTCGGCACCCAGCGCCTCTAACCCTTCGACATGCAAATCCATCGGGCGCGCGCCGATCGCGCAGCCACCGGGCAACGAGACAACCGCCTGCCCAAACCGCGCAAGCAAGGGACCGAGCACCAGATTCGAAGCGCGCATCTTACGAACGATGTCATAATCAGCAACATGGCTGGTCAGACTGTGGCTCGACATCGCAATCACCTGCCCATCCTGCAATGCGGACACTTCAGCCCCAAGAGATTGAAGCAATGCGGTCATTGTCTTGATGTCACTAAGGCGCGGCGCATTGGTCAGCGTCAGCGGTTCTTCGCTGAGCAACGTCGCAGGCATCAGCGTCAGGCACGCATTCTTCGCCCCTGCAATGGGAATCTGCCCACTCAGTGGGCCGTTGCCCGTCACCAGAATCGAATCCATCTGCTCTTATCCCTCGTCCTTGTCGGCCTTGTGCCCGGAAGCTGCCCGCGCTTTCGCCTGTGCCTTACGCCGCGCCATATTCGCCTTCAGAGCCGCCTTCAAACGGTCCTCGCGCGTTTCCCCGGATTTGCCGTGCTTTTTGGGTGAATTTTTGTCTGCCATTGTCTTTCTCTATAGCAGTGGAAAAAAACCGTCCAGACACCCTTGCGCCGCGTTTCGTTTGAGTCTAATCACCCGCCCACAGCGCTGCTGTAGCTCAGAGGTAGAGCACTCCCTTGGTAAGGGAGAGGTCGAGAGTTCAATTCTCTCCAGCAGCACCATCATATCAACAAGTTACGCCCAACCCCGCCACAAGCGCCCATAACCCGTGGCGCACATTTGCGCTTTTTTTGCCGTTTCGACCCGCATCCCCATCTCTCAGCACCCCCAACCGTGCCAAAAGGTGCAGACGCAGACGGGATAAACGCCTGCAAACCCCCACACCTGAGACCTTTTGCGTGGGAATTCAGACGGATGCAGCCAAAATCCAGCAGGTTTCACCACCAAACCAATAGCGGTCGGTGGCTGTCACCGCCCCGCTGATTGTGTAGAAAACTCCCGACGAGAACGCCAAGGGCAGACAGCTACCCATGGATCAAACTCCTGCAGTTGCTTCTTTATTTAGATGCAGGAGGTTGCTCGGTTTTGACGGGGGAGCGGACATTCAAGCAGTCTAGACGAGTTTGCGCTATGCGGGACAGAGCGGACGACCCCGATTATCGCCATAACACTAATCATATAGCAGGGGCCTCGATTCCTGTCGCTGGTTCCGGCCTTTCTGGGCGTAGTCTTTACATTGCCGATCCCAAGCCAAACTAAATGGCATCTGTACCGGAGAGCCTTGCAGTTATTGCCGGGGTGGAGAGAAAAACTGGGCGGTGAACGCAACTCACAAGTAGAATCGCCGCGCCGACATTTTTCGGATACAAGAGAAAGGGCCAGTGCACTTGCCACCAGCCCTTTCAAAAGCTGTAATGCGGGGTAGTTACTTTTCAGAGAAGCCCTTGCCGTTCGACACCCCGCCAACGCTGCCCCAGCCGCCGTTCAGGCCGCTTGCTGCGTCGGCGACACCTGGTGTTCCGGAGACGGTTTCACCGACGCCTGTGCGGCCTTTGCCTTCGCCTTTTCCGTTGCTTGCATTAGCGAAGGCTGCAGATGCGAATGCAAACGAAGCGATGGTGGCGGTGATCAATGCAGTTTTCATGTGTTTTCCTCTCAACTTTTAGTTAACCCTGTGGATACGTGCGAGGAACGGAAACAGATTACTTTCCGTGTACGCTCTCCATGAGAAAGGCATGTTTCCTTCTAAAGGACCTATGAAACTCGCGACCAAAGTTTGCGAGCAGCGAACATAGTATTTCACAAGTCAAAGCGGGGCAGACCAATCGACCCGCGAATGGTGTGATGGCGATACGGAAAGAAATCCGTGCAAGTCTAGGGTATTGGAGACTGAAGCATCCATTTTCCCTCTGGCTCCAAAGTTTTACATTCTCCACCAAATGTCGTCGCAATGGTGAGGCAGGGACAATTTGGGTCTGAACATCGACCCCTATTCTCTCGTCTCTGGCCCGACCCCTTGCGGCCGGGTCAATGCGACGGCTCATAAGTCGACGGAAACATCCAGAAAACTAAAGCGCGATGGTTGGCTAGCCAGCAATAATTTTAAGGCTAGAAAGACAAAGTGCTTCCCTAAGAGTTGCGTTACGTCTTTGTCCGCTACTTTGTACCTCGTGAAGGTGATTTCGCGAAAGGGATAGCTGCCTTTTTTAGGCTCCTTTAACTTCTGCATCGGGCTCGATGCAGTCATTCGCTGCACTAGGCTTGAACGACTGCTCCGCCCCCCCAACAGCCAGCACCAGCAACCTCCCGTCAGCACTCGGAACCAGTCGTCAGCGGTCCTGTACGCGCCAGCGGTCGTTTATGTTATTTTTGGAGTTGTTTTCTATGGTGACGGCAACGCGTTTTTGTTCTGTTTTGGGTTTTTTGCCGAAGGCTATCAACCAAACGACGGACATCAGGAACCACACCAATATTATCAGCTGTGTCATTGTTTCATTCATCAATTTTAATCCTGATAATTTCCAAACATTCGCGCGCTGCTAGATATAGTCTCAGTGTTACTGGCAAGCATACGCTCCGGTGACATAATCTTGCGATTGCCTGCCACTATTAGCTGCATCGCGCCCGCCGCGCCTTCGCCCGACATGCGTCACAGCAATACCGGGCAGTACTGCGCTGCTTGGGGAACACCTCGCCGCACCACTCGCAGGCTGTCGGACGCTGCCCCTCTGCCAACCCGTCTCGCAGGCGTCTGCGTGCCACCGCTTTGTTTTCTCGCTGTGCGTGCAATTCATCCGATAGCGCCTGACCTTCGGCGTTGCGCTTAGCTGCGCGTGTCATGCAGTCATCGCCGCAGATGGCAACCACATTGCCCCGGTCGTGCATCTTCGGGTGGCTTCGGCGCGTGTGCAACGGCAAGCGCAAATCAAACCGATATCCCGGGTTGTCCCGTCGCAAAAGCAAGGGAAGCGCGGACGCAACGGACCGTATCGCGACACCACAAACGGCGCATTGCTTGGCGTTCGGTGCAGTCATTGCGTTTCCTCCGGTCTTGCAGCCATCGAAGGATGCGTGACAATCGCCCGGTTGCACCACGGGCAGCACGGCGTGTCAGGTGGCAGGCTTTCGGCTTGGGCGGCCTTCCATCCCCGGTGCCACCAAATAAACGCAACATCCGTCAGGTGCGGGTTGTCCACCACCGATATACCGCGAATGAAAGCAGCCTGACCTTGCGCATACGCTTCGGCCTGCGCGCGTGTGTTGGGCTTGTCCTGTTTGCGTGTCATGCGGTTATCTCTCGGCTATTCACGCTTGTTCGGCGCATCAGTCACCAAGCCCCCAAGGTTTGCCGTCTATAACGTCGCCCGCATCGCCGCCTTCGGCTACCCGGTTGCGCTTGCCTTGTGTGCTTTTTGGGCCTTGCCGATGTTGCTGCTGTTGCAGGTCCATTTCGCGCTGTTGACGTTCGGCGTTGCGCTTGGCCTTCCACCGTTCCCGGTTGGCCTTCACGTTTTCCACCGTGTCGAGTAGTTCGATTTCCGTCACGCTTGCAATCGTCAGGTTCGTGTTGCCCCTGTGGGTTTCGAGTTTCAGCGCACCCGAAACCGTGACCGGCACGCCTTGCACGATATGGTCATTCAGCGCCAAGGCCCGCTTGCCCCACAAGCTGCATCCGACCACCTGCGCATCATCGCCCCGACCGACTTGCACGCGGAAATTCGCAACGTCGCTATGTCCGGCCTTGGTGAGTTGCGCGCCTTTGGACACCCGGCCCGCAATTGTGACCGTCATCATGTCATCATCTCCTGACGTTGTTTGGCTTGGCTGATGTCGTGCAGACGCTGAGAAAGCGACCACGTGGTTTCGCTGTTGTCCTGCAATCTCGGATGTCGGTTCCGGTGGTGATGGTGCGCAACGCAATCCACACGTCCCGCCCATATCTCAGCACCTGCGCAAACCTCGCCACAGGTGCAGCCGCGAAGGAAGGAAGCGAGACATTGCCACCGTGTCACCTTGTCCTTTCGCGGTGCCTCTGACCGCAGACGCAGGCGCAACGCAGGTGGATATGCGAGACCGACCGTCATTGCGCCCACCACGGCACAGGTTCCCAATCGGCCCCGGCCTCAATTTCGGGTGCATCGCTAGCCGCGAAGTCCCGCCTTTGGGCGCTGTCCTGAGAGGTTCCGTTTACACGCGCGAAGCCGTCAAAAGTTTGCGATGCGGGTGCCATATGTATCTTGTCCCCATTTTGGGGACACTGGTCGGGTTTGGGTGTCCCCATTTTGGGGTCGGGGGTGTCCCCATTTTGGGGACACTCCACAACCTCGGAATATCCCGGGTTCAGTATCCACCGGGCGGCGCTTTCGGGGTCCGCGATGTTTTCAATCGCCCGTCCGGCCTGCAATTCCTGCAACGCGCGTTCGACTGAGTTTTTGCCGCACCCGGTTTTTTTGGCGATGTATCGGACAGACGCGCGGATGCCGTGGCGGTCGTGCTGCTTGTGCCAACGCTGTGCTAGCCACACCAACAGCAACCGGGCGGTGGGCGTCATTGCTTCACCCGGGTTGGCTGCAATCACATCCTCGGCCCATTTGCGCGCCTGCTGATGGCTTTTGATGCGCACCTGTCCTGATTTCAGGTCATCCATTGCCGCCCCCAATCCGGCGAAACCACAATCCGCCACAATCGGGCATTTGCGGCGCGCGGCGTGTGCGTGCATATTGGCTTTCGTCGCGTGTCATATCGCGGCCTCATCATCTGCGCCTGTGGCGTAGAGTTTGGCTTGCGGGTGGGGGTTCATCGCCCCACCTGCATCACCATCCCCAACATCTCGTTACGGTTCCTGTGATGCGTCCAAGGCTTCAAGGATGTGCTTGCCGCGATACTTGGGCGGTGCGTTGGCATACAGCCGCGTCACCTTCGGCCCGCGTCCATCCTTGCGCCACCGTTCAACCGTGCGTGGCGAAACCCCCAAGATAGCGGCCAAGTCCTGCGTAGAGTACAGCACGTCCCGTTCAATCATCCCGCCCGCAGCGGCCAAAACGGGCTGTTTCGTGTGTGTGATTTCCTGCATTTCAAACCCCGTGCAATCGGTAACAAACTCTGCACGTCCAATTTGGTGCAAAACGTCTATCGGTTTGGATAGGGGGTAAACCGATAATCATTTATGCGCGTGATATTGCGGGTTTTTACCGTTCGGTTACGCCTTGGCCGCGTATCTCTGCACCGTTTCGCGCAGGAAATCGCGCGCAGTTATCACCGGGGATTGCAGCAGGTTGTGGGATTTCGTGACCGCGTGCTGCAATGCCTCAACCGTTTTTGCCGGGTCAGCAGCGGCCAAGGTGTGCCCGCTAACAATGCGCTGTTCCGGCAGCCATTCAAGTTCCCATCTCTGCACACGCGCCGCGCTATCCGTCCGGCCTGTGCCGCGCAATATCGTGGAAACTTCCTTGCGGGCTTTCGTCGTTGTCATCTCCTGACCGTGGACCTTGTCGTCCCGCAGGAAATGCACGCAGGCAATTGCAGCACAGCGCACCGTGGCTTCTCCGATTGAAACCGGGGGCTGACCAATGCCGGGGTCGCGCAGATGCGACACAATATCGGCGTGCATCATCTCATCCCGCATCCGTTGCAACGCCGCCAACTCATCGCCCGGTATCAGTTCCGGGTATGCCTCTTGCAAATACGCGATTGAAGCCGTCAGCGACGCACCGCGCCTTTCGCTTTCGGTCGGATAAAGCATCGCGTGGGCCAAGGCAGCCCGCAGGCGTAAATACGCAGCGCCAACAAGCCGACCATCAAACGTGGTGGGCAGTTCCATTGTGATGCGGTTGTCTTTTTTTTCCTCGCCCATCACGCCACCACCTGCGCAATATGGCTTTCCCATTGCGCTTGGGCCTCAACCCGCTGCGCCCATAATTCAGCCTTGGAATATCGCTGCATCAGGTCATCGCGCTTGTGCCCAATCATGAGTTCGGCCACCCGTTCGGGCACGCCCAATTCCTCAAGCCCGGTCCGGTATGTCCTGCGCAGCGCATGAAACCCAAACCCGGGTTCGTTCAGCGCCTCTTTCACCGGGCGCAGTAGCTGTGAAAACCCGCTGATGCGCTTGCCGTGCCGACCGGGAAACACCAAGTCCACGCCCGCGTGTTTCGGTTGGGCCGCCAAAATGCGCTGAGAGACGAGACCAAGCGGAACCCGCACCGCTTCGCCCATCTTGTGCAGCGATGCCGGAACGGTCCACACATCCCCGGCCAAATCGGCGCGCGTCATCCACGCCGTTTCGGTGCGTCGCTGTCCGGTCAGCAGCATGAACCGCAGCAAATCCCGGTGCGTGTGGTTGGGTATCTGTTCAGTCGCGACCCAAAAAGCGCGGATTTCCTCGGGCGTGATGAATGTCACCTTGGGGCGTGTGTTCAGCCGTTGCGCCTTGGTTGCCTTGTCCACGTCCAAGTCCCGCACAAAGTTGTGCGACACGTATTCAGACTTTGCCGCCCAAGCCATCAGGCCCGATGCGCATTTGCGGAAATAGTCGCTTTGCTGCCCCCGGGCCTCTATGGCTTCCATCGTCTTTTGCACATGCGCTTTCGTTAGGTCACGCGCAGGACGGGGCATGTAGCGTTTGAGGTTACGGCGCAGGCATGAAACCACATCCTTGCGCTTTACGACGCCCCGTTGCGCCAAGCGTTCGGCGTATGCGTCGACAAGCTGAGAGAGAGACATCGCGTCGGTTTGGTCCGTTGGGTCTATTCCCCGGCGCATCTCTGCAATCAGCCGTAGCGCCTCGGCCCGTGCCTGATGCAACGGAACCGCGTCGACCGACCCAATGCGGATATTACGCGCCACGGCACCCCGCCCGGTTCCGATGCGAGACTTGGCGTAGTATGACGCCGACCCGCTTGGTTGCACGCGGACAATCAGGCCCGGGGTTTGCGCATCCCGCACGTCATATGGCTTTGCGCGTGGTTGCAGTTTCGCCACCCGGGCAGTCGTGAGTTTCACAGGTTCGGCGGCTTTGCGTTTGAGGCGCACCACGCCTGTGGTTTTGCTATCGGCTGTCATCGTATTCCCATCATCATCGTTTGGCTGTGGCTCACATATG
Source organism: Ruegeria sp. AP7 (assembly GCF_056539905.1). Lineage (NCBI taxonomy): Bacteria > Pseudomonadati > Pseudomonadota > Alphaproteobacteria > Rhodobacterales > Roseobacteraceae > Ruegeria > Ruegeria sp. AP7. The sequence continues at coordinate 11,553 of NZ_JBQFVT010000020.1, read as the reverse complement.
GCGCACCGGGGCGCGTATCTCTGACAGCCCGTGTCGGGAATATAGACGGCATATCCTTGTAAATAAAGCTGCTTTGGTGCCTGTGGCGGTGTCAGTCGCTACCCACCCCTCCCTTGGTAAGGGAGAGGTCGAGAGTGCAATTCTCTCCAGCAGCACCATCAACCCATTAAAAACAAAACATTTTTGCCCCTTTCTATCGTGCCCGCTTTCTTTTTGGGGTTCACCAGGGGTTCACGATATTGACATTCTGACCACAAATGATCGAGCAGAGATTTTTCCCGGTCAACGCGTCAAATGCTGCGTGGCAGATCAGAGTTCAATCCCCTGTCTGCAACAATTGGAGTACAGCTTACGCCGCCCTCACCCGCAACAAATCGCGTTGCAAAATAGAGGCGCGCGGGACGGGGGACGGTTTGTCCCGCGCAACCATGCAAGACACGAGGTACGTGCCCTGCTACACAGAAAAATATGGAGCAGAGTTCTCAACTTTTGATGAACCGTGGGTTAAATGTCACGCGGATTAATCGTCCACAAAATCGCATTGTTTCGATTTCAGAAACAATATAAAATGATTGTTAACATAACGTGGACGGTCTCGTTTTAACGAGTAAAATTAGACGGTTCCATCACTCATGACCCCCACGCGAGGGGCTGAACAAAATGGAGTTCAGCCCCTCGGATGTTGTTTCTGTTACAAGGTTGACGGCTTCGTTTTCGGCGAAACAGTGCGCGCTCCTTCTCGCGTTTGACCGTCGCTCTGCAACACGGGCTTTTCTTGTAATCCAACAGCTCTATGCTTTTGCTTGCTACCGCATACAGCCCGTGCTGCCTTGTCCCCTAAATATCGGCAGCACGGGCTTTTACATATGTTCAGGCGGACCTCAACATTCCCAAAATTGGTAACAGATTCACAGGGCACAGACTTTGCGATTTCCTGCCATCTTCGACTTTTCTTTGCCGTGCTGTGCGGTGGCACCCGGTTATCGTCACGGTTTGGGCGTAGAGCCAGCACTATTTTTACGAGATTTCAGATAGTTGCGAGGTATTTTGGTGCAATTTTTGGCATAAAATCACAAACGTTGGGCAACCAGCAACATGCAGTCATTCCGATACCGCAACCTACCTGAAGGCCAAACCCAAACTTTGGCGAACTCAACGGAAACAGATTGCTGATCTGCTAACCCAAAAAACATCAGACAAGGCTAGAACTGCTCCGGCAACATTCCTACTGGTACGTTCTGGAAACAAACAGGCCGCAAGAAGCGTCGGATGGCCAGTGTGCCTACAGATGTTGCCCCAAAGTTTGTGGAAGCTGGGTATGGACCTCCATGTACCATCGTGTCGCTGACTTCCACTCCAGTCGGGAAGCCATTTACAAGAACCCGGCCAGCTTTGCGTTCAAGAACTGGCATCAACATTTGGGCAATTTCTGCGTCATCTGGATCTATGTGCAGCGTGCACGTGAGCTGCCCCTGCAGGGACATTGAGACTTCACGCATCTGCTCCATGTTTTCTGCGACTACGAGAAGCCCCAACGGCCCGAAAACCTCGTGTCCCAGTGTTTCATTACCCAGCCAATCCTGTGCGGAGACCTGGTATAGGAATGGGGTTGCGGTGCGCCCGTCGGACACGCTTGCCAGCAATTCGGTAACAGACGGTTCTGCAGCAAGCGCTGACTGACCGCAGCGATAAGCCGCCGCAATGCCGTCCGTCAGCATCGGTTGAGGGGCGGTATACTTCAAACCTTCGACTGCTGCCTTGGCAATTGCTTCGGCGTGGTCCTTCAATACGACTGCAACGCCAGGGTTGGTACAGAATTGGCCCATACCCATCGTAAGCGAACCTGCCCAGCCGGCACCAATTTCAGCACCCCGGGTGGCAGCGGCAGCCGGCAGGATGAACATCGGGTTGATTGAGCCCAGTTCACCAAAGAACGGAATAGGTTCAGGACGCTGCGCACAAAGATCGAACAGTGCCCGGCCACCGGTCAGAGAGCCGGTAAACCCTACCGCTCGGATCAGCGGGTGTTTTACCAACGCCTGCCCTGCCGCCATCGTGTCACCGTGTACGAATGAGAAAGTGCCAGGATGCGTGCCCGTCTTGTCGATTGCGCCCTTGATGGCTTCTCCGACGATCTCTCCTGTACCCGGATGCGCGGGATGGCCTTTGACCACAACAGGACAACCGGCGGCTAGCGCCGAAGCCGTGTCTCCGCCGGCGGTTGAGAACGCAAGCGGAAAGTTCGATGCACCGAAAACGGCAACCGGCCCTATGGGGCGCTGTACCATTTTCAGGTCCGGACGCGGCAAAGGGGCTCGATCTGGCAACGCTTCGTCATGGCGACGGTCCAGATAGTCCCCTGACACTATGTGAGAGGCAAACAGGCGCAACTGGCCTACTGTACGACCGCGCTCTCCCTGAAGCCGAGCTTCGGGAAGGCCGGTTTCCTGCGTTCCAATATCGGTGATGACATCGCCGCGCGCGTCAATCTCATCAGCAATCGCATTCAGCAGAGCCGCGCGGTCTTCGCGGCTGGAATACCCAAAGCTCCAAAATGCCTCTTCGGCGGCTTGGACTGCTGTGTCGATATGGGCGGCGGTTCCTGATGAGAACTCATGTGCGTCCCCACTCGCCGGGGAGGATGAAAATTGCGCGTCGCCAGCGACCCATTCACCTGCAATCAGGTGTTTTCCGTGCGGCTTAAAAGTCATGTTTCAGTTGTCCCAATGCGTGACCATGTCACATGCGATGTCAAACGCAGCGCGGGTTGCCCCGACGTCTGCACAGCCCTGCCCTGCGATATCAAAGGCCGTTCCGTGGGCCGGGGTGGAAACAGGGAACGGCAGACCACCTTGCACCGTCACTCCACGGTCAAAGCCAAGCAGTTTAAGCGCTATCTGACCTTGGTCGTGATACATGGTCACTACCGCGTCGATTTCCTTGGCAACCGCCTTGAGGAACACTGTATCGGACGGCCACGGGCCATCAACCGACATCTGCCCCTGAGCCAGTTTGCGGACTGCCGGTTCGAGGATGTCGATCTCTTCGGTGCCGAAATTGCCTCCGTCACCGGCATGCGGGTTGATCGCGGCCACTGAAATCCGAGGGTGTTTGAGACCTGAACGACGCAGTGTGTTGTGGATCAGGTGCACCGCTTCGGCAACACGCTCTTCGCTGATCATGTCAGCCACGTCACGCAGGGCAACATGGCTGGTCACACGGCTGGTCCACATGCCGTCAAGCGTGTTGAGTTCCGAGATGTAGTTGGTCACGCCCAGCTTTTCGGCCATGTAGTGAAGCTCGTCATCGTGACCCAACCCTGCCAAGTGCATCGCGGCCTTGTTGAACGGGCCAAATACGATGGCGTTAATCACACCGGTGCGCGTCAGTTCCAAAGCGGTATCCAACGTTCGCAGAACCGATGCTCCGCCAGCTTCGGTCACTTCGGCAACCCTGACTTCGTCAGGTGCAATCGTCTCCAACTCGTGCAGGGCGAACGCCGGTGCTCGGGTCCAGTCGGCCGACGCGTCAACGGGAGTTAGGTCATAGGTTTCACCGGCGACGGTCTGCCCCGTTTCAAAAACATGCTTGTCGCCGATCAGCAGAATGTCGGCCGCATCGGATACGCTTTCCGAAGTCAGCAACCTTGCGATCAGTTCCGGCCCGATGCCGCTTGGATCACCGGGGATAATTCCAATTCTGGGCTTCATGTTTCAGTCCTCGGACTTTGCTCCACTGCTTTGGGCGTGGAGGCGTTTAATATTCTCGATTGTACTATTCAGGTGATCGCGCAGCGCCCGCCGTGTCGCAGGTGCGTCACGCTTTTGCAGGGCATCAGTTATCTGCGAGTGTTCAGACAGGGTATTGTCACGACGATCAACCTGTTGCGACGACAAGAAGCGGGCACGCCAAAGGCGGGCGTTATATTGCCGGTGCGTTTCGATCAGGGGCTCATTCCTGCTGGCTTCAACGATGGCCGCATGAAACTGCATGTCGAGTTGGAAGAACTCCAGCGGCTCGAGGTTTCCAGAACCTTTGGACATACGAGCGCCCAAGCGAACGATTTCGGCTATTTCAGCCATCGTTGCCTCGACGCAGGCGATTTCACCCGCCAATGCTTCGAGAGCGCCCAGGACCGAAATATACTGCGTCAACTCGTGCAGAGAAGGGTCAGCAACGTGCGGGCGCCGCGTGGCCGAGTACTCCACTAGCCCTTCAACTTCGAGCAACCGCAAGGCTTCGCGCAAAGGCGTACGGGATACGCCAAGCGCCTCGGCCAGATCGCGTTCGGGAATTGCTGTACCGGGGGCCAGCTTGCCTAGCAGAATAAATTCGCGCAGGTTATCGGCGGCTTCCTCGGCAAGCGTCTTGCGTGGCTTTACACCACCTTCTTCTTTCAGGCTATCAATCCAGCTCTCGCTCAAATCACTTCCCCCAGCTCAAAACCATAGGATCCAACAGCCGCAACAGGTCGATCAGACGCGAGCGGATCGAGGGATGCAACGGCGGAATTGGATGGCGGCAAAATTCTGATTTGATTACGCCGCCTTCTACCATCGCGGCCTTGCACGATTGCCAACCGCATTGACGGTTTTCGTGATTAATTGCCATGGCTACCCGGCCATAGGCGGCGTTCGCTTCGTCGATGCGCCCGGCATGGTGGAGGGTCAGTACCGGTTTGATCTGATCCACGATCATGCCAGAAGTCATCGAACCTGTTGCACCGGCATCCAAATCCGCCAGAAGCGTGATGGCTTCTTCGCCATCAAAAGGCGCTTCGATTGCATCGCCACCCTGTTCAATTAGCGCTCGGATCTTGTTGGCGGCACGGGGACATTCGATCTTGAACAGCTTCACGGCCTCAATCTCTTGTGCCATACGTACCAGCAGGGGCACAGGCAGATCCACGCCGGAAAGTGGCGCATCCTGAACCATGATCGGAATGCCGATCTCGCCGACGGCTGCGAATTGCTCGAAGCTCTGTTCGGGCGTGCCTTTCAGAAGTGCACCATGATATGGCGGCATCATCATAACAATATCAGCGCCCAAATCCTTGGCGAATTGCGCGCGCTCAACAGCGATCTGCGTAGCAAAATGGCTGATCGTTACTATCACCGGCACCCGTCCCGCGATATGTTCGACCGACAGCCGCGCAAGAACTTCGCGTTCGGCATCGGAAATCAGAAACTGTTCTGAAAAGTTGGCCAGAACGCAGATTCCATCCGCCCCTTGATCAATCAGGCAGTCGAGCACCCGTTTCATACCTTCGAGATCAAGTGTCCCGTCATCATTGAACGGTGTTGGCGCGACCGGCCAGATACCTGTGTATTTCCGGTTCATTCCGTCACCTCGAAGTCATGTAGATGCTTGTTCGAAATCTCGATCCCGAGGCCGGGCTTGTTGTCGTCCAGATCCAGATAGCCATCCACGGCGTCTGGGTCGCCTTCGAAGATGTAATAGAACAGCTCGTTTCCAACTTCGACGTCGAATACCGGGAAGTATTCGCTGATCATGCAATTCGCATTGGCCATGGTAAGGTGGTAATTATGCATCTGACCTGCATGCGGAACGACTGGAACCTGGAAAGCTTCGGCAACGGCGTTGATCTTTTGCGCAGCCGTGATGCCGCCCACTCGGTTAGTGTCATATTGCAACACGCTGACGGCTTTCTTTTGGATCAGATCCTTGCAGCCAATTAGCGAGAACTCGTGTTCGCCACCCGAAATGGGCACGATATTCATTGCGTTAAGCTCTCGGTATCCTTCCACATCGTCGGCAATCACTGGTTCTTCCAGCCAACGCGGTTCGTACTTCGCCAGTTGGGGCAGCATCCGTTTGGTGTAATCGACGTTCCAACCCTGATAGCATTCCAACATCAGGTCGACGTCATAGCCAACAACTTCGCGCACCGCTTCGACGCGCTTCAGATTTTCTCGCATGCCGGCCATGCCGTCTTTTGGCCCCCAGCCAAACCGCATCTTGTAGCCTTGATAGTTGTCATTCTTGGCTTCTTCCGCCTCGGCCTGCATCGCTTCGACGGGGCCCGAATAGAGCTTAGAGTAATAGACCGGTATCTTTTCCTTGGTGCGACCGCCAAGCAACTTGAACACAGGCTTGCCCGCCAGTTTGCCCATCAGGTCCCAGATGGCGATGTCGATGGCCGAAATCGCTGTCATTCCAATACCCTTACGGCCCCATGCATGCGAGCGGCGGTACATCTTTTCCCAGAGGTAGGCATAGTCGAACGGATCTTCGCCCATCACCATAGGTGCGAACCATTCGTCGATGGCCTTTTTTACAATACCTGGCGCTAGGGCAGCGTTGCCGATGCCGACTGTGCCATCTTCGGTTTCAATTTCGCAGGTCAACCACTGGTGAAAACGGAAAGAGGACATCGCATCGCCCTTTTCCCACAACAAGTCGCTGGCGTTGGTGCAGAAATTGCCCTGCGGCGGAACGGTCTTACCTTTCCAATTCCAGACACGGGTGCGGACGTTTTTAATTGTGGTCATTGTTATTCTCCGGTCGACTTAAGCGGCGAGCGTTGTTTGAAAAGGCGTCCCCACAGCATCGGACCGAACAGAGCCAGGACCGTAAGAACAAAGAAGAAGAGTGTCAGCGGACGGGTCACCATGAGCCACCACTTTTCGTCCAGCATCACCATCGACTGGCCGAGGCGTGTTTCCAGCATACCGCCCAGGATCAAACCGATCGCCATGGGAACGACGGAAAAACCATGACGACGCATGAAAAAGCCCAGAATGCCAGAGCCGATGGCGATCCAGACATCCAGCATGGATTGTTCCAGCGCATAAGCACCCACGATCGACAAGATGAAGACGCAAGGCCACAAGATCTGGATCGGGATCAACGTAACGCGGGCAAAGATCTTGGCACCCCAAAGTCCGATAAAGAAGAACAAGATGTTCACCAACATCATCGACCAGAAGATTGCGAAGGCAAAGTCGGCCTGCTCTGTAAACATCGTAGGGCCGGGTCGTAGGCCGTGCACCATTAGACCGGCTAGGATCACAGCGGCGGTCGGGCTGCCAGGTATCCCCAGGGCAAGCGTCGGAACCATCGCACCACCCGTGGCCGAGTTATTTGCAGCCTCGGACCCGGCGATACCTTCGAGAGAGCCGTTGCCGAACTCTTCAGGTTTCTTGGACCAACGCTTGGCCTCGTTATAGCCGATCATTGAAGCCACCGTTGCACCTTCGGCTGGCAAGATTCCGATGAACGTGCCTATACCAGACGACCGCAAAATGGTTTTCCAAACGCGGGAATAGTCTTCGCGAGATGGCAAGCGAATAGCCTTCATGATGACGTGTTTGCGCTCTACATGCAGGTTATCTGCCTGTACCAGCAATTCAGAGATGCCGAACACACCGATCATGACGGGCACAAATGGAATACCTTCGCTCAGCTCATTCAGGCCGAACGTGAACCGTTCGATCGAGGTCAGCAGGTCGACACCGACAGTGGCGATCAGCACGCCAAACGCCCCGGACAGGATGTTCTTAACCGGCGATCCATCTCCAATTGTTGCCAGCATCGACAGACCGAAAACTGTCAGCGCAAAGTATTCAGGCGGTGCAAAGTTATACGCAGCCCGCGCCATCAATGGGGCAGCGGCCATCAGGCACACGACCGAGATAATTCCACCAATGGTCGAGGAGACCGCGGCCATCCCCAGCGCGCGGCCTGCCTCTCCCCTTTGCGCCAAGGGGTAGCCATCTAAGCAAGTGGTGGCACTGGCCGAAGTCCCGGGCGTATTGATGAGAATAGCAGTGATTGCGCCGGCAAATGTCGCGGCACAATAAATCGTTGTCAGGATTGCGATGGCCGGAATAGGTTCCATCGTGATCGTAAAGGGAAGAAGCAGCGCAACACCTGTTGTCGCGTTCAATCCCGGGAGAGCACCAACCAACACACCGCCCAGTGTCGCTGCAAATATCAGCGCCAGCAGGTTGGGATCAGCAAGAGCCAAAAGGCCAATCAGAGCAGCTTCCATTGTCTTTACCCGTACCAGAGGTTGGTGAGGATCCCGCGCGGGAAGCGGACCTCAAAAATGCCGTTGAACAAGAAGAAAACCGTCAGCGGTGCGATGATGCCGACCAGCACAAGTGCCCAGACACGCCGCTCACCCCACAGGGCCGCGAGCGACACGGCAAACAGCCCCAGCCCAAGGAAGAGATCAATCTCGGCAATCAGCAGGAACCCGATGAGCAATCCGATTGTGGACTGTACAAGTCGCGAGAGCTTTGCTGGGACCTCATCACGGTCCTTAAAAAGCAACCAGACTGAAAGTAGAATGATCAGACCGATAACCAGTTGAGGGAAATCGGAGGGCTGCATACCGCGTTTCAGGATTGGTGGAACGCGTTCGAATTGCGTCGAAAGCCAGAAGGCCCAGGCACAAAACACCAAGATCCCCAAAGGGACGGCGAGCTGCGCGAAACCGCGCTTTTGACCGTGTCCGGTATTCTCATTGGACTTTTGCATTAGTTGTACCTGTCCGCACAAAAAGTGAGCGCGGCAAGCAACTGACCTGCCGCGCGTAAAGGGTCAGATTATTCGATAAAACCCAGCTCTTTCAGAGCGGATTCCATATCGATGACCATAGTGGTGATCTGGTTGCCCCACTCTGCGGAACCCACCACCGACGTGCTGTCCAATCCGACGGACTCCAAGAAGCCTTGGTAAACGCCGTGGTTCATGGACTTCAGCAGTGAATCCTCGATCTTTGCAGCAACATCATCAGGCGTATCGGCGTGAACAACAAAGCCGCGAACGGTCGAGAAGCTGACATCAATGCCCATCTCTTTGGCGGTTTTCACATCCGGCAGACCTGCCATACGCTCGTTGGCCAAAACAACGATCGGGCAAACGTCGCCTGCGTCGATCTGTGATCCGGCTTCGGCCAGGTTCAGAACAGCCGCGTCAACCGCACCTGCAACCAGTTGAGTCGCGAGTTCGCCACCGCCTTCGAAGGGAACGATTTTCGGGGTCTGCATGCCGCCTTTTTTGGTGAACATAAACGCCGATACGTCATCGATGTTGCCCAAATGGGTGGTACCATAGCTGATTGGTGCTTCCTTCTGAGCTGCGACAAAAGCTTCAGCATCCTCGTATTCACCACAACGCACCATCAGGATCTGTGGGTCATCGGTACCACGAGCGATCGGGCGGATATCATCCAGAGACATCTCAGTCTTGCCTTTGGCAACTGTTGCGGCATGACCGATGGTAAAGGTCAAGATCGAATAGCCATCCGCCGGAACAGTCAAGTAGTGGTCCATAGCAACCGCGCCACCGCCTCCTTTCTTGTTTACGACGACCATGTCGGTGCCCAGTTCGCGACGGGCACGCAGCATCATCATGCGAGTGGTGACGTCAGTGCCGCCGCCGTTACCAGCATGGGTTACAACCTCGATGGTTTTGGACGGGTATTCATCAGCAGCAGCGATGGTCCCAGTCAGGGTCATGGCCGCAACCGAAACGGTGGCAAGAAACTTCATCATTTATCGGTCCTCCTAAGTTCTCGAACCGGGCCTCCTCAGATCCGATTCGCAATCTCGCACAGCTGTCGTATCAGGTATTTGGAATTTGGTATACCAAATTATTTTTTGCCAGCACCTGCCTAAAAAATGGAAGAGAAAATAGCCAAAGCTGTTTTGACTATTCTTAGATGATAGACCGACCTCAGCCCAAAGCTGACTTTCAACAGCCCAGCAATTTCAAAAGGTTTTTCAAGAACTTTGCGTCAGCTTTTCGCTTGAGTAAGGCCAACAAGGCTAACGCACAGAACTTGTGCACTTTCAAAACGTTTGATCCATTTAAACGAAAGGCCGATTTGGGCTCGTAGCGGACCTTCGACATGTTCTCTATGAAAGACCGCATGGGGAAGTGTTTTACACTTGAGAAGAGTATTTTCAGTGTCAACCAGTTCACGCTTTTGAGGTTTCCTCAGCGTGCAATCCTCTATCCCTCAAAGCCCACTGAGCCTACATAGTGAGACATACAGTGGACTCTGGAGGCCACAAATTCCAACAATGCGCCGCATTAACGACATCACCTTGCGGTTTGCTCAAAGCGTCGCCTGAGTCTCTCATTAGGTTAAACCTGATGTGGTTGCTATGTGGCTAGATTAGCGTCAAAGAGGATGATCCAAGTAACTGCTTCTAAATAGTTATCCTCGGTATACTCTGAGTGATGCTGAGGAAACCTCCTCTATGCAGCCTCTGCTGAAGCGTTAACTTTGCTGTATCCTCTTGCCTCTTCTATTAAGGTTGTCGACGCTTTTTGCTGTGATGGTTGAAAGCCTCGCCCTTTGTCGTCACTGTTGCCATCCTCAAAGACCTCACCGTTGGCTGGATCAGGAACAAGACCTTTAACGACACGATCTACTGGCGTGTCCCAAGGGGAACTGAGGGTATAGCGGTTATGCGGGCGGTTGGTACGGCAAGACCGTCTGGCAGAAACAAGCACTTGATCGCTATACTGTAGACAAGTTCACAGCTTACGCATTCAAAAAAATGCGCTCAGAATTTGGGCGACGCCGGGCTGTTGCCTGAAGCTAATGTCAGATGGCTGCCACCTCTAACAAAAAATTGGCGGTGATGAAGTCTTACGCCTCGACATTGATGGTCGGGAAGGCGGGATGAAGCTGCGCATTGGACAACTAAACCGGCAGTTGGTGGAGGGGTTGCAGGCCCGTGCGCTCGATTTGCTGGAGATTGCCGCCCTTGTCTATTGCGCGGATGCCGCCGTCAGCCGCGGAGGTTCGGCGGATCAGAAAATGGGCAAAAAATGGCACAGACGGTTTCTTGTTGAAATGCCAGTCCGCGATCTGGATTTCTGGTACCAGGAGAGCGTATTACTGGCTTTGGAAGAAACGTTGATGTTTCTCTCGGGAGACCGGTTCGAGTTCTCCTTTTTAGCCAAAGATAAGCCTGACGCAGAGCGTTCGCGCTTCTTCAAGTTTGGTCCTGAAAGTTCATGGGAACCACACCGCATCCTAATTTTTTCCGGTGGCCTGGATTCCATTGCTGGGGCGGTCGAAGAATTCATCGAACACAAGCATAGGGTCGCGTTGGTCAGTCATTCGTCGGCAACAAAAATCGCGCCCGCGCAGAGAACCTTGTACAAGGCGCTGACTGATAAACTTGGACGCGACACGTGTCGCCACATTCCAGTGACTGCGCAGCTCAGGCGTGGGACATTGAGGGAGGGAACGCATCGCACGCGTTCGTTTCTGTTTGCAGTGTTGGGTGCTGTATACTGCCTACGCACAAGCATGTAATCAAGGAAGAAAATGATAGAGGCTCTAAGCGCGCCTTGGACCATGTAGACCTGAGACAGAGTTGTTGAAGATTCATCTGGCCGGCGCACTTAGGGCTTGCTTCGAGTTTCCGCTTTGTCCGCAAGGCGGTCACTCAGACAGAACGCAGCGAACGGCTGCTTTGAGCCCAAATGGGACGTTCGTTCGAATTGTTTTATCTGGGCTAATTTCGAGACAACAGAGGCAAAATGCTTATGGAAAAGACTGCT
>NZ_JBQFVT010000019.1:0-58439 GCF_056539905.1 Ruegeria sp. AP7 | reverse complement strand
ACACATGACTGCTTCTGACGAATGCACAAATCGGATCAAAAATGTCTTGCCAAGCAGGAGCCATCCACACACGCCATTCGCTGCTTGCGCATGATCGAGTCGCTGTCAAAGGTCTAGATCGCGGACAACGCCGACAATGCCGGTTTGGATGCGAACGTCTGCTATTCATCCCATTACAACTAAGCCCACACCCTTGACCAAGCGCCCTAGCACATTTAGCCAAAATTGATCTGCCCGCCGGGACGACCCGGCCAGGAACGGCGCTTAGTCAGGACGACCTGATAAAACTGAGGTCGAAGATGACAACCAAACACAAAAATGCAAAGAAACTAATCGAGGGTCGACCCGCCCTAATCGTGATCGACATTCAGAAGAGCACGTTCATTGATAACAGTGCAATCCGGTCAATCGACAACATGCCGGGCTATAGGGAACGAATAATCGCGGCGCGCGATTTGGTTGACGCTGCACATCAAAATAATGTGCCCGTCATCTTCATTCAGGAAGTTCATCGTTCCGACCGGATCGACTTCAGCCGGGAGCTGAATGGCGATGAGGACATACACTGTCTCGAAGGTGATCCACGGACAGAGGTCGCCAAAGAAGAGATGGGAAATCGCACTGGTGACTATTTAGTTCCGAAGCGGCGTTATTCTGCGTTTTTTGGAACCGATTTCGAAATTCTGCTACGCGGCCTGAAGGTAGATACTCTGATACTATGCGGAGGGTTGACCCATGTCTGCGTGCACTACACGTTCGTTGATGGCCACCAATCAGACTACTTTTGCCGCGTTGTGGAGGATTGCGTCGGCGGGTTATCGCTGCAAGCCCGTGAAGCTGCGCTTAGAGCAATGGAGTATTTGCAAACCGGCGCTGTTCAGAACCGTGAAACAGTGATCAACGCGATCTCTTTACTCTGATCCGAAATGGCTTCTTTATTTCTGTTTCACATTGCCTAAAGCCCAAACCAGCCATTCGAAATGTGTCGAAGGCTGTTAGGTTTGGGCTCAAAGCAGCCCTTTCGCCCGCAGCAACTCAAGCATATTCGCCTCCGGCCTTGGCCCGATATGGCTAATCACCTCGCGGGCGCAGACATTGCCAATGCGTGCGCAGGTCTCGTAATCGCGGCCTGTGGCCATGCCGAACAGGAACCCGGCAGCAAACTGATCACCTGCACCGGTCGCGTCCAAAGGGACGATCTTTTCAACTGGCACATCGATGCGCGCGTCGCCGTTCAGAACGGTCACCCCATCGCCAGACCGGGTGCAGACGACCAGAGGGCAAATCTCGGCCGTTTTAGCCAGCGCCTCTTCCAGATCGTCGGTTTCGAACAGCGATTTGATCTCAGCCTCATTGCCGATCACAAAATCCAATTCGTTTTCGATCAGCAGCAGGAAGTCGACCCGGTGTCGTTCAACACAGAACGGATCGGAAATGGCGATGCCTGCCTTACCGCCGCCTTTGTGGCAGTTGCGCGCAGCTTCCAAAAACGCCGCCTTGCCCTTTTCCTTGTCGAACAAATAGCCTTCGAGGAACATGATCTGGCTGTTGCCGGCGACCTCTTCCGAGACATCCTCAGACGACAGCTCGGACGAGATACCCAGATAGGTGTTCATCGACCGCTCACCATCCGGCGAGACAAAGATCATTGAACGAGAGGTCGGCAGTTCTCCACCCGGAATCGGAGGGTTTACGAAATCCACCCCATCCTCGTTCATCGCATCGGCGTAGAATCGACCCAGGGCGTCATCATGTACGCGTCCGATGAAAGCGGAATCCAGGCCCAATGCACCCGCTCCGGCGATGGTATTTGCAACCGAACCGCCCGGTGTCTGCACCCGACCTTCCATCGAGGCATACAGCACTTCGCCGCGCTCTTGCTCGATCAGCTGCATGATGCCCTTTTCGATGCCCATCAGCTCAAGGAAACTGTCATCCGCCTGGGAAATCACGTCTACAACGGCGTTTCCGATGCCCGTCAGTTGGTAGGTCTTCATAGAGTCTTGTCCTCAAATTCGCAGAGATCGCGGATGATACAGGTCGGGCACTGCGGTTTGCGTGCCTTGCAGTGATAGCGGCCATGCAGGATCAGCCAGTGATGCGCATGCAACTGGAAATCGGTCGGGATGTTATCTTCGATAGCGCGCTCAACCGCGTCCACATTCTTGCCTGGACAGATGCCGGTGCGGTTGCCAACGCGGAAGATGTGCGTGTCTACTGCCTGCGCCGGATACCGCCACCACATGTTCAGTACGACATTAGCGGTCTTGCGCCCCACACCCGGCAGCGATTGCAGCGCGGCGCGGGAGTTCGGCACCTCGCCTCCATAGTCCTTGACCAGAATGCGGCTCAGCTTGATCACATTCTTGGCTTTCTGACGGAACAGACCGATGGTCTTGATATGTTCGATCAGACCCTCCTCGCCCAGATCCAGCATCTTTTGCGGGGTATCGGCGATCTTGAACAAGTCACGGGTGGCCTTGTTGACGCCCGCATCGGTCGCCTGCGCCGACAGCGCGACGGCCACGACCAGCGTATAGACGTTCACATGCTCCAACTCGCCCTTGGGTTCAGGGTCGGCGTCGTGAAAACGCGTAAAGATCTCGCGGATCTTGTGGTATCCAAGTTGCTTGGCCATCCGAGCCTTAATGCCCTGCCAGACAAGCGGTCGCAATTGAAAAGGTGCGTATTGGTTTTGCTCAAGTGCGGGTCTTGGTCGATTTGTCCCTGTGCCTTACGTCTGCGGTCGGAAATCTACGCCCGCCGTTGCAAGTTGATTCCTGATCCCGTGCCATCGGCTCGGGTCAGCCACCAGAACGGCTGCCGGATCGATCTGAACCCGGTATCCTCGATTGAGCGCGCCCTGCGCGGTCTTGTTCACGCAATGACACCCGTCCAACCCCGTCAGAACCAGCGTTCCGATCTGTTTTTCTTCCAGGAACTGCTCAAAAACTGACGAAGAAAAGGCGTCGCCCACAGACTTTACAAACTCGGCATCCGGATTCAGCGCGAGACGCGGATCCAATTCGATCCCGTCTGATTCCGCATTGCCACGCCCCCGATTGAACCAACCATTCAGCATGTTCGCCAGCCTCCCTTCGAATTCATGCCGAATGACGATCACGGGCCTACGAGACTGATGGGCGCTATCCGTCATCGACCGGATCGCCGATAAGGCGCCCTCGATCTGCACGTCATCCCATGCGGACATCGAGGTAAAATCTGATTGCATATCGATCACCAGCAGCGCCGTTTCAGGCCGCGATGCAAGGTTTATTTTGGGCCCGGTGGTCGGAGTTCCAATCTTACGGATTTCCAGGAGTATATATAAAACAGCGATCACTATCCCGGTCGCTATGATCCAAAGGACGGACATGTCAGGTATCCTTGGCGAGGTCTGCAAAGTACCGGGTCAGGGCAAGTTGAACCTTGTGGTAAGCGGCAAGCTCTGACGTAGAAAAATCCTGTGCAAAGCGTGACAGCTTTGTCATCTCATCCGCTCTGATTGCCGTGATTGTCGCATCGCCCGAAGGGCTCAGTCGGTAGCAATGGGTGCCTGCACGTCTGGAATTGGGTTGGCTTTCGATCAGCTGTTCGCTCATCAGCTCTTTTAAGATGCGCGAGACATATTGCCGTTTCAGCTGCAGCTTGGCGCACAGCACCGGGGCGGTCGCGCCTGGAAATAGCGATAGACCTTCCAGAAGGGCACGTTGTCCGACGGTCACGCCTTTGCGCTGGCTGCCCTGCTCAACGGCTGCCGTGATGTTCCGAAGCAATGGCCGGGCGGCCTGCACTGCCTGATAAAGCTGATCCAACCTGTGTTCCATACCTGAATAGTAGGGGCACACAGATTTATTCGTCAACTCAGTTGACAAGATAAAGCGCAGGTTCCGGGTCGCAAGATCGCCGGGGGCAAGTTACTGTTCCTGTAACTGATGAGGTGACCGATGAACATCCAGACAGCAGAAAGCGGATATCATTACAACGTCATGCGGCGCGCGATCGAATTGATCGATCAGGGTGGAGAGAATCTCAGCCTTGATGAGCTGGCCCGCCAAATGGATATGAGCCCAGCCCATTTCCAGCGCCTGTTCTCGCGCTGGACTGGGGTGTCACCCAAGCGATACCAGCAGTACCTGACTTTGGGCCATGCCAAGGCACTGCTGCGCGAACGTTTTACCACGCTGGAGACCGCGCATAACGTCGGATTATCAGGTAGCGGGCGGTTACACGATCTGTTCCTGAAATGGGAATCCATGAGCCCCGGCGAATACGCGCGTAAAGGCGCGGGTCTGACGATCTATTGGGGTTGGTTTGAAAGCCCATTTGGCCCGGCTCTGGTCATGGGGACCGACAAGGGGATCTGCGGCATCGCCTTTGGCGCTGAAACAGGTGAAGAAGAGGCGATGGAAGACATGCTGTCGCGCTGGCCTCAGGCCGAGTTCGTCGAAGACCCGATGCGCCTGCGCCCATGGGTTCTTAGTGCCTTTGGCGCCGAAAGTGACCGCTTACAGCCGACCCCGCTCTATCTGATTGGCTCGCCGCTGCAGATCAAAGTGTGGGAGGCGTTGATGCACATCCCATCTGGACAGGTCACTACCTATTCAGAAATCGCGCAGCGGGTTGGCTCGCCACAAGCGGTGCGAGCTGTGGGAACGGCGGTGGGCCGAAACCCGGTCAGCTGGCTGATCCCGTGTCACCGTGCATTGCGCAAATCGGGCGGTTTGGGTGGTTACCACTGGGGGCTGCCGGTCAAACGCGCCATGCTGGCCTTTGAGGCTGCGCAAGCAGACGCCTGATTGACAGGTCGACCCGAGGCTGCCAAAAGGCGCGGCAGGTTCGGGTCCCCTGCCGTTCGCAGCCTTTGGCTTTGGTGAAACCCGGTTGAATAGCATCTGTTGCCCTTTCCTGGCGCGC
The DNA here is from genome assembly GCF_056539905.1 of Ruegeria sp. AP7. Taxonomy (NCBI): domain Bacteria; kingdom Pseudomonadati; phylum Pseudomonadota; class Alphaproteobacteria; order Rhodobacterales; family Roseobacteraceae; genus Ruegeria; species Ruegeria sp. AP7. The sequence continues at coordinate 53,522 of NZ_JBQFVT010000019.1, read as the reverse complement.
GGATGGCAATGCGAGCCCCGTCCAGATTTCGCGCCCGTTCAAGGAAACGAGGCAGATCATGACACATACTCAATACATCGCTTCTATTGGGGAGCTGAAAGAGCAGGCAAAACGTCTGCGCAAACGCCTGCAAGATACAGGTGTTAAGCTATCGCATAGCGAGGCGTTGGAACTGCTGGCGCATCAGCATGGAGCCCGCGACTGGAATACATTGCATTCGATGGCCGGTAACCGAATGCAACTACGCGTTGGTGACCGGGTTGAAGGCCGATATTTGGGTCAGCCCTTTACTGCGGAAATCCGTGGCCTGACAATCTTGGGTGATGGATCACATCGGCGGGTGACCCTGCAGTTCGACGCGCCTGTAGATGTGGTACAGTTCGATAGTTTTTCGGCTTATCGGCAGCGTGTCACCGGCGAGATTGGCTGGGATGGTCGATCCACCCGGCACACCTCGAATGGAGAGCCTCAACTGACCATTCGACCGGTTTGATGGCGAGCTCCTGCCCGGCGATTGCAGGGCAGGAGCATTTCTATTCTATCCGCAGCACCCGCTCTCGGTTGATTTTGCGGGCGCGCTGGGTGCTTCATTCAGGTTTGCGCCTCGCCCAAGCCATGTGCGTTCGGCCAAATATAAATGCGAGAACTTCTGATCGAAATCCGCGGGTACGGATTTCGCCGGAATTCCCGTCTGCAGCACAGCCTGCTGCCATGCCTTCACCTTGGGATAACCCGCAAGCATGTCATAACCGCTGTGTTTTTCGACAATAGCCGCGCGGTGCAGCAGCGGCAGCCACGCGATATCAACATTGCCGAGTTCTTCGCCGGCAAAAAATGAGCCCTCGCCCAGTTGTTTCTCAATCCTGGCGAATGACGCATCCAGTTTGAGGATGCGATCATCCAGCGTCGCCTTGTCGGCGCTCTGCATCGTACTGCATTGGACCAGATAGTGTTTCGTCGCCTGATAGCTCCAAGCGCGATTAACTGCGCGTTGCTCGGGCGAAATGTTTGCCTGCAATGGCGCGGTGACATCGTCGATATATTCTACGATCGCGTCGGATTCGAACAGCGCGGTACCGTTCTCGGTTACCAGGACAGGCACTTGGCCCGTCGGTGAAATTTCCAAAAACCAGTCCGGTTTGTCGCTTAGGCTGATGTATTCCACGTCATAGGCTACGTTTTTTGCTTCCAGTATCGCGGTGACACGCTGCACGAACGGGCAGATTTTGAAGCTGATAATTTTGATCATCGTTTTATCCTTTTGATACGTTCACCTGTAAGACGGCGCCCGCATCAAAAAGACGAAGATTGGCTCAACATTTTTTGCAATTATCAGATTTTAAATGATATTCCGCGATATTTCCGCGTGTATCGATGGTCCAGTTACAGCAATCGTCAAATGCTTTACGCAGGTCGTCGCGACCCTTTTGAACTCTGGATTTCAATGTCGAATAAGATAGTCCGTGAGCCTTGGCATATTCTTTTTGGGACACGCCATTGATGTCGATGTCCATAAGCAACTTTGCCGTCTCGGCGGGCAAGCCGCGGATAAATGGCTCAACGCAATTTTCCAGTTCCTGACGGATGCCCGGATCGTCACTGGAATACCAAAGATCTTCGGGATCAACGGTCTTTGCCCGCGCGTTTTTTCTGTAGAAATCGATGATTGTGCGGTCAGCAGTCTGGAACAGCCAGGATTGCAGCTTGGTAGGGTCGCTGAGTGTCGGCAGCCCTGTGAAAACCTTGATCGAGATTTCCTGCAAAAGGTCATCTACATCCGCCGGGTTTGCCACCTTGGAATGCAGGAACGCCTTGATACGTGCGCGGTAGTTTGGCCAGATTTCTTCTATTTGCATAACTGGCAGGTATGGTCACTCAGAAGGCTTTTTTCAAGTTTGGCCAGTTCCGAGACGCAGGGATGCGTATCCAAATGTAAGCGGAGCGCGCCTGCGAAGCGCACTCCCCCAAAGTCAAATGTTATGGATACTTACTCCGTAGCCCAGCCGCCTACGGCCTTCACTTCGAGGAAGTCTTCCAACCCCCACACGCCGCCTTCACGTCCGTTCCCGGATTGCTTCATACCCCCAAACGGCGACCCTGCACTGCGAGACTGGCCATTCATCTCAACCATGCCGGATCGCAACACGCGGGCCATTCGATTGGCGCGGTCGCCATCTTGGGTCTGCACATAATTGGTTAGCCCATAAGGCGTGTCATTGGCGATCTCGATGGCCTCATCCTCGGTATCAAACGGGATCATGGTCAGGACGGGGCCAAAGATTTCTTCGCGGGCGATTGTCATCTGATTGTTTGCATCAGCAAATACTGTGGGGCGTACATAATAGCCCTTGTTCAATCCCTCGGGCCGACCGGTGCCACCAGCGACCAGGCGCGCCCCTTCGTCGATACCCTTCTGGATCAGGTCCTGAATCTTGGTCCACTGAACCTCATTCACCACCGGTCCGATATGGCGACCTTCTTCAGCGGCGCTGCCCACGGTAATCTTGTTGGCCACCTCGGCGGCGGTCTCAACCGCCTGATCATAGATCGGACGCTGCACCAGCATCCGGCTGGGCGCGTTACAGCTTTGGCCGGTGTTGTTCATCATGTGCAGCACGCCGCGTTTGACTGCTTTCTCATCGGCATCCGCAAAAACCACATTTGCGCCTTTGCCACCCAGTTCCAGATGCACCTTTTTCAGGGTATCGGCAGCGTTTTTGGAAATCGCAGTACCTGCGCGGGTCGAGCCGGTGAAGCTGACCATATCCACATCTGGATGCCCCGATAGCTGCGAGCCGACGCCGACACCATCGCCGTTCACCAGATTGAAGACGCCTGCTGGGAAACCAGCTTCATCCATCATCTCGGCAAAAATCATTGCGTTCAGCGGGCTCTGTTCCGAGGGTTTTATCACCATCGTGCAGCCCGCAATCGCGGCGGCGCCCACCTTGAGCGTGACCTGATTCATCGGCCAATTCCAGGGCGTGATCAGGGCAGCGACACCTACCGCCTCATAGATGATCCGGTCATTCGGCGCGTGATCACCCAGCGGACGTTCGAACTGGAACGCCTTGGCGGCGCGGATAAAGTTTTTCAGGTGATAGATGCCCGCACCGGATTGCTGGGTACGCGCCATGTCAATTGGCGCACCCATTTCCATGGACATCGCCTGCGCCAGATCCTCCGAACGCGTAGCATAGATGTCGACCAGCTTTTCCACCAAGCCGATGCGCTCTTCGACGGGTGTGGCCATCCAGCCGGGCAGGGCGGCTTTGGCCGCAGCGACCGCCGCATTCGTGTCGGCCTCAGATCCCAGCGAGATCACCGCGCAGGGCTCTTCGGTCGAGGGGTCGATGACTTTGAAATCATTCGGTTCTGATGGGGCAACCCATTTGCCGTCGATATAGAACTCGCGCTTTTCGATCATGGCTCATCCTCCGGAGCAAAAATAAATCGACCGTCCGGTCGGTTTTCATGTGCACTCTGTCACCTGACTTGGTGCAAGGCAAGTGAGAATCATAATTTGATCAAATTATGTATCTACCGAATTTCCTGACAGGGCAACATGAATGGTTTAACCTTTGCGGTAAGTGATTAGATTGGCAGCAACCGACTCACGATTTTCTACAGTAGAGGAGTTTTCCAATGGGTTTGCGTATCAACGACACCGTCCCGAATTTCACAGCAGAAACGGATCAAGGTACCGTCCAATTCCATGACTGGATCGGCGACAGCTGGGCAATCCTGTTCTCGCATCCCAAGGATTTCACCCCCGTCTGCACGACCGAGTTTTCGGCCGTTGCGCAGCTGAACGATGAATGGGCGGCGCGGAACACCAAGGTGATGGGTGTGTCGGTCGATGGTGTCGAAGACCACAAGAAGTGGAAGAAAGACATTGAAGCATATGGCAACGCCAACCCCGGCTTCCCGATCATTGCTGATGATGGGCTGGCCGTGTCCAAAGCCTTCGACATGCTGCCGGCAGAAGCGTATCTGCCCGACGGTCGTACGCCTGCCGACAGTGCCACCGTACGTTCGGTCTTTATCATCGGCCCGGACAAGCAACTGAAACTGTCGATGACCTACCCAATGACCGTGGGTCGGAACTTTGCCGAGATCCTGCGCGCACTGGACGGGCTGCAAATGAGCGCCAAGGGCGTGGCAACTCCCGCCAACTGGGTGCCGGGTGAGGATGTGATCATCCCGCCTGCGGTATCGAATGATGAGGCGAAAGAAAAGTTCGGCGAGTTCGAGACGATCTTCCCTTATCTGCGCAAGACCAAAGCACCGTCCTAAACGGATAGACGGGCAGGGGGCAAAAGCCCCCTGCTTTTTTCAATGCACAAAAGCTGGTGTGGTCCCTGAAGGGGCGCACAAACCCGAGCGCAAAATCTGCACTTCGAATGATCTCAGCACCGGCAACACGGTATCACCATAGCCGCGTGCGCCCGACTGCAGTTCGGGAAACAGACCGAACAGCTCTTCCTTCACCGCCACACTCATCACGTCGAGTGTATGGTCGCCGGGATAAAATGATTCCGACCACAACCCTTCAACATTCACCAACTCATGCTGGTCGAACAGGATGTGAATATACTCGACACCTCCTCCCGGCGGCAGCTGGTTGATGGTCTTGCCGTTGACCAGAGATTTAGCAGTCGCCAGCATCATCGAGTGATTATGATGAAGTTCCATTGCCGGTGACGAAACGACCACCCGATGCTGCGGCGACAGCAGCAGATCTCGTGACGGCGTTTGCGGTCCAAGACTGCCTGCGCTGATCCGGATCGGACAGTGCTTTGGGGTCTGATGCAGATCCGCCTCGCTCAGCCACCGCCTGCCCACCCAGCGCACGGCCCGGCTGGTGCCATCCGCGACGATCACCTGATCCCCGACTTTGATCTCTTCAATAAAACGGCGACCGGACGGGGTTAGGATGTAGGACCCCGATGTGAAGCAGACAAAGCTAGGCAGGCTGTCATAGGCCACCGGCGGCGCGGGGTTCTGCGCCAGCGTGTTGCCTGTCAGAACATCGCCGACTTCAACATCGCCAGAGGTCACGACGATGTATTGCGTCCCTGAAAAATTAATCAGCGTATAGGTAACTGGCGCCCCGCTTACAGTGGCCGTGTAACCTTCGAAAATCTGGAGGTTGCCCGAGTTGTCCAGGTTAGGAAGCGTACTGGTGTTAAACTGCTGGCCGCCGTTTCCATCCGGATCCTCAAGAAGGCCGTCATCATCGGTGATTTCGACCTGATACCCTTCGGTGATGGTCACGCTTGGATTGCCAAACGGGTCGCCGCTGATTTCATAGATGGTGATCGAGGCCAAAGCGGAGCGATTTCCCGTATATCGTTATATTCCTTAACTTTGAGCTAACTCAACTTATAAGTGTTAAGAATTGGTTTACCGAACCAGCACCTGAGTGCGGCTAAGGACGGTGTGAGCGGAACCCGAGGCCCCGTGGGTGTCCCCTTTCTAATGAAGCGCGCATAGGGTCTCACAGGTTTATTGACCGGCCAAATCAGGATCAGAATCCAAGGCAGATTGACTAAGTATCATGTGCACCCCACACTTGCGGCTTTTGAACACTTGGGGGTTTTGACATGGGCAATTTTGAAGAATCTCTGGATCCGGAAGACTGGACCCTATCGCGCAATCTTGCACATCAGATGGTTGACGATGCGATCGGGCATTTGTCCCAGGTCCGTGATCGGCATGTCTGGCAAGAGATGCCGGATACGGTTCGAAACTTCTTCAAATCCCCTGCACCCATGACGCCGCAGCCGCTTGATGCGGTCTATGCCGACTTGCGCGAAAACCTGTTCCCGTACTCCATGGGCAACATCCATCCACGGTTCTGGGGATGGTATATGGGTTCGTCCAATTTCACTGGGGCGCTGGCTGATTTTATTGCCGCGGTTGACGGTTCGAACCTTGGTGGCGGCAACACGGCTGCGGCGATGATCGACAATCAGGTGGTTGACTGGTTCAAGGAATTGATGGGCTTTCCCGAAGACGCTAGTGGAACTCTGACCAGCGGTGGCTCGATGGCCAATATGGTGGCTCTGAATGTGGCGCGAAACGCACTTGCCGGCGTTGACGTTCGCGCCGAAGGCATATTGGGCATGCCGCAACCCCTCAGGTTTTACTCTTCAGACCAAGTACATAGCTGCCATCAGAAAGCACTCGAGACGATGGGCCATGGCGCAAAGTCGCTGACAGAGGTTGCAAGCGATGACCACAATCGAATGCGCATCCCTGCGTTGGAAAACGCCATCGCAGCAGACCGGGCCAATGGCATCAAACCGGCCTGCGTGATCGCGACGGCAGGGACGACGAATACCGGTGCAATGGATGATCTCACTGCAGTCGCGGAAATCTGTCGTCGCGAAGGGATGTGGTTCCATGTTGACGGCTGTATTGGTGCTTTCCTGCGTCTGGCGCCCGCCAACAAACATTTGGTTGATGGAATAGAGTTGGCCGACTCCATCGCCTTGGACCCGCATAAATGGCTGCACACCCCTTTCGAAGCTGGCTGCGTACTGGTCCGGGACGCAAAGCGCCATTTCGATACGTTTGAGATGCACGGCGACTATCTGCAAATTCAGGAACGCGGGCTGATCGCTGGCAAGTTTTTGGCCGACTATAGTTTTGAGCTTAGCCGTGGGTTCAAAGCACTCAAGATCTGGATGTCACTGAAAGAGAACGGGGTCGAAAAGTTTGGCCGTCTGATCGATCAGAACATCGAACAGGCGCGATATCTGCAGCAATTGGTGAGTGCCGACCAGCGGCTTGAACTCGTCGCGCCCGTGGATCTGAACATCGTGTGCTTTCGCTATACCAATGGGATAGCGGATGAAGATCGGCTAAGGGAAATCAACACAGAAATCATGTTACGGGTTCAGGAATCCGGCATCGCGGTTCCCTCTGATACCACCCTGGACGGGAAGCATTGCTTGCGCGTGGCGATCAACAATCACCGCACGCAGCGGCAAGATCTGGAGCTATTTATCGACACTGTTCTGCAATTCGGAGCGGATTTGGAAAGAGAGCTCCGCGCCAACACATAGGTCCGAAGCGGGCAGCACTTGCTTCGGTTTATGCGGACCATAAAGACAAAAAAGACCCCGGCCTGAACCGGGGTCTCTCGCATCCAGACAGTAAAGGCAGATTACTCTGCGCTTTCCTCTTTCTTTTCTTTCTTCTCGGGCACGATCTCTTCGCCGGTTTCCTGATCGACCACTTTCATCGACAGGCGCACCTTGCCGCGATCATCAAAGCCAAGCAGCTTAACCTTCACTTCCTGACCTTCCTTCAGAACGTCCGAAGGATGGTTCAGGCGGCGGTTTTCGATCTGGGACACGTGTACCAGACCGTCGCGCTTGCCAAAGAAGTTCACGAAGGCACCGAAGTCGACGATCTTGACCACTTTACCGGTGTAGATCTGACCTTCTTCCGGCTCAGCAACGATCGAATGGATCATCTCATAGGCCTTCTTGATCGATTCACCATCGGGCGACGCGATCTTGATGACGCCGTCGTCGTTGATGTCGACCTTGGCACCCGAAACCTCGACGATTTCGCGGATGACCTTACCGCCCGAGCCGATCACTTCACGGATCTTGTCGGTTGGGATGTTCATGGTCTCGATGCGCGGGGCGTGGACCGAGAATTCGTTGGTCTCGGACAGGGCTTTGCCCATCTCACCCAGAATGTGCATCCGGCCGTCCTTGGCTTGCGCCAGGGCTTTTTCCATGATCTCGGGCGTGATGCCTGCAACCTTGATGTCCATCTGCAGCGAGGTGATGCCGTTTTCGGTACCAGCCACTTTGAAGTCCATGTCGCCAAGGTGGTCTTCGTCACCCAGAATGTCCGACAGGATGGCGTATTCGCCGTCATCTTCCAGGATTAGGCCCATGGCCACACCCGCTACCGGTGCTTTCAGCGGAACGCCCGCATCCATCATCGACAGCGAACCGCCACAGACCGATGCCATCGAGGACGAGCCGTTGGATTCCGTGATCTCCGACACGATACGGATCGTGTAGGGGAAGTCGGTCGCCGCAGGCAGAACCGCCTGCAGGGCGCGCCATGCCAGTTTGCCGTGGCCGATCTCACGACGGCCGGGGCCACCCACGCGGCCAACTTCACCAACCGAATAAGGAGGGAAGTTGTAGTGCAGCAGGAAGTTCGATTTGAAGTTGCCATGCAGCGCGTCGATGAACTGCTCATCGTCACCGGTGCCCAACGTGGTCACGGCCAGCGCCTGTGTTTCACCACGGGTGAACAGGGCGGAACCGTGGGTCCGGGGTAGCATCGAGGTTTCTGCAACGATCGAACGGATATCGGTGGTCGAACGACCGTCGATCCGCTTGCCGCCTTTGACAACGTCGCCGCGCAGAATGCCAGCTTCCAGCTTCTTCATTGCGGAACCGAGGTTGCCGTCTTCCAGTTGTTCTTCGGTCAGCGCTTCCTTGATCGCTTCACGGGCAGCGGCAACAGCGGCGGTGCGCTCTTGCTTGTCGGTGATTGCGAACGCGGCGCGCATCTGCTCTTCACCAGCGGCCTTTACGGCAGCGGACAGCTCCGAGTAATCCGGTGCCTGAAAGTCGAACGGCTCTTTCGCGGCTTCTTCGGCCAGCGAGATGATCAGGTCGATGACCGGCTGGATCTGCTCATGCGCAAAGTTTACCGCGCCCAGCATTTCCGCCTCGGACAGTTCGTATGCTTCCGATTCAACCATCATCACGGCGTCTTTGGTGCCAGCAACAACCAGGTCCAGACGCTGTTCAGGGTTCAGGCGCAGGTCCTGCATGTCATCGACGGTCGGGTTCAGAACGTATTCGCCATCCTCGAAGCCAACGCGAGCACCGGCGATCGGGCCCATGAACGGCGCACCGGAAATGGTCAGGGCAGCGGATGCCGCGATCATCGCAACGATGTCGGGATCGTTGACCAGATCGTGGGACAGCACGGTGCACATCACCAGAACTTCGTTTTTGAAGCCGTCGACGAACAGCGGACGGATCGGACGGTCGATGAGTCGCGCAGTCAGCGTCTCTTTCTCGGTCGGGCGCGCCTCGCGCTTGAAGAAGCCACCCGGAACCTTACCGGCGGCATAGTATTTTTCCTGATAGTGGACGGTCAGCGGGAAAAAGTCCTGACCCGGCTTTTGAGCCCGCGCAAAGGTCACGTTCGCCATGACGCTGGTTTCGCCCAGCGTGGCAATTACGCTGCCGTCCGCCTGACGAGCAACTTTGCCGGTTTCCAGTGTGAGCGTCTCTTCGCCCCACTGCATAGATTTCTTCGTTACATCAAACATATGCGTATCCTAGAACGGAGCACTCCCGCCCCTGCGGGTCTCCGGTTTGCGTGGCGGCCCCATTGCCGCCGACCCCATTTATCTTCCGTTCGAGTGCCGGGGTCAGGGCACAACGTCTCAGATGACTGGCCCATACATCAGTTTGCAAGCTTTGGAAAGTCGGGAGTTTTTGAGGGGCAGGGGTTTGCCTAACCCCCGCCCAAGCCGGGCAGGGGTCGATATATCAAAGGATCGCGTGCGCCAGGATCATCACTACGCCGCAGCCAAACGCATAGCCAGTATCGACCGCGATGGCGAAACCGCTTTTCTGCGCCCATGCCCCGACCGAGGCCGTCTGTGCTGCGACTGCAAGGATGGCCAGTACCGCAACCCCAAGGCTGTTGGTCGTCTCAGTTACGGCAATCACTGAGGCCAGCAGGATCAAAAACACGATCTGGGCTGCCATTTGCGGCAGAGGTGGAGACGCGGGTGGGGTGGGATCGATCCGCGTGCCTTCGGCCCAGCGTTTTTGAAATCCGATGGGGCCGTAGACCAGCCACCCCAACAGAAAGGCGGCGATTACGCCAGCGCCAAGGGCGAGCCAGTTTATCACAGCGCACCCTCCAGCGATTCAAGGATTCGGGTCCAGCCGCCTTCATGATTGTCGCGGCTTTCCTGCGACGGAAAGCGGATGTGGTGCAGGCGCAGTTCGGTGCCCTTGTCAGTGGGTGTGAAATCCAGCGTCACGGTGGAATCGTCCTGACTGTAGGGAGAGTTCCAGGTGAATTGCAGCCGGTTGGGCCGGTCTATGACCTTATATTCGCCCTCATGCGGCAGGTCTCCGGCCTCGGGTGCGCGCATGATGATCTTGAACCGGCCACCGACCTGGGCGTCGGATTGCGCCTCGGGCACGGTCATGTTGGGGCCGGGCAGCATGAATTTAGCCAGCATTTCCGGGTTCAGCCACGCGTCAAACACCTTTTCAGGCGGGTGCGGGATGGCGCGCGTTATTTCAAGGGACAGTTCCGTCATCTTCTGGGTCCTCCAAAGCAGTTTCCAAGGCGTCCAGCCGAAGCGCCCAAATTGAACGCAGCCCGGCAAACCATTCATCCACGGCTGACAAGGGATCCATCTGAACCTCGATCAGATGTTCGCGCCATTCTGTCCGACGCTGCACCAACCCGGCATTTTCCAGCACCTTGATGTGCTTTGATACCGAGTTGAGGCTCATCTCGAAGCGTCGCGCGATATCCGTCACCCGCAAGGGACCCTGCTGCGCAAGCATTGTCAGGATCGCTCGGCGTGTCGGGTCGGACGCGGCCTTCAATATTGCGCCCAGGTCATAGCGACTCTCTCGTTCAACCATTTGGATGAATTATACCCCTTTCATGCTTCAGTCAACCATTTGGGTGAATAAGGCGTTACCCATGGTTTTGACAAGCCAGTTCCTCCAACTGTTTCCACAGGGCTTCGGTAGCCGGCTGACCCGGCCCTGCTTTTCGTGCAGCGCATATGTTCCAGGTAATCGGTGGCGTGGTCTCGATCAGCTTGACCGATCCGTCCGCGACCAGTTCGGCGAAGGTTTCAGGCATCCCGCCGACAACAAACTCTGGGCCCGTCAGCAGCGACGTTAGAAAGGCATAATCATCACTTTCCACCTGAGGCAACGCTCTGACCTTTTCGGCCGCTTCGTCGGTGCCGCTCAATGCCCGCGTGATCGCCGCACGCCAATGCTTGTGCAGATGCGGCGAGGCGAAAGGATATGAAAAAAGCGCGTTCAAGGTTACAGGCGAGGTGCCGTGCAGTGGATGTGAAACATGGGCAGCAAACGCCACCGCACGTTTTTCGAACATCATCAGCTTGATATTCTCGGTCTCGGGCGTATGCGTCAGATCGCCCAGATAGATGTCGATTTCATCGCTCTCAAGCATCTCGATCGGTGCCTGTCGCGCGCTGACATCCACCCTGAAACGGAATGCCGGGGATTGCTGCAAGGCGGCCTGAATCGCGGGCCGCACCAGCGTTCGCGGCGTTAGAGGGCCACAACCGATCCGCACGGTTTGACCGGTATCCAGACGGATACGCTCCACCTGATCAGCGCAGCGATTCAAATCCGCCTGCAGAGTTTTGGCCACGGGCAGGAACGTTTGCCCCTCACGCGTCAGCCCGCTGTTGCCGCGTTTGCGGTGAAACAGCGGAAAGCCGACTTGTTCCTCGGCCATCGAAACATAACGCGACAGCGACGCGTTCGAGACACCAAGGCGTTTGGCCGCTTCCTGAAAGTTGCCCGTCTCAGCAAGGTGCAGAAAAGCGGAAAGAGTCTTTTTGGTTAACACGATGGCCCTCAAGTTACAGATTCTGATCCCTAAGTTTCAGATCCTGCAAAAAAGTAAAGCTGCGTTTGCGGTGAGAATGATCCTCCCACTAAGATATGCCGCATATCGGCCCACGTGGCCAATTCGATTGAATGCAGGAGTCGAGCGGAATGTTTGGAATAAAATCAATAACAACCAGCCTTGCGGCGGGGTTGTGGGCGGTTGCCTCGGTGGCCATTGCTCAGACCGACAGGCCCAACATTCTGGTGATCATGGCTGATGATGTCGGCTGGGCCAGCCTTGGCAGCTATCATCAAGGTGTCAAAAGCATCCAGACCCCGAATCTGGATCAGCTTGCCGCCGAAGGTGCTCGGTTGACGGACTATTATGCGCAACCCAGCTGCACCGCAGGGCGTTCAGCCTTTATCACCGGTCAGTTCCCGGTGCGTACGGGCATGCACACCGTCGGCCTTCCAGGCGATCCGGTGGGGTTGAGCGACGAAGACCCGACGCTCGCAAACATCCTCAAATCCATGGGCTATACAACCGGGCAGTTCGGCAAGAACCATCTGGGCGATCTGAACAAATTCCTGCCCACGGCCAAGGGTTTTGACGAATATTGGGGCTGGCTCTACCACCTCAATGCGATGGAATACGCCAATGACCCAGATTGGCCCGATGATCCGGAATTTGCCGCTCAGTTCGGCCCACGCAACATTATCCATTCGTTTGCCACCGATACTGTTGACGAAACCGTCGACCCGCGCTGGGGGCCGGTGGGCAAACAGCGCATCATTGATGATGGCCCCGCGCCGCCCGAACGTCAGAAAACACTGGATGATGAGGTCACGGCCCGCACCATCGATTTCATCAACCGCGCAGTTGATAGCGAAACCCCGTTCTTTGTCTGGATGGCCCCGGCCCGGGCGCATGTCTGGACCCATCTCAGCCCGAAATACGAGGCGATGCTGGGCGACGGGCGCGGCTTGCAGGATGTGGTCATGAAAGAGCTTGACGATAATGTCGGCAAGGTGACCGCGCATCTGGAAGAGCTTGGTATCGCCGACAACACCATCGTTATCTTCACCTCGGACAATGGCCCGGAAACGATGACATGGCCCGATGGTGGCACCACGCCATTTCACGGCGAAAAAGGCACCACTTGGGAGGGCGGTTTCCGCGTTCCGGCCATCATCCGCTGGCCCGGCAAAGTTGCCGAAGGCCAGGTGCTGAACGGTATCTTCGACGGCATGGACTGGATGCCCACTCTGGTCGCGGCAGCAGGGGGGTCGCAGGATTTGCCCGCCGATCTGCTTGAAGGGTTCGAAGGCTATCAGGTTCACTTGGACGGGTACAATCAGCTTTCATATCTGACCGGCGAAACCCCCAGCAACCGCAAAGAGATTGTCTATTACGAAGGCACTGACCTGCAGGCGATCCGCTACAACGACTGGAAGGCGCATTTCACCATTCAGGAAAAGGGTTGGGCCGGGCCCAAAGAGGAACTGAACGCGCCAATGCTGTTCAACCTGCGCCGCGATCCTTATGAGAAAGCGGCCGAGGAATCCGGCATGTATACGCGCTGGATGGGCAACAAGATGTGGGCCTTTGGTCCCGCCGCTCGCCTTGTTCAGGCGCATCTGGCGACCTTTGCGGATTTCCCGCCACGTGGTGCGACCGTGGGCAATGAGACCCACGTTCAGGAACAGGTCAGCAGCGAAGGTGGCATGTCGCAATAGCAGCCCGAGTTCACCTGACCCCCATTAAACGCCCGCCGAGTTGCGGGCGTTTTCAATAGTGCGCAGTGCTTCGATATTTGGCACTGGAAACCCGATGACAGAGGCCGGATGTGATGACATTGGCGCGCTATTGTATTGGGTCTTCGTGCGCACGCGGTTTCGCCGGATTTAGCTGTTCCTCTCTGAGAATTCCTCGGAGAACAGCGGCAGTTTCGACCCTCGATATTGGTTTTCGCGTTCCATCTGGGCTGGAAGGCACCACCGATGATTTAACAACATCAGCCGTTCGAATTGTTTTAATCGAAAACATTCTGTCCAGAACAGCTTTCAATGGCATCGTTCACCTCCCAACAACTTAGTTCGCCCAGATGCTTGTCGCTGCGGGTCAGATCTGAGCCTAGAGGGAGAAGCTCAAAGATCATATGCCGTGAGTGGTAACCCGCAGCGACACGGCGCATGTATGAAAAATTTGACTTTGAGAAAGGGGGAAGGATTCCACGTTTCGCATCATTTTTGATCAAGTGGTAAAAATATAGCTGTATTACTTACGCTTACGTCAACCTTCGGAGCTATCGCCATACGGTCACGACGCCACGTCACAATTAGACCCTTGATTGATTAAGGGTCTTCTCGTCTTCCGGAGCACGAACTTCTTCCTGGATTTGATGCAAATCGGCTGAGAATCGCTCGCATTCCGGGTGATCAAGGTAACAAAAGGGCGCGCCTGTCAGAGGCGCGCCCAGTAAAGATAGGGAGGACTATGAAAACCTGACGCCCGAAACAAAAGAAGCGCCTACTCACTAACAATGTCAGCATGGCGCATTCTTTTGGTCTGGTCAGTGAAGTGGTTCACATGGAGCAAAAAAATTTGTTCAAAGTGTAACTGCACATTTTAATGCCACTCTTGAACGTGGGTTGGCCTATAGTTCTCGGCCATGCTTCATGCACGATGCCATAGCTGATTCAGTGTTACACAATACAAATACGCCCGCCTATTGGCGGGCGTACTAGATGTACAAAAAGGGGTAGTCAGTGCCCGCAACGCACGAACAAAGCGTGATTAGCGGCGGATGCCCAGCTTTTTGATCAGGTCCTGATAGCGCGCTTCTTCTTTGCCCTTCAGGTAGTCCAGCAGCTTACGGCGCTGGGCGACCATTTTCAGCAGACCGCGACGACCGTGGTTGTCTTTCTTGTGGGTCTTGAAGTGCTCGGTCAGGGTGGTGATGCGCGAGGTCAGGATGGCAACCTGGACTTCTGGCGAACCGGTGTCGCCGTCCTTAGTTGCGAATTCTTTCATAACGCGTGCTTTTTCAGCGGCAGTAATCGACATCGGGGTCTCCTTTAAAGGTTAGAGTTGATGGCGCAGGCCGGGATGTCGTCCAGCACAGGCCCATGGAGAAAACCGCACCGATTCCGATGCGGATGGGCGCGTATAGGCGCTTTTGCTGCGAATGGCAAAGGGATTCTGCGGGTTCAACCAGTGAAAGCGTATTGTGCCAATTGGGCTTCGGTCACAAACAGAATATCCTCTGCGGTTAGACCTTCTGCACCAAATATCTGCGCAACGTTCTCGCCGTTGACCCTGACATGGGTCAGGTCATTGTTTTCGCTGTTTGGCTCGATGGTCAGCTCAGGGTCTTCTGGGCCGTCCCAGGTGACTAGCAGCTTATCGTGACCAATCTGGAAATCCATGATTGTTGCGGCCTCCTGATCCGGTTCTGGCTGCACGATTATTTCGTCATCGCCGTCTCCACCGGTGACGATATCTCTGTCTTTGGCCAGTATGACATCATCGCCAGCGCCCCCGTTCAGAAAGTCAGGGGAAGTCTCCTCTGGACCATCGTTGCCGTTCAGAATGTCATCCCCGTCTCCACCGAACAGGGCATCTTGTCCTGCACCGCCTGTCAGATAGTCATCGCCGTCGCCACCTTGCAATTGATCGTCGCCGTCATCGCCCCTCAAGATATCATCGTCCTGACCGCCGAAAATCCGGTCATCGCCGTCGCCACCTTCCAACTCATCCATTCCGAAATGACCATACAGGTCATCATTGCCTGACATTCCGGCCAAATTGTCGTCGCCATACCCGCCATGGAGCACATCGTTCCCGACGTTTCCGATTAGCGTGTCCTCTCCGGAACCACCGTAGATGATGTCATTTCCGTCCCCCCCGTCGATGAGGTCGCCGCCTTCGCACCCATTAATCTGATCATTACCCTCTTGTCCGGTCAGAACATTTGCATCCTCATCGCCCGCGATGACCAGATTTCCCTCATGCTCAGAGAGGATTTCACCTGTGTTGGTATCTTCAGATGAATCGGGCTCTTCAACATTTTCTTCCAGTTCGAGGAGGTTGCCTTCGGTCAATTCATCCTCAACCGAGTCATCAATTTGCTCACCATCCTCCTCGGTTGTTTCGTCGGGTACGAGAACGTCGCTTATCGCATAGGCGGCCCCTCCTAATGCAGCCATCCCGAATAAACCGATCAGAAACATGATTACCCTCCGCAAGCACACTTGCCCCGAGTGTAAAACATCTCATGCAATCAATAGGTTGGTCAAAGCCAAGTTGCAGGCGTGGTTAACCCTTTGTCACCACAACTGAGGCTGTTGCGCGTAAGCGATGTAGAGCGGGTGCTTTGGATGGCCGTCTTTGGTGAGCCCCAGATGATACATCGGTTGACCAGTGGCGCGCAGCAGTGCTTCGACAGATCGACCGCGATCAAGATGCGCGCCATGTGTGCCCCATCCAGCAATAACCTGATCGGCCCAGCCAACACCTTCCAGAATGGCTTGGTCGTTCTGCGGTCCAACAGGATCCTCGGCTGCGCGCATTTTGCGCGGGTCGGTATCGCGCCATGCAAAAATGTTGGTAACCTGAAATGCGCCGAAGCCCAGTGTTCGCGCCCGCCGTTCACAGCGTTCCACCGTGGGATCGTTCTGTACCTCGGTTGCGGTCGATGGGTTAAGCATCACAAACAGCGCCTTGCGCCCCGCCGGATCCCAGATGCGGGTCAGGCTATAGCGATACATTTCGCAGTTGGAGTAGATGGCGGTTGAGGGCGCGTCGCCCTTGGTATGAGAACGGGTGATCATGCCCTTCGCCTAACACGTGGTTCAAACGACGAACACCCGGCTGGGATGCAATTCACCGGATTTGTATATCCCGACGGCCACAGCCTTGCCATCCAGCGAAGCCCAGGCCTCGTCGCCGTATTCGACGTCGGATGCCAGCACCATTCCCGGATTGCCATTGCGCAGTCGGGTTGCCCCTTCCGGGGTGCATTTCAACTGAGGCAGATCAGACAGGCCGGTTTCCAACGGGTGCAGGTATTCATCCAACGCTGTGGTTTTGGCCATCTCGTCGATCTGTTCGATGGACAGGCCGTCTTCGGCCTCGAACGGACCCGACCAGATGCGACGGAGTTCTTTGACGTGGCCGTAGCAGCCCAGCGCTTCGCCCAGATCGCGCGCGATCGAACGGACATACCCGCCTTTGCCGCATGTCATTTCCAACACCACATGATCGGTGTCGGGTCGGTCGACAAGGATCAATTCTTCAACCCACAGGGGGCGTGCGGACAGTTCCACATCTTCGCCATCGCGGGCCAGTTTGTACGCGCGCTGACCGTCGATCTTCACAGCGGAAAACTTGGGCGGCACCTGCATGATGTCCCCGAGGAACGGTGAGAGCGCCTGTTTGATGTCTTCATCCGTCGGGCGCGCAGAGCTTTCCGAGATAACTTCGCCTTCCGCATCGTCGGTATTGGTCGCCTGTCCTAATCGCACAGTGAATGTGTAGGCTTTCAGCGCATCGGTGATGTAGGGAACAGTCTTGGTCGCCTCGCCCAAAGCTACCGCCAGAACGCCAGTTGCTTCGGGGTCCAGCGTGCCTGCATGGCCTGCTTTCTTGGCGTCCATCGCCCAACGCACCTTGTTGACCACAGCGGTCGAAGTCATGCCCGCAGGCTTGTCCACCACCAGCCAACCGGAAATGTCACGACCCTTGCGTTTGCGTCCCATCTTGCACCTTGAAACTTACTGAGGCGCGCGAGTTAGCGGATCGCTTCGACGCTGTCAATTTGCCGGTATGTTTTCGACGACGCCCACTATTGGTCCCAGTGAAAACCCGATGTCTGATCGGTTGTTGGCGCGGTCATACATCCGCGAAATATTGCCATCCAGAAACAATGCGTTCGGAGTATCCAGCGCGTCGCGGAACACCCTGCCGAATTCATGGAAGGTGACGTAATCCTCAGAGATTGCAAATACCGCACGGGTCCCTTCAGCGTTGGTTCCGACACCATTGCGTATATAGAGAGAGGTCGAATCCGGCAGGAATCGGGGGTGCAACTCTCCATCGATGACAAGCATCGGGCCGGACTGGGTCGCGAACCGGCATTCCGGCGCGCGTTCGATGTAATCCAATGTCTCAAACACATCGGCGCGTCCGTCGCGAATGCAGAACACTCCGTTGGGCAACAGACCGAAGTTTCCCGGGCCAGCATTCGGGATCACACGCATCTGTTCTTCGCCGTCCTCAACAAAGTGACCCACGGGCGAGCGATCATCATGATACATGCCCGCGTTCATCGCAAAGGCCAGACGCTTACCGTCAGTTGCCAAAGCTTCGTTCACTGACGAGAAATGGCCCAACAGGTCGCCATTCTCATCGTTCAGGAACAGGCGCAAATCTTCGGATGCCGCGTCTACCTCGCAAATGGTATAGCGCTTGTCCTCGTGGGTCAGCTTTTCACAAGTCACTGCCCCAGCCTGTGCGGCCCAAACAACTGCGCCTAATGTGACAGATAGGCGGATCACTCGTCCAGATCGCGGCGCACCGCGTCCTGTTCGAACATGCGACGGGTGTCATCCAGTCGGTCGAATGTGTCATCCAACCGGAAACGTAGATCGGGAGAGAATTTCAGTCCGACCTTCTTGCCGACCATGCGCCGCAGCTCACCCTTGTTGCGAGCGAGCAGTTCGATCACGTCCTCCTGCCCTTTGCCGCCCAATGGCAGCACATAGGCGGTGGCGATCTTTAGATCGGGCGAGGTGCGCACCTCGCCCACGGTGATCGACATGCGGTTCAAATCGGGGTCGTGGACATCTCCGCGCGCCAAAACTTCGGACAGGGTACGGCGGATCAGTTCGCCGACACGCAGCTGTCGTTGGGACGGGCCGGGGCCATCGTGGAATTTGTTCTTAGCCATAAACCCCGATCTAAGCGCAAAGCCGGGCTTTGCCAAGCGGGTGCGGACGGGGTAGGAGGCTTTGAGCCGACTTTAGAAAAGGACCAACGCAATGACCCATATTCCGGGGATCGTCATTACAGGGGCTTCGGGCCGTATGGGGCAGATGCTGATCAAGACCGTGACCGACAGTGATCAGGCACGCCTGGTTGGTGTGGTCGAGCGCAAGGATCACGATTGGATCGGTCAGGATGTTGGTGAAGCAATGGGTGGCCCTGCGCTGGGAGTTTTGGTCACCGATGATCCGCTGGAGGCCTTCGCGCAGGCGCAGGCGGTGATCGACTTCACCGCACCCGAGGCGACGCTGGAGTTTGCCGCTTTGGCCGCGCAGGCGCGCTGCGTGCATGTGATCGGCACCACCGGCATGAGTGACGAACAGATTGCGGCGCTGGAACCGGCCTCGCGCCATGCGGTGATCGTGCGGGCAGGAAACATGAGCCTTGGCGTGAACCTGCTGGTGCAACTGACCAAAAAGGTCGCCGCCGCGCTGGATGAGGATTTCGATATCGAAGTAATTGAAGGTCACCACCATCATAAAGTCGACGCACCCTCTGGTACCGCCTTGATGCTGGGTGAAGCCGCTGCCGAAGGGCGCGGCGTCAAATTGGCGGATGTGTCCGACCGAGGTCGCGACGGCATAACCGGCGCGCGCAAACGCGGCGATATCGGCTTTCACGCCATTCGCGGTGGAGACATCGTCGGCGAACACGACGTCCTGTTTGCCGCGCCAGGAGAACGCATCGTCTTGCGCCATCTCGCCACGGATCGCGTCATCTTTGCCCGCGGCGCGCTGAAGGCAGCGCTATGGGGGCAGGGCAAGGCACCGGGTCAGTATGACATGGTGGATGTGCTCGGGCTGTAAGCCATAGACGGGCCGCGCAACGGCGTTAAACTCGGGCCTATGCGGAACCTTACATCTCGAGTGGCGACCGGATTGGTGCTGATCGTGTTCTATCTGACGCTGCTGCCCTTTTTGATGCACGGGCTGGGTATGATCGGTGTTGGCCTGTCCGAGGACGCGGCTAGGCAGAGCTATCTCTTTTCCGACCGTCAAGATGTCGGCAACGCGGCCATGATGCTGCATATCTTTGCCGGAACTTTGCTGGTGGCGCTGGTGCCGCTGCAGCTGCTGCGGGGTCTTCGGCTGCGGTTTATCGGATTTCATCGCATGTTGGGCGGGCTGCTGGTCACGCTGGCGCTGATAACCGGCCTGGCGGGCATGACCTATATCCCGTTGCGCGGAACCATCGGCGGACCGCTCATGTCTGCAGCGTTCTTTCTGTATGGGCTCTGCCTGTTCACCGCTGGATTAATGGTGGCGAGGATGGCGCTGACCAGGGATCGTGCAGGGCATTGGGCCTGGGGGTTGCGGCTGTTCTGGCTGGCTCTTGGGTCATGGCTATACCGTGTTCATTACACGCTTTGGTACCTGCTGACCGGTGGAGTGGGGTCAGAGCCCGATTTCTCGGGCCCTTTCGATCTGGTGCAGAACTTCGCGTTCTTCGTGCCTTACCTGTTGGCGGTTCAGATGTGGATCATTCGCAAGCGTTCTGCGCATCAAGGGGTACTGGCTACAATTCTCTGATCTTGTCCGCGCGCAGCGGACAGGACAGATAGACGCCGAACTCCTTGCCGATATCCGCGCTGACCCGGGCATGAACAGCGCCCTGACGGTCAAGGAAACGCTGGTTGTCTTCGACCGGGAATATCCCCTCGTGCCAGACGCCGGGATGGATATAGAGGCCGCGCGAGCCATCGCACCAGTACGCCACCACTTTTTCTGGCGTCAGATTGTCACCGGGTAGGGCGGCAGGCACGATGAATGGCTTTTTGTCCAGTGGCCAGAACATCTGCCCCCCGTCCGGGTGGTAGTTCAAATGCCACAGCAAGACCTGATCGCGGGGTGCGGTTTGACGGCCCGTCTGTGCCTTTTGCGGATCGGCGGACCAACCCAGAACGTAGTAGCCTTTGACGGCCTCGTTCTCACCATAAAGAACATCGCCCTGCCAGTCGCATTTGAACGTGCCTTCGACCCAACCCGCTTCGTCGCCGGTTCCTTCGTCAATTGGTCGCCAACCTTGCTGCGGCCAGCGCACAATTTCGATCTCGAACTTATCCGGGGTGTCGACCAGGCAGCCATACCCCTTGACCGAAGTATCCGTTGCGCGGATCAGCGGCACCTCGTGCCAGGGCAGGGATGGTTTTGAACTGGCCTCGAAGATGTACTCTGGAGCGGTCATGACGAACCCAGATGTTTATCGACCATGCGCTGCACCATCGGTGCGAAATGGGCGAAATCCGGTGTTTCCATTTCCGCGCGCTTGCCCGCCTCGTCGAGATAGCGCACCTGGATGATCTCTTTCAGGTTCGGGTTAGCCTCAAACTCCGCGACCTCCGCGGCGCTCATCGGGCCGCCTTGTAGTTCTAACGTATGAACCGAGGCGGCGGACAGGCGGTTGAAATAATCAGGCTTCGTCGCGCAGAGATATCGCTTGGCCGCTACATGATATCGGCAGCAATCGGTGATGACCGAGGGGAAGAACTGCTCGAGCACCTCTGCTCCCGCGTCCTCGTGGTGGCGATCTTTGGTGTCGTCGGGGTGATAGGTGCCAAATTCAGATGTGAAGTGACCAATGTCATGCAACAGCGCGCCGACAATGATTTCTTCGGGCTGCCCATTTTGTTCGGCAATCGTGGCACCCTGCAGCATGTGCTCGGCCATGGTCACGGGTTCGCCCAGATATTCCTCGCCACCACGGCGCTCGAAGATGTCGCCGATAAATGCCACGATGTTGTCCTGGTTCAGGGTTGAAAAGTCGGGTTTCATTCTGCTGCCTCCGGCTGTGCCATCCGCATGGCTGCCAAGGTCGAAAGCAACCCATCCTTGTCAGCATAGCAGCCCTGCAGCCAGCGTGACCCCGCGCCGGAGTAACCCAGACGCGCATGCAGGACGCGGGTGTTGTCGACAATAAAGCTTTCGCCCGGTTCCAGCTTGAAAGACACGCCCATGGCAGGATCGTCGATGATCTCACCCAACAGACGATAGGCGGCGTAATAGGCCTCCATCTGATCGAAAGGCACATCAACGAACGGAGCGGAGGAACGGTTGTTGAAGCGGATGCCGATCAATTCGCCATCCGGAGACAGTTCGATCATCGGGCGACGCGACTGCAGACAGACGCCGTCAGAGTCTTTGTATTCAAACCGCGCCGGATAGCCCGCCAGCAGGGCGAAACCTTCGGGGTTCTGATCGCGTAGACGATCGGCCGCGCGGAAGCCATCGACAACAATGGAATCCCCACCTTCGGCCGAATTCTCAAGACAGTAGAGGATTTGCAGCGTCGGGACCGGGTCGCGATAAGGGTTGTCGGTATGGGCCTGCAACCCTAATCCGGTATAGGCGAGGTTGGTTGGATTTACCTCGGTCCGGACCTCAAAATAGGGACCATAGTTGGTCTCACGCACATAGCCGAACAAATCGGCCACTTTCAGCAGCGATTCTGGCTCGGTGGGGCCATCTGTTAGCTTAGCGAACCCGTATTCCGCCACTGCGGCCAGCCAGTCGCGCTTGGCTGTGGGGTTGGCATGTACCGCATTCCAGTCACCACACGGCGCGTCGATGCCGCGTTCCCAAGTTGTGATGTCTGGGGCCAGGCGGCCGATCTCGCTGTCCCGATCGCGATCATAGATGTGTTCGGCCAACCAACTGGCCGGAAAAGTCACAGTTTTGTCTTCGGGTTGGAATGTGACGATCAGATCTCCGTTAACGACCTCTGCCGCGCTGATCGAAGTCTCAGCCGGAATATCGCTGATTGTGATCAGGCGCTGACCATTGCCCGACGCTCGTGTTTCGGGGTCCAGAGCGTTGTCGCGCAACCAGATGGCGTGAAATCGGGATTGAGTGCCGTTCGCAAAATCGATGGTGACCATCGAGGGGTCATGGGTGGCAGAGCGCAGCATGGGGGTTCTCCTGTTCAGCGCGGGCTTTGCTTGAGGAGATACGCGCTTCGTGGCATTACCACAATTAAACCTTATTGCCAC
This sequence comes from Ruegeria sp. AP7, assembly GCF_056539905.1. Lineage (NCBI taxonomy): Bacteria > Pseudomonadati > Pseudomonadota > Alphaproteobacteria > Rhodobacterales > Roseobacteraceae > Ruegeria > Ruegeria sp. AP7. The sequence continues at coordinate 30,871 of NZ_JBQFVT010000019.1, read as the reverse complement.
TGAGGCCTGGAAAATCTTATGGCTAAGAATAAGATCGGATTACCCCCTCTGGACTGGCTGCGCGTGTTCGAAGCTGCCGGGCGACTGGGCGGTTTTTCTGCCGCTGCGCGCGAATTTGGTCTGACGCAGGCAGCGGTCAGTCAACGGATCGGCAATCTTGAGGCTTGGTTGAGTCGGTCGCTGTTTGTGCGCGAGGCACGGGGCGTGTCGCTGACAATCGAGGGTGAAAGCTATCTGCCATTGGTGCAGGACAGTCTGCAGGCACTGGAACGCCATACCGAGGACCTTTTCGGAAAAAACCCGCGCGAGCTTCGCGTCGCAGGACTTTCGTCGCATATCCACGCGCTGGTTCTCCCTGCCTTGCCCACGTTCCTGGAGGCGCAGCCCAAAGTGCGTGTGATGACAGATTCGATGGCGCGTCGCGCTTCGTTGGAGGAAGAGCGTACCTGGCTGCAGATCCGCTATGGCAGAGGCGTCTGGCCTGGGCGAAAGGCAAAGCTTATCGCGCCTGAAGTGCTGGCACCGATGGCAGCATCTGGCATCAAGTGGGGCGCGCCGCTGATTGATCTACGCGGAGAACGCCCCGGCTGGAAGGATTGGGCGCAGGTTGCGGGGGTTGATGAATTGCCGGCTGGCCGGATCAGTTTCGACTCGGTGGGTCATGCCATCACTGCAGCGCGTCAGGGCATGGGGATCGCGTTGGGATCACTCCCATTGGCGTCGAGCAGTTTGGAGACCGGTCAACTTCGCAGACTGGATATGCCCGAGCTTGCGACAAAAGATGGCTATTGGCTGACATGGCCCGAGGATAGGGTGCGCTCGAACCGACAGCGCGCTTTGATCGATGACTTCTTGCAGGCATTGCGCAATGGCTGATCAGAAATCGATTGCGATGCCCTTTTTCTCCCAATCGCCGTAACGGGCCGGATCTGGCCCGTCGCGCCCGCCGAGCTCTTTGGGCCGTGCCTTCGCTTCGGCCTCTGCGTTTTTGCGGCGTTCTTCTGCCTCGGCAAGGGCGCGCTGGGCGGCAGGGGGCAGGTCTTTGCGCTCGTCACTCATGACATTGGGTTCCTTTCCGTACAGGGCCTTGATATATGCCCTCGTCCGCACAAGGCAATGCGGGCAAAGGTCACGAGAGGCACTCAGCATCATGTTAAATTCCGCCACAGCAGCGCGCCGAAGTGCTATCTATCTGCTGGATCAGATACTCGGCGAGGGGCGGCTGTTGCCCGAATGTCTTGCGGCAGGTGCGCTGGATCGATTGGCCCCTGAGGATCGCGCGCGGGCGCAACGATTGACGATCGAAACCTTGCGCGGGCTCGAGCGTGCCGACCGGCTGCTGGCCGATCACCTGCGACAAACGCCCGCGCTGACGGTTCACAACGCCTTGCGGCTTGGCACGGTCGAGCTGTGTCAGGGCGAAGCCGCGCACGGGGTGGTGAATTCCATGGTCGAGATCGTGGGCCGTTCGCGCAAGCATGGACGGCTGAAGGGGTTGGTTAACGCGGTTTTGCGCAAGATTGCCGCCGACGGGCCCGACGCTTGGCCCAAGATGCGTGTGCCTCGCCTGCCAGAGTGGTTGCGCGAACCGCTGATCATGGCGTGGGGTGAAGACGCCGTGAAAGGTATGGAGCACGCGCATTTCAACGGGGCACCATTGGATTTGACGCCAAAACCAAGCGTCGAGATCGCGGGTGCAGAGATGTTGCCCACCGATTCGGCGCGGCTGCAGGATGCGGGGCAGGTCTCGACCCTGCCAGGATATGAGGCCGGGGATTGGTGGGTTCAGGATGCGGCGGCGGCGTTACCCGTTCGGGTTCTGGCCCCGAAAGCCGGAGAGAAAATTCTGGATCTCTGCGCTGCGCCGGGTGGAAAAACCTTGCAGCTATCCGCTGCAGGTGCAGATGTCACCGCTCTGGATATCTCGGAGGCGCGACTTGTGCGCGTTCGCGAGAACCTGAAACGAACCGGCCTGAAAGCTAAGGTTATCGCCCAAGATGCGCTGGAGCATAAGGGCCAGTATGACGCTATCTTGCTGGACGCACCCTGTTCAGCAACGGGTACGATTCGCCGCCATCCGGATTTACCTTTCGCCAAGGACGGTTCGGAATTTGGCGGGTTGATCGAGTTACAGGCGCGCATGCTGGCTCATGCCTGGACTTTGCTGAAGCCTGGCGGGCGGTTGGTCTATTGCACATGCTCGCTGCTGCCGGACGAGGGCGAAGTACAGATTGAAGAGGCACTGGATAGCTATTCTGATATGCAGGTTGACCGCGCCGCTCTTGAGATTGCGGGCGTTGAAGCAGATTGGATCACTGAAGAAGGTGGCCTGCGCTTGCGTCCCGATTACTGGCCGGACAAGGGCGGGATGGACGGGTTTTATATCGCCTGTCTGAACAAATCCGCCTGACGCGACGCTTTTCGATGACTTGACGAGCGGACCGGTCTATCGTGTGCTCAAGCGCCCGCAGAGCGCAAGGGGCAGAGTCGCAAGCGTCATGTCAAACACGGATACAATGGCCAATCGCTGGACGCGGTTTCAGAACCGTCTTTACGCGCGCCTGAGTCAAAGGCGGAAGGCGGTCTCGGGATTCGTCGGCCAGCCCGAGCCGCGTACGGTTGGGTCTTTTGCCCGTGGTCGGCAACTGGTGGCCGGGAATTTGCTGTTTGCGGGATATCTGGTCGAGGCTGATGACACCGACCTCTGGGATGTGGTCGCGCCAAGCCTTGATTTCGATGACGAACGCCATGGTTTTGTGTGGCTGGACGATTTGGCGGCCGTGGGCGACATGCGCGCCCGGGAAAAAGCGCAGCGTTGGGTCTGGGGTTGGATAGATGCGCATGGGCGCGGCAAAGGCCCTGGTTGGGCGCCGGACCTGACAGGGCGGCGGGTCATGCGTTGGATCAATCACGCGGTTTTTCTGCTGCGCGGTGTCGATGAGGCGCAAAGCAAGGCTTTCTTTCGATCGCTGTCGCAGCAAACGTGGTTTCTGTCCAAACGCTGCACAGCGGCAACACCGGGATTGCCAAGGTTCGAGGCTCTGGCCGGTCTGGTGCAGGCCGGATTGGCGTTGGAAGGTCAGGAGCAGATGGCAGACCCGGCCTTGCGCGCTCTGGCCCGTGAGTGTGAACGTCAGATTGATGCCGAAGGCGGTATCCCAACCCGCAATCCCGAAGAATTGCTTGAGGTGTTTACCTTGTTGTCCTGGACTTCGGCGGCTCTCAGCGAAGTGGGCCGGGGTACACCTGCCTCGCAGACCGAAGCGATCAAACGCATCGCGCCGACGTTGCGAAATCTGCGCCATGCGGATGGGGCGCTGGCAAGATTTCACGGCGGTGGGCGCGGGTTGGAAGGACGGTTGGATCAGGCGTTGGCGCAAAGCGGTGTAAAGCCGCAGCAGCACTCGGACCTGTCGATGGGTTATGCGCGTCTGGCAGCCTCGCGCACGACGGTTCTGGTGGATGCCAGCGCGCCACCCAAAGGCGCAGCCTCGTATAACGCGCACGCGTCCACCCTTGCGTTTGAACTGACCTCGGGCCGGCGCCCGCTGATCGTGAACTGTGGATCGGGTGGCAGTTTTGGTCAGGATTGGCGACGTGCGGGGCGCGCAACCCCGTCCCATTCAACCCTGTGTGTCGACGGCTACTCCAGCGCGCGGCTTGCCGAAGTCGCAAAAGGATCGTCGCAGGAGGCGCTGGTCGATGGCCCTCGGGACGTCCCGGTGGATTTCGAAGATGCCTTTGAAGGCACACGGTTCATGGTCGGCCATGATGGTTACAACAAAGTGTTCGGTCTGACCCACGCCCGTACGCTCGAGCTGCGATTTGATGGGCGCGAGCTTGAAGGGGAAGATATACTGCTGACCGCAACCGACAAAGCCAAACGGCAATTTGACCGGGCCATGGACGGGGCGGGCCTGAATGGGATCGCCTTTGATATCCGTTTTCACCTGCACCCTGACGTTGATGCGGCGTTGGATTTGGGCGGTGCGGCCGTGTCGATGGCGCTCAAAAGCGGCGAGATCTGGGTTTTCCGCCACGATCGCGTTGGAAAGTTGTCAGTTGAACCAAGCGTTTACTTGGAAAAAGGTCGATTAAAGCCGCGCGCGACAAAACAGATCGTTCTATCTGGGCGCGCAATGGAGTATGCGACGCGCATCCGGTGGACGCTCAGCAAGGCTCAGGATACAGCCTATGCCGTGCGCGATACGCACCGGGACGAGCCCGTTTTCGACTGACGCCAAAAGGACCTTTGGACCCATGACCGACCTTCACCCCGTGCGCCGCGCGTTGCTTTCCGTTTCCGACAAGACCGGATTGATCGAACTGGGCAAGGCACTGTCCGAACGCGGGGTCGAGTTGCTTTCGACTGGCGGCACGGCCAAAGCGTTGCGTGATGCTGGCCTAGAGGTCAAAGATGTGAGCGAGGTGACCGGTTTTCCTGAGATGATGGATGGCCGGGTCAAAACGCTTCACCCGATGGTGCATGGCGGCCTGCTGGCGCTGCGCGACAATGATACCCACGTTGCCGCGATGAACGAACACGGGATTGATGCGATCGACCTGCTGATCGTGAACCTCTATCCGTTTGAAGCGACCGTGGCGAAGGGTGCAGGTTACGATGAGTGCATCGAGAATATCGACATTGGTGGACCTGCGATGATCCGGGCGGCGTCCAAGAACCATGCCTTCGTTAACGTCGTTGTGGATGTCGAGGATTATTCTTCGCTGCTGGATCAACTTGAAGAGAACTACGGTAAGACGTCGCTGGGTTTCCGACAGTGGCTGGCGCAAAAGGCCTATGCCCGGACTGCCGCTTATGACACCGCCGTGTCCAACTGGATGGCCGACGCATTGCAGCTTGAGGCGCCGAAACGCCGCGCCTTTGCGGGTGAGTTGAAACAGACCCTGCGCTATGGCGAGAATAGCCATCAGCAGGCTGCATTCTACACAGATGGTACGGATCGCCCTGGCGTGGCGACCGCTGTGCAGCATCAGGGCAAGGAACTGAGCTACAACAACATCAACGACACGGACGCGGCGTTTGAGCTGGTCGCCGAGTTTGATCCGGCGGACGGCGCAGCCTGTGCCATCATTAAGCACGCGAACCCGTGCGGTGTGGCCAAGGGGGCCACGTTGCTTGAGGCCTATAAAGCCGCGTTCGATTGTGATCGGACCTCGGCCTTTGGTGGGATCGTTGCTCTGAACCAGCCGCTGGATGCGGAAACCGCGCAAGAGATCACTGGTATCTTTACCGAGGTCGTGATCGCTCCGGGTGCGTCGGACGAGGCCAAAGCGATATTTGCCGCGAAGAAGAACCTGCGCTTGCTTACCACAGAGGCTCTGCCTGACGTGACAGCAGGAGGGAAAACCGTGCGTCAGGTCGCCGGTGGCCTGCTGGTGCAGGACAAGGATAACGGCTTTGTCGGCATGGATGACCTAAAGGTCGTCACTAAAAAGACCCCGACTGACGAACAAATGGGCGATCTGCTGTTTGCCTGGAAGGTCGCCAAACACGTCAAATCCAACGCCATCGTCTACGTTAAAAACGGCGCAACCGTAGGCGTTGGCGCAGGCCAGATGAGCCGCGTCGATTCAGCGTTGATCGCCGCCAAAAAGGCTGAGCGCATGGCCGACGTACTGGAACTGCCCCAACCACTGACCATCGGCTCGGCCGTAGCTTCTGATGCGTTCTTTCCCTTTCCCGACGGATTGATGGAGGCCGCCGAGGCAGGCGCCACTTGCGTCATTCAGCCCGGCGGTTCGATGCGTGACGACGATGTGATCGCGGCGGCGGATGAGGCTGGTCTGGCCATGGTCTTCACCGGTATGCGGCATTTCCGTCACTGATGCGCAGCCCGCTCCTCCTCTGGGCCGGACTGGCGGCGCTTTTGATCGACCAGATCAGCAAGTATCTGGTCGTTCACGTGCTGCGCGTGGCGCAGGGCGATATCGGCGTCCTGCCGCCGTTTCTGGTGTTCAAATACGGTGAGAATCGCGGCATCAACTTCGGGCTGTTTCAGGGCGACAGCGATGCAGCGCGCTGGGTCCTGATCGGCATTTCTCTGGCGATTTGTCTGGGTGTCCTGATTTGGTTGGGCCGAATAGCCCCGACGAGGTTTCAACAATTCTGCGGTGGCCTGCTGATCGGCGGCGCGCTGGGAAATGTCGTGGACCGGGTGCTTTATGGCTATGTTCTGGATTTTCTGAACATGTCCTGCTGTGGGATCAATAACCCGTTTGTGTTCAATCTGGCGGATGTGTTCATATTTGCGGGAGCATTGGGTCTGGTCCTGTTCGATGGCAAAAAGCCCTCGTGACCTGCCCGATGATATGCGATAAAAGCGCCTGAAACTGGCTGGAGACACTGATGCGTATGCCACGCACCATTCTTGTTCTGACACTCGCCGCGACAGTTGCGGGCTGTTCCGATATTGGTTTGCGCAATCTTCGGGCGCCCGGGCCCGGGCCGGATGAGTTCTCGGTCCTGCCGGTTAAGCCGCTGACCCAACCAAAGGATTATGCCTTTCTACCTGCACCTACCCCTGGTGGCGCGAATCTGACTGATCCTAATCCAAAGGCAGATGCTGTTGTGGCTCTCGGCGGCAGCGAAGCGGCCCTGAACCCTAATACCGCGATCCCTGCGAGTGATGCAGCGCTGGTCACAGCTTCAAGCCGATATGGTGTTCCCGCCAATACGCGGCAGGTTGTTGCTCAGGAAGATGCGGATTTCCGTAAGAAGAAGCAGCGCTTCACGCGTTTGCGGCTTTTCCCGGTGGATCGTTATTCGCAGGCATATCGGCGCGAGTCGATCGATGCGAACAATGCGAACGAAGCGGCGCGGCAGCGTGGTATCGAAACACCTTCTGCGCCTCCGTTGGAATGAACTTTTCTTAACATTCCGTCATTGGCCTTGAACACTGGCAGCACCACCGTAGTTTGAATACCAGAAACGAAACGGAGGATGCCCCATGGTTCGGGCCCTGGCATTGTCGGCTGCCCTGATCGCAGCATCCCCTCTTTTGGCTAAAGAGGGGCATGAGGCGGTTACCACTTTCACGCTTGATAACGGCATGGACGTCGTAGTGGTCGAAGACCACCGCGCGCCGGTGGTGCAGCATATGGTCTGGTATCGGGCAGGCTCGGCAGACGAACCGATCGGGTCCTCTGGTGTCGCGCATTTTCTGGAACATCTCTTGTTCAAGGCCACCGATACAATGGAAGCGGGCGAGTTGTCGGCTACCGTCGCGGCCAACGGGGGAAATGACAACGCATTTACCTCGTATGACTACACTGCCTATTTCCAGCGCGTTGCCGCCGATCGGTTGGAACTGATGATGCGGATGGAGGCGGACCGGATGCGCAACATCCGCCTGGCCGAAAACGACATCGTGACCGAGCGCGACGTCATCCTTGAGGAACGCAACCAGAGGACCGAGAACAATCCACGCGCGCTGTTTGGCGAACAGATGAACGCAGCGCAGTATCTGAACCACCGCTATGGCGTTCCCATTATCGGCTGGAAGCACGAGATGGAAGAGCTCGACATGGACGATGCCCTGTCCTTCTATCAGACCCATTATGCGCCCAATAACGCCATTCTGGTCGTGACTGGTGATGTTGACCCGGACGAGGTCAAAATGCTGGCAGATCAGTATTATGGTGTGATACCCGCCAATCCGGACCTGCCCGAAAGGATCCGTTCGCAGGAGCCCCCGCAAACGGCTGAGCGCCGCCTGACCTACAAAGACGCCCGAGTCTCGCAGCCTTATGTGCAACGCAGTTATCTGGCACCCGAACGCGATGCAGGCGCACAAGAGAAAGCCGCGGCGCTGTTTCTTCTGGCCGAGTTACTGGGCGGTAGCACTACATCCTATCTGAATGAAAAGCTGCAGTTTGAGCAGCAACTGGTCGTCTATACCGGTGCGTTCTACCGGGGCGTTTCACTGGATGACACAACCTTTGATCTGATTGTAGTTCCGGCTGAAGGTGTCTCGTTGCAGGAGGCCGAGGATGCGATGGATCAGGTCGTTTCAGACTTTATTGCCGAAGGCGTGAACGATGAGGATCTGGATCGCATCAAGATGCAGCTTCGCGCCGCTCAAACCTATGCGCGCGACAATGTGGACGGAATCGGAAACCGCTATGGACGCGCGCTGACCAGCGGGTTGACGGTTGAGGATGTACAGGCTTGGCCGGATATCCTGCAGGCGGTGACAAGCGATGACATCATCGCGGCGGCACGAGAAGTGATACAGCCCGAAACATCTGTAACCGGTTGGTTGATGCGCGATGATGAGGTGACACAATGAAACGCATTCTCGCGACCCTGATCGCTTTTCTTATCGCGTTGCCCGCATGGGCTGAAATCAAAATCCAGGAGGTAACCTCGCCAGGAGGAATCACCGCATGGCTGGTCGAAGATCACTCAATACCCTTTACCGCGCTTGAGATGCGATTTCGCGGCGGCACCTCCTTAGATGATCCCGACAAACGCGGCGCGGTTTACCTGATGAGCGGGTTGATCGAGGAAGGCGCGGGCGACATGGATGTCCGGACCTATGCGCGCGAGCTTGAGGCATTGGCGGCCTCATTCAGCTACCGCGCGACGGATGATACAGTCTCGATTTCAGCCCGCTTCCTGACCGAGAACCGCGATGATGCGGTCAATCTGTTGCGGACTACAATTCACGAACCCCGCTTTGACCAAGATGCCATTGAACGGGTGCGGGGGCAGGTGCTCTCGGGTCTGAAATCGGACCAAACTGATCCGAACGATATTGCTGGACGCAGTTTTGCAGCAATGGCTTACGGAGATCACCCCTACGCGACGGACGGAAAAGGGACGATCGAAAGTGTTTCGGGGCTGACCCGTGACGATATCATTGCGGCCTACCAGAACGTCTTTGCCAAGGACCGGCTATATGTCGGGGCCGTCGGTGACATCACCGCAGAAGAATTGGGCACATTGTTGGATACGCTGCTGGTGGATTTGCCAGCAACAGGGAAAGCCATCCCGGATAAGGCCGATGTTAAGATCGATGGCGGCATAAGTGTGGTGGAATTCAACACGCCTCAATCGGTTGCTCTTTTTGGCCAAAAAGGCATTGACCGCGACGATCCTGATTTCTTTGCAGCCTTTATCCTGAATCACATATTAGGCGGTGGTGGATTTGAAAGCCGCCTGATGCACGAAGTGCGGGAAAAGCGTGGTCTAACCTACGGTGTCTCGACCTTTCTGGTGCCCAAGGATCTGGCCTCGGTTTACCTTGGTTCGGTCTCATCCGCCAATGACCGGATTGCCGACGCGGTTAAAGTGATCCGCGACGAGTGGGCCCGCGCTGCGTCCGAGGGATTTACCCAAGAGGAACTGGATGATGCCAAGACCTATCTTACAGGTGCATATCCGCTACGGTTCGACGGGAATGGTCAGATCGCGGGGATCATGGTGGGGATGCAGATGGAAGACTTGCCCATCGACTATATCGCAACCCGCAATGACAAGGTGAACGCGGTGACACTGGAGGATATAAACCGGGTAGCGGCCGAGTTTTTGGACCCCGAAGGCCTGCATTTCACCGTGGTTGGGAAACCGATCGGTCTGGACGGATAGCGGCCAGACGACCTTGCTGCGCGTCATGACGGTGTGATTGTGTTGAGCCAGTCGTGCAGGGTGCGCAAACAATAAATCTGCCAAGGGTACTAGAAATCCCTTGGCGTGTAATTTTGTGACTTAAAAGTTCATTAATGAGTCGTGGTCATAATTTGGCCAGAAACATCAAGGATGCTTTCGTTGTCGCGGCGATTGATCGGTTAGATCAGACCGGTGTCTCGTTCGACAATAGGTAGGACAGAAAGACGCCATGATAGTTGCAGTATTAGGAATTGGGATACTTGCGGGGCTGCTGACATTTGCGGCCTCTCTGGCTCTCGGCCAATCCCTGCTCAGCGCATTCATTCTCTATGTTGTGGCCGGTTTGCTGACTACGCTTTTGGTTGCAGCTGGACTGTATGTCAAACGCTCCTAGCCTTATTTGAAACGTTAATCCCACGGGTCTTTAAATGTTGGCGATGCCAATGTCCTGACAGGTGCTCAGTTCTGTTTTGCCTGTGCACGCAGCATTTGCCCCATCATTTGGCCGAACTTGCCTGACCCGCGCTGATAAAGTGCCCCGTCGACCGCCAGAACCGTGCCGCTGATATAGCTCGCCATATCTGAGCTGAGGAACAGGCAGGCGTTTGCCACGTCCTGCGGCTGACCCCAACGGCCCAACGGTACGTCTTTGCGTAACGCTTCCCCAGCATCCGGGGTAGGAGCAAGGCGTTTGGCTCCCTCGGTGCCTTCGATGAAACCGGGCACGACCGAATTCACACGAATGCCCTCCACACCCCATTCCATCGAAAGGGTCCGGGTGATTTGATCCACGCCCGCCTTTGCCGCGCAGACATGGGCCTGACCTTCATAAGGTAAGTAGGCCTGCGGGGCCGAAATGTTGATGATGCTGGCGCCGGGGCGTTTGAGGAACGGGTAGGCCCCCTTCATCACATGGATCGTGCCCATCAGGTCGATATCGATCACAGTTTTGAACGCATTGACTGACATCTCAGCCGCCAGCGCTGGGAAGTTGCCTGCTGCACCCGAGACCAAAACGTCAAAATTGCCTAATGTATCATGGAACTGTTTCAGTCCAGCCGCTACGGCCTCAGGGTTCCTCACGTCAAACGCTGCACCAATGGCATCCTGTGCGCCAGCGGCTTTCAGAGCCGCGACCGTATCATCAACCTTTTCCTGCGAACGACTGGCTACAGCCAGTTTAGAGCCCGAGGCCGCAAAGGCCTCGGCAATGCCGCGATTGATGCCGCTGGTTCCGCCGATAACGATGGCGGTTTTTCCTGAAAAATCCATGTAGACCTCCCTTGGCAGGGAGCCCTACTCGCCGTAGGGCACCCAGATGTTTTTCACTTCGGTTGCAGCCTGAAGGAAGCGGCGGGAATGGTCCATGCTCCAGTCAAATGCCGTCGCGTTATTGACCCAAGTTCGCTTCAGGTTTCCGGCTGAGACGGCTTCGATTTCTTTCGAAAGGTCGGTGGACGAGAACGACCAAACCGCATCGACGTTCAGATGTGAGGCCAGCGGTTTCGCCAATTCCGCATGACTGCCGGTCAGGATGTTGACCACGCCAGCGGGGACGTCCGAAGTTTCGAGGATCTGGTAAAAATCTGTGGCCGCCAGTGGATAGGGCTCGGAAGCCACCAGAACTGTCCGGTTGCCCATAGCAATCGCCGGCGCCATCGCAGAAACCAGACCCAGAAGCGGTGCCTCGTCGGCACACAGAGTACCAATCACGCCAACGGACTCTTTCATCGCAATAGCGACACCCCGGATCGGAACGCCATGCACCTGACCGTCAAACTTGTCGGCCCAGGCAGCGGCGGCAAACAGACGCTGGATTGAGGCTTCCACCTCTTTCGCGCCGTCCTTTTTGCCGGTCATTGCGTCGATGCGAGCGGCGAATTCATCGGCACGGGCCGAGAGATTTTCGCCGATGTAGTACAGGATCTGAGCCCGCAGATGGCCAGTGGTCTTGGACCAACCCTTGGCACCTGCTGCGGCCTCAACCGCGTTCCGGATGTCCTTGCGATTACCAAGCCCCATATGGCCCAGCAGACCGGATTTACCCCAGACGGGCATTGAATAGCCACCGTCAGGCCGCGCCTGTTTGCCGCCGATATACAATTTGGCGGTGCGGTCGATTGGATCAACCGGAGCACCATCGCCCATGGTCGGCTCGATCTTCGCCAGCGGTTTACCTTTGCCCTTGGGCTTTGTGTATGCCGCTAAACCTTCCCAGCCGCCTTCGCGACCAAAGCCGCTTTCGCGCACGCCTCCAAACCCGGCGGCGGCGTCAAACAGGTTGGTCGCGTTCACCCAGACCACGCCAGCAACCAGCTTGGGCGCGATGTCCAGCGCGAGGTTTACGTTTTCGGTCCAGACCGTTGCGGCCAACCCGTAGCGGGTGTTGTTTGCCAGTTCGACCGCTTCTTCGGGGGTGCGGAAAGTGGACGAAACAAGTACCGGTCCAAAGATCTCTTCCTGCATCAGCGGGTCAGAGGTCTCCAACCCCGAGATCAGCGTTGGCGGGTAGTAGCAGCCGTTCGCGGGCAAGTCGCAAGCGGCCTGATGAACGCGACCAGCGGTGTTACTTTCAACCATGCCCTTGATGGTCTGTAGCTGAACAGGGTCCACTACAGCGCCCACGTCGATGCACTTATCCAGCGGGTCACCGATGCGCAGGGTGTCCATCCGGGCACGCAGCTTATCGTGGAAACGATCGGCGATGCCCTCTTGAACCAGAAGGCGCGAGCCTGCGCAGCAGACTTGACCCTGATTGAACCAGATGGCGTCGACCAGACCTTCGATGGCACTGTCGATATCGGCGTCATCAAAGACGACGTAGGCGGACTTACCGCCCAATTCCAACGTCAACTCTTTGCCTGACCCTGCGGTCGCCTCGCGGATGCGCCGCCCCACAACTGTCGAACCGGTAAAGGCGATCTTATCGACGTCCGCGTTTACGATCATCTCGCCCACCGCACCGTCTCCGGTCACGATATTGACCACGCCTTTCGGCAACCCGGCCTGCGAGCAGATATCGGCGAACAGCAGTGCGGTCAGCGAGGTGTACTCGGCCGGCTTCAGAACCACGGTGTTGCCCATTGCCAGTGCAGGCGCGATTTTCCACGCCAGCATCAACAGCGGGAAGTTCCACGGAATGATCTGGCCGCAAACCCCCAGCGCCTGAGCGTCGGGCAGTTCGCTTTCCATCAACTGCGCCATGCCCGCGTGGTAATAGAAATGCCGCTGTGCCAACGGGATGTCGATATCGCGCGATTCACGGATCGGCTTACCGTTGTCGAGGCTTTCGAGCACAGCAAACAGGCGCGAATGCTTCTGCAGCAGGCGTGCAATCGCGTAGAGATAACGTGCGCGCCCCGCACCGCCCAACTTCTCCCACTTGGGTTGCGCTTTACGTGCGGCAGAAACCGCGGCGTCCACGTCACCCTGTTTCGCTTGCGTCAGCTTGGCCAGAACCTCTCCGGTCGCCGGGTTGCGGCTGTCAAACCCTTTGCCGGGTTTGGTGAATGCGCCGTCGATATAGTGGCCGAACTTGTCGCCCTGATCGACCAGCCAGGCCAGTGCCTCGGCTGCGCTTTCGGCGGCAGGGCCGTAGTCCATGGTCTCGAAAATCTCTTTGACTGTCATTGTTCTTGTCCTTTTCCCGGGGCTTCGCCCGTTCAGCGCTGAAATCGCTCCACCGGAGCGATTTCCGGGCGCGCCTCACCCCATAGAATGGCGGTAACCGGCGGAATATGCGCCTGTCACATAGTGTTCTAACTGCCGCTCAATGTCGCCCAGCAGTGATGAGGCACCAAAGCGGAACAGATCTGGTTCCAGCCAGCGGTCACCCAACTCATCCTTGATCAGCGACAGGTAAACCAATGCGTCTTTGGCTTTTGAGATTCCACCCGCAGGCTTGTACCCAACGCGGTATCCTGTGCTGTCATAGTAGTCGCGGATCGCGCGGATCATCACTAGTGAAACGGGCAAGGTGGCGTTGACGCTTTCCTTGCCGGTCGAGGTCTTGATGAAATCGGCACCCGCCATCATGCAGACCAGCGAGGCGCGGGCGACATTGCGCAGGCTGCCTAGCTCGCCGGTGGCAAGGATGGCTTTGACATGGGCATCACCACAAGCGACGCGGAACGCTTTCATCTCATCATACAGGGCCTGCCAATCGCCGGACAGCACATGACGGCGCGAGATCACGATATCGATCTCTTCGGCGCCCGCTTTCACACTTTCTTCGATCTCGGCCACGCGCAGATGGAATGGAGATAGACCAGCCGGGAAGCCAGTGGATACCGCCGCAACCGGAATACCAGTGCCTTCCAATGCGTCCACAGCCGTTTCGATCATGTCATGGTAGACGCAGACTGCTCCGGTTGTGATTGGCGGCATGTCCAGCGCCTGCAGAACCGACGACGCAACGGGTTGACGAGCCTTGGCACAAAGGCGGCGAACCCGCCCTACTGTGTCATCACCCGATAGGGTGGTCAGGTCGATCATTGTGATCGCCTTCAGCAGCCATGCGGCCTGGTATTCCTTCTTTACCGACCGCCGACCGGGCAGCGTCGCGGCGCGGCGTTCGATGGCCGAAGTGTTGGCCTGTACGGCCCGCACCCAATCCAGATCCAAGTCCATTCCCGGGTTCCGGGGCTCGGTCACTTGCGGCAGATGCGGGGTGCGCACGGGGCTTTCTGAGCTCTGCGTTTCCATTTTTCCGTCCTTTTGGAGGTTTGCGCCAAATTCGCATGGGCTGCGAAGAAAAGAAAGGTGTGCCGACCCCTGCAAAGGGCAAAATTTTGACCAAATGGACAAAAAAGATGTTTTCTTGCGAGTAATTCGCATTTGCATTGACTTAGTTGCGAATGGTTCGCATATTCAGAGGTAACAAGGCACCTAAGTGGAGTCGCAAATGATTCGCCGTACCTTTCTTGCAGCATTGGCTTTCGTTGCTGCATTACCAGCCGCCGCATTTGCCGAGGCGCCGTTGAAGGTTGTCGCAACGACCGGCATGATCGCTGATACGGCCCGACAAATCGGCGGTGAGCAGGTTGAAGTTAAAGGTTTGATGGGCCCAGGCGTTGACCCACATGCTTATCGTCAGACACGCACAGATATCGTTGCGATGACCCGCGCAGATCTGGTGCTGTGGCACGGCCTCTATCTCGAAGCGCAGATGGAAGATTTCTTTGATGATCTGGGGCGTAAGCAAACCGTTGTCGCTGTTGCGGAGGGTGTCGACAAAGGCAAATTGCGCGCTCATGACGACTACGCCGACAAATATGACCCGCATGTCTGGATGAGCCCGGTGCTATGGCGTGATGTTGTGCTTGAGGTGCAAGATGCTCTGACTCTAGCTCGCCCTGAGGCTGCAGAATTCTTTGCCGCAAATACTCAAGCGTTTCTGGCCGAGATCGACGCGTTAAGCGCTTATGGCGAACAGATGCTTACTGCAGTTCCTGAAGACAACCGTATGTTGGTAACCGCCCATGACGCCTTTGGCTATTTCGGTGCTGAATATGGCTATGAAGTGCTGGGTGTTCAGGGCATCTCGACCCAATCCGAGGCCGGTTTGAACCGCATCGGTGAGTTGGTCGACACACTCGTGAACCGTCAGTTGAAAGCGGTTTTTGTGGAAAGCTCGGTCTCTGACCGGTCCATGCGTGCCCTGATCGAGGGTGCCGCGGCTGAAGGCCACGAGGTCGGTGTCGGTGGAGAGCTTTACTCGGACGCTATGGGAGAGCCTGGCACATATGAGGGCACCTATATCGGAATGCTTGATCACAACATCACCGTGATTGCCGGGGCGCTGGGCGCGGATGTGCCGCAGCGTGGCATGAACGGCAAACTGTCGGCGGGGTTCTGAGCCATGCTGGAACTCGCAACAGTTCAAGGTGTTTCAATTGAAGGGCAGGATAATGATCGCTGCGCGCTCGCCATTCGCGGTCTGACTGTCTCGTACGGTCAGAAGCCCGCAGTGTTCTCAGTGGATATGACGGTGCAACCCGGCGCGATGACGGCGATCATCGGACCGAATGGGGCTGGCAAGTCCACTTTGCTCAAGGCCGCGTTGGGGATCGTATCGCCTCTGTCCGGTCAGGTGACGGTGTTTGGCCAGCCGCTCGAAGATCAGCGTGCGCGCATCGCCTATGTCCCGCAGCGCGCCAGTGTGGATTGGGATTTTCCGACACGCGTGATTGACGTGGTTCTGATGGGACTATCGCGTCAGTTGGGTCTGCTGGGTCGTGTTCGCGCACGTCATATGGCCCGCGCCATGGACTGTTTGAACCGTGTCGGAATGCGAGAGTTTGCTGACCGTCAGATTGGTCAGCTCTCCGGTGGTCAGCAGCAGAGGGTCTTTCTTGCGCGTGCATTGGCACAAGATGCTGATCTGTACCTGCTGGACGAGCCCTTTGCAGGCGTGGACGCCGCGACCGAAAAGTCCATCATTGCTGTGCTCAAATCACTAAAACAAGCCGGCAAGACCGTTGTCGTGGTGCATCACGACTTGGCAACGGTTGCGGACTATTTTGATCATGTGTTCCTGATCAACACCCGCAAGGTGGCCGAAGGTTCGGTTGAGCAGGCCTTTACTGCGGAAACGTTGCAAGCCGCTTATGGCGGACGCCTCGCAACGGCACAGATTGATCAGATTTCACGCGCGCTGGGATAATCATGCTTTGGGATGCTCTGACCCTGCAGCTTGGCTATAACGCCACGCTGGTCGCGATCGGTGCGACGTTGCTGGGCATTTCAGCGGGAGTAACCGGCACGTTTCTGTTCCTGCGTAAGCGTGCCCTCGTAAGTGATGCCATTAGCCATGCGACCCTGCCGGGGGTTTGCCTTGCCTTCATGGCATTGGTGGCGTTTGGAGGGGATGGGCGCAATCTAATTGGACTGTTGGTCGGTTCGGCCATATCGGCTTGGGTCGGTCTGCTTTGCATGAACTGGCTAACGCGTCATACGCGGCTTGCAGAGGATGCTGCGATCGGTGCGGTTCTTTCGGTCTTCTTTGGGTTTGGTGTTGTCCTGTTGACGGTGATTCAGACCATGGGTGTTGGACGTCAAGCCGGGTTGGAGGGGTTCTTGCTTGGGTCCACCGCCGGAATGCTCTGGGCAGACGCGCTCGTGATTGCAATCGGTGGTGCGGCGACTCTGTTGCTGGTGATGATTATCCGCCGTCCGATGACGATGGTGGCCTTTGATCCTGAATACGCCGCCGCGCGTGGATTGCCTGTGCACCGGATTGATCTAGCGATGATGGGGCTTGTTATGGCGGTCACTGTGGTCGGGTTGAAGATCGTTGGCCTGATCCTGATTGTCGCGCTGCTCATCATTCCTCCGGTGACCGCGCGGTTTTGGACAGAACGATCCGATCGTGTTGTGCTGCTGGCAGGGATTTCCGGGGGGCTTGCTGGCTTTTTGGGGGCAGGAATTTCGGCCTCGGCACCGAACCTGCCAACCGGTCCGATCATTGTCCTGGTCAGTTTTGGATCTTTCGCGCTATCACTTTTGTTCGCACCGGTTCGAGGCGTTTTGGCGGCGGTACTGCGGCACCTTAGATTCCAGCGACGCGTGCATATCCGGCAGGGTCTTCTGGCGCTGGCGCAAGGTCAGAAGATCTATGAGCCACTGACCATTCGCCTGCTGCGTCGTGCGGGTATCGTGCGTGCGGATGGTGTTGCGACAGACGAAGGGAAAGCGCGCGCCGCCAAAGCGCTGCGGGACGAAAAGCGGTGGGAATTCGTACGTGCCGATCAGGCGCACGAGGCCACCGCGGCGCTGTATGATGGTTTGCGTGATATCGAGACTGTTCTAACGCGCGATCAGATCGCCGAAATAGACCGTCGCATCGGTGGCCCGCAGGAGGTCATGCCATGAGTGGTGAAGAATTTGTCCCTCTGTCGCTGACCCCTCTGTTGATTGGAACATTTGCAGCCATCGCTTGCGCGCTTCCCGGAAACTTTCTGGTTCTTCGTAAACAGGCCCTTATTGGCGATGCGATCAGCCATGTGGTGCTGCCCGGCATTGTCGTGGCGTTTCTGCTGACAGGTGCGATCTCTACTTGGCCCATGATGCTCGGCGCGGCCGGGGCCGCTGTCGTTGCCGTTGTGATGATCGAGGCGATCCGACGATTAGGTCAGATTGAACCCGGCGCCGCAATGGGAGTGGTGTTCACAACCATGTTTGCGGGCGGGGTATTACTGTTGGAACAGACTGATACTTCGACGGTTCATCTGGACGTGGAACACGCGCTTTATGGCAATCTGGAAAGCTTGATCTGGTTGGATGCCACAGGATGGTCGTCTCTGCTGGACGTACAGGCATTGGCTGGTCTGCCCCCCGAATTGCCCCGAATTGCACTGACGATGGTGGGTGTCATCTTGTTTACCTGGTTGTTCTGGCGGCCGCTCAAGATCTCGACATTCGACGAAGGATTTGCTCGTACCATTGGCATCCGAACCGGAGCGTTGGGTATGGCGCTGGTCATCACAGCGGCGATCGCTGCCGTAGCTGCATTTGATGCCGTGGGATCAATCATCGTGATCGCCATGTTCATCTGTCCACCCGCTGCGGCTCGGATGATGACGAACCGACTGGAAACCCAGATTGTCTGGAGCGTTCTGTTCGCGACCATTTCAGCCATCTCGGGATATGTTCTGGCTGGGTACGGCCCATTGTGGCTGGGGGGGGCAGATGCTGTTAGTGCTGCGGGAATGATCGCGACGATATCTGGCTTGATACTGGCGCTGACCGCCGTCCTTGGCCCCTGTCGAACCCGCAGCGGAGCCCCCAGCCAGGCTTAACTTGGCGTATTCACGCCAATGGTTTTCGCAAGGTTTCGGCTGAACTTCGCCAAATGGAAACAAATTCCAAATATTAACGGGATTTATTCTATGTGCGATGGTAAGCAAGCTTGGATCAAATACCACAAGACCACCACTCACTCTGGTATATCCGGCCAGTATTGACCTAAGTCGCTACCCCCTTTACGACAGGGTCAAGCTGGCCGGATACATCATTTGCTCGCCCGCTGAACCATCCAAACCTGTGGTCGAATCGCGCATATCTATGCTAGGTCTAGTGGTATGGTGTATGCAGACCCCAATATCAGCAACGATCGCCCGGTAATTCGGCAGCTTGATGATGCAGCGATCAATCGGATTGCTGCTGGTGAAGTCGTGGAACGGCCGGCCTCTGCAGTTAAAGAATTGGTCGAAAATGCCATAGATGCCGGGGCCAAACGCATTGCCGTCGAAGTCGCGGATGGCGGCAAGACCCTGATTCGTGTCACCGATGATGGCTGCGGCATCGCCGCTGAAGATTTACCGCTGGCGTTGTCGCGTCATGCGACATCAAAGATCGACGGGTCCGATCTGCTAAATATCCACACATTTGGGTTTCGCGGGGAAGCGCTGCCCTCGCTGGGAGCGGTTGGTCGTTTGACCATCACAAGTCGCGTACCGGGCTCTGAAGCCGCTACAATCCACGTGGCGGGTGGCAAAATGGAGGCGGTGAAACCTGCCGCTTTGCGCACTGGGACAGTGGTCGAGCTGCGAGACCTATTCTACGCCACCCCGGCACGGCTGAAGTTCATGCGCACGGACCGGGCTGAGGCGCAGGCAATTTCCGACATCGTGAAACGTCTTGCAATGGCCGAGCCTGCAATAGCGTTCACCCTACGTGATGTTTCGGGTGGTGGAGAAGGTCGCGTGACCTTCCGCGCCGACCGCGAGAATGGCGATCTGTTTGATGCGTTGCACGCCCGATTGGCGCGCATACTAGGACGTGAATTCGCTGAGAACGCGTTGCAGATTGATGCCACCCGCGAAGGGCTCAGGCTGTATGGCTATGCCGCGCTTCCGACCTATTCGCGTGGGGCTGCCGTCGCGCAGTATCTGTTTGTCAACGGACGACCCGTGCGGGACAAGATGCTAACCGGTGCTCTGCGAGCGGCCTATTTCGATTTTCTCAGTCGCGATCGACATCCGGCCGCAGCGCTGTTTATCGACTGTGATCCAACGATGGTGGACGTGAATGTGCATCCGGCTAAATCCGAGGTTCGGTTCCGCGATCCGGGCCTAGCACGTGGGTTGATCGTATCCAGCCTGCGCCACGCGCTGGCCGAGGCCGGACATCGTGCGTCTTCGACTGTCGCAAATGCAACCTTGGGTGCGATGCGGCCCGAGCCCGCGCCCGCTGCGCCAGCGCGGGTGTATCAGATGGATCGTCCGTCACCGATGGCGCGTCAGGCGGCCTATCGTGCGCAATCTCCTGGCTTTGCGGAGCTGTCACAGAATTATAGCGGGCGTATCGTGGAGCCGGTGCCAGAAACTGCTCCAGTGGAAGAACCGCAGGAACTGCCATTGGGGGCCGCACGAGGTCAGGTGCACGAGAATTACATCATTGCCCAGACGGCAGACGGCATGGTGATCGTCGATCAGCACGCCGCGCATGAACGGTTGGTCTACGAAAAGCTCAAACGCCAGGTGGCCGAAAACGGTGTCGCCGCCCAAGCCCTGTTGATCCCTGAAATTGTCGATCTGACAGAAGGGGACTGCGCGCGGTTGATGGCCGTCGCTGATGATCTTGCGCGCTTTGGGCTGACCATCGAACCCTTTGGCGGTGGAGCGGTCGCTGTGCGCGAAACTCCGGCCATTCTGGGTGAAATCGATGCTCGAGCCATGATCCTCGATATCCTGGATGAGCTTGCCGATCAGGGCGAAAGCCAAACCGTGCAGGCACGGATTGAGGCGATCCTCAGCCGGGTGGCCTGTCATGGTTCAGTCCGATCAGGCCGTCGGATGCGGGCAGAAGAAATGAACGCCCTGCTGCGCGAGATGGAGGCGACGCCCCATTCCGGCCAATGCAACCATGGGCGGCCGACCTATGTGGAACTGAAGCTCAGCGATATCGAACGCCTGTTCGGTCGCAGTTGATCCATCGGCCCTGTCGGGCTATGAAGAATAAAACAAGAACATCCGAGGCGACATGATCGAGATAGCTGGTACTCAATATGCGTTGAATGACCCCGTCATCCTGATCACTGGCGGAGTTGTGGCGTTGATTCTGCTCTTGCTGTTTCTATCGCTACGGGCGTCACAACGCTCGGCCCGGATGGCCGAACCCTTGGCCCGGCAGATGGCCCATTTGGGACAGCATGTGCAGCAACTGGGCCAAGGGCAGGAGCAACTACGCGGCGGATTACAGCATGTCTCGGACACGCAGGCCAATGCGCAGGTGCAGGTGATCCAAACTGTCGAATCCCGCCTGTCTTCCGTGCAGCAGCAGATGAATGACCGGCTGGCAGATAACGCGATGAAATCGGCGCGCGCCTTGGCTGAGATGCAGGAGCGGATGAAGGAATCGCTGCATGGTTCGTCGAAACAGACGGCTACCTCGCTGACGCAATTGCAGGAACGTCTGGCGGCCATCGACAAGGCGCAGGACAATATCACCAAGCTTTCCGGCGACGTGCTGTCTTTGCAGGATATCCTGTCGAACAAACAGACGCGCGGGGCGTTCGGGGAAATCCAGCTGAACGATATCGTCTCGAAGGCGTTGCCATCGGATAGTTTTCAGCTGCAGGCAACTTTGTCGAATGGACGACGGGCGGATTGCCTGATCAACTTGCCAAACCCTCCCGGACCTATCGTGATCGACAGTAAGTTTCCGTTGGAGGCCTATGAGGCGCTGATCGGATCGACCAACGATATGGAGCTGAAAGCTGCGGTGCAGATGTTCCGCAGTACCGTGCGCAAGCACATCAACGATATCGCCGAGAAGTACATTCTGGACGGTGAAACAGCTGATGGGGCGCTGATGTTCCTGCCGTCTGAGGCGGTCTATGCCGAGCTGCACGCCAAGTTCCCGGAACTTGTGCAGGAGAGTTTTTCGAAACGCGTCTGGATCGTGTCCCCGACCACCTGCATGGCGACGCTGAACACCATGCGCGCGATCCTCAAAGACGCGCGCATGCGCGAGCAGGCCGGTGCCATCCGCAAGGAGCTGGGAATGCTGCACAAGGATGTGGACCGTTTGGGTGAACGTGTCTCGAACCTGGATCGCCATTTTGGTCAGGCGGCCAAGGACATCTCGGAAATCAAGATAAGCGCCGAAAAGGCGGGTCGCCGGGCGCAACGTTTGGACAATTTCGATTTCGAAGAGCTTGCGCCGGATGACCACACAAACGTCGTGCCGCTGGGAAAAACCGAAGGCTGAGCGTTACTGGATGGAGAGGTCCAGATTATAACCAACCGTCTTGCCGGTGTCGCGATCGTTCCCCATCAGATAAACACGTATGGTGTAGTCGCCATTATCTGGAAGCTCGATCCGGGCGGTATTGCCATCAATTGAACCATTGTAAATTGCAACTCCGTCACTGTTCGGGGGCAGGATATTGAAATAGATCACGCCATAGCCGTTGGTGTCACTGACCTTGAGGTCGGCGAACATCTCCTGCCCAGCCTTGGCGCCCAGTTTATAGTCGAAATACTCGTTTCCGGTTACAGTACCATTCACCATCGTACCGAAATTGCCCGGTTGGAATTTCACGTCTGCTGTCATCTGAGCGGAAACGCTGGCTCCGAAGGCCATCAACAGCGCCATAGTTGCCATCCTTAACATTGCTGAAATCCCCCAGTTGGTTAGCGTCGATAAACAACCCTACCATAACGGATCAGATTCGAAGGAATGGCTGGAACAGGCGCGGCATCAGCTTGCTGAACTTCAGTGGAGCATCGGTGACGGCCAGACAAATGCAGTCTTCAGAGATGTCTGCCGTAGGCGTGTGATGGATAGATTGGTCTGCAATTTCGACATCGCCGCGGTCGAAGCGGTCGATCTCGTCAGAGAATGCACCCTGCAGGACCATCGTCAGTTCTATGCCATTATGGCTGTGATCCGGCACCGCTGCCCCGGCGGGGATAAACAACAACCGGGCGGTGGCTTCGCTGGTCGTGGGCAGGATTGCCTGTTTGACACCCATGCCGACGGGCTTCCATTTGATCGCGTTCACGTCGCCGCCAACATAGTCCTGCAGCGGTGCCGGAAGAACTGCACAAGATGGGCGCGCGGGTTTCGCCTTTGGTGCACCCTGAGCAATCAATGCCATTGTTGCCGCCAATGAACCGTCGCTCATGCTTGCAGACGCATCTTGTTCCTGTAAAACGCATCCGCCAACTGCGTCAAAGCTTTCAGCGCGGGCGCGGCAGTGGTCGCAAAGAGATAGGTGCGTTGCGACCATCAGGTCGAACGCTTCGGGCAGATTGCCTGCGGCATAGGCCATCAGCAAGTCGTCTGTCAGGTGATGTTTAATCTCGTTTCTCATGCTCGTCATCTCAGTTCATCGCGTAGCGCAAGCGGTCCAGCGCCAGCCGTATCCGTGATTTGATCGTCCCCAAAGGTAACCCGGTCTGAGATGCGATTTCTCGATGGCTCAGATCTCCGAAGTAGGCCTTCTCGATCAGCTGTCTTTGCGCCTCGGGTAATGCCGCCATGGCATCACGCAGCTGCGCGGTTTCCTGTTGCAGCGCCAGAACGTCTTCCTGTTCCGGCTCCGCCTCTGGCCCCCACCAGAGGTCTTCGGGTTCAGGGCGGCGTTGCTTTCGCAATACGTCAATGCGCTTGTTTCTTGCGATAGTGAACACCCAGGTCGCAACCGTTGCCCTTGTCGGGTCAAACAGATGCGCCTTGTGCCACAAGGTCGCCATGACCTCCTGCGCGCATTCCTCCGCCAGTGCAGCGTCTGACCCGGACTTGATTAGAAATGCCTTTATTCGAGGTGCAAAATGCTGGAACAGTTCAGCAAATGCGATCTGATCCTTCGCATCTCGGATGCGACGGATGTGATCCACCCATTCCTTTCTCGTGTCACAACCTTTGTTTTGTCCGTTCACCGATTTACCTTTGGATCGTTTGGCTCCGTGCACGGCACTTTTGACAGCAGGTTGTGCTGCCGCATCGTCCAAGGTCACGGTATCTATCTCGGTAAACATAACCTCATTACGTTGTCTGACCCAAGTTGGATCAGTCTGGTGCAAAAAATTTCATCCAAAACGAGCAGTATTTCGTAATGTATGATGCAGGGGCATTCGGAAATGGATGTCTTTTGAACAGTTTGCAGTCAGTACGGAACATCTGCGTTATGAACACTGTTGATCACATCGCGGGTCATACCTTTCACGGGCGCAAGGGTGCGATCGATAATTCGTTTCGCTATTCAATCGATTATGTTCTGTTTGACCCTGAAGCATGTGCCAAGACGCCCTTTTTGTTTTCGTTCAACAAGGTGAATCTGACCGGATGGCGAGATAGCGATCACGGTGGCGAGCCTGGTCGGGGTCGCGGCGCGATTTGGCTGCGTGAGTGTTTTGAGGCGCAGGGTATTCCTCAACCGGATCAGATCACTCTGTTGACCCAACCGCGCATGCTTGGGCATGTGTTCAATCCCGTGAGTTTCTGGTTCTGCTTTGATGACGTGAATCAGCTCTATGCTGTGGTTGCTGAAGTGACCAATACTTATGGTACGCGTCACAGCTATCTGTGCCACAAACCCGATCATTCGCCCATCGCGTCAACTGATCGGATACTGGCTGACAAGTTGATGCATGTCTCACCGTTTCAAGAAATTGAAGGGACCTATACGTTTCGATTTGATTATCGCGACGAGCGCGTGGGTGTCTGGATTGATTATGGTCGCGACAGCGGGGGGCTGATCGCCACCCTGACGGGTTCACGCCGGCCGCTTAGCAACCGCATTATTCTTAAATCGCTCTGGCGCCGACCGTTCGGAGCGCGAAGGGCGGTGTTTCTGATCCACTGGCAAGCGCTCAAGCTATGGGTCAAGCGCGCCCGTTTCAGCCCCTTTCGCACCGCTCCCGTCCCTGATCAGCCTGTATCGCGTTCACATCAGTAAAGCCCTCTGCTTTGCGCAAGATCAAAGACGGTCGCCTGTGGCATCGTTCAGATAACAGTGAACCGCGAACACGAGGAGTTGGGACATGTTGGAAATCTCGGCAAGAAAAATCGCTCAGGTAGCCATGATGGGGCGAGAGCTGAACCGGGCCGAGGGCGAATTACGCGCATTCATCGAACGCATGAGCGAGGATGAACAAGCAGAACTGGTCGCCGTCATGTGGGTCGGTCGTGAGAGCTTCTTCGCTGAAGATCTGGCCGAGGCCATTGCAACCGCAAAGTCCGAGGCCTCAACCCCTTGCGCGGATTATCTGATCGGAACGCCGCATTTATCCGATCACCTGGAAAATGGGTTGGATGCGCTGGGAATCTCTGCTGAAGATGTCGAAAACGATCTGATGTAATCCCTGATCTCGCGTTATGGCGTATGGATTGGTCCGGATGCTGGCGCGTCGGATTGGTTGATCCGCTTTCATTAAACAATATTAATGCGGCGTTCCTACGAGGTTAATGTCGAGTTCTTTTATCAGGTTCATCAACGGCAACGATGAATACTGGAGAAATTCGACATGGCACACGTCAATACAACCGCAGCTGATCATCGGTCTCTGTTCTTCGGCCAGTTTGCGAACCAGCCTGAGGCGCCATCTGCATGGCAGCGTCGCAGAGTTTACAACAAGACGATCCGAGCGCTTGAAAAGCTCAATGATCATCAGCTTAGCGATATCGGCATCTCACGCGCTGAGATACGGCAGCGCGTATATCGAAACGTTTATCACAACACGCCCTATCAGGCCTGCTCTTAGGCACTATCCGGTGCGATCCGAAAAGCAATCCATGTAAGTAAGCGCGAGGTAACGAATATGCTTGATAGCAACCTAAATCCGAAACAGACCGTGTCTAACAGTGCGCTGTTGTTGTTCGATCAGGCGATGAGAATGCGCGCAATCCAAGCTGATATCGTTCGCGCCGGTCAAGAGCTGAACCGTCTTTCAGATTTCGAATTGTCAGAGCTTGGAATCAATCGCTGCGATGTTGAAGCGGTGATAGCGCAATATATTTGACGGCTGTCAGCGACGCCACAATGTGATCAGCCGCTTCGCGTGTTCGAAGCGGCTGATTGCGTTTTAGGCGGTGTGGTCCACGATCTGCAGGTGTTGCGCCAGTGTGTCGATCTCACCCATCCAACCCTGTACCAGTTTCGGATCACTTGGCGCGGCGTGGACACCGGCAGGGATAGCACGGTTCAGGACGGCTTCGACTGCAAGGGACACCGGGATCGATACCAGACGGGCCATGGCCGTGCCGCGTTCGTCACCCCAAGCGTCCATGACATAGGTCTTATGCCAGACCTCAACGCCGTCTTTCTCGGCTTTCAGGCCCACACACAGAACCACGCGGTCGGGTTCGCCCTCGTCATAGGCGTTTTCTTCCCAGAACTGATCCGACATCTCTTTCAGGCGGGCGTCGCCTTCCGGCCCTGCGAGGGTCTCGATTTCAGTAAACACATCCGACCACGCGTCAGCCCAACCGTTCAGGCGCAGGGTGCCGCGGACAAATTCCTTGACCGGCCAGTGATCCTCGAACTGGTACTCGGCCTTAAAAGGGATTGAATCGCGGTTCGGGTAGACCTCGAAGCTTTCGGGCGTGGGCAGCGGGGCGATATAGCTGCTGATCGCGTCCCACGGGCGCGCGACGTCCAATGGGGCATAGTCGCGGATTGATTTCGACGGTGAGCGCAGCGCCTTTAGAACACCTAACGGTGACCAGCTGAACTTGTAGCGGAACGGGTTTGGGTTCTTCGGGATCCCGCCGCAATACGAGATAAAGCTTAGGTGGTTCTGGGGATCGAACGCGTCCGATGCGCGGTAGTCGGCGACCAGAGCATGCGCCATCAGGTGGTCGATCCCAGGGTCCAATCCGACCTCGTTGACAAGCGCCACACCGGCCTCGCGCGCCTTGTCGTCCAAAGCGCGCATCTCGGGCGCGATGTAGGAAGACGACACAAAGTTGGCCTCTTTTGAAATTGCCAGCTCTGCCAGTGGCACATGCCAGTCACCCGGCAGCATCGAGACGATCACGTCGCCCTTCTCAAGCACCGCGCCTAAAGCGTCGATGTCGAAGGCGCGGATGTCATCAGTCAGGTCTCCGACCTCGGCCTTGGCCTTCTCGACAGTCCGGTTCCAGACAGTGACCTTGTGCCCGCCTTCGATTAGGCGGCGCAGGCCGGGGATGGCCGACAGGCCGGTGCCACACCAGTGAATCGTCATCTCTCAGATCCCTTCGATATGTGTTTTGTAGGTTGCCTCAGCCCGCCCCCAGACACCGCTGTCCAGATCGGTCAGCGTCAGCAGGGACGGTAGCAGTTGCGCCGCGTAGTCTTGCGAGCTTTCGACGGGCAGCATCGACGGCAAATTGTCGATGGCCATTACATCCATGACCGGGTTGGTCGCCACGCGCAAAGCAGGGGCGTTCCATGTGGTGGCACGGTCATAGACCGGCACTGGGTTGTAATCGCTGTCCGGGTCGCAGGCCACGTCGCCGATGGCCGTCAGACTGCGTTGTGCGCTCAGAGCATCGCGCGGGACAAAAACCGGGGTGCCCGGTCGGGCGAAGATGCAGTTCAGGAAGAGATCGTGATCAAGGATTTCGGGAAATGGCCCGCCGCTGGACGTCTCGGCAATGTCCCATTTGGTGACGGCGACCCCCATGGCCTCGCACATATCGGCGGCGCCGGTCCCGACACGGCCTAACGCGCCGATGACGATGGCGCGGGGACGGTCGGCTCCTGTAGCGTCCAGTTCGGCCATCAGTTCATCATTCAACGCGTCTTTGTTGGCATAAACACCAACGGGTGGGCATTCCTGCCTGCGTTGCTGCGCTGCCCATGTCTTCAGTGTAACCGCAGCCCCGGCGTAACCGGCCCAATAGCCAAAGGCAGCAACCCTGCGGCCATCTGCGTCCACCAGATATTCCAAGTCATAAAGCGTGCCGCCACCGGCCTTAAACCGCCGCAACAATTCGCGTCCAGAATGCTGACCCTTATAAGCATGGCCAAACATGATGTGGCGGTGAGGCAAGGGCGTGCCATCCTCAGGCAGCTCTTTTAAGCCAAAGACGATTGCGTCAAGCGGGGCTTCTGGCCACGAATTCTCGGATGCGATTTCGCAACCTGCCTGTCTGTAACCATCCAAAGGAATAGCCCGTACAGAGCTTTCTTCGACCGTCACCCGAATGCCTGCAGCGATCAGTGCGGCGGCACCTTCAGGGGTAAGCCCGACCCGTTCCTCGTTCGGGCGCTGTTCCGCCCGGACCCAGAGATGTGTCATCATACTTCCTTTTGTCAGAGCATTCCGGCGGCGCGCACCGCCGGAACCGATGGCCGAGCCTCCATCGCCTCGCGGAAGGCGATGATCTTGGGAAAGGCCGAAACGTCGACGCCGTCACCTTCCAGCCAGCTACAGACCACATAGAGGTAAGCGTCGGCTAGCGAGAGTGTCTCACCCAACACGAACGGACCACGCAGCCCGTTTGAAACGATATAGTCGCATGACGCGGTCATCGTCTGGGGTACCTTGTCCTTCATGTCCTTCCAACTGGCCTTCTTGTCCGCCCAACGAGGCCCGCGCAGTTTGTGCGCGTGGTTCACATGCATGGTCGAGGCCAGATAATACATTACCTCCCGCATTCGCGCTGCCATCACGGGATCAGCCGGAACCAGCCCGGCCTCGGGTGCTTTGGCGGCAACAAACTCCAGCAGGGCGCCGGTTTCAGTCAAAATGCCACCATCAACCGCAAGCGCAGGTACACGGCCTTTGGGATTAATTTGCCTGTACGCGGGCTTTGTCTGCTCGCCACCGGCGAAATCAAGCTGCACGGCTTCATATTCCAAACCGGCCTCTTCCAGCCCAATCGCCACAGCGACTGAGATTGTGCGGGGGGCAAAATAGAGCTGCATCCGTGCCTCCTTACAGGTGGGTTTGGGCAAAATGCCGATCTGGTGCTTCCAGATGGGGCACTGCATTGAACAGGACCGGGCTCAGCTGTGAACCGATTGGGTGCAGACGATGCATCGACGTATTCATGATGGCAAGCGCCACCCGTGCCATCGAAGTGATATCCAGCATCATAGCCTGCCGGACCACCATCGAGATCAGCCCCCCGGATGTCACAACAATCGCGGGCCCGCCTTCGGTCCCGATGTCGCGCAACGCGTCGCGGACGCGGGTTTCAAATTCGACGAAGGTCTCTGGCGGGTTTTCAATTTCGCCATTGGCCCAAGCGGTAAATGTCTTGGGAAGATGTTCCACAAACTCTTCGCGGTCGATTGGAATCGCCACGCCATGTTGCTCATGAAACAGCTGCGCGAGGGTGAAGTACTCAATTTCGTTGAGGCGCGCGTCGTGCACAGGTTCGGCCAAACCCATGCTGGCTGCTGTCTCCACATGACGTGTAAGGGTGCCACAATAGACCCGAGGGTGATGGGCCTGGGTATCTTTCAGATGCGCACCCAGCCAACGCGCTTGCTGGTGGCCCAGATCGCTGAGCCTGTCGTAGCTATTCTCGTCCCGCGCGGCGGTGTTGGCCTGCCCGTGACGCACCAATGTAATGAATGACATTTCGAACCCTCTTGCGACGAAGTCTTAGGGCAGCTTCGCGTTCGGGGCCAGAGGGGTTTGGGGAAAAACTGCATCAATGTACGCGCGTCCCTTGCGAGCTAATCTGACGGGCGTATTGTGCATTCTGGTTGATCGGGGGAATGTAATGGCAGTCGACGAAAAACGGTTTCTGGAAGATCTGCATAAATTACGGCAGTTCGGAGCTTCTGGCGTGGGCAAAGGTGTCATTCGGCCTGCTTATTCTGAAGCTGACATTGCAGCCCGTCATTGGCTGGCAGGCCGCATGGCCGAAGCCGGGTTGACCCCCCATTTCGACCCAGTTGGAAACCTTTTCGGATTAGCCGAAGGACCGTCGCTGTTAATGGGGTCGCATTCAGATAGCCAACCCGAAGGCGGTTGGCTGGATGGCGCATTGGGTGTGATAGCGGCGCTTGAGGTCGCGCGGTCCAGTGAGCAACCTATTTCAGTTGTCAGCTTTCAGGATGAAGAAGGCCGGTTCGGTGTCACAACGGGTTCGGCGGTTTGGTCTGGCGAATTGGATCTGGAACGGGCAGATGAGCTGACTGATCATACCGGAGAGACCTTTGGTTGCGCACGCGCGGCGATGTCGGATTGTGCCGCTAGTTTCGTCGACCCGGGTCGGTTCACCGGGTTTATCGAAATGCATATCGAACAAGGCCCCTCGCTTGACACGCAAGGTGACCAGATCGGTGTTGTTACCGACATCGTCGGCATTCGCGATATGGTGGTTCAGTTTGATGGCCAGCAAAACCACGCAGGTACAACGCCCATGCACCTGCGACGCGACGCATTTCAAGCGCTGTCCCTGTTCAACACACGCCTTAATGACCAGTTTCGTAACGTGGTAACGCCGCAAACAGTCTGGACTATTGGGCATGTAGACCTGCATCCCAGCGCGTCCTCAATCGTGCCGGGCCGCGTGCGTTTCTCGATGCAGTGGCGCGATGGAGATGCAGATCGGCTGGCAAGGATGGAAGAGATCATTCGCAACACCGCGAGCGATATCGCCGCACAAACGGGTGTGGAGCTTAGCTATGGATCCCTTCTGGGCTTGGAGCCTGTGGCGATGGATCACAAACTTCGCAAAGCGCTGGAAGCGGCTGCCGAGCAGATCGCGCCAGGCCGGTGGCGACGGATGCCATCAGGGGCTTTGCATGATGCAACCAATGTTTCGCGCATGATGCCGGTTGCGATGCTGTTCGTCCCGTCGATTGGTGGAATCAGCCACGATTTTGCCGAGGATACAGCCGAAACTGACCTGGTTGCCGGCCTCAAGGTTCTGGATTGTGCGGTTCAGAAACTGAAGTCATCAGTGTGATAAGGTGCTGTAAGATCTGAGCTTCTACCTTCGCATGGTCTGGGAAGGATTAAAAAAGCAAAGCAGTAAGTTAGGCGCGATCTAAAGAGTGTTGCTTAATGGAAAAAAGTTTCCTATAGGAACATTATTAAAGCATACACTCGCATACGAGCCTGGCCAGTCCTTGGTCTGCCATCGAAAACCGGGGCTGAATCGTTGCAAAATATTCAGCTTGGGTCAGACTGACGGGATAGCTTCTGTTCACTATATAATAAGAAGGTAGCCATCATGACATCCTTAAGACGCACGCCTCTTCACGCTTTGCATGTTGAGTTGGGTGGTAAGTTGGTTGATTTTGCTGGGTGGGAGATGCCTGTTCAGTATCCATTGGGG
>NZ_JBQFVT010000018.1:0-69442 GCF_056539905.1 Ruegeria sp. AP7 | reverse complement strand
TAGGCCCGATGACGATCGCCTGCCTGCTTGCGAATACGCTGACCGCCGCGTGCCGGGCGAATGGCCTGCCAGAACCCGAAGGCCTGACAGCATAATACCCGACACAAAGACCTATTTGGGTATGACCTGATTAGCCGGAGAGCCTGCGCGCTCTCCGGTTTTTTGTTCTCCAGGAATTATTAATACGTATGGGGACTTGTTAACTTGACCCAGCGTTAACCCGTGATAAGCCTTCTAATCCAAGTGGTTGTGAGGTTAGACTACCTTCCGTTTGATGTTTTTGGTGCAGGCTAAGAAGGTGTGTTGCTTGGTATGAAGTCCAAACTAAGTCCGATCATCTCGTTTTGCAGTCTTCAACGTGTAGTGGCCGGCCTAGTTTTTGTTCCATTGCTTGCCTATTCGTTCGCACCCTTTCGAGACATGACACTGTCATATTCACAGCGGTTGTTGTTCTGGACTGGTGTAATGCTACTGGCGCTGGTTGCAACATGGGCTGCGGGGCAACTTGTGCGCACAAAACTGAGTTTATCGGGATCGTTGTTCCGGGATTTTGCTTTTGCTGCGTTGATCCTGTTGTTGTTTGCCCCCTCTTTGTGGTTTCTGACGTGGATTCTGTTCTCATTGAATGGACGGATGGCTCCAGACCTGTTGAAGGTCGTCCCTTATGGGCTTCTGTTTGCAACGGGGCTATTACTTGTTCGTCAATGGGGCGATCCAGATGAAGCAGTGGAAGAACCTCGACCACGGCTCTGCCATCGATTGCCAACTGGTTTCGAGGGGGAGATCTACCGGCTGACCGTGCGTGATCACAGCGTCGATGTCGTGACCTCAGAAGGGATATTTACCATCCGCTCGCGATTTACAGATGCGATAGCTGAGATGGAGCCGGTTCCTGGGCATTGTACACATCGATCACATTGGGTGGTGGATTCCACAATTGTTGGGGTCAAGAAAGAGGCGGGGAAAACCTACCTGCGTTTGAGGAACGGCGACCAAGTACCTGTTAGCCGGAAATACAAGCAGCATCTTGTGGATGACGGGCTGTTATAAGGGTCATCGCGGCATTGGAATTTTCTGGGGCTGATTCCCAGTCAAGATTGCCCGGGCATCGGAGCCCATGATCCTTGTCAGTGTTTGGTCTGTGCTGCGCAACCCGCCGGTATAGATCCCATAGGCGGGCAGGATTAGTCGGGCATGATCCAAAAGGAACGCAGGCCGAGAGATCGAGCGCCCCCGAATATTCAAACTTGCCTTGGGATGATAGTGGCCGGAAATCTCAGCCATTGCATCTGGTTGGGCTATATGGCGAAAAGTGAGGCCGCTGCAAATCCATTCGGATAAATGCGTACCACCAATTTCAACCGGACCGGGGTCATGATTGCCTTCGATCCAGATCCAGTTCCGACCTGCTTGCAACGTTGCAATCCGAAGCCTGTCCTGAGTTGTCAATGCAGTTGACGCGTCCAAGTCGTCAAAGCTGTCTCCCAGACAAATTACTGACGTGGCCTTTGTATGTGACAAGTCACCTCCCAGCCGTGTCAAAGTCTC
Organism: Ruegeria sp. AP7; assembly: GCF_056539905.1. NCBI lineage: Bacteria > Pseudomonadati > Pseudomonadota > Alphaproteobacteria > Rhodobacterales > Roseobacteraceae > Ruegeria > Ruegeria sp. AP7. The sequence goes on along the minus strand of NZ_JBQFVT010000018.1, from coordinate 67,894 downwards.
GCGTGTATCATAAGGGGGGAGCGAAGAACCGCCCCTTCGAGCGATGCGTTCCGACTTGCCCAGATGCAGATCAGATACGCAAAGCAGGCGTTGATCGGGCCACCAAAGCGCCCCGGAACCTAGTGCGCGCAGTTGGTGACCCGCAAAGGAAAACTCGACGTTGTTCATGGTCCGTTCTTTGCCTGTTTCGACGGACGGCGCAAGAGGATTCACGGTGATTGCATCCCTGCAGCTTGCAGCAAGCGGGCACTCTCTTCGGCCAGAAGGCGTTCTTCTGCCTCACCTTTGACTGGCACTTTTCCCATTTCCAAAAAGAGCGGCGCAGCCAATGGAGAAACGCGATCCAGCCGCCGAAGATCGATGCGGCCATTGATCCGCGCGACCATCGCTTCGATCCGCCCGAAATCAACCAATCCGCGCATGGCTTCTTCGCGGGTGATCTGCATCAAAAGATGGTCGGGGTCGTATTTCAGCAGAGTGTCATACAAGATGTCTGACGAAAACGTCGCTTGCCGTCCGCTTTTGCGCTGCCCTCCGGTATTGCGTTCGATCAGACCTGCGATTGTGGCCGAGGCGCGGAACGTGCGCTTCATCACGGCATTGCCTGCCAACCACGTTTCCAGCCCTTCGCGCAGCGCATCAATCTGAAACAATGGGCGTGGATCGGTTACCGCATCCAGGCCCCAGATCAAGGTGGCATAGTCGGTAGCGACAAAGCCCAGTGGGGCAAGGCCGGTCTCTTCCATACGTTTGGTTAGTAACAAGCCCAGGGTCTGCTGCGCATTTCGGCCTGCAAAGCCATAGACACAGATATGTTCACGCCCATTGTCGGGGAAGCTTTCGATCAATAGTCGATCGCGCTGCGGTAGGCGCGAGACCTCGCGTTGCAACGCCAGCCAATCGGCGGTGTGGGCGGGCAAGTGTGGCCAGTCAGATTGCGCGAACATACGCAGAATGCGGTCGCTAAGCTGCGTAGATGTGGCGAATTTTGTGCCAGAGAAGGTTGCGATCTTGGGTTTCTTATCGGCACGGCGGCTGACCTCAACCACCATTTCACGCAGCCCTTCGTAACGGACGATCTGGCCGCCGATCAGAAATGTGTCACCGGGGGTGAGCGAGGCAGCAAACCCTTCTTCCACCTCGCCAAGTGGCTTGCCACCGCGATTTCGTTTCAACCGTACCTTCAGCGTGTCAGTGTCCTGAATTGTGCCCAGATTCATTCGGATACGCTGCGCTGCTCGTGGATCACGCAATTGCCAGCGCCCATCTGATCGCTGCTGCAACCGCTGCCAGCGGTCATAGGCGCGCAGGGCGTACCCGCCGGTGGCGCAGAAATCCAGACAGGCATCAAATTCGGGTCTGCTGAGGCCGGCATAGGGCCCCGCCGAGGTCAGCGCGGTGTAGAGCGCATCGGCCTCGAACGGTCCGGCTGCAGCGGCGATCAGGATATGCTGACATAGCACATCCCGAGGGCCCGCGCCGCGAGGATCACCGTCCAGGTCATGTTCTTGCACCGCATGCAGTGCGGCCACACATTCGACCACTTCAAACCGGTTGGCAGGTACCAACAGCGCCTTCGATGGGGCATTATAACGATGGTTTGCCCGTCCGATCCGCTGCACCAGCCGTTTGACGTTCTTTGGCGCGCCAATTTGGATCACCAGATCCACATCCCCCCAGTCGATTCCCAGATCGAGGCTGCCCGTGCAGACAATGGCCCGCAGATCACCGCGTACCATTGCGCCCTCAACCCTTTCGCGTTGCTGCCGGTCCAGACTGCCGTGATGGATACCGATTGGCAGACTTTCATCATTTGCCAGCCAGAGATTATGAAAGAATATTTCGGCCTGAGCGCGCGTGTTGTGGAAGATCAGTGTGGTTTTATGCTGCCGAACCTGCTCCAGAACCGCCGGAATGGCATAGGCGGCGCCTCCACCAGACCAGGGGGGCATTTCATTGGTTTCAAGCATCGCGATATCGGGATCTGGGCCGGGATCGGCCTGAATTATTCTGCATGGATCAGGATGCCGCGCCAGAAACTGCGCAATGCCTTCTGGGTCTTCCACAGTCGCAGACAGGCCGACACGGCGCAAATCGGGGCAGAGCGCTTGCAACTGTGCCAGTGCAAGCATCAATTGATCGCCCCGCTTGCTTTCCGCCAAAGCGTGAATCTCATCAACGATGATGCGCTGGACTCCCTCAAACATACGCGGCGCGTCTTCGTAGGAGGTGAGTAACGCCAAGCTTTCTGGTGTTGTCAGTAGGATATGTGGAGGATCAACACGCTGGCGTTTCTTTTGCGTGGCCGACGTATCGCCAGTGCGGTCTTCGATCCGTATAGGCAAGCCGATCTCTTCCACCGGGGCACGCAGATTGCGGCGGATATCAGCGGCCAGCGCCTTGAGTGGTGAGACATAGATCGTATGCAGCCCATCATGCGCGCCGTCGGCCAGTTCGGACAGGGACGGCATGAACCCGGCCATCGTCTTGCCCCCGCCTGTCGGGGCAATCAACAGCGTCGCCGGCTCCTGTGCCTGGTCGAACATGTCTTGTTGATGCGGGTGGATCGACCAGCCTTTGGCGGCAAACCAATCGCTAATCCGGGCGGGAATCTGCGTCATGGCCGCAGATTAACCGCCCGGGTTCAGAAGGACAGGGGGTTAGTGAACGATCTTTTCTTCCTTGACGAACATGTTCGCCCAGGCACGGTCGATCAAGTCGGGGCTCATCTGATAGGGGATGCCTTCGAACTCGCAGATCGAGATCATCTGATCGATCAGGAAGATCGGTTGATAATTCGCGTATATGTTCTGGATTGTCGGGTATTTGACCTTCAGCAGATGTACCAGAGCCGCTTCGTCCAAAGGCATCCCGCGTTTGCGGGCGACCATGGCAAAGATCTTAAGGAAGTTCTCTTGGTTCGGACCATCAATTTTGATCTTGAAGAAGATCCGGCGCAGAGCCGCTTGGTCGAAGATTTCATTCGGATGGAAGTTGGTTGAAAAGATGACCAGAGTATCGAAGGGCACTTCGAACTTCTCACCTGATTGCAGGCCGAGGATATCCTTGCTTTCTTCCAGCGGAACGATCCAGCGGTTGATCAGGGCCTGAGGGGGTTCGGCCTGACGCCCAAGGTCGTCCACGATGAAAATGCCTCCGGTCGATTTCAACTGCAGCGGTGCCTGATAGGTCCGGGCAGTGGGGTTGTAAACAAGGTCCAACATGCTTAGCGACAGTTCACCGCCGGTTACCACGGTCGGGCGCTCGCATTGCACATAACGCGTATCGAACCGTTTCCGGCGGCGCAAACTGTTGGGATCGTCCTCTTCCTGTTCAATCGCGGTGTGAACAATCGGATCGTATACGGTGATCACCTGCCCCGAATATTCGATGGCGCGCGGGACATAGACATTGTCACCCAGCGCGTCCCGAATTCCGTTCGAGATTGAGGACTTACCATTGCCCGGAGGGCCATACATCAGGATCGAGCGACCGGCGCTGACAGCAGGACCCAAGTGATCCAGCAGGCTGTCGGGTAGAACCAGATGACCCATAGCACCAGTCAATTGATCACGGGTGACCTGAATGTTGCGGATCGACTGACGCTTGACCTGTTCGCGATAGACGTCCAGTGGCACCGGCATCGCGCCGAAATACTCCGATTGGCTAAGCGCGTCTAAGGCACGGGCCTTTCCTGAATCGGTTAACTGATACCCCATCTCGTTGCCCGAGTTGGCGTTCAGTGTGCCTGTCGCCTCCATCAGTTTCTGTTCCCGTGCGATATCGATCAGTTCCTGCGTCACCGAGCCGGGCAGGCATACCGCCGCGGCAACCTCGCTTACCGTATCCACGTTTTTGCGAAAGATCGTTTTCAGCAGAATGTCACGCATCATCACCAGCGGAAGCTGCATTTCAGCCAACCCCTTAGGGGCAGGGGGGGCCATAACGGAGGACGTCTGCATGTTCATAAGCGGGACTCGTCTGTCAATTATCACACCAAAGGCCCCATGCAGGGCCGTTTAGGGAAAATTTGACGCGTCTTTGTGGCAGGACCAAGGCGCGGGCAAGGCGCGGTCATGATTGTTCACGAACCGTGGATTATGCCCAAAATCAGGTAAGCCACGAGGCTACCTGCAAGCGTCAGACCCATTGGAAACTGTTTACCGCGATCCCAACTGTCCCAATGCGGAGCTATCTGGCGCAGTCGGGTGTGTTTCGCTAACCGGTGGGAACAAAAAGCCCCTAGCAGCGTGGCAGACAGAATTATGAAAACCCACATGAAATCACTGGCCCAGACAAAAGCAGCGGCGGCAGCGCAGAATTTGGCGTCGCCAGCTCCCATAATTCCAGCCGCATTCAATATGATGCCGACGATCAGTACAACGACTATGTGAAGCAGCTGCCAGGCGTATAAAGGCAGCTTGACAGTGACCGGACCAAACGTGCCGGGTAGCCATTCGCCCGACCACGGTGGCAAAACGAAAAGGCCGACAACGAGATAAACCACCAACAGTGCCATGACCGCATGGTTCTTGATCCGCATCTCACGCATATCGGTGAAGGCAACGTAGAAACAGATCGGCAGGACAAATGGTAAGAACAACGCTGCCGCTGCCGCTGGTATGTGCATGGATCAGGCGTCCTCGAGTGCCCGAAGCGAGCGAACGGCTTCGTCATAATGCTGGGGATGCGTGGCGATTGCCTCGCGATACAGGTTCTTGGCGAGGTTTACATCGCCTTGTTTAACTGCCGAAATAGCCATCGTATTCAGCAACATCGCCCGTTCGGTCTGAGACATCGGGACAACCGGAACGCTGTAATTACCTTGTGCACTGCGCGCCAGAACCAGATTGTTCTTCGCGGTAAATAGCGCATTGTCCTGTTGAATGGCTTCGGTGAACAGACGTTCAGCTTCGGCATATTGCCCGCGTGCCATTTTGGAGTAGCCCCAGTTATTCATGACACCCGCCGGTCGCGTAGTCAGGCCAACTGCGGTTTCATAATAATGGTCTGAGCGTTTCCAGTCTTTTCTGGAGTCTGCCACCAGCGCCTCAAGCCGATAGCGCTTGAACGTCTCATAAGTGGGTGGGATTTTGTCGAGTGTTGCCTTTGCACCGTCCCAATTTCCGCTACGCACTTGCGCATCCGCATATTCAACCCGGTCGGCGTTGTTTGCACCTTTCATCCCGAGCACACGTTTCCATGCCGCTGACGCTTCGGTGCTGCGCTTGGCGCGGGTCAGGGTAATCGCAAGACCACGCTGAAGATCGATCCGGTCCGGGTTCTTGGCGGCCGCACCCTGAAAATAAGTGACGGCTTCATTTGGATCAGCTGCATTCAGCATCACGTCGTTCAGGTTGGTCTCGTCAATAACGTTTACTTCCTGAAATGTACGTTCGACTTTTTCCTCTTCGGTTTCTTTTGCGCAAGCGGTCAAAACCAGCCCGCACGCAAGCATCGTCGGAATCAAAAAGGGATGGCGCATTTTTGCGTCCTTTACTGCTCTGCCTCTATTGCTGGTTTTTTGCGCAGAACGAATTGCCCGTCGCCGCGCTGCTCCAGCTCAAATTCTTGTTCTTGTGGGGTATTATTAGCAGGATTTTCCATTTTTGCGAGTGCTAACCGCAAATTGTCACGGATTGCGTCACTTTCGCCATTGTCTAACGCAAAAGCACGGCGGAAAACCTGTGCTGCTTCGGCGTATTCGCCCGTCTCCATCAGGAACACGCCAAGATTATTCCAGGCGACCGGCCAATCGGGATCATCCTCCACTGCTCGGCGCAGCAGGGGTTCGGCTTGTCCGATCCGGCGTAAGCCCAGATTGGCGGTGCCGAGCGATGTCAGGATCTCGGGTGTCATACCCTCTGTCAGCGCCGCCCGGGTGAAGGATTCCATCGCAAGCTCGTATTCGCCTGCCGCCATTAGGCGATTGCCGATAGCGATTTCATCCACAACCGGGCCATCGGGGTCAACCCCAGGCGCAAATGGATCGTCCGGAGAACGCGTTTCAGTGCAAGAGGCCACCATGGCAATAACCATGGCGGCCCTAATGAGATGACGCAGGTGCAAACCGAAAGGCTTGAGAACCTTCTCACGCAGAAGCTGAGCGTTATTGGCTTCCAAACTCCATGATACCTTTTGCCGAAGGGCCAACAAGAATGACCAGAAGGGGGGGGACGGTCAGCATCATTGTGGCGAGTGTCATTTTGGTTGGCAACTTGTTCGCGGCTTCTTCGGCGCGCATAACGCGCTTGTCTCGCATTTCGTCGGCGTAAACCCGCAGAGCTTCCGCGATCGAAGTACCAAAGGTGGCTGACTGGATCATAACAGTCACAAATGCGCTAACGTCCTGAACTCCGCAACGGGAGGCAAAATCGCGCAGGACCGTATCCTTTTCTTTACCAGCCTTCATTTCATAGGCGACGACTTCAAATTCAAGCGCAATGTCGGGATAGGAGGCTTTCATTTCCGCTGCGACCCGAACGATGGCTTGATCAAGCGATTGGCCGGCTTCGACGCAAACAAGCATCAGGTCAAGCGTGTCCGGGAAACCGTTGACGATGGCCTCCTTCCGTTCCTCTACGCGTCGTGTGATCCAGTACTTGGGTATAAAGTATCCGACCAGTCCAGGCCCCAAAACGCGAATTAGGAGTTGAGTAGAGTCAAACTCCTGATCACCTGCGAAAACCGTGACCAGTGAGATACCGATCAGAATTCCGACAATCCCCAACGCAAACTGCGAAAAATGATAGAAGCGGACGGCATCTTTTGACTGATAGCCCGCTTGGCGCAGCTTGAGCTGAACGGCGGAATATTCTTCCTCGTCCTTGGGCTCGAGGAAATTGGCAAATTTTTCAAGCTGCTCGTTGCGGCTGGCGTTTCTCAGGCGTTCTTTCTTTTTTTTCTTGTTCTTCTTAGGGGGCGAGTTTGAACGCTGTAGTTTCTTTAGTGGGTCTTCCGGCTGATTCAGCATCAGAGGAATTGTGACAAGGATCATGAACATTCCCAGAATGCCCACGACAATGAGGGGGCCGAATTCACCCAGATGCGTTTTCAGCAATTCGTTAATTTGGCTAAGGAATTCCATTTCGACTCCTTTAAACCTTAATATCTGTCAGGATTTTCATAACGATCAGATTCAAAGTCAGCATGATGCCGACAAAAAAGCAGGCAGGGATGAAGAACGGATGATCCATCACAGAATCGTAATAGTGTGGATCCTTGACCAGAATGAACATGAGGCATGCAAGAGGGAAGCCGGACAGGAACTTTCCTGACCATTTTGCCTCAGCGGTAATCGCATTCACCCGACGGAACAAGCGGAACCGGGCCCGGATCACTTTCGCAAGGCCGGCGAGAATATCAGCAAGGTTACCCCCGGACTGCTGCTGAATGGAAACCGCCACGGCTAGGAAGCGCAAATCCTGCATATCCAGCCGTTCTGCCATGTCCTTAAGCGCTTCACCCACTTCCCGGCCATAAGCAGATTCATCCGAGATGATGCCAAATTCCGTCGCAAGCGGGTCCTCCACTTCGCTGGCAACGATCTGGATCGATGAAACAAACGGGTTGCCGACCCGAAGCGATCGCACCATCAGTTCAACCGCATCCGGTAATTGTTCTTCGATCAAAGCCATGCGTTTCTTGGCCTTGTTGCTGACCCAAGTGTAGACAGCACCAATACCGATGGCACCCGAAAGCGCGATCCGCAATGTCATTTCGGTCGCCGTGGCCACGCTGAGGGCCATGAAGACCAAACCAGAAACCAGCGCCATGATCATAATCAGCTGTCTGGGCGAGAAGGCGATTGCGGCTTTTTGGGCTTTGTCTGCAAGAAGCGAATAGAGCGGGATGCTCTGCGACTTCATATGCTGCTGCATTTCCTTGCGCAGTTGTTCCAGCACCTGTTCGCGACCGACACCCTTGTCGATCATATCCAGCCTGCGATTGACACGGCTGTTCAGACTGATCGATTTTCCAAAGGCGACAAGATAGATACCTTCGACCAGGGCGAAAACCCCGACGAAAATCACGACATAGATGAGCGCCTCGACAGGCAGTTGCATATCTTGGTTCTCCTACATCGTGGTCGGGTCGTAGATCGAAGCGGGTAGATCGAAACCCCACAGGCGGAACCGCTCTGAAAAGTTGCTCCGGACGCCTGTCGCAGTGAAATGACCGATGATCTTGTTGTCGGGGGTCAAGCCAACGCGTTGAAATTTAAAGAGTTCCTGTAAGGAAATCACGTCACCTTCCATCCCAGTAATCTCAGTGATGGAAGTCATGCGACGTGAACCGTCCTGTAGACGGCTGGCTTGAACAATCAGGTTCACAGCCGATGAGATCTGGCTGCGGACTGCTTTGATCGGCATTTCGATTCCAGCCATCGCGATCATGTTCTCAAGACGTGAGATACCGTCACGAGCAGAGTTGGCGTGGATCGTGGTCATTGATCCGTCGTGGCCTGTGTTCATGGCCTGCAACATGTCGATCACCTCGGCACCACGCGTCTCGCCCACGATGATGCGGTCAGGGCGCATACGTAGGGCGTTTTTTAGACAGTCCCGCGGGCTGACCTCACCTTTGCCTTCCACGTTGGGCGGGCGGCTTTCCATCCGGCCCACATGGGTCTGTTGTAGCTGAAGCTCCGCCGTATCCTCGATGGTTAGGATGCGTTCGGCGTCGTCGATAAAGCTGGACAGCGCGTTGAGCGTTGTCGTCTTACCGGAACCCGTACCACCTGAAACGATGATATTCAGGCGCGTTGAAACCGCGGCCTGCAAATAGGCGGCCATTTCTTCCGTGAAGGCGCCAAAATTGACAAGATCGTCAATGCCCAGCTTGTCCTTCTTGAACTTACGAATCGAAACCAGCGAGCCATCAACTGCAATCGGCGGCACCATTGCGTTGAAACGCGAGCCGTCTGCCAAACGGGCGTCAACGTAAGGGTTGGATTCATCGACACGACGGCCAACAGCAGACACGATCTTGTCGATGATCCGCATCAGGTGCTTTTCATCCTTGAAAGTGATGTCGCTGATTTCCAGTTTGCCCGCTCGCTCGACGAAAATCTGCTGAGGGCCGTTTACCAGAATATCGTTGACCGTATCGTCCTGCAGCAAGGTTTCCAGCGGCCCCAGGCCGGTGACTTCATCATAAAGTTCCTTGTTGAGCTGAGTGCGGTCCTCACGGTTCAAGACAATATTGCGCGATTCCAGAACTTCGCTTGAAATTGCACTAATCTCAGCCCGTAACTCGGCCTCTGCTGCTTTCTCAAGCGCCGCAAGGTTTAGGTTTTCAAGCAGTTCACGGTGCAGTTCCAGCTTGATCTCACCCAAACGCTCTTTGCGCTTGCGCTCTTTGTCGTTGACGGTGACCTCCGCCGCCTTTTTTTGCACCGGCTTGCGTACAACATTGGTCGAGGCCGCCGCCGCCGCGGCTGGCGTTGCGGCCTCAGCTTTTTCAGGCGCCGGGGTTTGAACCGGCTGCGCCGAAGGCTGTTTTTTATATCTTGAAAACACGGCAGCTCCCCTTTGAATTATGCGGCTTCAGCGTCGCTGCTGCCCAGGCTATGAAGCGATTGAGCAAGTTTGGCGATCTCGCGACGTAGCGGATTCTTGGCCGCCGAGTTTGCCAATGGCAGGCCGTGATCACCGCTTTGCATGACTGCCTTGCCACCATCAGGTAGAAGCAAGTCGATCGAAATGCCCAGGCTTTCGCCCATACGTTTGACCCGGCCTTTTCCGTTGAGGTCGGTGAATTTCGGTGCCCTGTTCATGGCAAACCGCAACTTGTTAAAAGGCAGTTCTTCGGCTTGCAAAGCCCGTTTCAGGCGCAACGCATTCTGAGCCGACCGCATATCAAGTTCGATCAAAGCAAAATAGACGTGCGCCGCCTGCAGCACCGTTTCAGACCAGTGAACCAGTGTTTTGGGCATGTCGATCACGACGTAGTCGAAGTGGCTGCGTGCTGTATCGATCACTCGCTGGATATCCTCAGGGTTGATAATATCCAGTGGAACCATATCGGACGGAGCGGTTAGGACCTGCAGCTTGTCTTCGAATGTTTGCAGGGCTTGCCCGAAGGATTCCTCGTCCATGGAATCAGTGTCCGAGAGCATTTCGAATACAGCTTCGTGGCGCGGAAGGTCCAAAAACGTAGAAACGCTTCCATATTGAAGATCCAGATCAATCAGGCACACTTTGGGTGCTTCCTTGGCTGAAACTGTAGCCAGTTCCCACGCAAGGTTTACGGCCATCGTTGTAGAGCCGACCCCGCCTGCGAGCCCCTGGACCACGAACAGCGCGCCCTCTTTCGACGCACCATTGGCCAGCGGCACTGCTGCGGCTTGTGGTGCTGTGACCGGGTCGGGCTTGTTCATCCGGTCAATCGCTTCCTGAAGTTCGTTTTCGGGAAGCGGGTAGGGGACAAACTCATCAGCGCCCTTACGCAAAAGCTGATGCAGGGAAGCCGGAGTCACATCTTCTGCGATCAAAACAACCTTTATGCCCTTTTCCTTGGCACGCGTGATGATTTCACCCATCATGGTCAGGTTGTCTTCGTCATCACCATCCAGCGCGAGGGCAACAAACTGAAGCGATTCTGCTTCGGGCTGGCTAAAGAACGCGAGCGCCTCGGCAAACCCCAGATCCCCCCAGCGTTCTCCTAGCGCGGCTTCCATATCTTCGATCAACAGATCGAAATTCTGGACATCACGGCTAATCGTGCAGGCCAGAATGGCGTCGTTTTCATCTTGCGGCGTCGCGCTCGTCATAAACACAATCCTCGTCGAGAGGGCTGAGCAAACCTGATGAACGCGTGAAAGGTCAGTTCTAGCTTGCTGTCGCCCGATGCGGTCAATTTTGGCCGCAGGTCACCCTATTGTTCACAATGTTGCTTGGAAGTGGGGCGAGAATTGGGCGCAAAAGAACCAATTGTAGGGAAATGGGCGACAATGCCGCCCATTTCTTAGGTATTATTATTCACCGGATTCGCCTTCACCGATTTGGATGAAGCTGACCGGGGCCGCGCTTGAGATATACTCGCGGTAGATAACGTCAGCGTATTTCCCATCCAGGATATTCTTGTGACTATCAACAAATCCTGAAACCTCGGTAACCGTCCTACGGTTACGACGATCCCGATCCGGAGTCGCCACAAGAGGGCGGGATTTCCCAAACGAAACAACCGCTTCCAGTCGTGATCGCGAGATCCCTTGCCGCGTTAGGAATGCCACCGCCGCATTGGCACGGCGTTGCCCCAGACGGTTGTTATAAGCAGTTGAACCTACAGCGTCGGTGTGACCGTAAACACGGAACCGCGCTTCGGGGAACTGTTTGATCCATGCGGCTTGCTGCAGCAGAATCTTCTGCGCTGATGCATCCAGCTGTGCGCTATCAAACGCAAAGTTGATCTGCGTCGGAACCTCTGCGGCGAATCTCTGAGCCAGGATCTGGCCATACGTCAACTCGCCATTCATGACCTGAATGTTATTCAGCGTCGCGTTTCCGAAAGTGCCCTGATCGATTTCATACCCAGCTTCGCGAGTACAGCCAGCGACAGCAACCGAAAGGCCCAGTGTTAAGATCCACTTTTCCATTGGTCCTATCCTCCTATCAATCCAGAACATAGCCATAGGAGGCGCCAAAGTCCTGCTTGGCCACTTCCGATGCAGCACCGCTTCCGGCTCGTTCAGTCCGGGCGACTTTGCCATTCATAAACAGATCGAACTCGCTGGGTGGTTTGACCCGGTCAGTTGGCAGGGCAAGCGCCTCACCACGAGTGGGCGAAACCAGATGTGCGGTAACAATGATGATCAGTTCGCTTTGTTCGCGCTGATATTGTGCGCTGCGGAAAAGAGCACCCAGAACCGGCACATCACCCAACCACGGAACCTGACTGTTCAGATCTGTGAAGTCATCCTGGATCAAACCAGCAATTGCAAAGCTTTCACCATCATTCAACTCGATCGTCGTGCGTGTGGTACGCGAGATGAAGCTCGGGACGTTGTCGCCGTTGATCGTGAAATCGGAACTCTGATCGATTGACGATACGGATGCGCCCATTTCCAGATTGATGCGGTCGCCGTCCACGACACGAGGAACGAACAAGAGCTGAACGCCGAAGGCTCGATACTCGATCGCAACCACGCCGTCACCTTGCGGAACAGGGATCGGCACTTCGCCACCGGCCAAAAATTCAGCCTCTTGTCCGGATAGTGCCGAGAGGTTCGGTTCGGCCAAACTGCGGACTAAGCCTTTGGTTTCAAGCGCTTCCAGTAGCAGACGAACCTGCGTCGAGCCTGCGCCGAACCCAAACAAGATAGCACCCGTATTGGTTTGCACGAACGGGATGTTATTCGCCAACGCGTTGTTAAGTGCAGCTTGGTTGTTCAAGCTGTTGAAGCCGCCGGTCGCGTCTCCACCGCCAAAGCCCAGAGATGCCGACAGGCTCTTCGCTACCGAACGGTTCATTTCGGCGAATCGCACTTTCAGCATGACTTGCTGTACGCCACCAACATTCATCAAGTTCGATACACGTTCAGGCGCGTAGCGCTCGGCGAGTTCAAGAGCACGTGCCAGTCTTGCACTACTTGATACCGTACCGGATAGAACAATACCGTCATTTGCGGTCCGTACTTCGATCGGCTCATTTGGCAGAATCTGACGCAGCCGCTCTTTGAACTCAGAGACATCTGGCGAAACGCGCACACGCACGTTTGTGATCAGATTCCCAGCGCCATCGAACATCGTCAGCGTGGTTATGCCGGGTGCACGACCCAATACATATATTGTCCGGTCGGACAGAGTAGAAATGTCTGCAATGCCTGCGTTGGCAATGCTGATATCGGCAAAGGGTTGTTCACTCTCCACCACAATTGCGCGGTTAACAGGAACATCCAGCGATTCAGCTGTCCCCTTTTTCACCACGCGAAGATTTTGGGCCCACGCGGCATCGCCGATTGGGCTCACAACAAGCGACAACCCCAGCAGGGTTGCGCTGATCCAGGAACGTATTGTCATGTGACCTGCCTCTCCGATCACCACTCGATTTTTTATGGGTCTAATGCCCTATGATCTGAACCCTGCGCCAATTCCGGATTTATTGCAATAATCAATGGTTTCTGGAATTTTCCTTATGTGGGTTTCTCGCAACAACACCATGAAAAAGACCGCGCAAAATGTGCGGTCTGTGGGTCGTTAACGGTTTGAATTTTCGTTAGTTTGTACAGGGAATTGGTGTCTCGACAGTTTCGCCGCCACGACGGGTTCGGATTGTACAAACCTTCTTTTCAACCACTACCGGTGCGGGTGCTCGTTCTTGAATTCCCAATAGTGATTGCTGGTCTACTTCAACCACTTCGGCGACTTCATCATCCTGCGCGCCCACTAGCGCCAGAGACATACGGCCGGTGTTTTGTGCCTGTGCCAAAGCCGCAATTTGTTGTGAGGTCGCCGCTACGGTCACAGTGCGGGCAATCGTGGTCCCTGTGACATCTGAACCCGCAATCTGGTCAACTGCGACCAGTTCAATATTTGTCAGAACCAGTCGGGTGATCTCGCCGCGTCCAGCATCAGTTGTACCGCGCAGCGATCCCGTCCAATAGACGTCCACTGTGTCACCAGGGCGCAAGAAGCCCGAAACGCCGGAGGCAACATCGACGCTGATTGCGAACGCACGCATGCCCTTGGGCAATTGCGACCTTAAGCCCGCTGTTTCGCCCGGATTGGTAACTTTGACCTCCATGATGGCTTCGTCTTTTTCCATCGACCGAAGCACATATCGTTCGTTGTTCTTGATATCAGGAAATAATACTGCCGCATCAACGAAAGCGCCCTCGGGAATTGCTGATTCGGGCCACTGGACAACGCGGATATCGTCCTGGTTCAGCCGCTCGCCATACTTAAGAGACCGGTTGGAGACCAGGACTCCGACTGTTGGCACAACGCCTGCTTTAGCATTTGCCAAAGCCTCTTCACGCAGTTTTCGCTCCTGCGCAAGTTTAGCCTGATTCTCGGTAATATATTCGCGTGCCATATAGACAGCACCACCGGCCAAGGCGATCCCGATGATAAGAACAAGTCCAAAAACAGCTCGCATTTGTCCCTCGTCATGTTTCGTTCAAGTAAGTCTCGCGGCTAACTTTGTCGCGATGGTTCAGCGGCTACCCTAGGAGGTAATTGTGTCCAAAAATGGGACAATCCCCACATTTTTCGGAGCAGTATCAAGATCCGTCAAGGAAGCCAGTATATTGGTTTAGTCAAAACTAATTTGCTGGACCTGAATCGACGAGAGGGCTTGCCCGGTTTGCTCGTCGACACTTTGGATGCCTTCGTTCAGGAGCACGTACATCATCCCGGCAATGCCTACGATCGCGGCCGTTAGTACAACCCAATCTACCGTAACAGCGCCGTCTTCTTCGCTAATAAAAATTTTGATTGTGCTAAACATTGTACGTTACCGAGGTAAGGAACTTTTGCAAAAGGGGCCACGTCTTTTGATAAGACATGGCCCCCACATTACACACCAGAGTGTGATGCTAATTAGTTGGTGTTTGGCGTAGTAACGGTAATACCGGACAGCGCGCTGTCGATGTTGCCCGCCAGTGTGCTGGCACCGCTACTAACCTGATTGTAAGCGATGGCTGCCAGCGCAACAACGGCTGCGGTTAGAACAACCCAGTCTACTGTTACGGCGCCGTCTTCGTCTTTGCGGAAGTTCTTGATGAACTTGATCATGTTACGTCCCTCCTAAAGGATCAAATAAGTAATTAACCTCGGCGTCTTCCAGAGCATTCTCTCTCAGTCCGCTCCCGATCGTCTCGGCATGGGTCTATGTTTGACCTTTGCGCGTGGCAGGAATTGGGCCAAACCAATATTTTTTGGATAAATGCTTAAGATTTTATTCGTAGTTATTGTAACATATTGATTGTTAATAGAAATTACCTCACCTTTTTTCGTGCATAGAGGATTGGGCGATGCAAAATAGCGGCAAATGAGGCGAAATTGCCCCATTTCGCTTTGTTTTTCTGGCGTTGCAGGCCGTTATAGGGTTCAAAATGCTTCAAAAGATAAGAAATCGAGGCAGGCAAATGTATTTCCGGGACGCAATCTTTTGCGCTGGTGCAGTCGCATTCCTATTGACGGGTGCAATTTCGGTATCCGCGACTGAGATCGAGCCGCGCGGGGTTTATAAGCGCATCAAAGCCCCCAAACCTGGCACGCGTCCGCGTGTGACCATTCAAATTACCCCAGAACAACACGCGGCGTCGCCTTCGGCACCCAGCACTGGGGCAAAGCTGGATGTGCCCGAGGTTACGACCCCTGCACCCGTCCCGCCGTCGAATCCTCCGAAGATCGCAGGAACGACCGAGCCGGTAGGGACCTATGAGGCTTTCTGGAGCCGAATCTCACCCGAACTGCAACAGGCAAGCGCAGGAAGGCTCGCAGAAGCTGTTCAGGCATTGTCTGCGACCGACGTAGCGGCCCCGCGCCTTCAAACGCTTCAGGATATCGCAGACGCGCGCGGCGTGGACATCCTGCGCTCGACTGTGGGCACAAATGTCTCGCCTGCGCTTGTGCTGGCGGTAATCTCGGTGGAATCGGCCGGGAAAACACAAGCCGTTAGTTCCGCCGGCGCTCAGGGGTTGATGCAACTCATGCCAGCCACAGCCGAACGCTTCGGTGTCGAAGACAGCCTCAAACCGGAACAGAACATAGAAGGTGGGGTCAAATACCTTCACTGGCTGATGGAGGAATTCGATAACGACCCGATCCTCGTTCTCGCGGGTTATAATGCAGGCGAGGGGGCCGTGCATAAACACAGCGGTGTGCCACCTTATGCTGAAACCAGAGATTACGTGCCCAAGGTCCTTGCCGCGTTTCAGGTCGCAAGCGCGCTTTGCACGTCAGCACCGCAATTCGTATCGGACCCCTGCGTCTTTCAGGCTGCCAATTAAAAACAGGCCCGCGTCATTGCGGGCCTTTTGCTTTTTGGAGGAGCGATGTCAGTCGACAATCGTTGCTTGGGTCGCCGCCCTCATATCCGCATCGCTGACACCATCGGCAAGTTCAACGATCTTCAGGCCACCTTCGACCACATCGAGGACGCCCAGATTGGTGATGATCCGATCCACAACGCCCTGCCCGGTTAGTGGCAAAGTACATTCCTTCAGCACTTTCGAATCACCATGCTTGTTGGTGTGGTCCATCACAACGATAACGCGGCCCACACCGGCCACCAGATCCATCGCTCCGCCCATGCCTTTGACCAGCTTGCCGGGAATCATCCAGTTGGCCAGATCGCCTTTCTCGTCGACTTCCATTGCACCCAGGATAGCAGCCGCGATTTTGCCGCCGCGGATCATGGCAAACGAAGTTGCGCTATCGAAGTAAGACGTTCGAGACAGTTCGGTGATCGTCTGCTTGCCGGCGTTTATCAGGTCTGCATCCTCTTCACCCTCAAACGGGAAGGGGCCCATGCCCAGCATACCGTTCTCGGACTGCAGGGTGATGTCCTTGTCACCTACATAGTTCGCCACCAGCGTCGGAATGCCGATCCCGAGGTTTACATACATGCCGTCTTCAAGCTCTTCAGCCGCGCGCGCGGCCATCTGATTACGGTCCCAGGGCATTATGCGTCCTCCTTCTTGCGGGTGGTGCGCTGTTCAATGCGCTTTTCGTGGCTGCCTTGAATGATACGGTGCACATAGATGCCGGGCAGGTGGATGCTGTCAGGGTCTAGCGAGCCGCGCGGAACGATTTCTTCAACCTCAGCCACACAGATCTTGCCGCAGGTTGCGGCGGGGACGTTGAAGTTGCGGGCGGTCTTGCGGAACACAAGGTTCCCAGTGTCATCGGCTTTCCACGCCTTAACGATCGCGAGGTCGGCGAAGATGCCTTCCTCCATGATATAGGTCTCGCCGTTGAAGTCTTTGTGCTCTTTTCCGTCCGCGATCACCGTCCCTACGCCCGTCTTGGTATAGAACCCGGGGATGCCAGCACCACCGGCGCGCATTCGCTCGGCCAGTGTGCCTTGTGGGTTGAATTCCAGCTCCAGCTCTCCACTCAGATACTGGCGCATGAACTCCGCGTTCTCACCGACATATGAGCTGATCATTTTCTTGACCTGCTTGGTCTGCAGCAGAATGCCGATGCCGAAATCATCAACGCCTGCGTTGTTCGAAGCAAAGGTCAGGTCCTTCGCGCCCGACGCTTTGATCGCCTCAAGCAGCATCTCTGGGATACCGCACAGACCGAAGCCGCCCGCCGCGATCAACATGCCATCCGAGATCACCCCATCGAGCGCCTCTTCGGCATTGGCATAGATTTTCTTCATGGAAAACTCCCCCAATGACATGGTGTTGGGCCGAGTTGTGCCGCCACGTCACGGGGAAGTCAACGAATCCAAGGGTCAGGTGGTATTTCTACCTAACCTGCCTTTTTGGTGGTTTTCTTGGCAGCTGCTTTCTTCTTGGGCGCCGCCTTCTTCTTAGTACCCTTCTTGGCCGCACGCTCATTGACCAGTTCAATGGCCATTTCCTGCGTTACATCTTCGGGCTTGATATCTTTGGGGATGGTCGCGTTGACCTTTTCCCATTTCACGTAAGGCCCGTAACGCCCGTCCAGAATCTGCATCATGCCACCATCCGGATGTTCGCCCACTTCTTTCAGCGGTTTCGCGGCCTGTCCGCGCCGTCCCGGATTAGCCCGTTTTTCGGCCAGCATTTCGACCGCCCGGTTCATGCCGATTTCAAACACGTCATTTGGGTCTTTGACATTGACGTAGACGGGTTTGGCCTCCTCCGGCAGCTGGTGCATGATATATGGGCCAAACCGCCCAAAATTCGAGCTGATCATGCCACCCTCGGGATGTTCGCCGATCTGGCGCGGCAAAGACAACAAAGTCAGCGCCTTTTCCAGATTCATGTCATCTTTGTTCCAGCCACGGGGCAAGGAGGCGCGAGGCGGCTTCTTGTTCTCGGGCGTGGGTTCCCCGCGTTGGACGTAGGGCCCAAACCGACCGGATTTTAGCCAGATCTCATCGCCCGCATCCTCGCCTAGCAAACGTTCATCACCTTCCGCACCTTCGCCAGCGATCGGACGGGTATAGGTACATTCCGGGTAATTGCCGCAGCCCACGAATCCGCCGGTACGCGACGTTTTGAGGTGCAACTGGCCCACACCGCATTTCGGACAAATACGCGGATCGGATCCGTCTTCTCGCGGGGGATACAGCTGGGGCGCCAACGCCTCATCCAGCTTGTCCAGCACTTCTGATATGCGCAGTTCCGAAGTCTCACCAATTGCAGCCGAGAAATCTCGCCAGAACTTACCGAGCAGATCCTTGTAGTCACGGTCCCCAGCGCTGACGTCATCGAGCTCTTCCTCGAGGTTGGCCGTAAACTCATAGCCCACATACTGGCGGAAGAAGTTCAGCAGAAAGATCGTGACGATCCGCCCCTTTTCTTCGGGGATCAGGCGGTTCTTGTCTTTGCGTACATATTCCCGATCCTGAATCGTGGTGACGATCGAAGCATAAGTCGATGGTCGTCCGATCCCCAGTTCTTCCATCCGCTTGACAAGCGTCGCCTCGGTATAGCGTGGCGGCGGTTGAGTGTGGTGTTGCAGCGCGAGCACGGCCTCGTTGTCGGACAGAATCGCGGCTTTGTCCGAGTTGCTGGTGGCCTTGATGAACTGATCCCGCAATGATGTCTTGGCAAAGCGCGCTGGATCGCCTTGCATGATCTGAGGCAAGCGCTTGTCATCGTCATCAACAACGTCATCTCGGCCTTCTTCATAGACACGCATGAAACCATCAAACAAGATTACCTGACCGGTGGCGCGCAAGCCGACTTGGCCGTCATCACTGCCGATTTCGACTGTCGTGCGCTCCAGTCGTGCCGCAGCCATCTGACAGGCAATGGTGCGCTTCCAGATCAGGTCGTACAGTTTACGCTGATCTTCATCCGTCACTTTCAGCGCTTTGGCATCACGCGACATATCCGTCGGGCGGATACATTCGTGCGCTTCCTGTGCGTTCTTGGCCTTGTTTTTATACATGCGCGGGCTGTCCGGCACATATTCGGGGCCATATCGATCCGAGATGGCATCACGCGTGGCGGCGACAGCTTCGGGCGCCATGTCGATACCGTCAGTCCGCATATAGGTAATGTAGCCCGCCTCATACAGCCGTTGCGCCACCTGCATTGCATGGCGCGCACCCATTCCAAATTTACGACTGGCTTCCTGCTGCAGGGTTGAGGTCATGAACGGGGCACTTGGGTTACGTGCGGCAGGCTTGGCCTCGACTGAGGTGACACTCAGCGCCCGGCTGGTAATCGCCTGTACAGCCAGCTCGGCCTGCGTGGCGTTAGTCAGATCGTGTTTGTCGAGCTTTTTGCCGGCCAGAGTAACAAGACGGGCTTCATAGGTCTGGCCGCGTGGTGTTTCGAACAAGGCCCTTACGGACCAATATTCAACAGGCTTGAATGCCTCAATCTCCATCTCGCGTTCGACGATCAGTCGCAGACAGACCGATTGTACGCGGCCAGCAGACTTTGCGCCCGGCAGTTTGCGCCATAAAACGGGCGATAGGTTGAAGCCCACCAGATAGTCCAGCGCACGGCGGGCCAGATAGGCCTCAACCAGCGGCATATCGACCTCGCGCGGGTTCTGCATCGCTTCGGTCACGGCGTCCTTGGTGATCGCGTTGAACGTCACGCGGCTGACCGGCGTGTCCTTCTTGATCGAACGCCGCTTGGTGAGCGCTTCTTGCAAGTGCCAACTGATCGCTTCGCCCTCGCGGTCAGGGTCAGTTGCGAGGATCAAAGCGTTGTCTTCTTTGAGAGCGTCGGCGATCGCTTTGACATGCTTGCGGCTGTCGTTGCCCACCTCCCATTTCATTGAAAATTCATGCTCGGGATCGACCGAACCATCCTTCGGCGGCAGGTCACGGACGTGGCCATATGAGGCCAAAACAGTGTAGTCGGGGCCAAGATACTTATTGATCGTTTTTGCTTTGGCCGGAGATTCTACAACAACTACGGGCATTTAAAGGGAATCCTCACTCGACGGATTTTGCGCTTTGTATGACCGTGCAAAATGTGTGGGGCAAGATCGAATTGTCAATGCGTTCGTTTTCCGCGCCCAAAGCCACTGATTTTCAAGCCGATTCTGGCAGTTTGCACCGTGTAATCAGTCGCTGGTCCCAAAATCTCTGCTTTTCGGATATTAGGCGCTAAGGGCCAAAAGCCCGCCCGGTTGCCGCTGAATCTTACCATCAAGTTCCAGATCGACCAGCACTGGGCCTATTTCGCCAGCGGATGCGTCGACATCCCGAATCAACTGGTCCTCGGCAATTGGAGATGGACCAAGGCAACTGAGAATCACGTCGTGTAGTGCGCGTGGGGCATTTTCGGATTGTGCGGTCTCCAGTCCGATAGGCGGGATTTGTTGGGGCAGTATCTGATGCTGCTGCGTCGGCAATGCGTCAATCACATCTTCAGCGGAGCGTACCAATGTCGCGCCGTCCCGGATCAGCAGGTTGCACCCCGCCGCCCTTGCGTCGAACGGGTGCCCAGGGACGGCCAGAACTTCTCGTCCCTGGTCTAGCGCGTCTCGTGCGGTGATCAGGCTGCCTGATTTGGCTGCAGCTTCGACCACGACAACAGCCTGTGCCAGACCTGAAATAATGCGATTGCGGCGCGGGAAATGCCGGGCCTGTGGCGTAGTGCCCATCGGTTGCTCGGACAGGCGCAGGCCGGTTTTTGCGATGTCGCGCGCCAGATCAGAATTCTCGGCTGGATAAATCACATCGACTCCACCAGCCATCACCGCCACAGTTCCTGTCTCCAAAGTGGCAATATGGGCCGAAGTATCAATACCGCGGGCCAGTCCCGAGACGACGACGTAGTCTTTCTTGCCCAACTCAGAGGCCAACGCCCGTGCCATGCGGGCACCCAGTGAAGAACAGTTCCGTGCCCCGACCATAGCGATCGCCTGTCGATTCAGAATCGTCGGATCACCAATCGCCCAAAGCATTGGAGGTGCGTCAGAAATGTCGATCAGTGCATCGGGATAGTCAGCGGCCCCAAGGCACAAAAGCCGCGCTTTGGCTGCTTTTGCGGCCCTGAGCTCCGCCTCGATCACGCCGGGGGGGCAGATTTCGTACCCTTCAATTCCGGCTGCGCGCGCCATTTCCGGCAGCGCGGCCAGCGCATTCTGCGCCGAGCCATGTTCGCGCAATAGGCGCCGAAACGTCGCCGGTCCAACTTTGCGTGAACGCAACAGGCGGAGCCACGAAAACCGGTCCTCTTCCGTGGTGGGTGGGAGTGGGGGGTGATTGGAAGAAAGCTGCTCTTCGGTCATCCGATGCTCCGCCTGATTGCAAAACTGGTTTACGGTGCAGCGGGTTAACAGCCTGTAAATCTTGGATAATTAGAACTGAATTATTCGGATTTTGAAATTAGATGTCACGCTATACATATGAAAATAAAGCAAAAATTTGCATGAATTTTTTTTGCGCAAGTTACCGTTGATCGGCAACTTCTTCAACCGATAAGGCGCAGCGTTAACCCTGCGCCTCATTCGTCGCATTGAATTTCGACTCAAGCAGCAGAGCCGCCAACCGTCAGTCCGTCCATCAGGACGGTTGGTTGCCCCACTCCCACCGGCACCCATTGCCCGTCCTTGCCGCAGGTGCCCATGCCCGGATCAAGCGCCATATCGTTCCCCAGGCCTCGAATACGCTTTAGCGCTGAGGGACCGTCACCAATGAGTGTCGCGCCTTTGACCGGAGCACCGATCTTACCATTTTCGACGCGATAGGCCTCGGTGCAGGAAAAGACGAACTTGCCATTGGTGATATCAACCTGACCGCCGCCAAAACCGACGGCCCAGATGCCGTCTTTGATGTCTGATACCAGCGAGGCTGGGTCTGAATCACCGCCCAACATGATCGTATTGGTCATACGAGGCATGGGTTTGTGGGCATAGCTCTGTCGCCGCCCGTTCCCCGTGGGTGAAACCCCCATCAGACGTGCGTTTTGGCGGTCCTGCATATATCTGGTCAGTATACCGTCTTCGATCAGGACCGTGCGCGAACTGGGGGTACCTTCGTCATCCACCGAAATCGAGCCGCGACGGTCCGCTATCGTGCCGTCATCAACCACGGTCACGCCTTTTGAGGCGATCTGTTGTCCCATCAGCCCGGCGAAGGCCGAGCTGCCCTTGCGGTTGAAATCGCCTTCCAGACCGTGTCCAATGGCCTCGTGCAACAGAATTCCGGGCCAACCGGGGCCCAATGCGACCTCCATCACGCCCGCCGGGGCCGGTATGGCATCCAGATTAACCAGTGCGATCCGCAGAGCTTCGCGCGCTTTATCTTGCCAATCGGCAGGATCAATCAGCCCATCCAGACCCACGCGCCCACCGCCCCCGGCTGAGCCGCTTTCGCGCCGTCCGTTCTGTTCTACAATGACCGAGACGTTCAGGCGGGTCATCGGGCGCACATCGCGCACCTGCACGCCGTCGGGGCGCAGAATCTCGATCTCCTGCACTGCGGCGGCAATCGTGGCGCTGACTTGCACGACCCGAGGGTCCAGATCGCGGGCAAAGGCGTCAATCTCGCGCAGAGTCTCGATCTTGACCGGAAAACTGGCGGATTCGATCGGGTCCTCATCAGTATAAAGCCGTGTGTTGGTGGCCTGTGGCGGTCCGGCCAGCGTCCCTCCACCATCACCGACAGCCAGCCGTGCGGTTTCAGCGGCTCGTTTAAGTGAGGGAATCGAAACATCCGTCGAGTGTGCGTATCCCGCAACTTCACCCTGCACTGCACGCAGGCCGAATCCCTCGGATGCATCGTAGGAAGCCGACCGCAGACGACCGTCATCGAACACCAGTGACTCGGACTTTCGCCGCTCGACAAACAGCTCTCCGTCCTCCGCGCCATTGGTTGCGGCCTGCAGCACAGCAAGCGCCTCGTCCTTCGGAAGAACGCTTTCAAAGGGGCGAAATGGGGCCTGAGACATAGGTTGCGACCTTTCGGGTTTGATCCAGATCAAAAATAGCGTCTGTTTGACGCAAGCATTTTGCTTTATCTACCCGACGGAATATGGTTTTTAACGCGGCCAAAGACAACGGGAGAGGTGCGACCGATTCACACCTTTTCGCCAGAGACGCAAAGATCAAACGATCAGGACAGAAAATGAAGAATGCTTTGATGCTTTCCGGGCTTGCAACAGCCCTCTCCAGCCTTCCCGCCATGGCTCAGGAGCTTGAGATTATTGGCAAGCCGGTGGCAGGCGGCGTTGGTTTCCAGCCTGCGACCACCAGTCTTGCCGAAGGAATTCAGAGTCTCGACAATATGATTCTGGTGATCATCACGGTCATCTGCCTGTTTGTCGCCGGTCTGCTGCTCTACTGCATCGTGCGATACAATCGGCGTGCGAATCCTGAGCCTGCGCGGTTTTCCCACTATACCCCGGTTGAGATTGCGTGGACCCTTGGGCCAATCCTAATTCTGGTTTTCATTGGCGCATTCTCGCTGCCGGTTCTGTTCAAGCAACAAGAGATCCCGGAGGGCGACATCACCATCAAGGTCGTGGGTAACCAGTGGTACTGGACTTACGAATATGTCGATCACGATTTCGCATTCGACAGCTACTTGCTGGGCCACCCGGCCACTTTGGATGAGGGCGCGCGCCCTGCGGATGCAGATGTAACGCCATTTGTGCTGGATGACGCAATGCGCGCCAAGCTGGCCGATGCGGGCTACAGCCAGGATGAGTGGCTGCTCGCGACGGACACGGCGGTAGTTGTTCCAGTTGGTAAGATCATTGTCATGCAGGTTACTGCGTCTGACGTGATCCATTCGTGGACCATCCCGTCATTCGGCGTAAAGCAGGACGGCGTACCAGGTCGTTTGGCCGAACTGTGGTTCCAGGCTGAAAAGGAAGGCGTCTACTTCGGCCAGTGCTCGGAACTGTGCGGCAAAGACCATGCCTATATGCCGATCACGGTCAAGGTGGTCAGCGAAGAGGCATATGAGCAGTGGCTACAGGGCGCTCTGGAAGAGTATGCAGGTCAGCCTGTTTCCTATCAGGTGGCCTCCAACTAAGCCGACTGAGGCCTAGGTAAACATGTGCGGGCTGCGCGGGATTCGCGCAGCTTTTGCCCCGAAAAGGACCAAAGATGAGCGACGCAAGCTTCAATGCCAGCACCGTTTCCGCGCAGACCCGCGCGGACGAGGCCAGCTTTGGCGATTATTTTGCCCTGCTGAAGCCACGCGTGATGTCGCTGGTGGTGTTTACGGCTTTGGTAGGATTGCTTGCGGCCCCGGTTCCGGTACATCCGTTTGTTGGATTCTGCGCCATCCTGTTCATCGCGATCGGCGGTGGTGCGTCTGGCGCGCTGAACATGTGGTGGGACGCGGATATCGACCGCGTGATGAAGCGCACCAAAGGCCGCCCGATCCCGTCCGGCAAGGTCGAGGAAGGCGAGGCTTTGGCATTGGGACTGGCTCTGTCTGGCCTGTCCGTCATCATGCTGGGTCTGGCAACCAACTGGTTCGCCGGCGCGTTTTTGGCCTTTACCATCTTCTTCTATGTCGTCGTCTACACAATGTGGCTAAAGCGTTCGACACCGCAGAATATCGTAATCGGTGGTGCCGCAGGGGCGTTCCCGCCGGTGATCGGATGGGTCGCGGCCACAGGTTCGATGACGCTTGAGCCGTGGTTGATGTTTGCCCTGACCTTTATGTGGACGCCGCCGCATTTCTGGGCATTGGCGCTGTTTATGCGCTCGGACTATGACGACGCAGGCGTGCCGATGCTGACCGTTACGCACGGCCGCCGCGCCACACGCTGGCACATTCTGGTCTATACCGCACTGCTTGCGATGCTGGCGGTGGGCACCGCGTTCTCGGATATCGGAGGCCCGATCTATCTGGTGGTCGCACTGGTTCTGAACGGCCTGTTCCTGCGGGGCGCCTGGCAGATTTCCCGCCGAAACGAAGACGATGCCGAATCCGACAATTTCAAGGTCGAGCGCAGCTTCTTCAAGCTGTCGTTGCTGTATCTCTTCCTGCATTTTGGCGCGATTCTGGCTGAGGCGCTGCTGAAACCCTATGGGCTGGGAGGCTGGTCATGAGCCTGCGCAAAAGCCACGAGCTGCATCAGCGTCGGTTCAGCCGCAATCTGGGCGTGGGCCTAACACTGGCCGCGTTCATCGTGATCATCTTTGGACTGACGATCGTGAAGGTCTCGGGCACTGATTTCAACATGGCTCCACAAGAGGTGCAGAACTGATGGCGTTGACCGGTCCTCAGAAAACCGTTGCACAAACGGTTGGCGTGGTTGTCCTGATGGGCAGCCTCGCTTGGGCAGCTGTGCCGTTTTATGACTGGTTTTGCCGGGTCACCGGCTTTGGTGGGACCACCGGCGTGGCCGAAGTGGCACCAGACGAGATTCTGGACCGCACCGTCACCGTGCGTTTTGACGCATCAAAAGCCAAAGACATGGCCTGGGAATTCAAGCCGGTCGAGCGCGAGATGGAGGTCCGCATTGGTGAGACCGGGCTGGCCTTCTACGAAGCCTATAACCCAACTGATCGCCCGATTGCGGGACAGGCGTCATACAATGTCGCCCCGTATTCTGCCGGTGGATATTTCCAGAAGATTGCCTGTTTCTGCTTTGAAGAGCAGGTTCTGCAACCCGGAGAGCGGGTTGAGATGCCGGTGACTTTCTTCGTCGATCCAGAGATGGTCGAAGATTTGGAAGCCAAGTATGTGCATACGATTACTCTGTCGTATACATTCTATGAAATTGACCTGCCCGAGGGCTATGCAGCCCTGGACGTGCAGGCAGAAACAAACAAGAACTAACGCCTGTAGGTGAGGGACGCTGATGGCACACGCAAAAGACCATGATTATCACATTCTGAACCCGTCGATCTGGCCACTGATCGGCGCGGTATCTGGCTTTGTGATGTTGTTCGGGGCTGTTCTGTGGATGCACGGAGTTACTCCGTGGATCTTCTGGATGGGACTGATCGGTGTTCTTTACACCATGTTCGCATGGTGGTCCGAAGTGGTGGTCGAAAGCCGTCAGGGCGACCATACGCCGGTTGTGCGTATTGGTCTGCGCTATGGCTTCATCCTGTTCGTGATGTCCGAAGTGATGTTCTTCTTTGCCTGGTTCTGGTCGTTCTTCAAGCATCGCATGTACCCGATGTACGACTATGCTGGCACCGAGTACATCCAGCCCGACATTCACGCGGTTGACCCGTTCCACCTACCGCTGATCAACACTCTGGTGCTGCTGCTGTCGGGTTGTGCGATCACTTGGGCACACCATGCTCTGGTGCATGACAATGACCGCAAGGCACTGATCAATGGCCTGGCCATTGGCATCGTTCTGGGTATCGCGTTTACTGCATTGCAGGGCTTTGAGTACTATGAGTTGCTGGCCCACGAAGGCTGGAAGTTTGGCGATGACCAGTTCTACTCGAACTTCTTCATGGCAACCGGCTTCCACGGTTTCCACGTCATCATTGGAACCATCTTCCTGTCGGTCTGCTTGATCCGCGCCCTGAAAGGCGATTTTACGCCTGAGAAACACGTCGGGTTCGAAGCGGCAGCCTGGTACTGGCACTTCGTTGACGTCGTCTGGCTGTTCCTGTTCTTCGCCGTTTACATCTGGGGTCAAGCTCCGCTGATGTGATGCCGGTCAGGTGATCCAATTGCAAAAGCCGCCCCAAGGGGCGGCTTTTTCTCTATAAGGTGCGCAAGATTGCGCCCCATACAATTGCGTGGTTGCAATTAGACCAACACGCGCCGTAACAAGACGCCGATTTCTGCAACAAGGTTTGGCCCCGCCATGCGCCGCATTCTGTTTCTGCTGATTTTCGGCCTCGCGGGTTTGGGCGTGCTGATATCGCTCGGCGTGTGGCAAATGCAGCGTCTGGCTTGGAAACAGGGCATTTTGGCCGAGATCGAAGCGCGCATTGCGGCTGATGCGGTTGATCTCCCCGAGACCGTCACGGAAGCAGATGACAAGTATCTTCCTGTCACACTCTTCGGAGAAATGAAGCCAGAGGAAATCCACGTTCTGGTCTCGGTCAAGCAGGTTGGGGCTGGGTACCGGATCATTCAGCCCTTCAGCACCGCGGATCGGACTATTCTTGTGGATCGGGGCTTTGTACCGACGACCGCCAAGAAAGCCGACCGTGTGATCGGCCCGATGGAGGTCTCAGGCAATCTGCACTGGCCTGATGAAATCGACAGCTACACGCCCGAGCCAGATATCGATGGCAACATCTGGTTTGCGCGTGACGTGCCCACTCTGGCTACGGCACTAGGTACAGAGCCTGTGCTGTTGATCGCCCGGTCCAAAACGGACCCTGACATAACACCTCTTCCGGTGGACACGGCGGGTATCCCGAACGACCACCTTCAATATGCAATCACATGGTTTGGTTTGGCTCTGGTTTGGGCCGCAATGACCGGATACTTCCTGTGGCGCAACCGCGCCCCTTCTGAGAGAGAAGAGCAATGAGATACATCTCGACCCGTGGCCAAGCGCCGGAACTAAGCTTTGAAGAAGCGATGCTGACCGGGCTGGCACGTGATGGTGGCCTGTACCTTCCCGCCGAGATCCCTGTGATGTCGCAGGACGAAATTGCTGCGTTGGCGGGTTTGCCCTACGAAGAAATCGCATTCCGCGTGATGTGGCCCTATGTCAGCGGCTCGTTCGCCGAGGATGAGTTCAAGGCTATCATCGCCCGGGCCTACGATGGTTTTGGACACGACGCCCGCGCGCCGTTGAAGCAGCTGAACGAGAACCATTTTCTGCTGGAGCTGTTTCACGGACCCACGCTGGCCTTCAAAGATTTCGCCATGCAGCTAATCGGCCAGCTGTTTCAGGTAGCGCTGAAACGGCGCGGTGATCGCGTAACTATCGTCGGTGCGACAAGCGGCGATACTGGTTCAGCTGCCATCGAGGCGTTTCGAGGGCTGGACGCGGTGGATGTGTTCATCCTGTTCCCGCATGGCCGTGTTTCGGAAGTGCAGCGCCGTCAGATGACCACGCCCGCCGATAGTAATGTGCACGCGCTGGCCGTTGATGGCGATTTTGATGATTGTCAGGCTGCACTGAAGGATATGTTCAACGATTTCGACTTCCGCGATAGCGTTAAGCTCGCGGGTGTGAACTCGATCAACTTCGCGCGTGTTCTGGCACAGATCGTGTACTATTTCTCGGCAGCTGTCAGTGTGGGCGCGCCGCATCGCAAGGTCAGCTTTACCGTGCCGACTGGCAACTTTGGCGACATCTTCGCAGGCTATCTGGCCAAGCGTATGGGATTGCCCATCGACCGTCTGGTCGTGGCAACCAACCAGAACGACATTCTGCATCGCTGTCTGTCGGGCGAGGGGTATTTCAAGGGCGACACGATCCCCTCGATCAGCCCGTCGATGGATATTCAGGTCAGTTCCAACTTTGAGCGCGCACTGTACTTTGCCTATGGTGAGGATGGTGGTGCCGTTGCGCAATTGATGGACGAACTGAAGAACGGTGGCTTCAACGTCAGCCAAGGCGCGATGGAAGCGCTACGGGAAAGCTTCGACTCGGGTCGTGTATCTGAGGATGAGACACTGGCCACAATCAAACACACTCTGAACCACAGCGCCGAACTGGTTTGTCCGCACACTGCCGTTGGTATCAAGGTCGCTGAAGAACATCGCTCTGCCGACGTTCCGATGATCACTCTGGCCACCGCACACCCCGCGAAATTCCCGGCAGCGGTTGAGAAGGCAAGCGGCGAACATCCGCCTCTTCCATCCCGCATGTCTGATCTGTATGAACGTCCGGAACGGGTGACACGGATTGCCAACGATCTGGGTGCCCTTGAGGATCATATCAGAAGGCATATCGCTGAGTGACTGTCAGACAAGACCAACTGAAGAACGGCTTTCGTATCGTCAGTGAACATATGCCGGGGTTGCAATCAGCGGCCATCGGCATCTGGGTGACCGCCGGCGGGCGGCATGAGCGGATCGAGCAGAACGGCATCGCGCACTTCCTTGAGCATATGGCGTTCAAGGGGACCGAGCGGCGCTCAGCCCTTCAAATCGCCGAGGCGATCGAGGATGTGGGCGGATATATAAACGCCTACACATCGCGAGAAGTTACGGCCTATTACGCGCGCGTTTTGAAGGACGATGTGGCGCTGGCGATGGACGTAATCGGCGACATCGTTCTGAACCCGATCTTTGATCCGCGCGAGATCGAGGTCGAGCGCGGCGTGATCCTGCAAGAGATTGGTCAGGCCTATGACACGCCCGACGATGTGATCTTTGATTGGCTGCAAGAGCAGAGCTATCACGACCAGCCTCTGGGCCGGACCATTCTGGGGCCGACCGAGCGGGTCAGCGCATTCTCGCGTGAGGACCTTTCAGGATTTGTATCCGAGCATTACGGGCCGGAACAAATGATCCTGTCCGCTGCGGGCGCTGTGGATCATGACGCCCTGATGAAGATGGCGGAAGAAATGTTCGGCCATCTGCAGCCGCGCAAAGGTCTGACCCCTGAAATTGCCCGCTTTACCGGTGGTGAGGCACGGCAGGAAAAAGATCTGGAACAGGCCCATTTCGCGCTGGCTCTGGAGAGCCCAGGCTATCGCGATGATGCGATCTATACCGCACAGATTTATTCGACGGCTTTAGGCGGCGGCATGTCTTCGCGCCTGTTTCAGGAAGTGCGCGAAACGCGTGGTCTCTGCTACACGATATTTGCACAGACGGGCGCCTATGCCGACACCGGTACGACCACGATCTATGCGGGCACCTCCGCCGATCAAGTTGCAGAACTGGCCACGATCACCATCGACGAGATGAAGCGCGCCGCCGACGACATGAATGACGAAGAAGTGGCCCGTGCCCGCGCACAGATGAAGGCCGGAATGCTGATGGGGCTGGAAAGCCCCTCGAACCGGGCCGAACGTCTGGCGCGTCTGGTGCAGATTTGGGGGCGGGTGCCGTCGCTTGAGGATACGGTCGCCAAGATCGACGCGGTCAGTACCGAGAATGTGCGCGCCTTTGCTGAAAAGATGGCCATGCAGGCCCCGGCGGCGCTGGCGCTGTACGGGCCGGTTTCGGGTGCGCCATCGCTGGCTGAGCTGCAGGAGAGGCGTGCGGCGTGATGCTACTGGGCAGACGCAAGCTTAAACTCGAAACCGAGCGGCTGAGCCTGCGCCCGCCTGTCCATTCCGATTTCAATGATTGGGCGGCGCTGCGGCGCGCGTCAAAAGAATACCTGACCCCGTGGGAACCAGTTTGGGCGAAGGATCACCTGAGTCGCAAATCTTTTACCAACCGGGTTTACTGGGCTCAGCGCTCGGTTGCCGGCGGTACGGCGATTCCGCTATTTCTGTTTCGCCGTACGGATAATGTCCTGCTGGGGGCCATCACGCTGGATAATATCCGCCGTGGTCCAGCGCAGGCCGGAACACTGGGATACTGGACGGGGCAATCCTTTGCCCGTCAGGGCTTCATGCGCGAAGCGATTGGAGCGGTGGTTCATCACGCCTTTACCCGCCTTGATCTGAGTCGGATCGAGGCCGCCTGTTTGCCGGAAAACAAGGCCTCGCGCGGATTGCTGGAAAGCTCGGGCTTCAAGTACGAAGGCGTGGCGCAGTCCTATTTGCAGATCAACGGGCGTTGGCGGACGCATGTTCTGTATGCGTCTTTGCGGTCTGATCGGCGCGGGAAGACCAACGTAGGTTAGGGGGCGCTGCCCCGTCGTGGCAGGCCACGCCTCCCCCGGAGTATTTTGGCCAGATGAACAAGGGGCATGACTTGCGGGCGTTCTGCGCTACACTCGACGCATGTGGCGGGTTGTTGCGGTATTGATGATGATCTCGGGCGGGGCTGTGGCGCAGGAGCGGCGGCCTAGTCACTGTATCGCTATTGCAGATGCATCGCCGGGGATTGAATATCTTCACAAAGCGGCCTGGCAGGATCCCGTGCCAGAGTTTTCGGTTCGGATCAGCTATGTCGCGCATGCATCGTTTTTGATCCAGACACAGGGTGGATTGAACGCGGTGACCGATTTCACCGGCTTTATCGGCGGCGTAGCGCTGATTCCAGACGTAGTCACGATGAACCATGCGCACAGCACCCACTGGACCGCCCATCCCGATCCGGCCATCCCGTACGTCCTGCCTGGCTGGGGTGAGTTCGGGCAGGGCATTGAACATCATCTCGATCTGGGAGAGCTGCTTGTGCGTAATGTGTCGACCGATATTCGATCGGCCTACAGTGGGGTGGAAGAGCGCGGGAACTCGATCTTTGTGTTCGAAGTAGAGGGGTTGTGCATCGGTCATCTGGGACATCTTCATCATATACCCTCGGACGAACAATTCGCGGCATTGGGTCGGCTTGATGTGGTCATGGCCGCAGTGGATGGTGGGACGACCATGCCTCTGCCCGAAATGATCCAAGTTCTGAAGCGGCTGAAAAGTTCGATCATTATTCCAATGCACTGGTTTTCAGACTTCTCGCTTGAACGATTTCTAGTGGATATACGCGAGGATTTTCCGGTTGAGCGAGATGGAGTTTCGGAACTCATCGTCTCATTGCGGACTTTGCCAGACCGACCGACGGTCGTCGTGTTGGAACCCCAGTATCTGATTGAGCAGGAATAGGGCTTGCCGCTGCCGTTGGCCTTTGGCAGGGAGTGGGTATGACTCTGTACCCCGCCGATGACCGCTTTGCCGAAGCAGTACGCGCCCAGCTGGGCGATGATGTACTGAGGCCCGTTTCCGAACGCTATCTTGAAGAGCCACGTCAGCGGTTTGTGGGGCAGGGCGGGTTGCTGGCCTTGCCTAAGACCGTAGAAGAGGTATCGGCCCTGGTCCGGTTGGCTGCTGAAGCGTGCGTGCCCGTTGTTCCATATGGCGGCGGCACCGGTCTGGTGGGTGGGCAGGTTGCGCCGGATGGCCCTACGCCGTTGATCATCTCGCTAGAGCGGATGTCAGCAATCCGTGCGATCTACCCGACTGAAAACATTCTCGTTGCTGAAGCGGGTGCCATTCTGGCGGATGTACAGGCAGCAGCCGAGGATGCCGAACGGTTGTTTCCTCTGTCGCTGGCGGCACAGGGATCTTGCCGGATCGGGGGCAATCTGGCCACCAATGCCGGTGGCGTGAATGTGCTGCGCTATGGTAATGCACGCGATCTATGTTTGGGGCTTGAGGTGGTATTGCCAAGCGGTGATATCTGGCATGGGCTTAGTCGTTTGCGCAAAGACAACACCGGTTATGACCTGCGCAACCTGATGATCGGGTCCGAAGGGACGCTGGGGATCATCACGGCGGCGGCACTGAAGCTGTTCCCGCAACCCAAAGGGGGCGGAACGGCGATGTTAGAGGTTGCCTCGCCTGAGGCAGCAATTGATCTGTTATCATTGGCGCGGGATCAGGTGGGCGAGGCGATCAGCACGTTTGAGCTAATCCACAGGCAAGGGCTGCAGTTTCTGACCGAGGTTCTGCCAAACATTCGGCAACCCTTTGCAAAGCC
This sequence comes from Ruegeria sp. AP7, assembly GCF_056539905.1. NCBI lineage: Bacteria > Pseudomonadati > Pseudomonadota > Alphaproteobacteria > Rhodobacterales > Roseobacteraceae > Ruegeria > Ruegeria sp. AP7. Next base: position 35,320 of record NZ_JBQFVT010000018.1, on the reverse strand, counting down.
ACCGGAATGGAGCGTCCTGATCGAGTTGGGCCTGTCCGCTGGGCAAGATCCTTCGGACATGCTCGAGGCAATCTATGTTGCGGCCGATGAACGCGGTCTGGTGGGGGATGCCGTCATTGCTCAGAGTGAGGCTCAAAGAGCCGAATTATGGGCGGTGCGCGAGCAGATTCCCGAGGCCAACCGCTTGATCGGGTCTGTCTCAAGTCATGATATCTCGGTTCCGATCTCACGAATCCCCGAATTTATCCAGCGCGGCGCGCGTGTGGTTGCCAAACAGGGGCCGTTCCGGGTGAATTGCTTTGGCCATTTGGGTGATGGGAACCTGCACTACAACGTGTTTCCGCCTGCCGGTCACGACAAGGCCGAGTTTGATGCACAACGCAGTGCCGTTAAACGTGCCGTGCATGATCTGGTACATGAATTTGAAGGATCGGTAAGTGCGGAACATGGTGTTGGTAGGCTCAAGACTGACGATCTTGAAGACTATGGCGATCCAGTAAGATTGCAGGCCATGCGTGCCATCAAGATGGCGCTTGATCCGAAGGGGATCATGAACCCCGGTGCGGTTCTGAAAAACTAAGCGCGACCCGGTCGAATACCGGGCCGCGCCACAAGTTCATGACGCAGGCAGAATAACTTTGTCGATCACATGGATCACGCCGTTCTCGGCCTCAACATCGGCTTGCACCACGTTGGCATCATTCACCATGACGCCATTGTCCAGATCGATAGTAATATCCCCGCCTTGTACGGTTGCGGCGGTCATGTCATCGGACAAGTCACCCGACATCACTTTGCCAGGCACAACATGATAGGTAAGGATCGCGACAAGTTGGTCCTTGTTTTCCGGCTTTAGCAGATTTTCTACCGTGCCTTCGGGTAGCGCTGCAAACGCCTCATCCGTGGGCGCGAACACAGTGAACGGCCCGTCACCCTTTAACGTTTCAACCAGTTCGGCGGCCTGTACCGCAGCGACGAGCGTTGCGAAGCTGCCCGCACCCACTGCAGTATCGACGATATCTTTAGAATGCCCGTCTGCCAGGGCAGAAGTGGTCAACAGAAGACTTGCAACTCCAGTAACAGCGAATTTGCGAAACATGACGTGATTTCCCTTGTTGAGAATGCCTTAGGTGGCATCATTCGGGGTACGCAGTATGTTCACAAAGAGATCAGAGATATTAAGCGTCGCAGTTTCTTGAAATCCGCCTTACCCGGGCTAAGCCTGCGGGTTGCACGAATTCCAGTCACGAGTCCGTGAATTGTGTGATGGTCAGAGCCCTTCGAACTCGCACAGAACGTGCACATCCATACCCAGATCTTCCAGCGCTTTGCGACCACCTAGTTTGGGCAAGTCGATGATGAATGCGCAAGAGATAATCTCGCCCCCCAGCCGTTCGATCAACTTGATGCCAGCGGCAGCGGTGCCGCCTGTAGCGAGCAGGTCGTCAACGACCAGAATTTTTTCACCCGGCTGGATGGCATCATCATGAATCTCAACGATGGCTTCGCCATATTCCAGCTTATAGTCTTGGCTGATCGTAGTGCCGGGCAGCTTGCCTTTCTTGCGAATTGGCACAAATCCAACGCTCAACTGATGTGCTATGGCACCGCCCAGAATGAAGCCGCGTGCCTCAAGACCCACGACCTTATCGATCCGCTCGCCCGCATAGGGGTGCAGCATCTGGTCGATTGCCATACGAAACCCGCGTGGATCAGCAAACAGGGTGGTGACATCCCGGAACATGATCCCCTCATGCGGGAAATCGACAATGGTCCGAATGTAATCCTTGACCGTTTTGTTTCTGGACATGGGCCACCCCTTTGGCATCAAACACGCAGGGGTGTTTGACCCATCAAAGTCGGTCATGCAAGAAAACTTTGGCGCCTGCGGCTACTTGCGGCGGCGGCCGATGGCGTTTGGCAGGCCATGGTAACGAAACTGAGCATTCGAGAGCCACGAGTTGCGCGGTTTACGTCAGCCACGCGCAATCCGCCGGTTCATCCGGGCGTTCATGAAGGAAAATGCCAAAGACTGACCTTAGGCAGGGCGGCGCAATACAGCTGTAGCGACGCCCATCCCGATCAGAGTCAGCCCTCCGAACCGGGTCATGGCAGTGATGACGTTTGTACGTCCGATCATGCGGCGCAGCCGATCCGCCAGCAGCGCATAGGCGAGTGCGTTTAGCCCGGCGAGACCGACGAAGGTGGCGATCAGTATTGCAAATTGCGGCCCCAGCGGATCAGTCGGGCGCAGGAACTGCGGTACAAACGCAATGAAGAAAGCGATTGATTTCGGGTTCAACGCGGTGACGGCGGCGGCATGGCCAAAGACACTGCGGGCGGTGACATTTCGTTCAGTCTCAATAGCCTGTACACCGCCAGAAGGCGCGCTGCGAAGAAGTTTGATGCCTAGCCAAATCAGATAAACAGCACCCACCCATTTCAGCACAGTGAACATGGTAGCCGAGGCCAATACCAACGCGCCCAGCCCCAACAGCGATGCAGTCATCGCCACCAGATCTCCCAAAGCCACACCAGTTGCCGAGGCAACCGCAACGCTACGCCCTTTCGACAGCGCATAGCTGAGAACCAGCAGAACCGTCGGCCCGGGGATCAGCAGCAGAGCGGTCGATGCGGCCACAAAGGCGAGCCAGAGTTCAAGTGACATTGGAAATCCTATCGATGCGTCGCCCACACCAAGCCTCGCCGCAACGGCGAGGTCAAGCCTTTGCGTGTTCTGTTAGGCGGCGCATCACCGTCTCTAATGGTCCGTGCTTGAATTTACTGAACCAAAGCAGGGCAAATAGTGACGACAAGACACAGAAGTACAGTGCGTACATCGCGATTTGCGGCGCGCTCAGCGATCCGTTTAGCAGTCCGAGTTCTTCCAGCAGCCCCATTCCAATCAGGATATGGGCCAAAAAAACGTCAGGCTTTGTCGTCCCGGCGCGGTCAGAAACGTCGCGATCCCACTCCGCTCGATCATTGGCCAGAGCTTCAATAACAACCCGATCACCATACAGGCGGTCCCAGTCCCCGCCATTATGTAGAATGGGCCGGGCGGGATCGACTCGGTCCCCAAATAGGCCGCCAATTCCGGGTCTGATGTTAACATCTGCGGAAACAGAGCCAGCACCGCTGCGCCAAAGCCCCACATGATCAACCGATGCTGAATGCAAAGGATATGAATGTCAGACCGCCCGATCGCCATTCCGATCAATAGGAATGCTGCCCATGGCAAGACCGGATGCCAGCCGTTGAAAATTGCGTTGCGAAAAAATCCGGGCAAGCTCCAGAGATCGGTATACACCAGCGTTTCCCAATCCCAGCCCTGATCATAGTTGAAGATCAGGTTGGCGAATACTGCGAGGATCAGGATTCCCAACGCTCCCAGCCACAGCCCGCGTTTCGAAGCCGTCAGAAACGCGGCACCGACTACAAAGTAAAGCGCATAGAAATGCAGGATATCGGCGTCGAATATGGTCATATTTATGAGACCGATCACAAACAGAAACGCAGCTCTGCGTAGCAATAATCCTGCTGAGATACGTGACAATCCGATACCAATCCCGGCGAGAACTACGAATAAAGCAGCTGCGCGCCCTTCCAGCGCATCAATCAAAACAGAGGCCCAATCAGTGCCCGGAGCGACTTCGGCTGCGATACGGAAGTTAACCAACACCATACCGCAAAAGGCTAAGAAGCGGGCAGCATCCAGCGCGTCCAAACGTTTCATAACGCCTCTCTATGCTCGGGTTGGGTTGGCTAAGTGTATGCCTTTTCGTCGATAATTGGCTTCAACATGGCGTGGCATCAGGGCAATTCAACTGCCGCTATCTCAAACGCCAGGGGTTCTTGCATTGCGGCAGCAGATTTAAGATTGGATGAAGCTTGGCTCATGCATCTTGAAACGCGCTTAAGACTTCCCACACTCGCAGTGCGACCAAAGGAGGGGGCAATGGTTCAAACACAACATGCAGATACTAAGGCAGGTTCCAGCCACTTTGGCGTTGAGCGCGTAAAAAACATTCTGGTTGGGCTGCTGCTGACCGGTGCGATCATCTATGCAGGCATCGTCGGTTACATGTTTCTTAACCAGCAATCCCTGCTTTACAAACCCGATGGTGAATTGCCCGACCCGTCCAGCGTTGGATTGGCAGATGTTGAGATGCAATCGGTCCCGATGACCGATGGCACAGTGCTGACAGTCTGGGTCGCGCCGGCTGCGGTTCCCGATGCACCGACAGTCCTGTTTTTCCACGGCCAAAGCGGCAATCTGGGTGATCGCGCTGATCGTTTGCGCGAAATTCTCAACTCAGGCTATGGCTTGCTGGCCCCCAGCTATCGTGGCTTTCCGGGCAGCGAGGGTGAGCCTACGGAACTGGCGCTGATCTCTGATGGCGTGCAACTTTTTGACCGACTGACCGGAAAGGGTGAAGCCGTTGTTTTGCACGGACAAAGCCTCGGCACCGGCATCGCGGCCGCCGTTGCTGCCGAGCGCCCCGAGGCGGAATTGCTTGTGCTCGAAGCCCCATTCACTGCAACCGTCGATGTCGCTGAGGAACGCTATCCGTTTCTTCCTGTCTCTGTCCTGATGAAGGATCAGTTTGCCACCCGCGACCTGATCGAACAGATCTCGGTGCCGACGTTGATCTTTCACGGCACCGAGGATGAAACCATCCCGCTGCACCACGGACAGGCTTTGGCCGAGATGTCTGATATCGCGCAGCTTTACGTGATCCCGGACGGAACCCACAACGATCTGTGGTCATATGGCCTGTGGGACGAGGTGCAAAAGAACCTGTCTCAGAACTGAGATCACAGGACCCGCCCAGCCACCGCATCCAGCTTGACCAACAAGGCCGGGTCACGCTTTTCTGGCGCAGTCAGGATGGCATATTCCAGCGCCCGGTCGCAGCCATGAGGGCAGGGTGCGCGCTCTGCCCCCAGCACAGCGGGCAGACCTTTGACCAATGCTCGGCCTTTTTCCGCATTACCGGTCAGCGTGGCGATGATTGCGGTTACGTCGACCTCGCCGTGGTCCGGGTGCCAGCTGTCATAATCGGTGACCATGGCGATCGAGGCATAACAAAGCTCGGCCTCGCGGGCGAGTTTCGCTTCCGGCATATTGGTCATGCCGATCACATCACAGCCCCAGTGCTCGCGGTACATCTTGGATTCCGCCAACGAAGAAAACTGCGGCCCTTCCATCGCCAGATAAGTGCCGCCCCGGTGGATCGTGATGCCTGCCGTCTTGCCGGCGGTCTCGCAAGCGTCCGATAGGCGTGGGCAGGTTGGATGGGCAACGCTCACATGAGCAACGCAGCCGGTTCCGAAAAAGCTCTTTTCGCGGGCAAATGTCCGGTCGATGAACTGATCCACGATCACGAAATCACCCGGCGCCATATGTTCGCGGAATGACCCGCAGGCCGAAACCGAAATCACATCCGTTACGCCCAGCCGCTTCAACGCGTCGATATTGGCGCGATAGGGCACTTCGGTCGGTGAATGCACATGACCGCGCCCATGACGCGGTAGAAAGGCCATCTCAATACCGTCCAGTGACCCGGTCAGAATCTGATCTGAGGGATCGCCCCATGGTGTCTCCACAGTGACCCATTCGGCATTTTCCAGACCATCGATGTCATAGATACCCGATCCTCCGATGACGGCGATTTTTGTTTGGGTCACGTTTGCTCTCCGTTGAAAATATCTTCTTGGTGAGTTCTGCGGGCCACGGCCTCTTTTGACAAGTAGGTTCAACGGTTTGTGTGCACCTGCGTCAAGCTATGCGCCGGGCGCATATCAGGGTCCCGCTTAGCGCAGTATCTCGAGGCTGGTTTGACCGCTAGAAGGCCCCTTTCGCGCGAACAAAACCGACCAACAGGACCGATCCATGCCCCGAGCCATGCTGGCAAGCTTTGCCAATCGTATAGCCAAACCCGATTTGCGCTGGGTCCCGGACGAAGGGCTAACCTTTTCCCGCCTGCGGATCGAGCTTTTGTCTGGCCTCACCGTCGCTTTGGCTCTGGTCCCCGAAGCTGTGGCCTTTGCCTTTGTTGCGGGGGTGCACCCTCTGGTCGGATTGTACGCGGCATTTCTGGTTGGTCTGATCACCGCGCTGATCGGTGGCCGTCCGGGCATGATTTCGGGCGCAACCGGGGCACTAGCGGTTGTCATGGTCGCACTGGTCGCGCAGCACGGGGTCGAATACCTGTTCGCAACGGTGGTGCTGATGGGGATCATGCAGATTATCGCAGGAGCAATGCACTGGGGCCGGTTTATCCGCCTAGTGCCGCATCCGGTCATGCTGGGCTTTGTGAACGGTCTGGCGATTGTGATCTTTCTGGCGCAGCTGGGCCAGTTCAAAGTACCTGGCACCATGGAAAACACCGGCCACGGAATGAGTGGTGGTGAGTGGTTGTCAGGCCTGCAGCTTTATACAATGCTTGGCTTGGTCGGACTGACCATGGCGGTGATCTGGGTCATGCCCCGCATCACTCGCATCATCCCTGCACCGTTGGCCGGGATCGTAGTCGTCGCTGCGCTAGTAATCGGCATTGGGCTGGACGTCCCGCGCGTCGGCGATCTGGCATCGATCGAAGGCGGTTTGCCTAAATTACATATCCCGATGGTTCCACTAAACTGGGAAACCTTTGAAATCATCCTGCCCTATGCGCTGATCCTTGCGGCAATCGGCCTGATCGAATCTCTGCTGACACTGAACCTTGTGGGTGAAATCACCGGCAAACGCGGCGGTGCTTCGCAGGAGTGCATCGCGCAAGGAACCGCCAACGTGGTCACCGGCTTTTTTGGCGGTATGGGCGGCTGTGCCATGATCGGCCAGTCGATGATCAACGTGAAATCCGGTGGGCGTACGCGTATCGCAGGCATCGCCGCGGCGCTGTTCCTGTTACTGTTTATCCTCGTCGGCTCTCGGTTGATCGAACAAATACCGCTCGCAGCGCTGGTAGGTGTGATGTTCATGGTGGTGATCGGCACCTTCGCCTGGAACTCGCTGAAGATCATGCGCAAGGTGCCTTTGATGGACGCGTTCGTGATCGTACTGGTGACAGTCGTGACCGTAATGGAGGACCTTGCGGTGGCTGTTGTGGTCGGGGTGATCGTCTCGGCATTGGCATACGCTTGGAATAACGCGAAACGCATCCATGCGGTCACGCGCGACTCGGAAACGGAAGAGGGTGCGAAGGTCTATGAGATCCAGGGCCCGCTGTTCTTTGGCTCGTCCGAAGGATTCGTGGAACTGTTCGAGGTACATAACGACCCCGAGACCGTCATTATCGACTTTGCAGCCAGCCGCGTGGTGGATCAATCCGCGCTGCAGGCCATCGAGAATATCGCTTCAAAATATGAGGCGGCGGGCAAGCGGGTTATGCTGCGGCATCTCAGCCGCGACTGTCACACGCTACTGAACAAGGCCGGCCACCTGATGGTCGATAGCGATGATGACCCGGATTACGAGCTGGCTGTCGATTATTCGGTTCGGACCGGAATTCTAGGTGGGCACTGAATACTGGGAAAGGCGGCCTGATTGGCCGCCTTATTTCTGCAAAGCGATCTGCTCCAATGCGTTGATATCACCCGAGAGCAGCGCTTCTTCGGCCTGTGCGATGGTATCAGCGGGCCAATCCCACCAGCGCAATGCTTGCAACCGCTCGATCACATGGCGATCAAAACGGTAGCGTCGGATTTCCGCTGGATTACCGGTAACAACCGCATAGGGTGGAACCTCACCGCGCACGATCGAGCCTGCGCCGATGATTGCGCCATTTCCGATCCGTGCGCCGGGCAGGATCAGCGCCCCGAAACCGATCCAGACATCGTGCCCAATAACCGTGTCACGTGTGTCAGGCTGGTAGCCTGTCATGCGATCCGGATTGAAGATCGGAAACGGAAAGCAGGTCAACCCATCGGTCGCGTGGTTTGCTGAAGCGGTGATAAACCTTACCCCATGAGCGATCTGGCAGAACTTGCCGAGCACCAGTTTTTCTTCCGAAAAGGGAAACAGATACGGTGCAAGCCGCTGCGCCCAGTCCTGCGGCGCATCAAAATCTGAAGCATACGTGTAAGCTCCGGCCTCGAACCGGGGATGATCGACGGCCTGAGATAAGAATACCGTTCCCTTGTGGCTAGATCCGTCGGGTAGAGAGATCGGATATCTGCGAAGTGGATCGGGCAGCGGCATCAGTCATCCGGTCGTGAAAGGCTGAACAATTCTGTCACTACAGAATAGTCCCGATATCCCAGCCGCGCGAGGGGATTGAACGAGGTCACGTCAAACTTGCCATCGCGAATATGGTCGTCCTGCAGATGAATGCCGGTGACCTCTCCGAATACCACTCGATTTGCCTCACCCGGTAGGGTCACGATCCGCGTCAGTTTGCATTCCAGCGCTGCGGGCGCGCCTGCGACCCGCGAGCAGGCGATCGTTTCGCATTCAATCGGGGTCAGCCCGGCATGGGCGAATTCGTCAATGTGCTTTGCCAGACCTTCCGAGCTGGCATTCATCGCGTCACGATGCGCATGGGCCACGACGTTCACGCAGAACACGCCGGTTGCCTCGATATTGGCGATGCTGTCCTTGCCGCCGTCCTGATCGTGCTTTGTGCCCGTTGTGGCAAACATCACCTGAGGCGGCGTGTAGGCGACGCCGTTAAAGAAGGAATAGGGGGCCAGATTGTTAATTCCATCCGCATCGCGCGTTGAAATCCAGCCAATCGGGCGCGGCGTGATGATTGCGTTGAAGGGATTGTGCGGCAGGCCGTGGCCGTCTTCGGGGCGATAGAACATAAGATCTCCAAGCGTTTGCCCAAGGCGTATCGAAGTGCTAGGGCGAATTCCAGCAAGGAAAAGAGGGCGCGCGTGCAGCAATTCATAATCAGGCCGGAAGAGCCAGAGGACTGGTGGGAGGTTGAGGCACTATATGACCTGTGCTTTGCACCGGGGCGTGAGGCACTGTCGTCCTATCGGCTGCGCGATGACGTGCCTCCGGTTGCCGGGCTATCGCAGGTTGCGCGTGATGGGCAGGGTATTCTGGCGGGTGCGATCCGGTTTTGGCCCGTGCACATAGAGGATCACGACGCATTGCTGCTAGGTCCGGTGGCCGTGCATCCAACCCATCAAGGTGAGGGGTTGGGCGGCTATCTGATCCACCAGGGCGTTGAAGCCGGGCGCGCCAAAGGCTGGGATCGTGTCATGTTGGTGGGTGATGCGCCCTATTATGCGCGATTTGGTTTCAATCGGCTCACCGGTGTTGAGATGCCCCCACCCACCAACCCAGATCGCGTGCTTGGGTTAGAGCTAATTCCTGGAGTTTGGTCTGGAATCCAAGGAGTTGTCACCCGCTGGACGCGCTGACCCATTGAAAACCCGCCGCAAAGTGCCGATGTTTTCAGAACAGGAGGGCACAGATGCAGGACGTTGTTCTTGTCGAAAAACTCGATCCCGAGGCCGAACTTGACCGGCTGGCGCAACTTTATGGATCGGCAGGTGGTGCGGGGGTAAACCTGTTGAACAAATTGGGCGGGTCTGCAGAATCCCTGCTGGATCAGCTGCCAAAACCAGTGCGGGAAGGACTGACCGAAGCAACCGAACAGGCGCTTTGGCTGGCCATGCATGCCGCCGAAGGCACGCGCCGGGCGGTGCCGGATCAGAAACCTTGGGTCAATACGGCGCTGACTACCGCCATGGGCGCAGCCGGAGGCCTGGGCGGCGTGTCAACAGCTTTGGTTGAACTGCCCGCGACCACAGCAATGATGCTACGTGCCATCCAAGGCGCGGCAGCACGCGAAGGGTTCGATCCGAAGGCTGAAAACGTGAAATTCGACTCGATCCGGGTGCTGTCAGCCGCAGGGCCGCTGGCCGAGGATGATGGGGCTGATCTGGGCTTTTTCTCGATGCGTCTGACCCTGACGGGGCCAACCATGCAGCGCCTGATTGCGCTGGTTGCTCCGCGATTGTCGGTCGTGCTGGGCCAGAAGCTCGCGGCGCAGTCCGTACCGCTGCTTGGTGCGCTTGCCGGGGGTGGCACGAACTTTATTTATACCCGCTACTATCAGCAGATCGCGCAGGTGCATTTCGGGCTCCGTCGATTGGCAATTGACGCCGACATCCCTCATGACGAGTTGGTGCGCCGATTGTCGGGACGGATGGACCTTAGGCAAGGAACTTTCCCGTAATGCTTGGCAGATTCCACCAGATATGATAAATATCACTTTATAAACCGCAACATAAGCGGAGCGAGCAGTAGGTATGAACCGTGTTTGACGGGCGCAGTGGCGTGGCTAGCAGGCTTTCGGCAGAGGGGCTTTCTCTGTCCGGGGCGCTGCCTGTGTTTACCCAATCTGCTGCACTTTGTTATCGCATCAAATGTGGTGCGCCTGAAATTTTGTTGATCACGACCCGTCGGGCGCAACGCTGGATCATTCCAAAAGGGTGGCTCATCAACGGGCTATCTGCGCCAGAAACTGCCGCGCGGGAGGCCTGGGAAGAGGCGGGCGTGCTTGGAAAATGTGGAACTGAAAGTCTGGGCCGATTTGCATACGTAAAGAAGCGATCTAACAATGCCTCTGCGTTGTGTCTGGTTGATGTTTTTCCGCTGTATGTACAGCAAATGGAAACTCGTTTCCCCGAAGCCGGTAAACGCAGAAGGAAGTGGTATTCGCCTGAAAAAGCATCGGCGAAGGTGTCATCCCCTGAGCTTGCTGCACTTTTGGACGGATTCGGCGGCCATTCGCACTAGTGGGTCAAGATCAAGACTTGATATTGCCATGTTGGTCGGTATCTATTCGCCAACCGTAAACTGGAAACACCATGATTCAATACGCATTGAAATGTAGCCAAGGCCACAGCTTTGATAGCTGGTTCCAATCAGCCGCTGCGTTTGACAAGTTGGCAAACACCGGGTTGGTCACCTGCGCCGTTTGTGGTTGCGATCAGGTGGAAAAGGCGATCATGACACCGCGGGTTCGGCCTGCACGAGATACCGTTGCCAATACAACTCCGGCGCCGACGCCAGCGCCAACAGATGAGATCAATATGGCAAAACCTTCGCCCGAGATCCAAGAAGTGTTGAGCGAACTGCGTCGCAAGGTCGAAGAAAACTCTGACTATGTAGGCAAGGATTTCGCCAGCGAGGCGCGCAAAATACATTTGGGTGATGCGCCCGAGCGCGCCATCTATGGTGAGGCACAGCCCGAAGAGGCGCAGTCACTGATTGAAGATGGCGTGCCCGTCGCGCCACTGCCGTTTGTCCCCAGCCGTAAGACCAACTGACCAATGCATATCGTTATTACTGGCGCGAACCGGGGGATCGGAAAAACCCTGGCGGATCAATACCGTGCCGCAGGCCAAGATGTGATAGGGACGTCGCGAGACGGTAGTGCCGACATCGTATTAGATGTCACAGATCCGGCCCATCACGCGGCGATGGCCGAGCAATTACAAGGTCGCCCGATCGATCTTCTGATCTGCAATGCGGGTGTGTATTTGGATAAAGGTCACGACCTTAACGGTTATCCCGCTGAGATGTGGGCGCAGAGCTTCGCCACCAATGTGACCGGCGTGTTCCTGACTATTCAATCACTATTGCCGAACCTGCGTGCGGGGCGGGGACGAATTGCGATTGTCTCTTCTCAGATGGCATCACATACGCGCGCACCCGGTGGCAGCTATATCTATCGCGCTTCAAAAGCAGCGGTTCTGAATCTGGGTCGCAACCTTGCGTCGGATCTACAGGCAGATGGAATTGCGGTCGGAATCTATCATCCGGGTTGGGTGCAGACCGATATGGGCGGAACCAGCGCAGAGATCAGCGTAGATCAAGCGGCGGATGGCCTGATCGAGCGCTTTGCGGCGCTTTCGCTCGACACCACCGGTTGTTTTGAAACATGGGACGGTCGCGCACACCCTTACTGAGTGTTCAAGGCCGCTTTGGGGAGTTCATAGACTTCTCCGGGCTCGATGAAAATTACCATAATGTCGCCGCGTGTTTCATATGTCAGATTCGATGTCGAACTGCTGGAATCAGGCACGCCCTTGGTAAAATAGATCCGCCGCACCTCGCCGGTGTTCAACTGTACCGCCAGCGTCGCGGTCCCATCTTCACGCTTGCGCAATTCGGCAGGACAGCTGGCCAGTGTGTCACCCGCCAAAGCCGCGCAAGGTACCGTGCCCAGTGAATTCTCACCGTCCGTTCCCGACAGGGTGGCCACTTGGGCATTGGCAGCGGTTGAGATCAGAGTCAGGGCAAGGGCAAAGCGGAACATGGAAATCCTCTTGGAATAAGATGTTGATGGAACGCTTACATCACGTGCGATCAAAGTAAAGCACTGCTGCGCAGACTTTGCCCACTTGCCCTTACGCCCCCCCTCGCATAAGACGCACGGGATCAGAAATTCAAGGCGCGGAGACTTTGGCCTCATGCCCGTACTCGTGATGAAATTCGGCGGCACGTCGGTCGCCAATCTGGACCGGATCCGCCGCGCTGCAAAACGGGTCGGTGTCGAGGTCGCCAAGGGCTATGACGTGATCGTCATCGTTTCGGCCATGTCGGGTAAAACCAACGAGCTGGTAGGTTGGGTCGATGAAATCTCGCCCCTCTATGATGCGCGAGAATACGATGCCGTTGTCTCTTCGGGTGAAAATGTTACCGCAGGCCTGATGGCGTTGACGCTGCAAGAAATGGAAATCCCGGCGCGCAGTTGGCAGGGCTGGCAGGTGCCTCTGATCACGAACGGCGCCCATTCGGCTGCCCGGATCGAAGAGATCCCGCCGGAGAACATTACTCAGAAGTTTGACGAAGGCATGCGTGTTGCGGTGGTGGCAGGCTTTCAGGGCATCAGCCCCGAAGGACGGATCACCACATTGGGCCGCGGTGGGTCTGATACCACCGCCGTGGCATTCGCTGCAGCGTTCGACGCCGAGCGCTGTGATATCTACACAGATGTGGACGGCGTCTACACCACCGACCCGCGCATCTGCGAGAAAGCGCGCAAGCTGGATCGGATCTCGTTTGAGGAAATGCTCGAACTGGCCTCTCTTGGGGCCAAGGTGCTGCAGACCCGCTCGGTCGAGCTGGCGATGCGCTACAAGGTGAAACTGCGCGTTCTCTCAAGCTTTGAGGAACAATCCGACGAGGCTGGTACGCTGGTCGTCGACGAGGAGGAAATCATGGAATCCAATGTAGTCTCGGGCGTGGCCTATTCACGGGATGAGGCAAAGATGACCGTTGTCTCGGTTGCCGACCGTCCCGGAATTGCCTCGATCATCTTCACCGCACTCAGCGATGAAGGCATCAACGTTGACATGATCGTCCAGAACATCTCGGACGAAGGGCGTACCGACATGACGTTCTCCTGCCCGACCAATCAGGTTGCGCGGGCCGAAAAGGCCCTGCTGGCGATCAAGGAACAGGGTGAGCTGAACTATGCCGAACTGGTTGCTGACGAAGATGTCTGCAAGGTGTCGGTTGTGGGGATCGGCATGCGCTCGCAATCCGGTGTTGCGGCCAAGATGTTCAAGATTCTCTCGGATGAGGGGATCAACATAAAGGTCATTACAACCTCCGAGATAAAAATTTCCGTCCTGATCGACAGGAAATACATGGAACTTGCGGTTCAGGCACTGCATGATGCCTTTGAACTGGACAAGGCGGCCTGAGTTTTCAGCCACGTGTCCCGTCTGAAACCGTAACGTGGGTGGGCCATGGCGGAAGGCACGGAAACAGAATCTCGCAAGCTGCTGGGGCGGCTGCGCGAAGAAATGGCCAGCGAGGCCGCCGGTCAGGAACGTCTTGACCGGATCACGCATCTGATCGCAGACAGTACCGAACGCGAAGTGTGCTCGATCTATCTGTTCCGCGATGAAGACACGCTGGAGCTTTGCGCCACAGAAGGTTTATCACCCGAAGCCGTGCACCAGACCCGGATGCGCATGGGTGAGGGGCTGGTTGGACGCGTCGCCAAATACGGCAAGGTGGTCAATACCGCCGATGCGCCGTCAGCCAAGGGGTTTCGGTACATGCCGGAAACCGGCGAGGAACGGTATTCGTCGTTCCTGGGTGTTCCGGTGCAGCGTCTGGGGCAGAAGCTTGGCGTACTGGTTGTGCAGTCACGGGACGCGCGTGAGTTTTCAGCGGATGAGGTCTATGCGCTGGAAGTGGTCGCGATGGTTCTGGCTGAAATGGCCGAACTGGGCGCATTCGTGGGCGAAGGCGCAGCCTTGTCACCGCTTCATCAGCAGTCGGTGCAATTGAATGGGGGACCTGCGCAGGAAGGGTCTGCTGAAGGTCATGTCTGGCTGCACGAGCCACGCGTCGTAGTCACCAACCCAATCGCCGAAGATCCGCATCGTGAGCGCGAGCGGCTGAGCGAAGCTGTTGAAGAGCTACGCGTTGGCGTCGACAAGATGCTCGAGATTTCTCAGGGTGGCGACAAGGAGCAGTTGCAGGTTCTGGAAGCTTACCGGATGTTTGCCAACTCCAAGGGCTGGATGCGCCGGATGGAGGAAGACATCGCCCTTGGCCTCAGCGCCGAGGCGGCGGTCGAGAAAGAGCAATCCCAGGCCCGCGCCCGCATGGGGCAGGTCACTGATCCGTACTTGCGTGAACGGTTGGCGGATCTGGACGATCTCAGCAACCGGTTACTGCGGATTCTGACCGGTCAGGGCAATGGCAACGGGGCTGATCTACCGCCCGATCCGATCCTGATCGCCCGTAACATCGGCCCTGGAGACTTGCTGGAATATGGCCGATCGCTCAAAGGCATCGTGTTGGAAGAAGGCTCGGTTGGCAGCCATGCAACCATCGTGGCACGCGCTCTGGCAATCCCGCTGGTGGTGCATGTGGGCCGTATCACAACCGAAGCACTGAATGGTGATCACATTCTGGTTGATGGGGATAGCGGCGTCGTGCATCTGCGCCCCGAAGACACCGTGGTCAGTGCCTTCCGCGACAAGATCGCGATGGAAGCCAAGGCGCAGGAACGCTACGCGTCGATCCGCGAAACGCCGACAGTGACGCAGGATGGTGCGCGTATCAACATGGTGATGAACGCGGGTTTGATGGCTGATTTGCCATCACTGAATAACTCGGGTGCCGAAGGCGTGGGTCTGTTCCGCACCGAGCTGCAATTCCTGATCCGCAATCAGATGCCGAAACGATCCGAGCTTGTAACGCAATACAAACGGGTCCTGGATGCGGCGGGCGAAAAGCGAGTGGTGTTCCGAACACTGGATATCGGGTCGGACAAAGTTCTGCCCTACATGAAGCACGTGGAAGAACCGAATCCGGCGCTGGGCTGGCGCGCGATTCGCGTCGGACTGGACAAACGCGGCGTGATGCGGATGCAGCTACAGGCGCTGATCCGTGCCGCCGATGGGCGACCCCTGACGGTCATGTTCCCGTTTGTCGCGCAGGCAGATGAATTCAGGGAAGCGCGCTGGGAGGTCAAGAAAACCATCGAACGTGAACGTCGGCTGGGTCACGTTTTGCCCGAAACACTCGAGGTTGGGGCGATGCTGGAAACGCCCTCGCTCGCCTTTGCGCCACAGAAGTTCTTTGACGAGGTGGGCTTTATCTCGATCGGTGGCAACGACTTGAAACAATTCTTCTTCGCCGCCGACCGCGAGAATGAGCTGGTGCGTCGTCGTTATGATACGTTGAATGTCAGCTTTCTGAGTTTTATCGAACGTATTGTGGAACGATGCGCGATTTCCGAAACTCCGCTTAGCTTCTGTGGTGAAGATGCCGGTCGCCCGGTCGAGGCGCTGTGCCTCGCTGCGATGGGTATTCGGACGCTGTCGATGCGCCCCGCTTCAATCGGGCCGGTCAAAAGCCTGATGCTGCGATCGAACCTTCAGGAAGTGCGCAAGATTATCGCCGATGCCCGCCATCGCGGCGAACAATCCGTGCGACCTGCGGTGATGGATTGGCTGCGAACACAATCCTGACCGGCCTTCTGCGATGTTGATTGTAAATCCGAGCTTGATTTTTGCGTTCGGGTTTCTTATTCAGCCGATGAATGTTAGCGATAACATTAATTATGACGCACATGCGTTTAGTCCCGGGCTGAATCCTTGCCTAATCTGGCGGGGAAGTCGAAAGGAGCCTTGCAATGGTCTCACGCGTAATTCCGGTTGATCCGTTCGACCTTGTTTTGTTCGGTGCGACGGGCGATCTGGCGCAACGCAAGATCCTGCCGGGCCTGTATCACCGGTTCGAGGTCGGCCAGATGCCGGAGGATGCGCGCATCATCGGAACCGCCCGATCCGACATGGACAGCGATGGCTTCCGCGAACAGCTGCGTGCTTCGATGCAAGAGTTTGCGCCAGGATTCAAAAAAGACACGCTTGATCGCTTTCTGTCTCGCGTCGAGTACGTTCCGGTAGATGCGCTGGGTGACGCAGGTTGGTCCGATTTGGCCAAGGCGCTGCGTCCGGATGTGGTTCGCGCATTTTACCTGTCCGTGGGCCCCAGTCTCTTCTCAGGTATCGCACAACGGCTAAACGATAACGGGTTGGCCACGCCGGACAGCCGTATCGTGGTCGAGAAACCTTTTGGTCACGATCTGGCATCAGCCAAAGCGTTGAATGAGGGCCTGCGCGCCTGTTTCGAAGAGCATCAGATTTACCGGATCGACCACTATTTGGGCAAAGAAACCGTGCAGAACCTGATGGCTTTGCGCTTTGCCAATTCCCTGTTCGAACCGCTCTGGAACGCCACCCATGTGGACCATGTTCAGATCACCGTGGCCGAGACCGTGGGCGTCGAAGGGCGCGGCGCTTATTACGATCAGTCCGGTGCAATGCGGGACATGATTCAGAACCATCTGGTTCAATTGCTGTGCCTGACAGCGATGGAACCGCCTTCGAAATTCTCACCCAACGCGGTGCGCGATGAGAAGGTCAAAGTGATCGAAGCGCTGGAGCCGGTGGAACCCAAGGATATCGCTCGTGGTCAGTATCGCACCGAAAAAGGGGGCGATGGCTATCTGGATCACGTCGGCAACCCCGCCAGCCGTACCGAAAGCTTCATTGCGCTGAAGGCGCATATCGGCAACTGGCGCTGGGCCGGAGTGCCATTCTATCTGCGCACGGGTAAACGGTTGCGGGCACGCGAATCCGAGATCGCGGTGTTCTTCCGCGATCCTCCGCACACGATCTTCCCGAATGTCGGCCCGCTGCATGGCAACGTGCTGGTGATCCGCCTGCAACCGGACGAAGGCATCACTCTGCGCACGACGATTAAGGAACCGGGGCAGGGCGGTTTCCGCCTGTCAGACGTTGCGCTCGACATGAGCTTCGCGGACGCTTTGGGCGATGATGGCCAATCCCCGGACGCCTATGAACGCTTGATCATGGATGTGATCCGGGGTGATCAGACTTTGTTCATGCGTGGGGACGAAGCCGAAGCCGCCTGGGCCTGGGTCGATCCGATCATTCGCGGCTGGGAAGATCGTGGAGACAAGCCTGCGAAATACGATCAGGGCAGTTCCGGCCCCGAGGAAGCACTGATGCTGATGCATCGCGATGGGCGCCGCTGGCGTCAGATCGGAGGGTAATCATGGTCAACACAGTTATATCCGACGTCACCAAACGCATCATCGACCGCAGCGCAGATCTGCGCGGGCCGCATCTGGAACGGATGGAGCAGGCCAGATCCAAAGGTCCAGCCCGCGCGCACCTGTCCTGCAGCGGTCAGGCCCATGCCTATGCAGGCGCGGGTGAAGATCAGAACTCAATGGCCACCGGCACAGCCGGAAATCTGGGTATCGTCACGGCCTACAATGACATGCTGTCCGCGCACCAGCCGTTCGAGCGCTATCCCGCCCTGATCCGCGATGCGATACGCGCCTCAGGCGGCACCGCTCAAGTTGCAGGTGGCGTACCCGCTATGTGCGACGGCGTCACCCAAGGCGAGGCGGGGATGGAACTGTCACTGTTCTCGCGCGACGTGATCGCGCTGGCAACGGGTGTGGCGCTGAGCCACAACACCTACGATGCGGCGGTGTTCCTCGGAGTCTGTGATAAGATCGTGCCCGGTCTGATCATCGGCGCGCAGGCGTTCGGCCACCTGCCAGCCGTCTTCCTGCCCGCCGGCCCGATGACCAGCGGTTTGCCTAACGACGAAAAAGCCAAGGTCCGCCAGAAATTCGCCGCCGGAGAAGTAGGCCGCGAAGAGCTCATGAAAGCGGAAATGGCCGCCTATCACGGCCCTGGAACCTGTACGTTTTACGGCACCGCGAACACCAACCAGATGCTGATGGAGTTCATGGGCCTGCACCTGCCGGGCTCCAGCTTTATCAACCCCAACACGCCCCTGCGCGATGCGCTGACCGAAGAAGGTGCGCGCCGCGCCCTTTCCCTCAGTGCGTTGGGCAATCACTACACGCCCGTCTGCCAGATCCTTGATGAGCGTGCTTTTGTCAATGGCATCGTTGGCCTGATGGCCACCGGCGGTTCCACCAACCTACTGATCCACCTGATCGCCATGGCGCGTGCCGGTGGTATCGTGCTGGATTGGGAGGATTTTTCGGACATCTCCGCCGTCGTGCCTTTGGTCGCGCGAGTCTATCCCAACGGTCTGGCGGATGTGAACCATTTCCATGCCGCTGGTGGGTTGGGATTTGCCATCGGTACTCTGTTGGAAGACGGCCTTCTACACCCCGACACGCTCACCGTCGCCGGTCAGGGCCTGCACAACTACACCAAGGAACCTAAGCTGAAGGACGGCGAATTGATCTGGGAAGACGGCGCGGGCCACAGTCTGAACGAAAAGATCGTCCGCCCCGCCAAAGACCCCTTTCAGGCCACCGGCGGCCTCTCTCGCCTGACCGGCAACCTGGGTACAGGCGTCATGAAGGTCTCGGCCGTGGCGCCTGAACACCAAGTGGTCGAAGCGCCCGTTCGTGTGTTCAACGATCAGAACGCCGTGAAAGAGGCTTTCAAAGCCGGTGAGTTCACCGATGACGTCATCGTCGTCGTCCGCTTCCAAGGCCCCAAGGCCAACGGTATGCCCGAGCTCCACTCTCTGACACCCATCTTGTCAATCCTGCAGGGCAGGGGACAGAAAGTGGCTCTGGTCACTGATGGCCGGATGTCCGGTGCCTCTGGCAAGGTTCCCGCTGCCATCCATGTTTGCCCCGAGGCGCTGGACGGCGGAGCCATCGCCTATCTGCAGGACGGTGATCTTTTGCGCGTCGATGCGATCAAGGGCGAGTTGGAAATCCTGACCCCCAGCGTTCTCGACCGTGCACCTGCTACTGCAGACCTCACTGCAAACCAACACGGCGTTGGCCGTGATCTCTTCGGCGCCTTCCGCCAGAATGTCGGCTCAGCCGACACCGGCGCCAGCATTTTCGGAGTGTAACCCCATGTCCAAAACTCAACGCACCCGTGAGATCTGCGCGCTGGCCCCGATCGTCCCGGTTCTGGTCGTGGATGACGCCGCCCACGCGCGCCCGTTGGCCGAAGCCTTGGTCGCCGGAGGCCTCCCGGCGCTTGAAGTCACCCTGCGCACCCCCGCCGCGCTCGACGCTATCCGCGCGATGGCCGACGTCCCTGGTGGCGTAGTAGGTGCGGGTACACTCGTCACCCCCGAAGACGTCCGCGCCGCCAAAGATGCGGGGGCGCAGTTCGGTGTCTCACCGGGCGCAACCGATGCGTTGATCGCCGCCTGCGAAGCCGAAGACCTGACCCTTTTGCCCGGCGCGGCCACCGCAAGCGAAGCTATGGCACTGCTGGAAAAGGGCTATGATATGCTGAAATTCTTCCCCGCCGAGGCCTCGGGCGGAGCGCCCGCCCTGAAAGCCATCGGCGCGCCCTTGCCGCAGATCACCTTCTGCCCAACCGGTGGCGTATCGCCGTCAAATGCCCTCGATTACCTGTCTCTATCGAATGTTGCCTGCGCCGGAGGCAGCTGGGTCGCGCCCAAACAAATGGTACAAACTGGCGACTGGGCTGGAATCGAAACACTTGCGCGCGAGGCCGCCAGTCTGGTGGATTGACGTCGCAGGGCGAAACGCTAGGGTAAGCCTCAATTCAAACAGGTTGCCCTCATGACAAACCAAATCTCCCTCGCGCAAGGGCGCGAGTATCTGGCCATCCCTGGCCCCTCGGTCATGCCAGACGCGGTGCTACAGGCGATGCACCGTCCGTCGCCCAATATCTATGACGGCGAATTGATTGAGATGATGCCCGCGCTGACGCATGACCTTAAACGCGTTGCCGGAACCCAGAACAACGTCGCCATCTACATCGCCAACGGCCACGGCACGTGGGAGGCCGCGCTCTCAAACGTGATCGCGCCCGGCGAAACCGTGCTGGCCCCGGCCTCGGGCCGCTTCACCCACGGTTGGGCCGAGATGGCCGAGGGGATCGGCGCCAAGGTCGAATTGATTGATTTCGGCATGTCCTCTCCCTGGGATCTGGAGCGCATCGCCGAAGCATTGCGCGCCGACTCCAGCCACAAAATCAAGGCCGTGCTTGCGGTTCACGTCGATACCTCCACATCGATCCGCAACGATATCCCAGCCCTGCGCGCCTTGCTCGACGACCTCGACCACCCCGCTTTGCTGATGGCCGACTGCATTGCATCCATGGGCTGCGATCGGTTCGAGATGGATGCCTGGGGTGTCGACGTCACGGTGACTGCCTGCCAAAAGGGGCTGATGACCCCGGCAGGCACCGGCTTCGTCTTCTTCAACGACAAAGCGCAAGCCAAACGCGCTTCAATGCCCCGCGTCTCGCAATATTGGGACTGGCAGCCGCGCGCGCATCCCGATCTGTTCTACCAGTATTTCAACGGCACCGCGCCAACACACCACCTCTACGGCTTGCGCGCCGCGCTTGACTTGATCCACGGCGAAGGCCTCGAACAGGTCTGGGCTCGCCATGAACACCTGGCAAAGGCCATCTGGGCCGCCTGTGAAATCTGGGCGCAAGGTGGCGCGTTGCAATTCAACGTCGCCGACCCGGCCCATCGCAGCCATGCCGTCACCGCCCTCCGCTTGACCGAGGGGCGCGGCACGCCGCTGCGCAGCTATACCGAAACCCAACTCGGCCTCACACTGGGTATCGGACTGGGAATGGACGACTGGGACGGCTGTTTCCGCCTTGGTCACATGGGCCACGTGAATGCCCAGATGGTCATGGCCATGCTGGGCGGCATGGAAACCGCAATGGCTGCGCTCGATATCCCCCGTGGCAAAGGCGCGCTCGAAGCTGCAGCCGCCGCATTGGCGGCCTAAAACCCGATCCGCCTCTTCAACTGGCTAAAATATCCTCGCGCGGAATCAGGCTTAGACGCGATGAGGGCAGACAGCCCCCTAAACAGACCGGGCCTTCGCCAAGGCCTTGGGCAAAGCAGCCTCAAAGGCCACCATCTCCCTCTCGCTCCCGCAGCTCACCCGAATGCAGCGGTTTTGGGGTGCCGCGAACGGCATGCGCACAAACACTCCCTGTTCGACCAGCGAGTCCAGAACGGCCTTAGCAAACACCCCATCGTGCCCGCAGTCAATCGCCACGAAATTTGTGGCTGATGGCAAAGGTTCCAACCCATTGGACCGTGCAATCTGCGCGATCCTGTCTCGAGCCTCGGCAATTTGATCCTGAACCTGCGCCAGCCAATCGCTGTCCTCAAGCGCGGCCAAAGCCCCGGCTTGGGCAGCCCGGTTCATACCGAAATGGTTGCGCACTTTGTTGAAGGCGGAAATCAACCCGGGCGCACCGATGGCATAGCCAACCCGAGCCCCGGCCATCCCATAGACCTTGGAAAACGTCCGCATTCGGATGACCCGCGGATCATCAGCCGCAACAGGCGCGGCGGTTCCCTCCGGGGCGCATTCTACATACGCCTCGTCCAAAACCAACAAGCAGCCTTCTGGTAACGCTTTCATCGCGGCCACGATATCCGCGCCGGAATGCCAAGTGCCCATCGGGTTGTCAGGGTTGGCCAGATAGACCAGCTTTGCGTTCACCTCTGCTGCTTTGGCAAACAACGCCTCCGGGTCCTCGTGATCGTCGCGATAGGGAATCTTGTGCAAATCCCCTCCGAACCCCGCCACATGGTAGTTGAAGGTGGGATAGGCCCCGTCCGACGTCACAACCGCATCTCCATGCCCGACCAACAGCCGAACCAGATAGCCTAGCAAGCCATCAATGCCTTCGCCGACCACGATATTCTCGGGTGCCACGCTATGATACGCGGCCAACGCGTGGCGCAATTCGTAATTCTCAGGATCGCCATACATCCATATCTCATCCGCCGCCCGCTGCATCGCCTCTATGGCGCGCGGCGAGGGGCCAAAAACGCTCTCATTTGCACCGATCCGGGCGATAAAGGGCGCGCCACGCTGACGCTCCTGCGTTTCGGGGCCGACAAATGGCACGGTTGCGGGCAGGGATTGGGCAAGCGGGGTGTAACGAGGACCGGTCATGGCGGCAGATAAGCGCAACCTCCGCAGCGGGGCAAGCCTTGCACGCAGATGCAATCACGGTCAGTGTGCTCGCAACCGCAGTTCGGAGGCGTTATGCGTTATATACTGGCACTTGTCCTTATCGGTCTTGCCTATCTCGTGTTCTGGCCGGTCCCGGTTGACCCAGTGGCCTACGAGCCACCCGAACCGCCCGGATTCACGGGCGATTTTGCCGAAAACAACTATCTTGACACAGCGCAGTTGATCTCGCTACCGGCGGGGGAGATTGGCCCAGAAGACATCGCAGTGATGCCAGACGGCGCGGTTTATACCACCGGCCAATCCGGCACCCTCTATCGCATCGACGGTGACCAGCCGGCCGAGGTCGATCAACTTGGCGGCCGCCCCCTGGGTCTGCGGGCGGGACCAGATGGCGCGCTTTATATCGCCGACAGCTTTCGAGGGCTGATGCGCTGGGCCGGGCCCGGAACGCTGGAAACACTGGTCTCCGAGATCGATGGCGCGCCTATCATCTATGCCAACAACCTCGACGTGGCACAGGACGGCACGGTCTATTTCTCGAACTCCTCAAACCGGTTCGATCCTGAAACCATGGGCGGCACCAAACCCACCTCGGTCATGACGATCTGGGAGCAATCGCCAACCGGCTATGCGGCACGTTATTCGCCTGACGGCACTGCCGAAAAAATCGCCGAAGGGTTCGTCTACGCCAACGGCATTGCCCTTTCACCGGATGAAGATTTCCTGCTGATTGCCGAGACGGGTCGGGCAAGGGTGCACAAGCTGTGGCTGGTCGGCCCCAAAGCCGGAGCACAAGAGGTTCTTTTGGATAACCTGCCGGGTTATCCGGACAACATCAAAGCGCAAGGTGACGGCACCTATTGGATGGCATTCGCCAGCCCGCGCGTGCCCGCGGAAAAGCTGATGCCCTATCCCTTCCTACGCAAGGTGATCTGGCGGTTGGGACCCAAGGTGCGCCCCGCGCCGATCCACCGCGGTATGCTGGTGCAGTTTGATGGTGACGGAATCATCCTGCGTACGCTGCAAGACCCCCAAGGGCGGCTGGGCATCACCACTGCGGGCCAGGCGGCTGGCGACCAGTTCTATGTAATGACACTGGACTCTCCTTGGTTTGGTCGGATGCCGATCGCCGATTTGCCCTGACGTCGTTGTAGCGCTGCTTGCCTCTTACTGGCATGCTTGACGCAACAAAGAACGCACCGGAGGTCCCATGTCCCGCGTATCCGTCGAATACAAAGATCACATCGCCCATGTCACGCTGACTCGCGGCGACAAGATGAACGCTTTGGACGATGCGATGATCAAGGCGATCCTCTCGGCGGGGCAAGAGGTCGCCGCCGCCGATATCCGGGCGGTGGTGCTGTCGGGAGAGGGCAAAAGCTTCTGCGCCGGGCTCGATATGGCCAGCTTTGCCAGCATGGCCCAAACAGACCCGACCAAATGGCTGATGACCCGCAGCCACGAAGATGCCAATGAGCTCCAGGAGATTGCCCTGATCTGGCGGCGTGTCCCGGTCCCGGTAATCTGCGCCATTCAGGGCGTTGCCTATGGTGGTGGCCTGCAGATCGCGCTGGGTGCGGATATCCGCATCGCGCACCCCGAGGCCAAGCTGTCGGTGATGGAGATGAAATGGGGCCTCATTCCCGACATGGGCGGGATGGTGCTGCTGCCTGAGCTTGTTCGCTCGGACGTTCTGCGCCTTCTGACCTATACCGCCCGTCCGATCGGTGCGCCGCAGGCCGCAGACTGGGGGCTGGTGACGAAACTCTCGGATGATCCGCT
Source organism: Ruegeria sp. AP7 (assembly GCF_056539905.1). NCBI lineage: Bacteria > Pseudomonadati > Pseudomonadota > Alphaproteobacteria > Rhodobacterales > Roseobacteraceae > Ruegeria > Ruegeria sp. AP7. The sequence goes on along the minus strand of NZ_JBQFVT010000018.1, from coordinate 11,063 downwards.
GACCGAGGCACTTGCGCTGGCCGAGGATATCACGGGCAAAAGCCCCTCGGCCATCCGTGCCGCCAAGCGTCTGATCGATGTGGCCGAAACCCGAGACCGCGCACATGTGTTGATGGCCGAATCCTCAGAGCAGGTCGACCTGATTGGAAAGCCAGATCAGATGGAGGTTGTCATGGCGCAGATGCAGGGCCGCAAGCCCGAGTTCAAGTAGTCACCGCATAAAACTGCGTCGCGCATCGCGGGCCATATTGTATCTCATCTCCAGATCGGCGATGCGGGACATCGCCGACTTGCGCTCTTCGGGATCCGTCAGAACAGCGTAATCCTTGCGTGCCGCGTCGAGCTGTTTCTTGATGTTGAACTCTTCCGGCAGAACCCCGGCCTGCGCCATGATCCGGTGACCAGCGGCAATGGCAGGATCACCTTGCGCCTCACTTGAACGGTCAGGAAGCGGCGCACCTTCGCCTTCAAGCCCCTGTAACTGGCCCTCGGCCTGTGCCTTCTTAATCTGGCGTTCCACCAGTTTTCCAAGCGATCCGAACATGTTTGTATTCTACTGCCTGTGACAGTCGGGCGAAAGGGATTACCGCACTCTGTTTGTCACGAAATACGCTATTCCGCCGGCCAAAAGCCCCCAGACCGCCGCACCCAATCCAAAGACCGTGATACCAGAGGCGGTGATGACCAAGGTCAGAATGGCCGCCTCGCGCTCGGCAGGGATATCCAACGCGGCATGCATGGCGTTGGCCATGACCCCGATCAGAGCAACCCCTGCCAGAGCACCCATCAGCAATGGGTTGGCATGGGCAGCAAAGCTTGTGATTGCCACCGCAAAGACGCCGAACAGGCAGTAAAACACACCCCCCATTACGGCGGACCAATAGCGCTGCGCCGGGTCAGGATGGCTGTCCTGATTGGAACACATCGCCGCGGTGATCGCAGCCAGACAGGTTGCGGGCGCTCCAAAGGGGGCCGAGAGCATGCTTGCGCCACCGACGGATGAAAACAACCGGCCGGGAACTGGATCGAAGCCAAAGCTGCGCATCACAGCGACGCCGGGAATGTTCTGTGTCGCCATCGTGACGATAAACAGCGGTACGCCGATTCCGATGGCAGACGCGACCGAGAACGTGGGCATGGTCCAGACCGGAGCAGCGATCAGTCGGTCCGGCATTAATTGTGCATCTCCGGCGTTCAGCGACACAATGATAGCCGCCGCGACCACAGCTGCCGGAACCGCGATCAACCGATTGAAACGGCCCGCAACAAACCATGTTAGGATCACCGGCAACGCCTGCCATGGGATCTCGACCGCCGCTTTGAATGGTACAAGACAAAGCGGCAAGAGCACGCCTGCCAGCATCGCTTGCGCCAGAGTGATTGGGATTGCTGCAGCCAACCGACCAAGCGGTTTCCACAGCCCTGCCAGAACGGTCAGGGCTCCGGCGCAAAGGAATGCGCCGATTGCGCCTGAAAACCCTTCGGTCGGTGTAGCAGACACAGCCAGCAGCGCGACACCTGGCGTGGACCAGGCAACGCTGATAGGTAGCTTGTGAAACAGGCTCAACACAATGGCGGCTAGCCCCATAGCGATGGCTGCACTCATCAGGCCCGAGGCGGCTTCCTGCGATGAGGCTCCCATCGCGTTCAGCCCCTGCAACACAATTGGGAATGAGCTGAAGAACCCGACGATGGCCACGACCAGCCCGGTCGAAACGGTCTGCATGGGGGGAAATGCGCGTGTCATCCTGTCCTCGGCTATAACCACCCGCACTTGCTAACAATCACAAGCTGCTGCGAACAAGGTGAAATACGTCATTGCACAGTAAAAACCCGCCGGGAGAACGGCGGGCTTTTGAACTTTGAGTGCTTATGAAAAGTAGAGGATCAGGCGATCTCGGCCAGACGTGCAAGCGCCTCGTTCAGCTTGGCTTCTTCTTCCTCACGGGCTGCAAGATTCGCTTTGGCTTCAGCAACAACCTCTTCCGGGGCCGAAGCCACGAATTTGGGGTTGTTCAGTCGCCCGCGCAGACCACCAAGCTCTTTTGCGAGCTTGCCCATGGCTTTCTCCAGCCGTTCCTTTTCCGCGCCGATATCGATGATGTCCGCCAGCGGCAGGCCAAAGCTCGCACCCGGGGCGGCGATCGAGATGGTCCCCTTGGGCAATTCATCGGCCTTGGTCAGGCTGTCGATCCGCGCAAGACGCTTGATCAGCGCTTCATTGCGGTCCCATGCAGCCTGCCCGTGGGCGTCGATCTCGGTCACCAGCATAGGGACATAAAGGCCGGCAGGAACACGCATCTGCGCGCGGGCTGAGCGGGTGTTTTCGATCACCGAGATCACCCAGTTCATCTCACGATCCGCTTCCGCGTCGACCAGTTCGGTGCCGTAAGTTGGCCAGTCGGCGTGGACGACCATCTTGGCGCGGCTGCCGGTCAGCCCCCAGAGCTCTTCGGTGATGAAGGGCATGATCGGGTGCAGCAGGATCATGCACTGATCCAGAACCCAGCGCATGGTGGCGCGGGTCTCGGCCTGTGCTTCGGCGTCGTCGCCTTGCAGCAGAGGTTTCGACAGTTCCACATACCAGTCGCAGACCTTGCCCCAGACAAAGGCATAAAGCCCGTTGGCCGCGTCGTTGAAGCGATAGCTTTCCAGCGCTGCATCGACTTCTTCCCGCACGCGGGCGGTTTCGCCAATGATCCAGCGGTTTACGGCGGCTTTGGGTTTCAGATCAGCCACATCCAGTTGCGGGACGCTGTCGGTGAAGACCTCGTTCATCTCGGCAAAGCGGACGGCATTCCAAAGCTTGGTGCCGAAGTTGCGATAGCCGGTGATGCGCTCTTTGGAGAGTTTCAGCACTCCGCCGATGGCCGCCATCGAGGCATTGGTAAAGCGCAGCGCGTCGGCGCCAAATTCGTCCACGATCTCCAGCGGGTCGATGACGTTGCCGGTGGTCTTGGACATCTTCTTGCCCTTCTCGTCGCGGACGAGCTGGTGCAGGTAAACGGTGTGGAACGGAATCTGATCGACCACGGCCAGTTGCATCATCATCATCCGGGCGACCCAGAAGAACAGGATGTCGAACCCGGTGATCAGAACGTCTGTGGGGAAGTAGCGTTCCAGTTCCTCGGTCTGCTCGGGCCAGCCCAGCGTGCCGATGGGCCAGAGGCCGGACGAGAACCAGGTGTCGAGGACGTCGGGGTCGCGCCAGACGGGATAAACCAGCTTGGTCGGGTCCTGATCGACTGCGTACTGAGCAAGGCTCTCAGCGAATTGATGGATGGCCTCATGCTTGTCGGCGACCTCAATAACGGTCGCATGGCTCAGCGGGCTGGGGATATTGGCATTGTCGTCCAGGAATTTATCGACAACAGCATCAAAGTTGGGCGCACATTCCATGACGTTGCCACGATGGAGCATACCGCCTTCGTTCAGCAGGCGGCCGAGTTCGACCAGGTCAAGATCGCCATCGTTCTCGTCATCCCTGAAACCTTCTGCGGACAGATCGAGGCCATACCAAACCGGGATCTGATGTCCCCACCACAACTGGCGAGAGATGCACCAAGGTTCGATGTTTTCCAACCAATGGTAATACGTCTTTTCACCGGACTCGGGGATGATCTTGACGGTGCCGTTCTTGACCGCATCCAGTGCAGGGCCGACGACCTTTTCTGCATCGACGAACCACTGATCGGTCAGCATCGGTTCAATCACAACTTTCGAACGGTCGCCGAACGGCTGCATGATCGGTTTGGATTCGACCAGCGGAACAGTTTTGTCCGCGCCTTCGTGGTCCGGCTTCAGCGCGGTCGACCCCAGACGCGGGTCATCGGCGCGAGTCATGACGGCCAGACCATCGCTGGTGATCTCGTCGATCACTTTGGCGCGCGCCTCGAACCGGTCTAGTCCGCGCAGGTGATCTGGCACCAGGTTGATTGCGTCAATTTCGCCTTCGGTAAAAGACTGACCGCGTGCGTATTGACCGGCTTTGTACGCCTCGTTCGCGTAAGGGGCGCCATCGGCCCGCATGTGGCCGCGTGTATCCATCAGTCGATACAGCGGAATGCCGCCACGTTTGGCGACCTGATAGTCGTTGAAATCATGCGCCCCGGTGATCTTAACCGCGCCCGAGCCGAAATCGGGATCGGGGTATTCATCGGTGATGATCGGGATCTGACGGCGATGCTCTTTCGGACCAACGGGGATTTCACAAAGCTTGCCGACGATGGGGGCGTACCGTTCGTCCGAGGGATGAACCGCAACCGCGCCATCACCCAGCATGGTTTCGGGGCGCGTTGTGGCGATCGAGATGTAATCGCGCTCTTCCTCAAGCACTACGTTCCCGTCCTCGTCCTTCTCGACGTAAGTGTATGTCTCGCCCCCGGCCAGCGGGTATTTGAAGTGCCACATGTGGCCGGCGACTTCGATATTCTCGACTTCCAAGTCCGAAATGGCAGTTTCGAAATGCGGATCCCAGTTGACCAGCCGCTTACCGCGATAGATCAGGCCTTTTTCGTACATCTCGACGAAGACCTTGATGACCGCGTCGTGAAAATTCGCAGAATTTTCGTGTCCGGTACGCGGATCGCGCGGCGCGCCAGCCATGGTGAAAGCATTGCGCGACCAATCACAGGACGACCCCAGTCGTTTCAACTGTTCGATGATCGTGCCGCCGTATTCGCCTTTCCATTCCCAGACCTTGTCCAGAAATGCCTCACGCCCTAGTTCGCGCCGACCAGGTTGCTGAGTGGCCGCCAGCATCTTTTCGACCTGCATCTGCGTGGCGATACCAGCGTGGTCCTGACCGGGCTGCCACAGAGTGTCGAAGCCGCGCATCCGGTGCCAACGGGTCAGAATATCCTGCAACGTGTTGTTGAACGCATGGCCCACATGCAAGGCCCCCGTCACGTTGGGCGGCGGGATCATGATGGTAAAGCTCTCGTCGCGCGATTTGTTCGCGCCTGCCTTGAAGGCTCCGGCCTGTTCCCAGGCCTGATAGATGCGGGCCTCGGCCTCGGCCGCGTTGAATGTCTTTTCCATCGCCATGGGATGCGTCCTGCGTCAACAAATTCGGGTCAGCGCCTGCAATAGCGAATGGACGCGGGAAGGGGAAGGCCCTGTGCGGCAGTCGGGCCCGTCTCAGCCCGGATTCGATTGGGCCTGATCGTAAAGCTGCAGTTTCTCGCTGGCCCCCTGGGCCATCGCTTTGGCCTGATCGGCGCGAATGCGCGCGTGAAGGTCCAGAGCGTCTTGTGCAAACAATTCCTTCGGCGCCGGGATGTGAATGAAATTCCCCACCCGGTCTTCGCCGCGCGCCAGAATGGCGTAGTCACGGTCGGCGACCTTTTGCTGCGCGTTGGGGTTGAGATAGCGGATGGCCAGACCGATCCGACGATCATCCGACGCGTTTGGACCTGATCCGTGGATCGTCAGCCCGTGATGCAGTGACATCTGACCGGGCTGTAGCTCGATATGCGTCTTGTCCTCATCTGCAACGTCCACTGCAACTTCCTGCCCACGCGACAGCAGGTTGTTGTCGGAAAACGTATCATTATGCGGCAGGATCGGATTCTTGTGGCTGGCTTTAACAAAATCCATGCAACCGCTTTCGACTGTTGCGGGGGACAGGGCGATCCATGCGGTCAACTGGTCCGAGGTTTCACCCATCCCCCAATAGGTCAGGTCCTGATGCATGCCCACCACCTGCGTTGTACGTGGTTCCTTGATGAACAGTTCAGCCGACCACAGCAGCAGATCGGGACCCAGCACGCCTTCGACCACGTCCAGAACGCGCGGGTCCAGAGAAATGCGCGTGGCCAGAGGCATCACCACATGCGCGTTGATGCGTTTGTACATGTTCAATGGCAGTGGCAGGTCCGCCTCGCGCCAATTGGCTTCGACATCTTCCAACTCGGCACGGAACCCAGCGGCTTCTGCGGCAGAGAACACGGGGATCGGAAAGATAAACCCCTCATCCCAATAGGCCTCGACAGCTTGGCTCTTCAATCGGCCATTCGTCAGCTTGATTTCTGTGGTCACGGGAACCTCCGCAAGACTGAATATGGGTTCAGCCTAGGCGTGCCCAAGTTGGGCGCGCAACGCGGTTTCCAGACATGAATGTCGCTTTCAGACCGCGCGCAGGGAAATTTTCAGCCTCTGGACAAGGAGCAGCTTCACGCTAGGGTCGCGCATTCAGGCAGCCAAAGGATCATCCCATGGAAAAATTCGGCAAAAGCCAGCCCGTCAAACGAACCGAAGATCAGCGGTTTCTGACCGGGCAGGGGCGGTACATGGATGATGCGGTGCCCGAGAATGCCCTGTTTGCTGCTTTCTTTCGAAGCTCTGTGGCGCATGCCACGATAACTGCGCTGGACCTTGAAGAGGCGCGTGCGGCTGATGGGGTGCGTCTGGTCATGGCACTCGAGGATCTGACCGATGCCGGGATCGATACAGTGATGAATGCCACCACGGTTGCCAACCGCGACGGCAGCCAAGGCGCAGCGTCCGAACGGAACATGTTGGCCAAGGATCGCGTGCGTTTCGTCGGGGAACCCGTTGCGGTCGTCATTGCCGACTCATTGTTGCAGGCGCGCGATGCAGTCGAATTGATCTGGATGGAAACCGAAGACCTGCCGGTCAAGACGGATGTCGCTGCGGGTGGGGAACCTTTGCATCCACAAGCCCCCGACAACCGCGGCTTTGACTGGGGCTTGGGTGATGAGAAGGCGACCAATGCGGCCTTTCAGTCTGCGGCGCGCACCGTCGCGCTGAACGTGCATGACAACCGGGTCATCGTGAGCTCGATCGAACCGCGTGGCTGTCAGGCCGATTGGTCGGGTAGCCGTTTGCATTTCTCCTATGGCGGGCAGGGCGTCTGGGGGATGAAAGCGCAACTGGCACATAAGCTGAAACTGGATCCCGAGGCGATCCGCGTTACTACGCCCGATGTCGGCGGCGGATTCGGTATGAAGGCGATGCCCTATCCCGAATACTTCACCGTTGCTGTTGCTGCTATGAAATTGGGCCAGCCCGTGCACTGGATGTCGGACCGGTCCGAAGCGATGCTGTCCGATCACCACGGCCGTGACCTGACCTCGCTGGCGGAACTCGCATTTGATGCGGATCACAAGATCACCGCTTACCGGGTCCACAGCAAGATCAACCTTGGTGCCTATAACAGCCACTTCGCGCAGGCCATCCAAACCCAATTGTTCAGCCGCGTTCTGATGGGCGTCTACGATGTGCAAACCACCTATTTGCGGGTCGAGGGCTTCTACACCAATACCACTCAGGTTGATGCCTACCGCGGCGCAGGTCGACCCGAGGCGATCTATGTGCTGGAACGCGCCATGGACCGTGCTGCGCGTGAGTTGGGCGTCGACCCGTGGGAACTGCGGCGCAAGAATTTCATCCGACCCGAAGCTTTCCCCTACAAGACCGCAACCGGTGAAACCTATGATGTGGGTGAGTTCGACATGGTCCTCAGCCGCGCCGCCGAGCAGACCACCGGCTTTGAGGCCCGCAAGGCGGCGGATGCCAAAAACGGCCTGATCCGGGGGCAGGGGCTTTGTTACTATATCGAAAGTATTTTGGGGGATCCTTCCGAGGGGGCAAAGGTCGAGTTTTGCGAGGATGGAACGGTGAACCTCTATGTCGGCACGCAGTCCAACGGGCAGGGGCATGAAACAGTCTATGCCCAGTTCCTGTCAGATCAGACGGGCATTCCGGCGCACCTGATCAATGTTGTGCAAGGCGACACGGACAGGCTGGCGCAAGGTGGCGGGACTGGAGGGTCACGCTCGGTCACGACCCAAAGCAACGCGACACTGGTGACGGTTGATACGATGATTGCCGCATTCACGCCCTATCTTGCGGATAAGATGGGGGTCGAGGAAAGCGATGTGACCTTCGACCATGAAACCTTCCGCGCGCCGGGGTCCAACCTGACCCCCACGCTGACCGAGGCGGTTGAGATGGCGCGCGCAGACGGGCGCACCGATCTGTTGCAACACGAGGCGCGCGCCAAGTTAGAGGCGCGCAGCTATCCCAACGGCGCACATGTTGCTGAAGTTGTTATTGATTCTTTCACTGGTGAAACATGGGTCGATCGCTACACGGTCGTGGATGATTTCGGTAACCTTATCAATCCGATGCTCGCCGAAGGGCAAGTGCATGGAGGAGTGGTGCAGGGCATCGGTCAGGCGCTGAATGAACATGTTGTGCATGATGCCGAGGGGCAACTGCTCACGGCATCGTTCATGGACTACGCCTTGCCCCGTGCGGCGGGGATACCCATGATAGAGTTTACCTCGGTGCCAATTCCATCAACCGCCAACCCGATGGGGATGAAAGGCTGTGGCGAGGCCGGCACCGTGGGCGCATTGGCCGCTGTGGCAAACGCGGTTCAGGATGCGCTCTGGGATCACGGGGTGCGGCAGGCGGATATGCCTTTCACACCTCATAGAGTTTGGGAATTGTTGACGCATGGTTCTGTCGCGGCTGAGTAGAAAGGTACTGGGATGGCTCGGGCGGCCTCTGCGGTCCGAGCACTCGGCCGAAACACGCCATCGCGAACCGATCAGCCATGTCATCATCCTTGATGGCACCATGTCGACACTTGTACCGGGTTATGAAACTCACGCCGGCCAGACTCTGCGTCTGTGCTGCGAGATGGGCAGTAAGGTTTCGGTCTTCTACGAATCAGGTGTGCAGTGGGAAAGCTGGAAGTCCACTATGGATGTGATGATGGGCCGGGGCATCAATCGCCAGATCCGCCGCGCCTACGGCTACCTCGCATCTCGCTATAAGCCCGGCGACAAGATCTTTTTCATCGGCTATTCACGCGGCGCTTACGGGGTGCGCAGCCTTGCGGGCGTGATTGACGCGATCGGGCTGCTCAAGGCCGAACACGCCACGGTTCGCAATATCAAGCAGGCCTACCGACATTACGAATGCACCGCCAACGGCAAGGCGGCGGCTGAATTCCGGCAAGCCTTCTGTCACGAGGATGTCGCCATCGAGATGGTTGGTGTCTGGGATACGGTCAAAGCGCTGGGCCTGCGCCTGCCGCTGCTCTGGCGCTGGGCCGAGGAACGCCACGCCTTCCACAACCACCAGCTTGGCCCCGCCACCCGCCACGGTTATCACGCCATGGGTCTGGACGAGACCCGCGAGGTGTTCGAGCCGGTGTTGTGGAAATGTACCCCCGATTTTAAGGGCCATATCGAGCAGGTCTGGTTCCGCGGCACCCACGGCGATGTCGGCGGCCAACTGAACGGGTTCGAAGAGGCCCGCCCCCTCAGCAACATTTCCCTGATCTGGATGCTGGACAAGGCCGAGCTACACGGACTGCCCTTGCCCGAAGGCTGGCGCGACCGTTTCCCCACCGACCCCCACGCCCGTTCGGTCGGTACATGGCGCGGCTGGGGCAAGATTTTCCTGCTGCGTAAGCATCGGAAGGTCGGGAAGGACCGGTCCGAGCGGCTGCATGTCTCGGTCTCACCAGACGAGTTGCCCGGCTGGGTGCCGATGCCGGACTTACCGTCGCATCCGGCTCAATGAAGAGCTGATCATGTGCCAGCGGCTCCAAGATCACCGGCACTTCAATGTCAAGTTCGAGCCCAAAGCAGACGTCCGACTTTGGACTGAAGTGATTTAGTTGTACCATAGATTGCGTCAGAAAGTCGGAGGAAGCTGTGCGTCTAAGATTATTACCGGCATTGGGTTTTGTATTTGCATGGATTTGCTGCGGCGCAGCTTCAGCTGGTTCATCCGGAGAGAGAAAGTTCTATTATCCAAACACAGAGCCGCTCGGTGAAGCGGAGATGCGAGTTATCTCGCTGGGAACTGGAACACCTAATTTTCGACATTCCCAAGCGTCAGCGTCGTGGTTGGTTGAACTTGGCAATGGCGACAAGTTCCTATTCGATGTCGGAACCGGTTCGTTAGCAAATTTGGCTGCTTTGGAGATTCCATACACCTATCTCGACAAAGTTTTCATTAGCCACTTGCACGTAGATCATATTGGAGATCTCGACGCACTGTTTGTGGGCGGCTGGGTGTCAAACCGAACGGTTCCACTAAGGGTTTGGGGGCCAAGCGGCTTAGAGCCAGAATACGGGACCGCAGCAGCCATGGAAGGCCTCCAGAAAATGCTGGCTTGGGACGTGGCAGGACGGCGCGGGAATATGCCCTCGGCAGGTGGACACCTTTCGGTGACTGAGTTCGACTATTCTCAGACACAAGTAGTTTATGAAAGCGATGGTGTTGTTATTCGATCTTGGCCCGCGATCCACGGCATAGACGGTTCAGTTTCCTACAGCTTGGAGTGGAAAGGACTTAAATTCGTCTACTCAGGAGACACCAACCCGAACAAGTGGTTCGTGGAGAACGCTAAAGAAGCTGATCTTGTCATTCATGAATGTTACTTAACGATCCAACAATTCATCGATATCAAAAACTACGACCCTGAACGCGCCAGACTAGTGGCAACGGTGGTTCACACGCCACCAGACGCGTGCGGAAAACTATTCTCGATGATCGAGCCGCGCCACGCGATTGCATACCATACATTTGCCGATTTCGATATTGCTCCCGACACAATTGCAGCAATCCGAAAGACCTACGACGGCCCGCTCACTTTGGCTCAGGACATGCTTGTTTGGAATGTTTCGGAAGATGCCGTAGGTGTTCGAGAGATCATTGGATCAGACAATCCATTGCCTGTTGACCCTCCAACTCCTGCGGGCCCACCTGACCCTAACGAAAGAACAGAGTTGTCAGATTGGCTTAATGCAGGTCGCCTAAATCTTAGCGGAGACTAGCCTGCAATGTGCTATGCGAATCTATCGGCTGCTTTGACTGCAAAGTAGACTTTGAGCAGAATTCACTGACTGACCGGTATAAGCCCAATCTGTCTTATGCTACGGAACAGCCGAATGTGCGCTTTTCTCCCAGGCGGCCATCACGGCACGCGCCATCGCAATGACCTTAAGCCAACGTGGAATAAACCTCGGAAACCCGCTGAAAGGTCCAATAGCAGGCGATAGCCGCACATCCACCGG
>NZ_JBQFVT010000017.1:0-79508 GCF_056539905.1 Ruegeria sp. AP7 | reverse complement strand
ACACCGGCAGTGGTAACGGCAACACCGGTAGTGGTGATGACAACACCGGCAGTGGTAACGGCAACACCGGTAGTGGTGATGACAACACCGGCAGTGGTAACGGCAACACCGGTAGTGGTGATGACAACACCGGTAGTGGTGAAAGCGGCGGTTCAATCGGTCTAGGCTTAAATGGCGTGACCGATTGGTCAACTCAACAGCCCTTCATTGATGCGTTTAAAACAGCACGACTCTGGGTCGGACATGAAAATGGGCAATTTGGCGGAACCAGTTATCAAGATCTTCTGGATGCTGGTATTCTAGATGACAATGGTTGGCCAACTGAGATTCCGGAAAGGCTGGACAGTATAGGGACTGTTCTACTGACCGATATGCCCGTTGAAGCAGTGTCCTTAGGCGGTCGTTATCGGTTGAGTTATGAGGGCGAGGGAGAACTCGTCGTTATTGGCGCCACAAACGTAGAATACAGTGATGGTGAGATCTGGTTCGACTATACTCCAACTGGATCAAACTTGATTGGTCTCAACATACTTTCAACAAATGAAGACGGAAACCATATCCGCAACATATCTGTTGTGCATGAAGGCAATATTGAAGCCCATGAAAATGGAGAAATATTTAATCCCAACTGGGTATCCCTAATTGAAAATATGGGCTCTTTACGATTCATGGATTGGATGGGGACAAATGCGTCACAACAAACAGAATGGAGTGATCGCCCAACACCTGACAGTTTCACTTGGGTCAGTAAAATCGGTGGCGTTCCTCTTGAAGTTATGGTTGAGCTAGCCAATCAAACTGGCACTGATCCTTGGTTCAATATTCCACACCTCGCTACATCCGAATACATTGAAGAGTTCGCGACATACGTAAGAGATAACTTGGATCCGAGGCTAACGGCCTATTTTGAATACTCGAATGAAGTATGGAATTGGCAGTTTGAACAAGCCCAGTGGGCCAATCAGCAGGGCTCTACACTGTGGCCGGATCAGGGCGACGCTTGGATACAATTCCAAGGCACTAAAGTTGTTGAGATGGCCCAGATTTTAGATCAGGTGTACGCGAATGAGCCCAGCGATCGCTTAACCAAGGTTATTTCGACGCAAACCGGCTGGGAAGGGTTAGAAAGACCACTTCTAGATGCGCCAAATTGGGTTGCAGATGACCCCCAGAACAATAGTGCACCTTATACACATGTAGATGCCTATGCTGTAACAGGCTATTTTGATGGAGCCTTGGGGCGCGACAAAGCTCCTATTGTGAAAGAATGGATTAATACATCTACTGCACGCGCAATCTCACAGGCCGATGACCTAGGGCTGACAGGGGACGTGCGAAATCAATATATAGAAACTCACAAATATGATTATGCAACATCACTAGCCATTCAAGAGCTACGCACTGGTTCCGTAACTGGTGATTTGAAGGGAACGCTCGACGAGCTGTTTCAGACATTTGAATATCATGCCCAAGTTGCTGAAGAGCGCGGCCTGCAGTTGGTTATGTATGAAGGTGGGTCTCATATTGTTGGCGTGGGTGAGTGGGTAAATGACGAACAACTAAAGGAGTTTTTTAATTATCTCAATTACACTGACGAGATGGGAGTTCTATATACGGAACTTCTTGAAGGGTGGCGAGACGCTGGCGGCACGCTCTTTAATGCCTTTGTTGATGTTGCCATTGAGAGTAAATGGGGAAGTTGGGGAGCCCTTCGTCACCTAGATGACGACACAGCCCGCTGGGATGCGATCGTAGAATTTAACGAAAATAATGCCCCATGGTGGACAGACGGTAACGTTGACAACGTCAGCACTGGTGACGGCGATACCAACAACGGTGATAACGCAGACGGCGGCGACAGTACCAACAATGGTGACAACGCAGATGGCGGCGACAGTACCAACAATGGTGACAACGCAGATGGCGGCGGCGGTGACCACACCGCGCCAGTTGGAAAGCCCGGCCTGCTGGCCTCGTACTTTATTATCACTGACTGGGTAGACGGTCTTTCGGAGATCGATTTTGATGCAGCACCCACAGCAACAGGGACGGTTGATCAGATTTACTCACGGGGGAGAGAAGCCTTCTGGGAGGGCGGGCCTCAGGATATGTTTGCAGCTCGTTATAACGGGTATGTCAACATCCAGAAGGCCGGTACTTATACGTTCTATCTAACTTCTGACGATGGCTCCGCACTCTATATCGACGGCAAACCTGTCATTGATAACGATGGTTTGCATGCAGCGGTAGAGCAATCCGTAACACTTGAGTTAGGCGCCGGAGCTCATGAGATCGAGCTGCTATACTATGAATGGGGTGGCGGTCAGGTTTTGGAGCTGGAATGGGAAGGCCCTGATAGCAACTGGACTCGTGATGTTCTAACTTCCGATCACCTCAGCTATGGCGGCCCTAGCGACAGCGCAGACAGCGGTGATGACAACACCGGCAGCGGTGATGACAACACCGGCAGCGGTGACGACAACACAGGCAGTGGTGACGACAACACAGGCAGTGGTGACGACAACACAGGCAGTGGTGACGACAACACCGGTAGTGGTATTCAAGAAGGCTATTCTCTCAGCGTTAAACAGGTGCATAGCGGTCATAGTCTGACAGACATCTATACCAATACCTATTGGGGCTTGAATGCGATGATTAACAGTGTTGATCCCGGCTCCGCAAATGTTTCACGCTCTACGCTTCCAGGGAGCGAAATGTCGGCTCGGCGTGAGCACCACGAAAATGGGGGCCATTTTTATGACAACCCTGACGCTTGGGTAGATATCGGTCAGTTTGAACTCTTGGTAATTACCGAACGCAACGATGTGTACCCAGAGGCTCTTTATCCTGTTGACGGATATCGACAAGAGCGGCATGAGGAATTTTCTAGATGGGTTAACCATGCTTGGGAAAATGGTAACGGCGGCGATGGCGCCGCGACAATGCTATATTCTGTCTGGCCTGACCTAGATGTCACCAACCCAAGTTTTAGAGAGCGGCTGGATTATGATGGAACAGAATGGGAAGCGATGGCAGAATACGCCAACGCCAACCTGTCTGATGGTGCTCCGCCTGTCTATATCATACCCGGCCATCTCGTAATGGCTCGCCTCTACGACGATGTAGAAGCAGGATTAGTGCCGGGGGTTGATAGTTTTCAGGATTTCTTTAGCGACAGTGTGCACCCCAATCACCTGGGTGGGTATATGATCTCGCTTATGCAACTTGCAACAATCCATCAAGTTGACTTGAGTGACGTGCCGATAAGATTAAATCCAAATCAGCCGGTAGATCAAATACCGAGCCCCGAATTGGCAACATATCTAAAAGATATGGTACAAGATGTCGTCTCAAATTATGAATGGAGTGGCGTTGCTTCCGAACAAAGTGCAGATGTTCTTCTAGATAATGATCAGGACATCGATACTACCGGCGAGCTAGATGCCAACGATGATAACGTCAGCACCCATGAAGACCAGCCAGTCACAATTGATGTTCTAGATAATGACATATCACAAGCAAGCCTTGACCTAATTATCCAAGGCCTGAGCACTCCAGAACACGGTACCGTACAGCAGTCAGACGATCAATTGCTACTGTACCAGCCTGATGATGGTTTCGTTGGCACAGATAGCTTTCAGTATTGGGTTACCGATGAGGACGGCAATACAGATCAAGCAACAGTAACGATCTTGGTTGAAAGTTGGGGAGATCTCTAAAGATGCCGTCTTGTGAGTGAATTGCTATACAAAGATGGCAGCCGATCATGCATCTGATTGCAGGTAAAAAATTCGGCGATTGACGCTACCTACATGCTTCAAGGCCCATTACACAGCGTATAGCTTTGGAAAAAGGGGAGACTAGACTGTCTTATCAGACGCGCCCTAAAGGTAATACGACCACATTTTTTTGGTCTTGAAACTGGTCCGGGCTGAGTGCAAATTTTGAGTACATTCTGGCACGAGGGGAGTGTACCTGTGCCGAAGAAATGCTTCCGCAGTGAACAAATTACCTTTGCGTTAAGGCAAGCGGAAGCTGGCATAATGATTGGTGAGATCTGCCGCAAGGTGGGGATCGCCGAAACCACATTCTACCGCTGGAAGAAGGTCTATGCCGGGATGGGTGTATCGGGGATTCGTCCTAACCGAGACTGACGACATGAACGACGTTTGTGGAATGGACTTCATGTTCGATCGGCTAACAGACGAGAAACCATTCCGGATTTTGACCATCGTCGACCGCTTTACGAGAGAAGCTCTCGCGAAGGCTGCGAAGACAAAATCCGCACCCACCAAGTCATCAATGAACTGGGTAGGTTGGCGCGGATCAAGGGTAAACTCAGAAGTATTCGGGTCGGAAGCAGCCCGGAGTTTGCAGGTCGGTTACTCGACCAACGGGCCTATCTTGACAAGAAGGAATTGGACTTCTCGCGCTCCGGACAACCGACAGATAATGCGTATATCGAAGTCTTCAACGGCCGTCTCCGACAGAAATGTCTTAACGCATTGATCTGCCCCCATTGAGTGGTCCGGGTAGATTGTTAGTGCATTGTGGACCTCTGGTCCATTGGGACGATGCTTTCCGGCGCGGGCGGACGATACCCCAGAGCGCTGCGCGGCCTGACCGTATTGTAGTGAACGCGCCATTGCTCAATCAGGACTTTGGCCTCGCGAAGGCTGTAGAAGATTTCGCCATTGAGTAACTCGTCGCGGAACCGGGCATTGAAGCTCTTGCAGTATCCGTTCTCCCAAGGTGAGCCTGGCTCAATGTATGCCGTCTTTGCGCCGACAGCTGCTATCCAGGCCCGCACCTTCTGAGCAATGAACTCTGGGCCGTTGTCGGATCTTATGTATTCCGGCGGGCCGCGCAGAATGAACAGGTCAGTCAACGCATCGAGCACGTCGGTGGAGTTTAGCTTGCGTTCCACGCGGATCATGAGCGCCTCCTTGGTGTGTTCATCTATGATGTTGAGCCTGCGATAGGCCCAGCCGTCTGCGGTCCGATCTTGCACGAAGTCATAGGACCACACATGGTTGGGACGCTCTGGCCTGAGGCGGACGCAGGAGCCGTCCCTTTTGCTTTTGCGGGACTTTCAGCCCTTCGCGTCTCCAAATCCGTTCCACCCACCTGTGGTTAACATGCCAGCCCGCGTTGTTGAGCAGACCGGTCACCATCCGATAACCGTAGCGACCGTGTGTACCCGCCAACTCAATAATATCGTCGGTTGGACGCTCTTCGTCGGCACGGCCTTGCGGGGTTTTGCGCTGTGTGGATCGGTGCTGACCCAATGTGCGGCAGGCACGGCGCTCAGAAACGCCAAGCGATTGCCGCACCCGGTCGATACACCGGCGACGACGCGAAGGTCTCAGAAGTTTCCCTTTGCTGCTTCGGTCAAGATCAGCTTGTCCAGCGTCAGATCAGACACCGCCCGCCTGAGGCGCTGGTTCTCCTTCTCCAGTTCTTTCAGACGTTTGAGCTGATCGCGACCCATGCCGCCATAAAGCTTGCGCCACCTGTAGTAGGTCTGCTGTGTCATGCCGATCTGGCGCACCGCCTCTGCAATCGTCATGCCGTGACCTTGCAGAACTTCAACTTGCCGAAGCTTCGATACTAAGCTCTTCGGGCTTCGCTCGTTTTCCAGCCATCGATGATCCCCCAATTTGAGGTATAAACTATCCCAGTTGGTGGACCACTTTCACGGGGCTACTCCAAGATGGCCCACAATCCCGGATCCATCAAGCCATGAACGCGTTCAAGGTCTCGTGCGTCGAACGAAGAGACATATTGAAGTGTCAATCCCCGAATGTCGTGGGGCATTTCAATCTCCTTGTTTGATGTCGATGACATTCGACACCCGATGAAGCTTTACTTTAAAACCTGCTGCTCGCACACCATTGAAAAGGGGACATACGTAATACAGTCCATTAAATTTTTGCGCTTCACCATTCTCCAATGCATGAGCAACAGCTTGAAGAAACACCGATGCCCTCGAAAAGAGATAGGTCCCGGCCGATGCATTTTTGGAGATCACGCGTTTCTCGGCGGCTTCGACAAAGCTTGCTTCCTCGTCCAGACGTAGATAGCTGTAGCCGGGCCAGTCACTTTCAAAGCAGAGAGCGATCCCGCCGCAGTCCGGATGGGCGTTGAATACGGCGTACGGATCGATGTCGCACTCATAGAGGATGTCCGCTAAGTCAACGATCAGTGGACCGTCGTCGTCAGAGCTAAGAGCGACGCCCGATAGTGCGGTCAATGCAGCGCCATTTGTGTAGCGGCTAAGAAACACGATAGCAGCGTCTGGATACCATTCCTTCAACGCAGCCGCAGCAAAAGCGCGAGTTTCAACACGGTCAGCCATGACAAAAACGTAATCGGACGAGCTTGCCATCTTGGCCCAAGGACGGGTGTTAAGTGTTTGGCGCAGGATAGGCTGACCGTCGACCGCCTGCTCAGCTTTCACGCTTCCGTCTTCGCGGACGAAATCTGGCCCTGCCAGTGGTACAACGATCCGCATCAATCCGGAGCGTCTTCCGATGGCCACCTTCCCTTCTGGGAAAGGTAGTGCTTTAGATCGGCGGGCGTTCCCAGACCATGCATCGCATCCGTAGGCACTTCGTAAACTCCGATACGTGCACCGTTTGCAATCATGAAGTTGTACACCGGGCAAGTGTAGAATTCGCCGTTCACCCTTTCATTGACCGCCATCATATCGACAGCGGCGCCGACAAAATCTCGCCCACGCGCGAATAGATAAATACCCACAGTGGCTAAGTCCGAAATCGGCTTTTTCTCTGCCACCTCCGCTACAAGGCCATCTTCTCCAAGCCGTGCGAAAGACCACTTTGGATCCTTGGCGGGATCACGAAAAACCAGAATGGAGCCGTCCAGCTCACGCCGAAAACAATCCTGCACAAAGTCTGATACGTCAAAATCAACGAGCTGATCTGAATTGGCCACCAACATAGGCACATCATCGTCAAACTGGCTGCGCGCTAATAGTACTGTCGAAGCAGTTCCTTCGGTCAAATGGTCAACAGGAATGACATTCACTCCATCGTTTTGCAGTTCGAAGACTGTGGCAGCCTGTTCGAGAATATGGGATTTCCGTAGGAGAACAGTGGTTTTCGCGTTCGGTGGTGACAGGTTTTCGACCGCATGCAAGAGCATTGGCTTGCCCATCACGTCTATAAAGGGTTTCGGTTTTTTCCAGCCTTCCTTGGCGAAGCGGCTACCCTCACCTGCTGCTGGGACAATCAAACGGACCCTTCGCTTCGTGTGTGCATTTTCTATTGTGGATGATGCGGAAAGCGACCGTTCGAATGCAACGATGCGGGCAGGTTCGAAGAAGCTGTGATAATCCTCGGCATCGATCGATGAAAAGACAATGCGGCGGTTCATCAAAATCGCTTCGTTCAACGACGCGCTGATATAGAACAGCCCGTTCAAACTCGCGTCTTTCAAGATCGCGTTTTGCGCCGCCTGCACAAAATCCTCTGCTTTCTCAAAATAGTATGTGCCGGCTACAGCGCGACGTGACATCACTTTCTTTTCGAACGCCTGGACCACCTCCTGTCCTTCGCCCTCAACGACATAAGACCATCGGGGGTGAACGGAACTGAATGTAACAACGCCAACGTCTGCTCCAACACTTTTGAATTGGTTGACATGGGCGGCAAGATTGTCGTTGATGACTTGATCACTGTTGAAGATCAATAACTCACGGTCACGATCAATTACGTCAGTAGCCAACAGGCAGGAACACAGGGCACCCGACGTTTCACCAATCCGTTCGACAACAGTGGCAGGTTTACCTGCGGCGAGCCTGATGACCTTGTCGAGGGAAAACCCGATCATGTCTTCGCTGCCGATCACAAAGATGAAATCGGCTTTGGGAAAGTCATCCCTCAAACTGGAGACCACAAGCTCAATCATTGGCTGGCCCGCAACCTCGACGAGCGGCTTCGGGAAGAAGTACTCGTCTTTCGGAAAGAAGGGCGTTCGGTCAGAAATGGGGATCAGTATCTGCATGCTCAGACCCCTTGTTTCAATTGAATTTCTTTGATGCATTCCTGAATGGCGCAGTAGGTCACATCCTCTGGCACGCCAATTTTCATCAGATGCCCGCCACTGGCCAAAGCAGCTTGGATACCATGAGCGTTGTCCTCAAGAATCAAACAATTTTCGGGCGCTACATCAAGATGGGCCATCGCTGAGAGGTACATTTCGGGGTCCGGCTTGCCTTTGCTCACATCCTCATTTGAAACCATCACATCGATATGACCGTCCAATGCCGATAGACGCATCATCTCTTCCACCGATTGACGGACGGAATTGGAACAGACGGCCGTTTTAAAACCATCAGCCTTCAATCTGGAGAGTGCGTATTGATGGTTGAACGTTGGCTTGCAACGCAGATTGCTGACTTCAAGCGTATAGCTTTGTTTAAGGGTGTTCAAAAAGTCGTGCAGGCCCTCCGGAAGACCACGCGACTTGGACAACATCTTGAGTTTCTGACGTGTTGGCAGACCGTCAAAGGTCGACAAGTGACTTTCGCGGCTGATGTTATAGCCAAAATGTGCAAGAGCACGGTTCAAGGCATCATAGTGCCAGTCTTTGGCTTCTATTAGGACTCCGTCCATATCGAAAAGTATCGCTTCAATCATGTTAGTCCGTCCCAAAAACTTGATGCGCGTCCTCAGGGAAATCTGTGCAAATCTCGAATTGGTCATGGGTGTTTAAGCCCGCCCGGGAGATTTCCTGCCAAAGATCTTCATGTGGTCGCCCGTGTAATTCTGATGAAACGATTGAGACCCGCAGACCGTGCTCAAGAAGTTCCGCCGCTTTTTCCACCTGCGGAAAAGTACCGTTGAAGTTGTCCACCCAGACGCCCACCGCGTCGTTAACAAATGACGGGTAGGACTCGTATTCGCTAAGCCTTGTGTAGACTGGAAACTTAGTGCGGATATATCCGAGAGCGTCTGGCACAGACATGTCAAATGCATAGACATTCTGTACCGGGATCTTGGCGGCTTCCAGTTCTACAGTAGTCATTGCTTGAAGCCCGTCTGCTTTGATATTGAGGGCTAGGCGGCTGTCACATCCAATATCGTGATAGTCGGCAAAGAACTGTGCGGCGGGCTGCATGTCAGCCTGTGCAACCGGGTCGTGCGAAATTGCCAAGACGGTGTTCGCGTCGCGCAAATCGGTTTCAATGCCAAAACCAAGTTCCAGTGCCTCTCGCAGCGCTCGCCCGGTGTTCTTCTGGGTCGGGTCTTTCCATAAGCCACGATGTGCAAGTATGTTTCCACGTCGCAAGGGTATTCCTCTTCAAATAACTCGGAGCCTTTGCCATCTTGGCTCTCTGAAGTGTTGTTGTCGACCTGTCCAACAAATCATGGATAGCCGGGGTCAAAGACCGTTGTTCTCTCCTCGAGCATGCGCTCATAGGGTTCAGCCGCTTCCGGCAGCAGAGCGCCAGATCGAATCTCGGCCCACTCTAGGAATGTCAGCTCTTTTGCATTGGTGAGTTTGGCGTAGCTTCCGAGCCCATCCCGCAGAGTAAGTGATTGGTATTTCACCCAGTAGAAATCGGTCGACCACTGATCGACGATTCCAAAATGATCCCTGAACGCCGCCCAGCTATCGGCTATTGTCCACTCAAGGTGACGCCCCTGACTTTCAAGGAATTGGCTCGCAAAATAGGTTTCTGGCGTGGCGTGGCGGCACAATTCACCGATTGGCAATTCTAGAAACATGCTTTGGGAATCTGTAAGAAACCCCTCGGGAAGTGGCCCTTCGCGATAAGGCGGCGACCAATAAGTTATCATATCGTCGATATTGCCGAACACGGATTGATCGCCCAGATGGTAGGGTACGAACTTCAAGTTGCCTTGGCCTACACCAAAAATCCTGTGTTTTTGGGCTTCGATGGCTTGGCCCGAAGGTGGCAATAATTGAGCAAGTGAAATCAGGCCGTTCATGAACGTGGGGTGGTGGAAGCGCTGGTCGGTGCGCGTTTTGAGCACCCATTTGGCTCCCAAAGACTTGGCACGTTTCATCCCGGCGGATGCGCTGGCGATCTGCATGTTGACGTTGAAAGGCCCAGGCTGATCAGGTTTTTCGCTTAAGACGATGTCTACGCCCAGTTCGGTGAGCGGAGACAGTTGTGTGTCAGGTGTGTCCTTCCAGGTCGACAGAATGATCGCACAATTTGGCATGGCGTCCCTGTACAATCGAACCGTGTTTGTCGTGAAGTCATCGCCAGCCCAAATCGGCCCCTGTATAACGATTGCTGACTTGTCTTGTCGCAGAACCGGCTGGGTAGAATATCGCGGCGACGAATTCGCCGAAAACCCGATCTCATCCGAACGCTTGGGCCGGGACCTGATTGTAAGGAAATGATTGCCTTTAAGGGTTTCATAGCGCATGGACTCTCGCAGGAGTCGTCGCCTGATCCGATCGAATAACGAGGGTCTGTACATTTTTTCTGCTTCCGATACCGAACGATTTTGCTTTGTGCCTCTGATATTGGTCGGCCACATAACACTGAAATTAGGAGCAATTTTTGACGCATCCATGTCAAAAACGCGATAGGATCACCCCACCTTACCCCCACACCCGTTGTACCCGTTCAAGTCTCCCTTAGGGTAGTGTCAAAGGAACTTGTGTTGCTACGGTGCAGGGGCTGCGTAGCGTCTTCCCACGACGAAATGTGATCCCTTCAAATACTTCAAGGCCAGCCCGGCTGATCTGCCCCCATTGAGTGGTCCGGGTAGATTGTTAGTGCATTGTGGACCTCTGGTCCATTGGGACGATGCTTTCCGGCGCGGGCGGACGATACCCCAGAGCGCTGCGCGGCCTGACCGTATTGTAGTGAACGCGCCATTGCTCAATCAGGACTTTGGCCTCGCGAAGGCTGTAGAAGATTTCGCCATTGAGTAACTCGTCGCGGAACCGGGCATTGAAGCTCTTGCAGTATCCGTTCTCCCAAGGTGAGCCTGGCTCAATGTATGCCGTCTTTGCGCCGACAGCTGCTATCCAGGCCCGCACCTTCTGAGCAATGAACTCTGGGCCGTTGTCGGATCTTATGTATTCCGGCGGGCCGCGCAGAATGAACAGGTCAGTCAACGCATCGAGCACGTCGGTGGAGTTTAGCTTGCGTTCCACGCGGATCATGAGCGCCTCCTTGGTGTGTTCATCTATGATGTTGAGCCTGCGATAGGCCCAGCCGTCTGCGGTCCGATCTTGCACGAAGTCATAGGACCACACATGGTTGGGACGCTCTGGCCTGAGGCGGACGCAGGAGCCGTCCCTTTTGCTTTTGCGGGACTTTCAGCCCTTCGCGTCTCCAAATCCGTTCCACCCACCTGTGGTTAACATGCCAGCCCGCGTTGTTGAGCAGACCGGTCACCATCCGATAACCGTAGCGACCGTGTGTACCCGCCAACTCAATAATATCGTCGGTTGGACGCTCTTCGTCGGCACGGCCTTGCGGGGTTTTGCGCTGTGTGGATCGGTGCTGACCCAATGTGCGGCAGGCACGGCGCTCAGAAACGCCAAGCGATTGCCGCACCCGGTCGATACACCGGCGACGACGCGAAGGTCTCAGAAGTTTCCCTTTGCTGCTTCGGTCAAGATCAGCTTGTCCAGCGTCAGATCAGACACCGCCCGCCTGAGGCGCTGGTTCTCCTTCTCCAGTTCTTTCAGACGTTTGAGCTGATCGCGACCCATGCCGCCATAAAGCTTGCGCCACCTGTAGTAGGTCTGCTGTGTCATGCCGATCTGGCGCACCGCCTCTGCAATCGTCATGCCGTGACCTTGCAGAACTTCAACTTGCCGAAGCTTCGATACTAAGCTCTTCGGGCTTCGCTCGTTTTCCAGCCATCGATGATCCCCCAATTTGAGGTATAAACTATCCCAGTTGGTGGACCACTTTCACGGGGCTACTCCAAGATGGCCCACAATCCCGGATCAACAGATGGAGGACTGATTACAATGAATTCAAGCCGAGTTCTTCGCTCGGAAACTTGACGTCAAGCGAATTTGCAGCCCAACTAACCTAAATCTAAAAAATCGCATGAAGACTGAACCAAATACGAGGTGAGTTACGGACAACGATGCACTAACGATTAAACCGAGCTACCCGATGCGGGCATGTCCAGACGGCAAACTCATTGGAATTTTTGGTGCATAAGTAGAAAGTGTGAAAATTGGATTTTGAGAAATATATAATTGACATAGTAGAGCAGTCTTCTAGAGCCTTGGGTGGAACGCTCAATGTTTCGTCCATACGTCGGATTGGTCGCCCAGATGGAAAAGACCGAGTGAAGGACGCCGGTCTAGCATTTTACATTGATGGAAATCGACGCGTTGATGATGCTGTTCTTTTGGTTGCTAACCCAAGATTTGGTCAAACCGTTGCCATGGACGTTGAATGCGCGCGAGAAGTTGCGATGCAAGTCGATCAGGAGGTCGGCAGGCATATCGCTAGACCTATATATGAAGGGCAATTCGGCAGCCAAACCTATGCTGTGTTTTCTAGACTAAGCCCATATTCTGACAATAGATTCATTCGATTCCTTCAGAAGCCGGCGGCGGTGAGCAGAGTCGCGCCTTGGCTATCAAGCCTTGCGGAGCAAACCAAACAAACAAAGCATGATCCATTAGAGTATGATCGGCTTTTCATAAACCCGTTAGTTAACTTATCCCAAGATGCAAATATATCCGAGGACATAAGAGAATTCGCACAAAATATTTCCATTAGTGTTCAAAGAGAACGACCAGAATTGATCACAGTTATTCAGCACGGTGATTTTTGGGTCGGCAATGTATTTTTTGAACGACGTATACTTGAGAACCTTAACCCTACTTTAGGTGATTTCTCGGTTATTGATTGGCGGGGAATGCGTTTGGACGGTTACCCATGCATGGATTTGGTGCGCTTTTGTTTGTCAGTATGTAGAGTTGGAGCTTCAAGCAATGACACTATAATGCGTGAGTATGGAGAGTCTCTTTGTATCTCAAGATATGAGATGAGCGTCTATTGCCTGCTCGCACTTGGTCGCCTTGGAGCGGAATTGGATCACTTTCCAAAAGAACGATACTGCTCCATGTGCGATACGGTTTTTAACTTTCTCCAGAGGCATGTTTGGAAGGGGTAGACAGAACTGCGTTTGTTTTAGGTGTGTAGTTTGGCATGATACGATTATTGATCGGCAGTGTTGGAATACTCGTAAAAACGGTTGTTTTTAGCGCAATGGGGTATGATCGTTGGATATGCCAACTTCTCCACTTCAAACCAGAACCTTGATGCGCGGACGGGCGCGCTGGCTCAGGTAGAGGCGGAACGCATATTAGCTGAGACGGCGAGCGACGCGTCTGCCAAACGGCCAGAGTTGGAGCCCGTGCATGACCACTTTCGCTCGGAAACTTGACGCCGAGCGAATCTGCGGGCCAACTAGCCGAAAGATCGCATGAGCGACCGGACTAGATACAAGGTGAACTCCATGACAACGATACACTAACAATTAAATCGGACCACCCGATCGGGCACGCCACCAACATATCTGCAATAAGGTAAAAATAACGGCCGCAAAGATGTCATCTTTCTCATCAAAGTCTATTTTTATTGCAATACTTTTGGTTGCTTCTCAAGCTTCAGCGGAAAACTCTGCATCAAACAAGAGGTCAGATTTCACGACTTCATCTCATGTGGGTCAGGAATTAAAAGCTCGTCCTTTTAGCACACGAGTAGTTCAATCTGGGCACAGCCTAACAGATCCACTCCCTGATCTTATTAAACAAATGGTCCGCATTTCTGGTACATGGGGGGCAGTTGTTGATCGCTCCACCATACCTGGAAGCCCTATGGAAGTTCGGTGGCGTGATTCCCCTGGCTTTGGGCTGCCCGATGCCAAACAAGAAATTGGTAACTATGATCTTTTGGTTTTGACGGAGGGCATTCCAATTTCTGGTATCCGTCAATACCATAATTCTGATGAAGTTGCCCTGCGCTGGTTTACACATGCTTGGACACACGGTGGTCCGGCGGAGACTATCTTGTACGCGACGTGGGTTGAATACAACAGTGGGCCTGGTAGCCCTCATGATGGAGAAGCCCTTGAAGGTCACATTCAATTCCGCGAACGACTATCCCGAGAAATGACGCAATGGGAAGAAATTCGTTCTCATGTGAATGCCAACCGTCCGGAAGGCGCAACTCCAATGCAGATGATCCCGGGGCCCTTGATCATGGCGGCGCTTTACGATGAGATCGACGCTGGCCGCGCACCGGGTTTACAAAATATATCGGACGTCTTTGCCGATGAAATTCATCTTAACGACAAAGGAAATTATTTAATTGCTCTGGCGCATTTCATGGTGATCTATGGGCGTGATCCACGCGGCCTTCCCAATAATCTCGGACAAACGAAGCCACCTAGTCCGGAACAAGCAGTCTGGATGCAAAATCTGGTCTGGATAGTCGTGAATAACTATTCAAATGGGCGGATGTAATTTAGGTTAATATATAAGCTATACCAACCGGGCGTAGGGGTAATCGAAATAGACCGCGTTGAGGTTCTTAAATTACAGTGCAAGTGCGGCAGCACAAAACCAGCCTCGCAAGAACCGTAGCAATGTGGGAAGGTTAAAGAATACATTTCCCACAAATAAGGCAAAGTCGCCCTCATAGTTTCCGATTCGCCAACAAAAGCCCTTCCCCTGAGGCTTATTTTCTCAAAGAGCCGCGCAAGTCAAACGAATGCAACTTCTTCAGGATTAGCCTCTGAAATTAGTCAAAATTAGCCGATCACAGATCGCACTAAGCCATTACTCTCTCCACCAGTTGTTTGCCAAGTCTTATTCATATGGCAATTTAACATCTACGCATAAGATCGATTTTACCAACCATAGGTGATTTTAAGTGAATAGTACCGTTCGGGAAAACGATATTGCCATTGTTGGCATGGCCGCGCATTTGCCCGGGTCGGCCTCCGTTGAAGGGTACTGGCATAATTTGCGTGCCGGCATTGAATCCATTCGCCACCTCAGCGAAGACGAATTGCGTGCTGCTGGTGAAGCACCACATTTGCTGAACCGGCCGGATTATGTGCCTTTTGGTGCCCCTTTGGAGGGGTTTGAGGATTTTGACGCCGAGTTTTTCGGCCTCTCCCCCAAAGAAGCCGCCATTATGGATCCGCAGCATCGCCAGTTTCTGGAGGTGTCCTGGGAAGCGCTGGAAAATGCCGGGCATACGCCGGAAAATTTTTCAGGTCCGATCGGGGTCTTTGCCGGTTGCGGCATGGGGAGCTATTTCTATTTCAACATCTGCTCGAATGCTGATCTTGTCGATGACGTGGGTATGTTCCTGTTGCGTCATACCGGCAATGACAAGGATTTCCTCTCAACACGCCTGAGCCATATTCTCGATCTCAAAGGCCCCAGCGTGAATGTGCAGACGGCCTGCTCAACCTCGCTAGTGGCAGCGCATTACGCCACGCAGGCGCTGTTGACTGGCGAATGTGACATGGCGATTGCCGGGGGCGTTACCATCGAGCTGCCGCAAAACCGCGGCTACATCTACAAAGAAGGTGAAGTTCTGTCGCCTGATGGTCATTGCCATGCCTTTGATCATCGTGCGCAAGGGACGGTTTTTGGGTCGGGCGCGGGGGCCGTGGTTCTGCGCCGCCTGTCGGATGCGGTTGCCGATGGCGATCACATCTGGGGTGTGATCCGCGGCACGGCGATCAACAATGATGGTGCTGACAAGGCAGGGTATCTGGCCCCGTCCGTCGAAGGGCAAGCGGCGGCCATATCCGAGGCCCACACCATGGCCGATGTCACGGCCGATACGCTGGATTACGTGGAATGCCACGGCACCGGTACGTATCTCGGTGACCCGATCGAGGTAGCGGCGCTGTCACAGGCCTTTTCCGACACCACCAATGAGACAGGCTTTTGCAAGCTGGGCTCGGTGAAAACTAATATCGGCCATCTGGATACCGCCGCGGGAGTGGCGAGCCTGATCAAAACGTCGCTGGCCCTGCATCACAAGGAAATCCCGCCAAGCCTAGGTTATGAAAAGCCCAATCCGGCGATCGATTTCGAAGATAGCCCGTTTCGCGTCAATGATCAGTTGACCCCATGGGTATCCCATAAAGGGCCACGGCGCGCAGGGGTAAACTCGTTGGGTGTTGGCGGGACCAATGCCCATGTGGTGTTGGAAGAGGCCCCCGCACGGGCAGCATCCGAAGCATCTGATTGGCCGTTCCAATTACTGACCCTCTCTGCGCGCAGCAAAAAGGCGCTTGAGGGGAATTCTGCTGCGCTGGCCGCACATTTGCGGGCGCATCAGGATGAAGATCTGGCCGATATTGCATGGACCCTCAAGGAGGGTCGCCGGGGCTTTGAAAAACGCCGGGTGATTGCAGCCGAAAGCCACAAGGAAGCCGCAGCACTTCTGGAAGACGGCGACCCCCGCCGGGTCTTTACGCATTCTGTCATCTCCGACAATCCCGATCATGTTTTCATGTTCCCCGGGGGCGGTGCACAATATGCCGGCATGGCACGCGATCTCTATGAAACAGAGCCTGTTTTCGCCGACTGGATGGATCGCGGATTGGAGCTTTTGCAGCCCAAGCTCGATTATGACATCCGTGCATTGTGGCTGCCGGAGCCCGGACAGGAAGCCGAAGCTGACGCGCGCCTGACGACGCCCTCGGTGCAACTGCCGCTGATCATGATCACTGAGTATGCGCTGGCGCAGCTCTGGATCAGCTGGGGTGTGGAACCGGCGGCGCTTGTCGGCCATTCCATGGGGGAGAACACTGCGGCTTGTGTGGCCGGTGTTATGTCCTTTGAAGATTGCATCGGCCTTGTGCATCTGCGCGGCCAGCTTTTTGATACCGTGCCCGCGGGTGGCATGCTGAGCGTACCGCTACCGGCGGATGAGCTACGCCCGCTGCTGGGGGATGATCTGGATTTGGGCGCGGTGAACGCTCCGGGGCTGAGCATTGCCACCGGACCTCAGGCCGCGCTTGACGCGCTTGCAGATCGTTTGCAGGCGCAGGATATCGACTGTCAGCGCATCCAGATCGACATCGCAGCCCATTCCCGCATGTTAGAGCCGATCCTGAAGGGTTTTGGTGATTATCTGCGCAGCATCACCCTGAATGCTCCGCAAATTCCGTTCCCATCAAACCGGAGCGGCACGTGGATCACGCCTGAGGAAGCCACCGACCCGGAATACTGGGTCGGGCATCTCAGAAACACTGTTCATTTCGCCGATTGCATCACCACGTTGGCAGAAAATCCCGAACGGATTTTCATCGAGGTTGGTCCGGGCAAAGCGCTGGCCTCGTTGACGGGCCAGCATGACAAGGTTGATGCCAACCAAGTCATTGGCAGCCTGCGTCATCCTCAGGATGATATCGCCGATGATGCCTATTTCCTTGCGATGCTGGGCCGGGTCTGGGCGTTGGGCGGAGATTTTGACTGGGGCCAGTACTGGGGCGAAGCGCGGCGCAATCGTGTCGTGTTACCCAGCTACGCCTTCCAGCGCGCGCCCTATTTCATTGAACCGGGCAAAGCCCAATCCGATGCAGAAACCCAGTGGTTGATGCGCAGCGATGATCCCGATGGCTGGGGTTACCGCGTCAGCTGGACCCCCACCTATGCTGCATGCGATATCGATGTGGCGCAGGGCCTGAAAGATGTGCCGCCCGAAAGCTGGCTCATCTTCGTGGATGAGGCGGGGCTGTGCAGTCAATTGGCCGAACGCCTGCGTGGTGCTGGCCAGACCGTCACCACGGTGGTTCCTGGCGACGGCTTTGCCCGAATTCGCGAAGATCACTACTGTCTTGCCCCAGAGCGGGGGCGCGAAGGTTATGACATGCTGCTCAGGGATTTGTCGGATCAAAGCCGCCTGCCCACACGTATCGTGCATGGCTGGTCATTGACTGATCGTGAAAGCTTCCGCCCTGGCAGCAGTTTCTTCCATCGCAATCTGGAGCAAGGATTCTATAGCCTCTTTTTCCTGGCGCAGGCGATTGGCGAAGAAGACCTGCCAATGCCGCTGCATATGCATGTGCTAAGCTCGGGCGCATTGCAGGTTCGGTGTGAAGATTTACCACACCCGGAAAAAGCTACGCTGACCGGCCCCGCGCGGGTGATTCCGCGCGAGTTTCCCGGCCTGACATGTGCTCTGCTCGATATCGATCTGCCCCAAGCCGAAGGCAAACGCCGTCGTCCGACCCTATCCGACGACATGGTGGATCAGGTGCTTGAGGATCTGCTGGCAAAACCTGCCACGCTGACCGCGGCCATTCGCAGCAGCAAGCGCTATGTACAGGGGTACCGGTCGCAGCCTCTGCCAGAACCTGACATTGCAGATTTACCTCTGCGCAACGGGGGCACTTATCTGATCACCGGTGGGTTCGGGGGTATCGGGCTTACATTGTCCGAAGCGCTTATCCGCAAAACTGGCGCCAATATAGTTCTTATGTCGCGCAGCTCCCTGCCCGCGCGGGACAACTGGGAACAAATTCTGCATCAGAACGCTCCGCAGGACCGAACCGTCCGAAACATCCGCGCTATCCAGACACTTGAAGCAGCTGGCGGGAAAGTCCTGCCCCTTGCAGGAGACGTCAGCAATGTCGAAGACATGCAGCGTATCATTGTGCGCAGCACGCAAGAGTTCGGAGAAATCCATGGCGTCATTCATGCCGCTGGCCTGATCGATGACGCGCCCATTATGACCAAGTCCATGATGGAGATTGAAGACGTCTTTACCCCCAAGATTCACGGCACGCAGGTTCTGGATCAGGTCTTTCCTGACGGATCACTTGACTGGCTGGTTCTGTTTTCCTCAACTTCGACGGCAACCGCGCCCATTGGGCAGATTGATTATGTGGCCGCCAATGAATATCTCAACGCCTATGCCCGCGCACGCGCGAAGGACAAGACACAGGTGCTGGCTGTAAACTGGAGCATCTGGTCCGATGTGGGCATGGCCGCGGATGCCATGGAAACGCGCATCGGATCCGAAGAGGCGCCGGTTGAATCGATCGACCAACCCATGTTGGACAACGCCACTTTTGACCGGTCCGGGAACCGGATCTTTACTGCCGAGTATAGAGTAGCAGAGCGCTGGTTCCTTGATGATCACCGTACCAAGACAGGTCAGGCGCTGGTGCCGGGCACAGGTTATCTGGAGCTTGCCTCCGAGGCCCTGCGGGCCCAGGGTGAAGCTGGCCCGTTCGAAATTCGGGACCTCTATTTCCTACGCCCGCTGGCTGTTGACGATGATACCGGCCAACAGGTGCAACTGCGCCTGCCACGCAGCGACATGGGTTATGATCTGGTGGTCGAGAGCGCCCCTGAAGGGGTATCCGGCCTTGAGATGAACGCCCAGGCCAACCTGTCGCTCTTGCCGCTGGAATCGCCATTACCTCTTGATATTGCCGCGATCACCGCCCGATGCGCTCCGCAGTATAAAACCGAAGCAAATGCGCGCCTGACAGCTGCACAAGAAGCACATCTGAATTTCGGCCCGCGCTGGCAAGTCCTGACCCAGACAGCCATCGGTGCCGAAGAGGGTATTGCCCATCTCAGCCTGCAGGAAAATCTGACAGGCGATCTGAGCGCAGGATATGATCTGCATCCCGGGCTGATGGATTTGGCGACGGGATGGGCGATGGACCTGATCGAAGGCTATCAACCCACCCATCTGTGGGTGCCCGTTTCGTATCGCTCGGTGAAAGTGCACCACCCGCTTGGGCCACAGATCGTTAGCTGGGTCCGTAACGCTGGCGACAATCAGGCTGATGGCGAAACGGCCGGGTTTGATGTGACGATTGCCCTGCCCGACGGCACAGTATGTGTTGAGGTTCAGGGGTTCACCATCCGGCGGATGGGCTCTGCCACAGACTTTGCCCAGAGCGATACATTACATGCAGCCGGTGCAGGGGATGCGGATATCGCACAACCCTTGTCGCCTGCCGAGGAACGGCTGCGCCATAACCTGTCACAGGGAATTCTGGCGTCAGAAGGCGCAGACCTCTTCTTCCGTGCACTGGGATTGAACCAATCGCAGGTCATTCTGTCATCTTTGGATCTAAACGCGCTGATTGAACAGGCCGCAGAGACGGGCGCATCCGCCGGTGACAGCGAGCAGAAATTCCAACGCCCGGATCTCGACGGAGAATATGTGGCGCCGGACAATGATATTGAACGCCGGTTGGCCGGGTTCTGGCAGGAGCTGTTGGGAGTTGATCAGATCGGGGTCGAGGACAGTTTCTTTGACCTCGGGGGGCATTCCCTGATCGCCGTCCGGCTTTTTGCACAGATCCGGAAAACCTATAATGTGGATTTCCCCATTTCCGTGCTGTTCGAGGCGCCAACTATTCGCAAATGCGCCGAATTGATTGCTGCCCGTGGCGTGCCCACTGAAGGTGCCGCAGAAGCGGCCCCTGCGGATGCACCAACCGCACCCGCGCGCCGCTTTACGCATCTGGTTCCGATGCACTCCGGCGAAGGCGGATCGAAAACACCATTCTTCCTGGTAGCAGGCATGTTTGGCAATGTGCTCAATCTGCGCCATCTGGCGCATCTGATTGGATCTGACCGGCCCTTCTATGGGTTGCAGGCCCGTGGCCTCTACGGCGACGAGGAACCTCATCGTGATCTGCGCGAAGCGGCACGCGACTATATTGCCGAAATGCGTCAGGTGCAGCCGCACGGCCCCTATATGCTGGGTGGATTTTCGGGCGGCGGGATCACCGCTTACGAGATTGCTCGCCAGCTGACGGAAGCAGGCGAGGAAATCTCGGCCCTGATCCTGCTGGATACCCCCCTGCCGGTGCGTCGCAGCCTCAGCGCGCAGGATCGCATAATGATACAATGGCTTGAATTAAAGAAGAAAGGCCTCTCATACCCTGTTGTCTGGATCAACAACCGCATCGCTTGGGAAATCGCGAAACGAAAGGACAGTCGTAATGACGAGGCCGCCGAAGGACAAAACTTCCATGACGCCGTTATTGAAGCGGCATTTTTGGAAAGCGTCGCCGACTATCCACTCCAGCCTTGGGAGGGGCATCTTGCTCTCTTCCGCCCACCACTGATTGCTAAATGGCAAACTGGCCCAAACCGGCTAATCCATCATGAACGCTATTACCTTACCCACGACAACGACTGGAAACGTTGGGCACCTAACATGGAGATATATGAAGTGCCCGGAGATCACGATTCCATGGTTCTAGAGCCGAATGTCCGGGTGCTTGCCGCGCGTATGCAGCGCTGTCTGGAAGCCGCAGAAAATACCACAACCACTATTTGCCGTCCCTCCCGTCAAGAAGCTGCAGAATAGATATGACTGTCTCCCGTATTCTAACTATTATCCTGAACTATAAAACTCCGGACATGACGCTGCGCTCTGCCAAATCTGCCCTGCACGCGCTGCAAGAAATCAAAGGTGAAATCATCATTGTCGACAACGATTCCTGTGACGGGTCTTTCGAAAAAATGGCGGCACACGTTACGGCGCAGGGTTGGGCTGAAGGAGGACGGGTCAGGGTTTTGCAATCTGGGCACAATGGCGGTTATGGGGCAGGCAATAATGTGGGCATCCGAGCCGGTTTGAGCGATGGCGGTCAGCCGGATTATATCTATGTATTGAACTCGGATGCCTTCCCGGCCCCAGCGGCCATCCGCATTCTGCGCGATCATCTTGACCAAAACCCACAGACTGGATTTGTTGGCAGCTATGTTCATGGCGAAGATGGTAAGTATCATAATTCGGCCTTTCGCTTCCCATCTGTGCTAAGCGAGTTTGAAACCTCTATCCGCTTTGGGCCCGTCAGCCGTTTATTAAAAAAACATATCGTCGCGGGATACGCCCCCAAGGATCTTTGCAGTGTCGGTTGGCTTTCAGGCGCCAGCCTGATGATGCGCCGGGATATGCTGGATCAGATCGGTCTTTTTGACGAGACCTTCTTTCTCTATTTTGAGGAAACTGACCTGTGTTTTCGGGGGCAGCGCGCCGGATACAAGGCGCAATATTTGCCGCAAAGCAGTGTGATGCATATCGGCTCGGTTTCAACCGGCATGCAGACATGGAACCGGGTGCCAACTTATTGGTTTGACTCGCGCCTTTATTACTTCACCAAAAACCACGGTGCCTTTTATGCGGCCGGAGCGACCCTTGCACATCTGAGCGGCGGTTTCCTGCATTGGGTACGTTGTTTGATCACCCGTAAAAAGCGCGATGTGCCGCCTTTCTTTTTAACGACCTTAGCCTGGCATGATCTGAAAGCGGGCCTGCGGGCTTGCCTACCTAATGGCAGGCGACCCCGCCACCCTAAATCTGTCGCCGGAGAATAATATATGCCCTTTTCAGCCCTGTTGATCGGTCATGAATCGCTGCTTGTGCAATGCGGCGCAATGCTGCTTGAGGCGGGTCACAACATCCGAGGTGTTGTGACCCGCAATCCGGATGTGCGGGATTGGGCTGAAGGGCAATCACTGGTGGTTCACACGCCGGGCCCAGATTTCACTGACCGACTTGCCAATACAGAGTTTGACTGGCTGCTCAGTATCGCTAACCTTGATCTTCTGCCACAAGGACTTCTGGATCAGGCCCGGAAAGGCGCAGTCAATTTCCATGATGGGCCCCTGCCCCGCTATGCCGGGCTGAACGCGCCGGTCTGGGCGCTTTTGAATGGAGAAACCCAACACGGCATCAGCTGGCACTTGATCACAGGCGGGGTGGATGAAGGCGACATTATCACTCAGCGCCATGTAGATATCAGCGCAAACGATACAGCATTGACGCTCAACACCAAATGCTATGGCGCTGCGATGGACAGCTTTCCCGATGTCATTGCAGCGCTGGAAGCGGACATTCCCAACCCACATTCTCAGGACCTGAGCCAGCGCAGCTATTATTACCGCGATGCGCGCCCTGAGGCCGGAGCGCAGATTGATTTCACTGCACCAGCCACACTGATAAACACCCTGGTTCGCGCCCTTGATCACGGGGATTATTGGAACCCGCTGGCCTGCCCCAAGCTGGATACGGGCGATCAGGTCTACCTGGTTGGCCACGCCGAGGTTCAATCATCGGAACAGGCCGCACCGGGTACAATTTTGGCCCGCGATGTGGAAAGCCTGACCATCGCCACCGGGCAGGACGCCATCAGATTAAGCCAGTTCAGAGACTGTTTTGGCGAGGAGATCACGGCAGCCGACATCGCCCCGGATTGCAATGTGCTCCCCTTGTTCGGTGCCGCAGACCGGGCCGAGCTTACCGTCACGCTCACCCCCGTAGCCAAAGCGGATATTTACTGGCGGGAAGTCCTGGAAACGCTGCAGCATTCCGATCTGCCGTTGATTGAACGAAATGCACCCGCATCCGATGTGATTTCACACGCCGTGAATGGGAGCGCCACCTTTGAGAAAGCAGCCACTGCGCTGGCCGCGCTTTTCCTGCGCCAAGGGGGAGGTGATACTCTGAATCTGGCTCTATCTCTGCCCGAAACGGCCTCAGGCTATATCAGCGACTGGGTGCCAGTCACCGTGTCATCGGGTAATATCATGGTAGAGCTACAAGCCGGGCTTACACAGGACATCACTGCGGCCCGAGCACGTGGCGGGTTTTCCATTGACCTGCCCGCGCGTCTGTCCCGGTCCAGAGATGATCATTTTGCTATGCCGCAGCTTGGCTTGACGGATACAAACGCAGAGCTGATCCCCGGCACCAGCCTGACCCTGTCGCTTTTAGAGGGTCAGTTTCAGCTCTGTGCCGACAGTGGCCATATCAGCGCCGAGGCGCTGGCCCTGATCGCCGCCCGGCTTGAGGCCATCATGGCACAGTTGGATACCCCAGAGACGGCTGGAAAACCCATCCGCGATCTATCCCTGATGTCTGAAGCCGAGCGGGTGAAAATCCTGACGGAATGGAATGCGACCGACACGGACTATGATCACACGACCTGCATTCACCAGCACTTTGAAACCCAAGTCGCCCGGACGCCCGACGCCACTGCGCTGGCTTTCGAAGATCAAAGCTTTAGCTACGATGCCTTGAACCGTGCGGCCAACCGGGTTGCG
This sequence comes from Ruegeria sp. AP7, assembly GCF_056539905.1. Lineage (NCBI taxonomy): Bacteria > Pseudomonadati > Pseudomonadota > Alphaproteobacteria > Rhodobacterales > Roseobacteraceae > Ruegeria > Ruegeria sp. AP7. The sequence continues at coordinate 55,403 of NZ_JBQFVT010000017.1, read as the reverse complement.
CATGTTCTGCAGGATATGGGGGTTGGTCCCGGCACTTTGGTCGGGTTGCATGTCAAACGCTCGCCGCAGCTTGTGATCGCAGCTCTGGGTATTCTCAAAGCTGGCGGTGCCTATGTGCCGATGGATCCCTCTTACCCGGCGGATCGCACTGCGCTGTATCTTCAGGATAGCGCCGCACCCGTTGTCATCACCGAGACCGATCTCGCCCGGAACTTGCCGGAATCCGGGGCGCAGCTACTGTCAATCGATGCGGATCCGCGCCTGTCTGCTGCGGCTGACAGCAACCCCGACAGCACCGTGAGGGCAGATGATCTGGCCTATGTGATCTATACGTCAGGTTCGACCGGACGACCCAAGGGCGTGATAATCGAACACCGCAATGTGTCGAACTTCTTCACCGGCATGGATGGGCGTATTTCACATGACCCGGCAGGTGTCTGGATGGCAGTCACCAGCTTGTCCTTCGATATTTCCGTGCTGGAGTTGTTCTGGACACTGGCCCGCGGCTTCAAGGTTATTCTCAGCGATGATGACAACCGCGCCCTTGTTGCTGGCGACAGCACCCCAGCGCGCGGAAGCACTGGGCGTGGTATGGATTTCAGCCTCTATTACTGGGGCAATGATGACGGTGTCGGGCGTGATAAATACAAATCCCTGCTAGAGGGGGCAAAATTCGCCGACAAGCACGGGTTTTGTGCTGTCTGGACACCCGAGCGTCACTTCCACGCATTTGGCGGTCCCTATCCGAACCCATCAGTCACTGGCGCAGCCGTCGCAGCCGTCACCGAGAACCTATCGGTCCGCGCGGGTTCCTGTGTCGCCCCCCTGCACCATCCGGCCCGGATCGCCGAGGAATGGGCCATCATCGACAATCTGACCAACGGACGCGCGGCGCTGGCGATCGCTTCTGGCTGGCAGCCTGATGATTTCGTTCTGCGCCCGGAAAACACCCCGCCGGACAACAAGCCGGCCATGCTGCAATCCATCGATATCCTGCGCAAACTCTGGAAGGGAGAGCCCGTCGAGTTTCCAAAGAAGTCCGGAGAAATGCACGCTGTTGTCACTCAGCCCCGGCCCGTCTCAAAGACGCTTCCGGTGTGGGTCACTACAGCAGGCAACCCGGCAACCTGGAAAGAGGCTGGTGCGATCGGCGCGAATGTCCTGACCCACCTTCTGGGGCAGAGCGTCGATGAAGTGGCAGAAAAAATCGGACTCTATCACAGCGCATTACGCGAAGCAGGCCATGACCCGAAGGACCACACAGTCACCCTGATGTTGCATACATTCGTCGGAGCGGATCGTGAAGAGGTACGCGAAGTGGCGCGCGAACCGATGAAGGATTACCTGCGCTCCGCTGCCGGATTGATCAAACAATATGCCTGGGCCTTCCCCGCCTTCAAGAAACCCGAGGGCGTCAGCAATGCGTTCGAACTGGACCTGGGCTCGCTTGAAGAAGAAGAACTTGAGGGCATTCTTGATTTCGCCTTCCTGCGGTATTTCGAAGACTCCGGTCTTTTTGGCACGGTCGAAGACTGCTTGGCGCGCGTCGAAGAGCTCAAGCGCATTGGCGTGGATGAGATTGCCTGTCTGATCGACTATGGCGTCCCGGTGGATCAGGTGCTTGAGGGGCTTAAACCTCTGGCCGAGGTTCTGCGCCTGTCCAATCAGGATACCGAACCAGCCGAAGATGATTTTTCGATCGCGGCACAAATCCATCGCCACAAGGTCACGCATATGCAGTGCACTCCCAGCATGGCACAGATGCTGGTGATGAATGACGAGGCCCGTCAGGCGATGGCGCGCCTCAAGCACATGATGATCGGGGGCGAGGCGCTACCCGGCTCACTGGTTTCGGAATTGGCCGGGATCACCTCGGCACATGTTGAGAACATGTATGGGCCGACCGAAACCACCATCTGGTCGACGACTGAAACTGCAACTCCGGTGTTGGGTACGGTCAATATCGGTCGACCGATTGCCAATACTCAGGTTTATGTTCTGGACGAAGATCAAAACCCACTACCCACTGGTGTCGCGGGTGAGCTTTACATTGGCGGTGCTGGCGTTGCCCGTGGGTACTGGCAGCGTGAAGACTTAACGGCCGAGCGTTTTGTGCCTGACCCATTCTACAACCAACCCGGTGCTCGGATGTACCGGACCGGTGATCTGGCGCGCTGGCGTCCCGACGGGCGGCTCGATTTCCTTGGCCGGGCAGATCATCAGGTCAAGCTGCGCGGATACAGGATTGAACTGGGAGAGATCGAAAGTGTTCTGGATGTCCAATCAGGCATTCGCCAGTCCGTCGTTATGGCCCGCGAAGACACTCCGGGCCTGACCCAGTTGGTAGGCTATCTGATCGCGGATGGCGACCTGAATGAACGGGCGCTGCGGGATACGCTGACCGGACAACTGCCCGAATTCATGATCCCCGCACATTTCGTTACGCTGGACAGCTTTCCACTGACGCCCAACAAGAAAATTGATCGTAAGGCGTTGCCAGCCCCTCGACCCCGCAAGGCCGCTCCAACCACGCAGACCCAGGTGGTGCAAACCGCCGACCTCGCACCCGCAGCAGCATCGGGTGGAACGGCTGTTCGACAGGTTGCCGCGATATGGTCCCGGATTCTGGGCATTCAGGATATCGGCCCGCGCGACAATTTCTTTGACCTTGGCGGGCATTCACTACTGGCCGTACAGGCGCATCGGGAAATCAAGAAAGAGCTAAATGTTCCGGGTCTCAGCATCACGGATATTTTCCGGTTCCCAATGTTGGGTGTACTAGCTGCCAAGATCGAAGAAAAAACAGGTGGTGTAACTGGAGCAGATGCTACTTCAGAGGCCAGCCAGACAAAGGAAGCATCTGTCCAATCCGACAAGGCGACAAAACGTAGTGATGCCATGTCGCGTCGACGTGAAATGCGCGCCCGCAGACGGTCGCTATGAATCGGTTTGCAACGATAAAGGCTGAGCTTCAGCAAATACTCGGCCCTGATATTGGTATCGGTGTGACCGACCCCAAGGCGCCAGGCGATACCCTGTTACCCGAGGAAGAATCTGTAATGGCGTACGCTTTGGAAAAGCGTAAGTTAGAATTCACTTCGGGGCGCGTCGCCGCGCGTCAGGCGATGCGGGATCTCAATCACGCTCCGAAAGCCGTACCACTAGCCTCGGACCGCAGTCCGATTTGGCCAGATGGTTTGATGGGGTCTATTACACATAGCAATGACGTCTGCATCGTGGCTGTAACGGAACGCGGCTCCAAATACGGAATCGGCATAGACATCGAGCCAGACACTCCTTTGGAATCCAATCTCGAAAATTTCATCTGCACCCCATTTGAGCGGGCCTGGCTGGATATGCAATGTACGGATCGGCGCGGCCATTTGGCCAAGCAGGTATTCTGCATGAAAGAAAGTATCTACAAAGCACTCTATCCGCTGACTCAGCAGGTGATCGGATTTGACAAGGTGGAAATAGAACCACCGCTTGAGAACATCACCCATTTTGTTCTGAAATCTGGGGATAGAGCGAAAAAGATCTCGATCGAAACCAAATTGGCCACCATTGGGGATAGTATCTTCACCTACACCAATCTCATGGAAACCCCATTCCTGTCAGAACATGGTAACAAGTCTCAATGACGAGAATTGGGCGCTATATTCCTGCTTTCGCTTTGCTTGCAGTAGCCGCCATAGCCGGGGTGGTGCGATTTGGGACAGTAAAACCAATGGATACTGAGGCTTTTAATGCGCTCTATAACCTACCCGCCCCTGCCCCAATCGAACCACAGAACGTATTTCATCTGGGCCATAGTCTTGTCGGCCCTGATATACCGATGATGCTGATGCAACTCGCTGGGGCTGAGCACAACTACAGCAGCCAACAGGGTTGGGGCACACCATTGATGGCACATTGGGAACCTGAAGAAACCATCAACGGGTTCGAGCTTATAAATACGCCCTCAGAATACACGAATGCCAAAGAAGCAATCGAAAGCGGTAACTACAATACGCTGGTCCTAACTGAGATGGTCGAAATACGTGACGCCATCAAATATTTTGACAGTGCAAAATACCTACATAAATGGGCACAACTCGGCAGGCAGTCCAATCCGGATATGCGTATCTACCTGTACGAAACATGGCACGCTCTGGACGGAGAAGAAGACTGGCTGGAACGCCTCGACAAAGATCTGGAGCGTTATTGGGAAACAGAAATTCTGCGGCGCGCAGTGACTTACGAGGAGCAATCGCAACCCGTCTATATCATTCCAGCCGGGCAGGTCATGGCACAGTTTGTGCGAGAGGTTGAAAGTCGTGGTGGTGTTGGACCCATCAGAGATCGCGAAGATCTGTTCTCCGACAACATTCACCTAAGCGACTATGGTGTCTATCTCATCGCCCTGACCCATTATGCTACATTGTATCAGACATCTCCGGTCGGCTTACCTTATCAAGTGACAAAGGCTGATGGGTCTCCCGCAGACAATCCGGGCCTCGAGGCTGCACGGCTGATGCAGAAAACCGTTTGGGATATCGTGTCACAAAATAAGCGCACTGGGGTTCCTCAGAACGGCAGCTAAGCGGGCGCGGCAGGAGGATGGGATCGGTCACCTGATGATTGCACCGTTCGTATGAGCCATAGAGCTCAATTCAACAAGTTTTTCAGATACGTGCCATATGTAGATTTGGCGAATAACCGAGCCCGTTCCTCTAACGCTGCATCACCGATCCAGCCGTTGGCCCAGGCGATCTCATCAAGGCTTCCGGTTTGCATCCCTTGTCGGTCCGTAAGTGTGCGCACGAAATTCCCCGCATCCAGCAGGGACCCGTGCGTACCGGTATCCAGCCAGGCAAAGCCGCGACCCATGGTCTGAACATTCAGCTGACCCTCGTTCAGATACATCTCGAGCAGCGATGTGATCTCAAGCTCGCCACGTTCGGACGGCTGGACTTGACGGGCGTGGGTTGGCGCATCTCCGTCGAGGAAATAGAGCCCGGTCACTGCATAACTCGAAGGCGGCACTTTCGGCTTCTCAATGATGCCCCGTACTTTCTGATCCTCGAAATCAACTACACCATAGCGTTCGGGATCGGCGACGCGATAGGCGAACACTGTCCCGCCGCTCTCCTGTGCATCGGCAGCATGCAGCAGATCCGGAAGGCCGTGGCCGAAGAAGATATTATCGCCCAAAATCATCGCTGACGGAGCACCGGCCAGAAAATCCTCGGCCAAAGTATAGGCCTGTGCCAGACCGTCAGGCGATGGCTGGGTAATCCAGGTCAGCGACAGACCATATTGGCTGCCATCGCCCAACAGACGTTGGAATTGTTCCTGATCCTGTGGAGTCGTGATGATCGCGATCTCGCGGATCTGCGACAGCATGAGCACGCTCAGAGGATAGAAGATCATCGGCTTGTCATAGATCGGCAGCAACTGTTTCGAGACCGCCATGGTGATTGGGTATAACCGGGTGCCAGAACCGCCGGCCAGAATGATACCTTTGCGCTGCATGATCTATCCTTCCAAAGCAGGGCTACCTGTGACCTTCAGCTCGGTCAGCACCTGGGCTAGGCCTGCTTTCCAGTCAGGCCGTCCGAGCCTGTAAATGTCATTGAGCCGCGAACACTCCAGCCGCGAATTCAGCGGTCTGGGGGCCGGGGTCGGGTAATCTGTTGTCGGAATATCGGTGATCTGAGTGGCCAGCCCCGCCTGCGAGACAATTTCGCGCGCGAAACCTGCCCAGCTGACATCGGGTGCGCCGGAATAGTGAAACAGCCCGCCTTCGGCCTGCCCTCCGGTTTTGGCCATGGTCAGCAACGTCTCGGCAATATCAGCTGCTGGGGTCGGCCCGCCGATCTGATCCGCCACGATGGTCAGCCTATCACGACTCTCGGCCAGCCTCAGGATGGTTTTGACAAAATTGTGCCCGTGGGCCGAAAACACCCAACTTGTCCGCAGGATCGCATGCCATCCCCCTGCTTGGGCGATTTGGTGCTCTCCCTCCAGTTTGGTTTGGCCATACACACCCAGCGGACCGGTCGGGTCTTGGGCAGTCCGAGGCGAGGCCCCTGCCCCGTCAAAAACATAGTCGGTCGAGATATGCAGGAAAGGCAAATCACGCTCTGCCGCGGCACGTGCCATGGCACCCGGCGCATCCCCATTGATCCGCTGGGCCAGCCCGGATTCATCCTCGGCCTTATCGACCGCCGTGTAAGCGGCAGCGTTGATGATTACATCGGCATCCGTGTTTTGAATCGCATCCGTACAGCTCTGTGGGTCCGACAGGTTGGCTTGAGACCGATCCAGCGCTGCGACCGTGACGCCATGCGCCGATGCACGCCGGCGCAGTTCCGTGGCGACTTGCCCGCTATGTCCGAAGACCAGTGCCTTCATCCGGCCACCCCAAGCCGCTCTCCTACACCGCTGCGGTCCTGCAGAGCAGCCAGCCATGCGCCATTGTCCAGATACCACTGAACCGTCTGCTCTAGCCCGGTTTCAGGCGTGTAAGAAGGGCGCCAATTCAACTCGTTCCGAATACGGGCTGGGTCGATGGCATAGCGACGATCATGACCGGGGCGGTCAGTGACAAAGGTGATCAGATCGGCGTAGGGCGTTTTGCCCGGCTTCAACCGATCAAGTATCGCGCAGAGCATTTTGACCAAATCGAGATTGGTCATCTCGTTCTCGCCGCCGATATTGTAGCTGCGGCCCAGCTCACCCTTTTCCAGCACCAGCAGCAGCGCCTTGGCATGGTCTTCGACATGCAGCCAGTCGCGGATGTTGTCGCCAGCCCCGTAGATCGGGATGGGTTTGCCGGACAGCGCGTTCAGGATCACCACCGGGATCAGCTTTTCCGGAAACTGGTAGGGGCCGTAATTGTTCGAACAATTGGTCATCACCACCGGCAGGCCGAAGGTTTCATGCCAGGCCCGGACAAGGTGATCTGATCCCGCCTTTGAAGCCGAATAGGGTGAATTGGGCTGATAGGGGCTGTCTTCAGTGAAGAACCCGGTTTCACCCAAGGAGCCAAAAACCTCATCGGTCGAGATGTGATGAAAGCGGAACCTCTCGGGTCGACCCGCGTCGATCCAGTAGGCGCGAACGGCGTCCAGCAGAATGTAGGTGCCGGTCACATTGGTGTCGATAAAGGCTGCGGGGCCATCAATCGAACGATCGACATGGCTTTCGGCGGCCAGATGCATGATCGCATCGGGCTGATGCCTGCGCAGAATGGCAGTCATCGCAGCTGCGTCCCGAATGTCTGCATGTTCGAAAGCATAATCCGGCGCATTTGCAACCGAGGCGACATTATCCAGACAAGCGGCGTAGGTAAGAGCGTCGACGTTGACGGCCGAGTGCCCTTCGGCAATCGCGCGACGAATAACAGCCGAGCCAATAAAGCCCGCACCGCCCGTGACCATAATTTTCATCAACCATCCTCAATCGTAAACGGAGTATCTATGTCTCGCAAAAATGGGGCTGCTTTATCTTTATCCGACAATTGCGGTTCTGCCATATCTAGCGGCCAATCAATTCCAATATCGGGATCATCCCACCGAATGGCGCCTTCTGTTTCCGGCGCATAGGTGTCAGAGCATTTGTAGATGATCTCGGTTTCCGGCTCCAATGTCATGAAGCCATGGGCGAATCCGGCTGGTACAAACATCATCCGACCATTCTCGGAACTGAGCTCCTCTGCAACCCACTGGCCGAATGTGGGCGAGCCCTTTCTGATATCCACGGCCACGTCAAACAGTCGCCCCCGCCCACAGCGCACCAGCTTGGCCTGCGCCCTTGGCGGGGCCTGAAAATGAAGCCCCCGCACCGTGCCGACGGTATTGGACAGAGAGTGGTTATCCTGTACGAAAACCGTCGCAATGCCTTCTGCAGCAAAACCGTTCACGTTATAGGTTTCTTCAAAAAACCCGCGTTGATCACCGAAGCGTTTGGGCGTGATCGAGATCACCTCCGGGATTTCAAGAGGTACCAATTCCATAGTTACAAATCTCGTTCCATCATGTGATGCCGCCATCCTCTGGTGGTCATGTCATGACTGTTCCTGCAAGTTCAAGCGATTGTCGATACTACAATCTATATTATCCCGCAAAGAAACCATAGAGTGGTGAGGTGCCGCGAAGCACGAGCTACCCGGTCTAACTGATGCTTTAGATCAACGCTTTCGCGCTGTTCGTTGCAGGTTGCAGGTTGCAGGTTGCAGGTCAGAAGTTTCACACCGATGTGCATTATGCAAGCGTTTCAAATGACTTTGAAAAGCACTGGACTTTCTGAATCACGTGCTGAGGATCTTCCGTTTCACCATCACGATTGGGATAGGGTAACCAAAGTCTTTCAACATCTTGTTGATGGCTTCAATACCGGCCGTGTTGGTGCCGAAAGTTTGCGACAAAGCCCTAACACACGATCTGATCGAAGCCTGGGTATTTTTCGTGTGTTTTTGACGGAATGGAGTTCCTTGAACTTTCTAAGATGTAACCCCCCATTTTGATTTGCGCGCAATATTTAGCACTTTTGCCCATTACTTTTGGTGCATCTTCAAATTCACTATTACATCCGATAAGTATCGCTTATCATGATTGATTGAAATTTGCCGCGAAGCGGTGCAGAATGCGGGGCCAGCCTGGAAGGGCGGCCTGAGCTCAACAACATTCTCGACTTCATTCACTCCGGAGAAACGCTGGTCGTCACGCGGATCGACCGGCTGGCTCGCAGCCTCAGCGATTTACAGACAATCGTCACCCACTTGAAATCCAAGGGTGCGCATCTGGCTGCAACCGAACAGCCCGTGGATACCTCTACGGCAACCGGCAAGGCCTTCTTCGATATGCTTGGCGTCTTTGCCGAGTTCGAAACCAATCTGCGCCAGGAGCGCCAGGCCGAGGGCGTTGCTGCCGCAAAACGGCGCGGCGTTTACCGCGGACGGACCCCAAAAATAGACATGGCTGCCATCCAGGTAAAACTGACCGAAGGGCTCTCTCCCACCAAAATCGCCCGCGAAATGGGGGTTCGCGCGGAACTGTCTACAAAGCAAAGGCTCTGATGTGAAAAAAAACAAGAGGCGGTCGCGGCCCTTGGCCACAATGCGGTCAAGACACCCCGACACGAACGTGTCATCTTCCAGGGTCGCTCCTCCGCGCGCTTTGACACCGCAGTTATGTGACCGTCTACGCCGTGACCTCATGAAGGCATGTCGAGATGCGGCACAAGCCCATGGTCTTGTCGTCGAAGGAAGCGATCTGAGCGAGATCGATCTGCGGCATGGTTTCGAAATCGGCCTTCGCGTCGGTATTCCAATGGAAGACGGCGCTCTCTATTCGTCGGACAAAGCACTGTTCGAAGTGCTCGCACCACATTTTGGGCTGGAGCCCTCCGACTACGGGCGCACCTTCTCAAGGCAGAATGAACGCTATCGAATCGTGGGGATCAATCCCAATCGACCAAAATATTCAATCAGTGCCGAGCGGGTCGCGGATGGGCGCGGATTCAAGTTTCCGGCCGACAACGTCGCCCTATACCTGAAGTGTCCATAGCCATTATTAGTTCATGATATGTTCCGCAAAAAGCCCAGATATGCAGCTTCGGGCCAGTTAGGCCTCTAAGGCAGATCGTGTACTCAAACGACGCCTATCTCCGGATGCCGTCTACCAGATTGTGAAACACCGGCTGCAGCAAGCTGGGTTGCCTAGAGATTTTGCCTCGCCCCATGGGTTGCGCTCAGGTTTCCTGACACAAGCAGCCTTGGACGGGGCTCCAATCCAGGCCGCCATGCGTCTGTCCCTGCATCGCTCCCTCACGCAGACACAAAATTATTATGATGACGTGGACATTGCTGAAAACCCGGCGACGGATTTGCTAGGTTGAAAATAGAGACGGCGGATGCCACAAACGATTCAACACACTGATATTATTTTTGGTTTCCAAGCTCGATATTCTCACTACCACATGCCTCAGAAAACTGGTTATGCACCCTATGATTTTGTTTTCTTTTGAATGAAGTAATGGGGAGAGCATATGGAAAATGTGTTTCAGTCCGCCCGCCTAGGGAAGTATCCTCAATCATCCTGACTTTGGAACCAGCTTCTTCGTGTTTGTACTGCAAGATATTTAGCATGCAAAACACTAGTCGATCTGAGATTTCAACCACTCTTTTAACCGGTCGATGAATCCAGCATCTAGGTTAGTACCACTCAACACCAGTTTCTGCCCCTGCTCCGCGTGTTGAATACAGATACCACCTATTACTTCGGCAGGTCTTGAACTGTTTTTTGGGGTCGACTTATGGATTGGCTTATCGCGACCAGCCTCAGCGATCTGATCAGCCAAGACCCTCGCTTCAGCATCGGTATTTTTTGGCGGATTTTTTTTCAACCTCTGGGAAATTCGGTCACCCAATCTCATATCTTCTTTGAGGGCTTTGGATAGCGCCAATCCTAACCGTTCGGGTATTGCGGCCGCAAATCGCAAGTCTGCATCAAGCGCATGGTAGATCACAATAAAAGACCCTATTTTTGACCTTTTGGCACGGCTGGCGGTCGAAAATAGCCCGCGCAGAGCCGATGCCTCGTCCGGATAAACCCCCTGCTCGACCGCGCGCGCCGCAATACGCGCACGCTCATAGTAACTGAGTCCAACACGGATCTCGTTCTCCTCGACCATCGACAGATAGGCGTCCGAAGCATTCTCAGGACGTCTGAGCAATGCCTGAACAGTTGCAAACCGATCATCGCCCGTTTCCGCATACAGCGCCTTCAGCGCGGTCAGCCGACGCCAGCCAGAGATCAGGCCGTACCCATCTTCGGTCAGTTTGACCACCTCAATCGGAGTCTGTTGGCCGCGGGCGCGCAGGCTTTCAACTAGGGCTGACATCTCATCCCCATCCACCACAATTCGGTCGCGCACCAAATATGTTTCCTCAATGGTTGTCAGCGGTATCTGCTGCACCAACCGCCCTTCGGCCCGGGCCGAGCGTATCTCAGAGCTCAAGTCGTCCACGGCGGCCTTCAGCGCCGTATCGCTGGCAACCTGCGCTATCGGCGGTACAGAGAGTGCTGGTGGAAACATGGATTTTGTTTCAAGTGTCGCGCCCGGGGCCTCTTCAGGCAGATAATCAGCACGGGCGGGGGTCAGCCGTTTGCGTTTTGCCATGTCAAATCCTCCTTATCTGCCTGTGATAGCCTTTGTTCTGCTCAATCCCGTTACTGCGACGTACGGTGCACCGCGTGGTTTGCAGAGCGAAAGAGAGTGTTTCGCGCGCGAAACATTTCCTGGGCAGGGTAGGGCGGTCATACCGCCACCTCAGACTGATTTTCAGCCCGCAACGCCAGTTCCTCGCGCCGCCAGACGCCCAGCACCAGCCGCTTGAAGGCAGCATAGGTCTCATCAAAGGTTTCGCGCCCGCGGGCATAGGTCTCGCGATTGAAATCCCGGTAATCAGCTTCATAGATGCCGTTCACCTGCTCTCCGGCCTGACCGATCAGCGCGGTGAATTCTTGCCGGTGGGGCGACAGGGCGCTGCCCAGATAGGATTGCATCAACCCGGCCAGTTCCGCCTGTTGCGTGCCGTCATAGCGGGTGATGACCGTGCGCACCGCATCCCATTCAAAAGCCATTTCATCGCGTCCCAGTGCGCGCGCGGCCATGTTCTCACCCTCCTCAATCGACTGAAACGTCGAATGGAGCATGTCAAAAAACCGCCCCGTAGAATCGAACTCCAGGAACGAGGCGCCCATAGGCACCAGCAGAATATCGGCCGCAGCCAAGCCGTTGATCGTCAGATAACCAAGCGCGGGAGGGGTATCGATGAAGATCAGATCATATTCATCCAGAATACCATCTGCCTCCAGTGTTTCGGTGAGTGCATCCCACAGTTTCCAACCCCGGGCCTGCATCCGCCAGACCGGGATCTGGAATTCGGCCCAATAGAGGTTCAGCTGTGCTCCGATCAGATCGATATTGGGCCAGTGGGTTTTCTGGATCAGGCTGCGTGCGCGGGTGTCCAGCGCCTCCATCAGGGTATCATCGATAGGGTGTGGGGGCTCGCCCCGGTCCAGACGCCCCTGATTTTCGCGGCGCAGGTATCCGGCATAGTGGCGGGCCAGTAGGGGAAACACCGTTTGCCATTCATCCGTGACCTTGCCGCCAAAGATAGACGTCATTGATCCCTGACTATCCAGATCGATCACCAGCACCTTGTAGCCGTCCAGGGCTGCCGACATAGCCAGGTGTGCGCAAGTCGAGGTCTTGCCGACGCCACCTTTGAAATTGGCGACGGACACCAGCTTGGCGGGTAATCCTTCGGGTCGATAAGGGCGATACTCTTTGGCCTTGGACCCTTCCGAAGCAAAATGAGTGCGAAGCCGCAGCACCTCATCCAGGGTAAACCATTTGGCTCCACCTTCAGATTCCGATCGGCCCTGCGACAAATCCGGGTTGGCCTTTAGGACTCGGCGAAAATGGGGTGCGGCAACCGGGATCAGATAACGGGTGATTTCCCAAGTGGAAAACAAACGCAGTTGTCGCGCCTCCCCATATTCGAGACCTCGGCTTGCAAGGTCTTCGCGTCCCTGGGCGCAAGCACTCGCAATGGCTGCAAAGCTGGCTGTAGTAGAAGGGCTCCCCAGTTCTGCAAGAGCGGTGTCTGGATCAATGTTGAAATAGGGTGGAAGCCTGTCTTTCGAAGATATCGCCATGTGTCTTTTGCTCGATATGCTGTGTTTTCACGATTGTAACACAAAACATAGCATATGGAAGAACTACCGGCATCAACCGATATTTTCTAAGCAAATCAAAGGATTGTACTTATGGAAAATGGTTTGTTTTGAAGAGGCATAAATTTTTTTTAGTTAAAATAGGGTTATTTGTTAGTTACAGATTGTCGGCTTTCTTCATAAAGCATTGAAAAATAATGCATTTATTGCCTTTCTTTGTGTCCAAGTGAATCTGATCCCACGATCAAGTGACTCTGATCCCACGTTAGACCGACTCTGATCCCACGATCCTGCGCTTTACCTAGCCTGTGGATAACTTTAGGGTAAGCGTCAATAAAACCACGAAAAAAGATTCGAGCAGGTCAGGGGCAGAGATATGAGCTGGAGCACTTCAGTTCTGATTGATTTTTCATGAGTAGGAATGTGCCCGTTGGCGCAGGAGGGTTGCTGCCGGATCGGTATCCGACTGCGGATTTTTTTGTCTGTGACATCTTCGATGCGCTGCCCAAAACGGATATGGGATCGATGGAACATCCAATGTTCTCGCTCTCCACGCGCCCGGATCGACGCATCCTGAATTATGAGCATAACGGGGTGGAAATCACCGTCACGCCTTCTGTCCGGGGTCTGGCGACGATCCACGATAAGGACATCCTTATTTTCTGTATCAGCCAGCTGATGGCGGCGATCAACGCGGGCAGGGCAGTCAGCCATGTCGTGCATCTGAAAGCACATGACCTACTGGTGGCAACCAACCGGGAAACCAGCGGTGACGGCTACAAACGGTTGCGCGAGGCGTTCGAGCGCCTCGCAGGCACGCGCATCACCACCAACATGGTGACCGGCGGGGTTGAGACAACCACAGGGTTCGGCCTGATCGAAAGCTGGGAGATCGTGCGCCACACGCGGGCAGGGCGGATGGTCAGCGTTTCGGTCAAGCTATCGGACTGGCTGTTTCGGGCGGTGCTGGCCAAATCGGTCCTGACACTCAGCCGCGATTACTTCCGCCTGCGCAAACCGCTGGAGCGGCGGATCTATGAACTTGCGCGGAAACATTGCGGACGGCAGCCTGAATGGCGAGTGTCGGTCGAGACGTTGCTGAAGAAGTCGGGATCGGCTTCGCCGCGCCGGGTGTTCCGTAAGATGGTGCGGGATATGATCGCCGCCGATCACTTGCCCGATTATCACCTTGAAGAGGAGCCGGGCGATATTATCCGCGTCAGCCGCCGCGGTGTTGTGGTGGAGGTGGAGGACAAGCTGCATCTAAAGCCAGAGACATTACAGACTGCTCGCCAACTGGCCCCGGGGTGGGATGTGTATGCGCTTGAAAGTGACTGGCATGCGTGGTGGGTCCGCAGTGGACGCAGGCCACTTAGAAGTCCGGATAAGGCGTTTCTCGGCTGGGTCAGAAAGGCGATTGAATGAGTCTATTGGCGGGCAAGCCGGGCGCCATCTGAGGTCTTGCTTAAGAATAACATCCGAATAATGGGTAGTAGAGTCAGGCAAATCATTCCTGCGATCACATAGGTCAGCAAGGATATCCAAATGCCATATCCAGCCAGCAAGGTTCCAATGCCCGCAAGCATTCCGAATGACAAACCTAACAGAAGTGCCCCAACCACTGTGCTGCCCTCAAATTGCCGGTTGCATACAAACCGACCGTTGAAGGCACTCTAATACGCCAAGAATCTGGGGTGCTAGCTAATACGCGTTAGAAGCCCGTAAATGGCGGGGGCTTGCCTGTCGTGAGCGGCACTTCGCCTGACGGGCGTGGTCGTATCAAAATCGAATCGAAGCTCGCAACCAGTGGATGTATTCATAGCTATTCGTGGTTATTGTCTCCGCTATGGAAACCATAGAGCAACACAACACAGCTTTTCGTGAATTGTGTCAAAATCATGGTGACTGGTGCCCAGCTACATGCTAGCAAAAGTTGGATTTAATTAACTTGTGCTTGGTTATGTGAAAGGTTCGGGCATGAATAAATTTTTAGCTATTTTGTCCGTGGCGGTACTAGCGGCGACAGGCGCGCAGGCAGTGACCGTAAACCTATACGGTTCTGACGGTGGTGATGCGACGGTCATCGGAAAGACCGCGACTTTCAACAAAGACGGTATTTCCGGTACGATAGAAGCTTTCTCGACATATACGGGGGCTGTTCCTCAGATTACCACCAACACCTATGGGCTGGGCGTTCAGAACGGGCCCAATGATGTGGCATATTACCCAGGGAACGGCACGTATGCAGCGGGTGATTATGCTTCATTGGGTGGTGAGATTGACGGCCGCTATCAAGACGACTGGCTAACGTTTACCTTTGATACGGCCGTACGATTGGTTTCCTTAACACTCGGAAATTTCAATGGTGCGGCTCCTTGGAATGACAATGCTTATATAGGCGTTGACGGTGGTGCGGAAACACGCATCAGCACATGGTTCCATTCATTTGGCGACGTTATCGCTACGTCTTTCTCGGTAAGTGCGCGTGATTACGACGATGAGTTTCTCGCTTACAGCTTTGAGGTGGCACCGATCCCCCTTCCTGCTTCGTCTTTGCTGTTGGTAGGCGGTCTTGCCGGATTTGGCGTCATGCGTCGGCGTAAGAGAAAGACTTCTGTTACGTAAACCTGACCATAAACATACGTGATTCTTCAAAGCGGTTGCTAAATGTGATCGGCTTTGTTTTTTAGATGGGCAAGGTAGATTGCGTGGGTGTTCCCGCTCTCTGCAAGTTAAACCTGTTGGAAATGACTGTTGCTCAAACATCATCTTGTAACCATCACTTGATTGCAAAAGATGCAGACAAAGGGGCAACTTCGCAGTAACTTGTCTGTGGCTGTTTTATAGAGTTTTACGGTATTCAAACGCACTATGGCGGTATCAGACAACGCATTACATTTAACGGCTGTAAACAGACCCTTCTGGAGCGCGTCTTCCCTATGGGGGATAGGCCTTCTGATAATCATGATCATCGGGGCCTCTGTGTTTTTCTGGGTAGGCATCGAGGAATTGTGGCGTGCGTGGCAATTACCCGAATACAGCCACGGGCCGCTTATTCCGGTTCTTTCGGCTTTTTTGTTCTTACGCGAACTTAGGCTTGTTCCCCTTAATTACGGTCCTGTGTCAGATCGCTGGCCCGGCGTTGTAGTATTGATCTTTGCTTTGCTTCTGGGCGCGATGGGGCGACTGCTTGGGATTGGTGATCTTGCGGCCTATGGGCTGATCCTATGGGTGGCGGCCGTTTTGCTGATCAGCTTTGGCTGGCATACAGGACGGCAGTTCTGGCCGTCGGTTCTGCACCTTGTCTATATGCTGCCTTTACCCGGTGTGCTTTATTATGGCGTGTCGACCTGGCTGCAGCTCATCTCCTCTGAGCTTGGGGTGTTCTTTCTCGATCTGATACGCGTACCTGTTTTCTTGGATGGCAACATCATCGATCTGGGGGTCTATCGCCTGCACGTGGCCGAAGCGTGCTCGGGCTTACGCTATCTCTTCCCTATCCTGAGCTTTTCCTATATTTTCGCCGTACTTTATCAAGGACCGAAATGGCATAAGGCAGTGCTACTGATTTCGGCCGTACCCATTACCGTGCTGATGAACTCTGTGCGTATTGCTGTGGCAGGGTTCATCGTGAATTCCTATGGGCTGGAATATGTCGTCGGGTTTTCGCATTTCTTCGAAGGTTGGGTGATCTTCATTATCTGTGTGCTCATCCTCTTTGCCCTGGCCTGGGTTCTGGCGCATCTGCGCCGGGACAAGGTGTCATTGGTCGATGCGCTGGATCTCGAAATTGACGGACTGTGGCAACAGATTGGGCGCATTAAGCTGATCCAGCCGTCCCGGGCCTTGATCACGGCCACAACATTGGTGGTTGGCCTGACCGGTATCTGGCAAGTGATCCCCACTCGTGAGGTCCAGATCATTGATCGAGATCCTTTTGTGCTTTTCCCGTCGCAGCTAGGGGATTGGCAAGCCAGTGCTCCCAAAGCGTTGCCTCCGGATGTTGAACGAGTTCTGGCTGCCGATGATTATCATTCGGTCACGCTGGAGCGTGTGGGCGAGGCTGCGCCGGTGGACCTTTTCATAGCCTGGTATAAGGATCAGAATACTGGAGGAGTGCATTCACCCGAGGTCTGCCTACCCGGTGCTGGCTGGGAGATCGCTTGGCTTGAACAAGTGGTCGTTTTGGCGGATGGGCAGAGCTTTCCCGTAAACCGCGCTATCATTCAGAAAGGCGTAGATCGCATGCTAACCTATTTTTGGTATGAGCAACAGGGAACGCGTGTTGCCTCGGTGTTTCAGGCAAAATTACAGCTTCTTAAGGGTAAAGTAAGCAATGGTCGAGTTGATAGTGCTCTCGTTCGTGTGATCACAAAAATCGGTCCGGATGAAGATGACGAAACTGCGGAGATCAGATTGCGACAAAGCTTGTTGGAAGTTATCAGCCCACTTAGTCGATTTGTGCCCTGAATATGATAGCGGAAGTTACGATGCAAGATTCATTACATCATAACTATGCGATAGGATGCTGGTCGAATGATCCTGAAATTTTAGAGAGTAATTTAAAGCAGTCCCCGATCATTCACTCCGGAAAATGGCCTTTTTACATCGAATTCAACTCCCTCTCAGCGGCCCTTGGATATAATAATCTGTTAGACAGAATAGACTCAATGATAGTTATTCTGGCGCATAATGGCGTCTATTTGCCAGAAGGCTGGGACAAACTTCTGGCTGCCCGCATCAAAGAAGCTGAATGTAAGGTTCTATGGCATGGATATTGTTGAGTCGGTTCTCTTAGAGGGTTATGGAACATGGAACGTTCCCATACCTTTGGTACACAACGACGGTTTCCACGCCGCTTTGGGTCCAGATTTTGACGCCTGCTATCACTATATTCGAAAGAAGTGGCATGCTAGATTGCCCCTTCTCTCACCGATTGTCAAAGTTTCATTGCATGGTTTGCACTTAACAAAAGGACGAATACGCAATCGTCAGCATTTTGCTGCCAAAAAGATGTTAGCACTTTCAACGGTGACGAAGCCTAAAACCTACGCGGAGCGTTCCGGGTGGTTAAGCTTCGCACCCTAAGTTCAACAACCTGATATGACATACTAATGATAGCGGTTCTGAAGGCCATTTCTGGGTCAAATCTAAAGGCTCGTTTCATACGCAGTTCCTTCTGGACATTGTCAATACACTTGACTTCACAAGTGATCCGACTTGGCTCTAACCTAATTCTTACACGCCTTCTTTATCCAGAGGCCTTCGGTCTTATGGCACTGGTTATGGTATTCATTATCGGGTTGGAAATGTTCTCAGACGTTGGAATAACCCCATCTATCCAACGTAGCGAGAATGGGGACGATCAAAACTTCTTAGATACGGCTTGGACTTTGCAAATCATTCGCGGCTTTTGTCTTTGGGTGTTTTGCTGCCTTCTAGCATACCCCATTTCGGAGTTCTATAATGAACCCTTCCTATTTGAAGCTCTCCCGATCGCAGGTATTTCGCTTGTGATTGCAGGATTCAAACCTACTCGCATGATTAGTGCGACACGCCATCTCAGAATGGGCCGTTTAGCAATCCTAAGTCTAATAAGTCAAATAATTGGTGTGTTAATAGCTATTTTTCTTGTATGGAATTTGCGATCACCTTGGGGATTAGTGGTGAGTGGGGTTATTGCATCGGCGCTCAATCTTATAATAATGACTGTATTCTTGCCCGGCACCTTGAATCGACTATGCTGGGATAAAGCCGCGTTACTAGAGCTTTTTAAATTTGGCCGATGGATTTTATTAAGTACATTCTGCGCATTTTTTCTTACTCAGGGTGATAAAGCGATCTTGGGAAAGTATTTGAATATTGATATTTTGGGTATATACAATGTTGGTTTTTTCCTTGCTACATTTCCAATCGCATTGGCCATGTCTCTGACTGGAAGAATATTGGTTCCCCTGTATCGGGAACGTCCTCCAACCGCTTCAACCGAGAACTTTAAGGCGCTGCGGAAGATGCGCTTTGCCCTAACCGGAGGAACGTTCACATTACTATTGCCCTTGATGTATTTTGGAAGCGAGCTGGTGGAAATACTGTACGATAATCGGTTTTTTTCTGCAGGAGCTATAGTTATCGTATTGGCGTGCATTCAAATTCCAAATGTTGTAAGCATTACTTATGAGCAAGTAATATTAGCGGCAGGTAATTCACGTATCTATTTTCTACTGCAGCTTTATAAAGCGATTTTCTATGTCCTCTTATTGTGGTTTGGTGTTAGAATTGGAGGGTTGCCTGGCGCGTTGATAGGCCTTTCGCTGTACTATTTTTCCGTATATCCAGCGATAGTTTTGATCGCAAATAGGTACGGCGCTTGGGATTGGTCGCACGATTTTTTTTGGCTGACCTTGGGTATACTGGCTAGTGCAGGAGGAATTATGTGGAACTACGATTTCTTGTATAGAAGTTTATACTAATCCGCTTTTCAGCTACAATACAGTTGATCATGTCCTCGACATAGTTGAATCTATGCTTCTAAGTGGGTTGTCTAGTTGAAATTTTATAGGTTGACGTGCGAACATTCTGAATGGTCGTTGGGCCAAAGTAATCATTAGTTAACTTTATTCTCGTTTCTTCCTTTTGACTTTCTGACTGACAAAGGCAGATTTTGAGGATCTGATTTGGGGTGAATTATTCTGTTCACTATATCCCATAAGCGCTCCCGCAATCATAAAAGTCAGAGGCGTTAGAGTAGCATTTGGAATAAGGTCAATCAAATTTACTGTCAATATTACGCATAGTCCGCTGGTCGCGACTGTTACATCCTTTTTTAACCTTAAAGCTAAAACAAAGATAGGAAGGCACAATAATCCAAATTGTGAGATGTAGCCTAACCAGCCAAATGAGCTAATTGCAATTATCCATGCACCATCTGTAATACTAAGGTTTCTGCCTGTTTCTGTATCGTAAATTAGCCCTCGCCCCCAAAGACCCCATCCAGCCAGTGGCTTCTCTTTTGCCTTTTCGAGTAGTGTGTTCTCATTATCAATTCGGGTTTTGAATGAGCTCCCACGGTCCTCATTTACATGCAGTGCGAGTTGATAAACAGTTTCCACTGGTGCTAAATTTGCACTGCGTAGAATGGGATAAAACAAAACGCATATCGCAACTACAGCCGAAATTAGTCTTTGTGTGCGAAGGGTTGAGAGTAATATAATAGGAAGAAATATAACTGTAAGCGAAAATGCACCGAGTGTTTTAGAGAGAAAGAGTACGGAAAACAGCCACAAGATTATGAAAAGTAAACGAGGATTTATATGTTGTTTTCTGAAATTACGCCATATTGTTGCAGCCGCCAGAACCGCCATTGAAATAAAAATACCAACCCAAAGACCATGTTGAAGAAAAACGATAGGACGGTATCCACTGCCTCGTATATGCTGCGCAAAACTATGTGGAAAGTATCCGTATACCCATACGTTCAGTTGTGGACTCAAGCGAACTTCAATTAAAATCAACAATGAGTAAATGAGTCCGCCAATAACAAAAGAACGCAAGAGTAACAAGTGATCTTCAGCGCTGGCTAAATACCGACGTGCCAAAAGAAAGGGGATTATAGTAATCAGCAATAAGATGATCATACCAAAGATATCGTAGATACGTAACCCCGGGATATATAGGTTGGGAAGTAATATCGGCTCCGTATTTTCAAGCACCGTAATGACTGGCGTAACAAGGAACAGACAAAGAAGAATAATCAACAACTTTGATGATTTTTTTCTAGGTACATTATTTTCAAATTTTCTGAATAAAAATACGGCGATTACGGTAAAGACGCTAGGCACCAGAGTTTTGCTGATTGGTGGAAGAAGGGGGAGATCTATTGATAATCCTGTAGGTAAAAACAGATAGCCCGCCAAAATCGACCAGATAATCGCAGATGAACGAGGCAATTTATGAAATAAAATGAAGATAACAATAGGCCATCCAAATAGTGCACAGTAAGCTAAAATATTGGGGTTAATGATTGTCATTTATGCACTTACTTAGAGTATGCTAATTTGGGTGCATCACCTACTTGATTGCACATTTAATAAATTCCGACGTATGTTGAATCTCATGCTTCGATGCAAAAAGTCTAGTGCTGAATAGCAATTTAGACTCCAAGCTAAAGAATCAGTTTTTCACGTTACCTATCGGACCTCTTGACCTTTTGTAAGGTGGTTGTAATTCATTGATAGCGAGAAAACTGTTTCAATTCAACCAAAGTTACCTCTGATTGCTCCGTTAATCGGATTTTGTCGTTACTCCAACAGCATTAGGTCTCAGTTGACTAGATCTGATTTAGTGCTTCTAATCTACAAATAGGTTGTCTATTTTTTCAATTATTCGAGATTCCACCAGTTTTCAAGCACCTATACTTCAGCACCTTCGATATCCATTTTTACAAGTGCAATATTACAACCGAGTTTTTCTATGAACTCGTGGAAGTCGATTTTGTCTATGGAAAATGTCTAGGCACTGTCTTCTTACCAAAGCACCGATTGGTAAATGCCATTGCCTGCTGATCTAGCGGCGTTATCGCCCTTAAAACCCAGATCCCGCTGAGATTTTATTGTACAGTTTTTGCTGCCGACTGCAGCTTGATGTAGCGCTACATTTGGAAAAGTTTAGTTTCAGATTTCAGTTGTTCATTTTTTCTTTGCAGACATGTGAATTGGAAATATCTACCTTTAATTAGTTCGCTTTTTAAACCGGTGATGCCGGGGTGCTATTAGACTAGTC
Source organism: Ruegeria sp. AP7 (assembly GCF_056539905.1). NCBI lineage: Bacteria > Pseudomonadati > Pseudomonadota > Alphaproteobacteria > Rhodobacterales > Roseobacteraceae > Ruegeria > Ruegeria sp. AP7. The sequence continues at coordinate 33,897 of NZ_JBQFVT010000017.1, read as the reverse complement.
TCTGATTAAGAGGAAAAACTGTGATTTCATTCTAGCGCTGTTTAAACTATGGTCTCCAAGCAAAGTCCCTCCCAATCTGAAAAAACACCAAGGGGCTGGTGGCTCGGCCAAGCCCTTCTTCATCACGCACGCTGTAGTTCACGCCTGCATTGACGATCCATTCAGACTCGAGTTCATGGCTATATACGGCATTTAAGTCTGTCCGCTCTACGCGGGGGTCGACCTCTGTAGAATCGGTCAGTATTTGAGTTGCACCCAGCCCAAAGCGTGAAGATGGACCAAGACCCCAGATATAGCCGATATCTAGAATATACTCGTCGCGGAAGACATCATCACTGGTGATGACAACGTCTCTGTCGAAGAAAATTCGAAGCTCGTTTTCTCCAAATTCATTGGAGTATGTCAGCGACCCGATCGGTTCTGTTTTTCCACCATCTGTATGTGCAACACCCAAGCTGGCCGAGAGCTCAGCACCGAGTACTACGAGGCGGCGACCGACACGGAATGAATTGAGGCGTCCGGCCAGCGCCAACTCACTTTCAGCATCGAAAAACACTGCGCCATTGGGTAGATCATACTCGGCACCAAATCCTCCGATGAGGCCATCGGTAGAGTCGTCGCCAGAAAGTTCTCGCTCATCGATATCCACGTACCCTAACGCGAAGTCCAACCGCAACCGTTCGGTGACTTCCTGAGACAACCCAAAAACAATATCTTTGGTTTTCCGGTCAGTCTGATCCGGGTTATCTTCTTCGTATCGCTCTGCGCTGATATCAATCGCTGCAGTTGTGACCGGCGACAAGATAAAGCCAATGCCCGCACCGCCGCTAATTACATCAGTATCGAATAGATCCGGACTTGTCTGATCTAAGTAGTCAAGATTCTGCGTGTCTATGCGGAAATAATAGTTGACCAAATCCTGACGCCCAAAGTCCATTTGGAAGGAAAAGAGTAACTCTCTGCGAGTCCCGTCGCCCGTTAAATCATCGAAATCAGAAGGTAAATCGACTACACCGTCTTCATCTATGAAGTCATTAAGTGATCGAAAAAGACCTATATCATAGCTTGAAAAGTCGAGGCCAAGGTCGAGACCAGCGTTGGCTCCGTCTCGAATGTAACCAAAGTCAAAGATGGAGTCACCGATATCAACTTCGCTGCCTCGATCTGGCAGATCGCTAAACCGCAAAGCGGTAACAGCATCCAAGCTCAGGCTCTGTATGGGAGTTTCACTCGATAGCCCAAAGGATAGGATTGTCGAAGCAATTGATCCATGACCCTGTTCGGGGACATCAAGCGTTAAGTTGCGACCTGTTTCAAAACGCTGGGCGATGCCGAGGGTCATTTGCGGCCCACCGGGCTCCAACTCAACGCCCTGAGCGATTGCACGGTTGCCTGTATTTACCGACATACAAACAGCACCACAAAGTGCTGTTTGCAAACCAAGCTTTAGTTTCACTGCCCTGCCCCTTTTAAGGGGTTATTCGAACAAGCGCCGTTGCGGGATTACAATCACATCACCGTCAACCAGCCTCGTCGATCCCCCTGTTCCTGTGCCGTCCAACATCGCATCATAGTCAAACTGGTAAACAGTTTCCTTACCTGCGCTGTCTGTACGACGTAGCATTATCCGTTTTGTGGCGGCGAATCTAGAAAATCCACCCATCTCGCCGAAGAATTGAAAAAGTGTTGTACCACGCACAGGAGCGTGCCTGCCGGGCGATCCAGCTTCGCCGATGACATATACATCGATCGTCGTTGGCGGGAGCGGCGCAACCGGTACATTGAGGGCTGCTAAGGATACAAAGACGTTGGGGGACGAGGCGAAATTAGGTGCTAAGCGTTGTGTCAGGTCATTTGTGACCTGCTCGACGCTCCGACCGCGCGCAACGATTGTTCCAGCCAGTGGCACATTGATACGACCATCCGGACGCACCAGGACCGAACGATTGAGCCCCGCATCTTCCAAAACTTCAATCTGCAAAGTATCGCCAGAACGAATGCGGTAATCGCTCTGCGCGTCTGCCGGAACTGTGCCAACAAGTCCGACAACAAGTGCAACGAGTAGCGCCAAAATAGGTTTCATCGTAAAATCTCTTCCGTTTTTACCCAGTTTGAACAGGGTCCTCTCAGCAGTGTTGATAGGTTTTGGCTTCCTCGGAGTAGACAGCGAATGAAGCGCACCCTAGCTGTCGTATTTTGCCGGGTTTCCGTTCAAAACGCTACGTTTTCTTGAAGTTGGGGGGCTTTTTCTTAAGAAAATAGTCATCAGAAAGTATTTGCGGGGTTAGCACCGGATCATTGTCCACAACCTGGGCGTAATTTTGTCACATTTTCTCTTTTATTGATAATTGAAGCTGACGGTATTTACACAATTCTACCTAACTTGGAGCGTATTGTAGCGATAGGCATGATTTTTCCCGGTGTATTGATCGGCCTTGGTTTTGCTGTAACTACTCTTTCGTCGGGAATACCGCTTTGGCTAGCATCGGTCGTTTACGTTGGAACCGGTGGCTTAGGGGTTCTGGGTGGCGTCGCCTTTCTGCTCATACGGACGGCAGATAAAGATGCCGCGATGTAATCAAACGTGGTTTCCCAGCATTCCTGAGCTTAGATGCTTATTGGTCTGATGTTTCTTCATTCTGCAATTTGGTCAGAAGTTCCTGTAAACGCTCCAACTGCGGAAAGCTTTTCTGGTCAGCCAGATTCATTGCTTGTGCAAGGGCAATACGTGCATCTTCGGTGCGTCCAAGGGCGAAATAGGCTTCACCCAAATGGTATTGTACGATAGCGTCCTCAGGCAACCCAGCGGCGGCCCGTTCCAGATAGGGTAGAGCTTCGGCGTGATTGCCGCGGCGGAAAGCGATCCAGCCATAGGTGTCTTGAAACGCAGGCATATCAGAACTGCGCAATCGCCGGGCGATTGTATAGGCGCGAGACAAGCTTTCTTCGTCTGTACGGTGCGTCGTGATAAGACTGGCCAGATTGTTGACTACAATCAGGTTATGGCTACCGATTGCATAGAGCGCTTGATAGGTTTCAATAGCGCCGTCGATATCGCCGATCCGCTCTTGATGCCCAGCCAGTAACATTCGTGGAAGAAGCGCGTTGGGTGCAGATGCAATGGCGGCTTCAATGATTTCAATGGCGTCTTCCGGCCTCTCTTGCTGCACCAATATCCGAACAATCTGGCGTAAGGGTCCGGGCGCTGCAGGAGAGGCCGTCAGGAGTTGGCGATAAATGGACTCTGCGACCGATAGATTGTTGTCTAATTCATGCAAACCAGCTTCAATAAAACGCAGTTCGACATTGTCCGGATCCTCCAATAGTCTTTCGCTCAACAATATACGTGCAGCGTCGATTTTGTTGTCACGCACCAGCGTTGCAATCAAACTGGCCAAGGCCATGTTGTTGGTTCGGGTGGTCTCGGAGAGAGCTTCCAGAAAGGTGATTGCTTCTTCTGTACGCTGTTGCCCTAATAAAAGTGCGGCTTGAATACGGTCGGCCTCAGCAACTGATGTCGGTGTATCAATTGATCTGAGACGCCATACCATTCGCGTTACCTGATCCCAGTTTTGTTTCTCAAGCTGAACCTCGGCCATACGCGCGATCAAAGCTATATGGTTGGGCGAGAAGCGCAGCGCATCATCCAGAGCTGCCTCGGCTGTATCAGCCTTGTCATGCTCAAGCAGATAATTCACATAGCGTAGCGTTTCGGTCGGCGCCCGCCCTGACACTTCGACCGCCAGGGCGTAACGCTCACCCGCTAGCTCATACGCGCCGGCTCTTTCATGCGCCAGGCCCATCAAAGTCATGAGATCCGGGTCACGTGGAGCTCCGGCCTGCGCAGTGCGCAGTGTTAGGATAGCGTCTTCCGGCTGATCGTCCTCGATTTGCCAGGAGGCCCGCATTTTCAATGCATCAACATGCCCCGGGGTGTCCGATAGAGCTTCCTCAACCTGTGTTTTTGCTTCGGCTATATTCCCACTACTGACCAACATGCGGGCCAGCATTATTTTGAGGCCCGAAGTCTCCTCCGAAGGTTCGGCCCCGTCCAGGAGGGCGCGCATATTTGTGATGGCTGTCTCGGTTTCTCCGATTTCATAAACAACCGCAGCCCGGGTGGCTTGAAACACCCGCTCTTCCGGGTGATCGACGATCAGTTGGTCCAGCTCATCCTTGGCGCTGTTGTTACCTTTTGTGCGGCGCAGAAACTCCACGACCTGAAGTTTTTCATCTATATTGGCTTCGGGGGTAGCGGCTTGTTCGCGCAGGAAGGTTTCGGCAGTCTCCAGCTTGCCCTGCCCCATATACCAGGACAACAAGGACTGACGCATTTGCGGGTCGCGCGGGAATTGGAGCAGCGCTGCCTTCAATGCCTCTTCGATTCCCTCTGGATTAGGGTGCTGGTTTAGAATCTGCAGCTTGATAATGTGAAAATCATAGACCTGTGGCAAATGTGCGAGGGCGGTATTAACATCCGTGAGCGCCTGATCCGAGGCGCCACGGGTCATCGCATGATGGATCAACAAGCGCCATGCCAGCGGGTTTTCGGGCTCTTGCTCAGAACGCGCTCGGGCCACTTCAACGGCCTGAGCCGCAGCCTGCGTGTCCCCGGCCAGCGAAGCAGCCCGATAATCAAGAACTGCATTCAGAAAGATCACATCCCGATCCTCCGGTGCTAGTTCCTGTGCCACGCGACCGTGACGTTCGGCTTCTTCCCACGCGTCGAGTTCAAGCGCCAGCCGGGTCAGCTCAACCTGTGCTTCAAGTAAATCGGGTTCCTGTTCGGCCAAGCGCAGATATTGGCTGCTCGCCTCCCGTGATTTCCCCTCTTCAGCCAAAGTACGAGCATAAACCAGCCGTCCATTCTGGTGCTCTCCGTCGAATTTCAATACGTTGCGGAGTTCAACTAAAGCGCGCTCTTTGTCACCTTCTTGGAGCAATACCAGAGCCGTCTGATAATGACGTTCGGCGCGTTCTTTTGAATCTTCACATCCAGCCAGTAGCAGAGTCAGACTCAGAACAAGAAAAGCATAGATGAAAGAGAAGCGGCGCAAAATTAAATTCCCTGTCCGGATGAATCCGCCGATATCTTATGGTATTTCACTGGAAACACCAGTAAAGCTGATCGCTTAGATAAAGGGCTTACACAGGCTAACTCACAGCGCTCGAAATGCGAGGCGGATCAGTATCCGGTACCACGCAGCACAACACCAACTGTTGCGAATATAATGCGCAGATCAGTGCGCAAAGACAGTTGTCCCGCATATGAAGTATCAAAATCGGCACGGCTGGCAAAGCTGCTGGTATTGCGCTGAGATATCTGCCACAGACCAGTCAGCCCAGGGCGCATAGAATAGTACGCTTCCCCCGAGTATAGATTTTTTTGCTCCGGCATCATTGGGCGTGGGCCAACAAGACTCATCTCACCTGTCAAAACATTCCAAAGCTGCGGCAGTTCATCCAATGATGTCTTACGGATGAACTGACCAGTTTTTGTAATACGCGGATCGTTCTTGAGTTTCTGGGTTTCGTCCCATTCCCGCTTTGCGACAGGATCTCGTTCTAAGTGGTCTGCCAGCAAAACATGCGCATTAGGGATCATACTGCGCAGCTTCCACATGGTGAATTCTTTGCCATTACGGCCAATACGCGTTTGGCCATAGAGTGGATTGTTTCCATCTCGTGCAACAAGCAGCGTCAAAAACAACAGAGTTGGCAGGACAACCGGCAAGGCCAGCAGTACTAGCGCAACATCAAGGATACGCTTGAAGAAATTCGAGTAAACGCTCACCAGCTGCAAGCGATTTACTCCTCGTTCAACCTGCATATTAACAGGCGATGATTTTCTTGGAATATCAGTATATTGAACTGTCACTTTTTAACTTTCAAACATCTGAGCCACGACGGGCTCATAATTCGTTACAACACACCCAGCAGCAATCGCACCTGCCTGAGGCCGCCCCAAAAACAGGGCCCCAACTATGGCAGAAGCTTTACTCTGCCACATTGTTAACACATTCGCAGCCGGGTCTACAAATGATCAGTGCTTGAAACCTAAAAATTCCGGAGAATTCCAGACATACGGCATTCTGAGGGTGCTGAATGTTTCATCTTCGCGGCCATTGAGTCGTATAGATTGGCATTGGCGCTCATTCGGAGACAGAAGAGGGGGCAGAAATACAAGTGTGATTCTCTATTGTCTCCAATTCTAACACAAACCAATTTAGCTGTCTTATTAGATGATGTTTGCAGATAGTCTCCACGGTGTGTCTAAATGGATATACCTCGCTCGCAAGATGTCCAATCTAACGAGCGCCCCAAGCCAAACTTTTATCTAGTGATAGGTGAAAATGGATGTAAGGCACTGAATGTAATAAAGAATGATTTTGGATAATTGCAACCATCTGCCAATGTCCTGCTGACATCGCTAAGCTTTACTACGGCAGACTGCCCTGAGCTTTTCACCAAATACCAATCAAAAACCATGGCTGGTTGAAGTGAGCCACTATTATAAAGTTATTGTGCATTCGGAGGATTGCTTAGCTGTGCGCGTCTACAGGCTGGCTGCGTGGCTCTACCAAGTATTGAAGCAGTATATATATAGAGATGAGACTCTTAATGGCTAAATTATACCGTCAGGATCAGAAGTGGAGCCAGCCTGGCAAGGAAGATAAACCAATGTCTCAGAATCCATCCTCCAAGGCGACTGGAAAGCTATTGTTTCTAAAACGCCGCTGGCGACAGGATCAGGAAGTTGAGACTGCTGCTGCAAAACCATCTTCGCCACGGGCTCTGCAAGATGCACAGATCTCGTCCTCTACGTTCAATCAGTCTGCAGCATCTCCCGAAAATGCAGATGCTTCGACAGATCAGACGAATTCATTGACCAACCATATGCCCACAGAACAATTCAGCCGTCCGGCGGCGGCAAGCTCTCTTGATCTCTATACCGAGCATTTCAACCTGAAAGAGCGGCCCTTTTCGCTCCTGCCGGATCCGGACTTTCTGTATTGGTCCACACCGCACCAGAAGGCCTACACCATGTTGGAATATGGCATTCTGACTCGCGCGCCGATCACCTTGATCACCGGCGAGGTTGGGGCGGGAAAGACCACGTTGTTGCAACATCTTCTAAAATCCGTCGGCAATGATGTGAAGATAGGCTTGATCTCTAACGCCCATGGGGATCGCGGAGAGTTGCTGCGTTGGGTTTTGATGGCACTCGATCAGCCGGTAGAACCGCAAGCCAGCTATGTAGACCTTTTCGCGACGTTTCAGACCTATCTGATTGAGGAATATGCTAGGGGCCACAGGGTCATTTTGATTTTTGACGAGGCTCAGAACCTAAGTGCAGATGCCCTCGAGGAGTTGCGGATGTTTACCAATATCAACTCCAATAAGGACGAACTGCTGCAGTTGGTTCTGGTCGGGCAACCAGAGCTTCGTGACATCGTCCGCAGGCCAGAATTGCGCCAATTTGCACAACGGGTGGCGTCAAGTTTTCATCTCGACGCGATGGATGCCTCCACCTTGCGCAAATATGTCGGGCATCGACTGGAGGTAGCCGGCGCTGAGCGCAACCTGTTCAGCCCAAGCGCGACCAAACTTGTCCATGAAATGACCGGAGGTATTCCACGCCTCGTCAATCAGCTTTGTGATCTTGCCATGGTATATGCATTTACCCGAGGGCATAGAAATGTCACACGTATCACTGTTCAGAGAGTTCTGGATGACGGGGCCTTTTTTGCAGCCAGCCTGCCCGGAAACGAAAGTGATTTAACACTATGATGAATGAGTTCCGCTTCTATCTGGCGCTTTTTCTGCGGCGACTGCATTATCTGATCTTTATAGTCATTACCTGTGCTGTTGCAGGTGTGGTACTCGCCTTCACGATGCCGTCTGTTTACCGGGCAGAAGCCACGCTAGTAGTAGAGTCACCACAAATCCCCGGTGAATTGGCCTCATCCACTGTTCAGGCTGGTATCGTCGAAATTCTTGAAGTCATTCAGCGCCAGATGCTGACACGCGCCAACCTTCTGGATCTGGCGCAGCGCTTCAGTGTATATGCGGATCAGCCAGATATGACTCCGGATGCCATCGTCCGTGACATGCGGGAGCGTATCAATATTGATTTGCCGCTGCATGGTTTCCGAAATCGCGCATCCTTTGTGACTGTTTCCTTTGACGCACCTACAGGCCAGATGTCATCACAAGTTACGAATGAGTTGGTCACACAGATTTTGCAACAAAACGTTGCTCTGCGTACCAGTGCGACAAGTCAGACCTTGGATTTTTTCGTTCAGGAGGTCGCCCGTTTGGACGGAGAACTCGCGGAGCAGGCGGCTAAAGTGCTAGAGTTTCAAGAAGCAAACAAGAATGCTCTTCCAGACAGCCTCGCATATCGTCGCAATCGTCAGTCTTCACTACAGGAGCGCATTCTACAGCTAGACCGCGAGCTATCCGGACTGCAGGATAGAAGGGCTCGCCTTGTAGAGATTTTTGAGCGTACCGGCCGTGCCGACATTTTAGGAGAAAGTCTAACTCCTGAGCAACGTCGATTGAGACAGCTTCAAGATGAACTGGCATCAGCGCTGGTGATCTACTCTTCTGAAAATCCGCGGATAAAATCCCTTGAAGCTCAGATTGCCGCTTTAGAAAGCGCAAACATCAAGCTAGGATTGGGCACCGAAACTGCGCCCAACATCACTACCTTTGAATTGCAGATTTCGGATATTGATGGGCAAATCCGCTTTATTGAAGAAGAGAAAACTATTATTGACAGGGAGTTGGAGCTTCTAAACAGCTCTATCGAAAAAACACCTACGAATGCAATTACGCTGGGAACACTTGAGCGCGACTATGAAAACCTCCAATTTCAATATGCTCAAGCGACTGCATCCTTGGCCGAAGCGCGCACAGGTGACCAGATCGAAGCTCAGTCGCGTGGCCAGCGTATTACAGTGACTGAACACGCTGTCGTTCCCACCAAGCCCGCAGATCCAAATCGTAAACTAATTGCAGCTGCTAGCGTTGCGGGAGGGGTTACTCTGGCTATTGGGGTTTTTGCGTTTCTGGAAATTCTCAATAGTACGATCCGTCGACCGGTAGAGTTGGAGCGACGGTTAAACGTAACCGCCTTTGGTGCCATTCCCTACATGCAGACACCGGGTCAGGCCGTAATTCGACGTGCCTTTATTGTTTTTGTCGTCATGTTACCAGTTTTCGTCGTGGGGATTGGCATCTACCTGCTACATACTTATTACACGCCGATTGACTTGTTGGCCGAAAAAATCTTCGACCAGCTGGGGCTTGAAGCCGTGCTGCGTAGACTCGGCCTCAGCTAAGGGAAGCGACACTATGGAACGTATTCAGTCGGCGATTCAGAAAGCTCGGGCGAGCAGGCAGGATAAGACAGCGGCTCCATCAGCACTGCGCGAGAATGATGTGCTAGAAGCACCGATGCAATCTGCGGATGTTCAACCGGATGTTTCAACGCTCTGGGGAAAGCTTCCAGAACTAAAAGTCAACAGTCGGGCATTGGAAAAGGCCCGCATCATTGTCGATCTGGTCACGCATGATGCAGGCCCTTTTGATACGCTCCGCACCCGCCTTCTGCACCAAATGAAAACAAATAAATGGCGTCGGGTCGCCATTACCTCACCAGGGGCAAGTTGTGGCAAGACCACCCTTAGCCTTAATCTGGCTTTCAGTCTGGCCCGCCGGCGCGATCTCAAGACCATGTTGTTTGATCTCGATATGCGCCGCCCGGCCATCGCCAAGGTTTTGAACATTCCTCAACCCTCTAACTTTGCTGAAGTGTTGAAACTGAAAGCAGCCGCCGAAGAGCATATGGTGTGCTATGATAAAAGGCTGATCTTTGCCCCTAATCACGCACCGGTGCCGTGCTCCGCAGAGCTGTTGCAAGAACGTGAGACTAGCTGGGTGATCGACCGGCTTGAAGAACGCTATAAGCCGGATTTGATGATTTTTGACACTCCGCCCATGCTGGCGTGTGATGATGCCTATGCATTCTTTGATCAGGTGGATTGTGTGATGTTGGTGGCGGCGGCCGAAAGCACCACAACGGAAGAGTTGGAAAAATGTGAACGCGAGATTGCTGGGCGCACCAATCTTCTGGGGATCACACTCAACAAATGCCGTTATCTCGATAAGGCGGACAGCTACGGTTATTGATCTGTTAGCTTAACCTTCAACTGCATTTTTAGTTCAGGCTGCGATAGTTCACCCTCAAGAAAATAATTTACACGCATTCCCGTCTGGGTGATCCCCTCCGCATCAAAATTATGCGTTTGATTCCGCAACCCATGACGTGTCCATCCAACTATACCCGCCTCTGCATCATAATGTATCGTATCGTACCAAGGCGCGGACCAATAAAGCAGCGGATCGTACTGTGCGTTACGTCCAATCGCATCATAATCGATCTGCGCAAGCTGCATTTGCCCTGAAGCATCTGCCGAATATGAGCGTGTCTGATGCGCAGGGAAATCAACTGAAAGGATTGCCGGTGCACTGCATTGCACCCCATTCCATGCAATCACAGCGATATCCACACGTGATGTTTGACGCTTGGTCACCGAATATGGATCGTGCCAAGTGACAGTAATATCCGCACGCATATTGCCCGTGCCTTGGGGTCTAATCCTGACTTTCTCTGGGTCCCCACGCAACAATAACCAATGGAAACTGAGTTCTCGCCCGTTTGGATCTCTGGTTCCTGACGCAGAGAGTGTAATTTTTTTCATATTCCAGGCCACGCCATAAACGGGCGATCGCTGAGGGTGTAGTGAAGAGTCGTTCCGAGAGCCCTGCCAAACCTGCTGAGGCACCAAAACCCTCTTCTAGTACCCGCAAGCGAACCATCGGCGGAATATCTTCTGGCTTTAAAGCAGCTGCAAAAGAGACCATTTGCTCGGGCAATAACTTCGTCTCATCAAACACGCTCGGATGAGCTGCAGATCCAAGATAGGATTTGGGTCCATACAATCCCTTTTGTGTGCGCCGCAACACCATCTGCATTGTAGGTCCGAGCAATTTATTAGCTTCAAGTCTGCTACGCGTTTCGGGCGTAAGGGCAGCTAGTGCCAGCGCCAACAGGTCGGCAGGCAGCAGAGAATGTTGCCGATCACGGTTGTCATAAAGGACGCCCTGCAAGCCCGCAGCTTGCCCACGTGCAGCAGCACTGCTGCATTGTCTGTTACTTCAGCGCTTACAACCGAAACATTTGAATCGAGATCCGGTAGAGACAGTTCGGGCGCTATCCAGCCAAAAACACTAATTTGAATAAGATCATCCGGTTCAAGCTGCAGCTCGGCTGCCCAGACTTCTGGGGCCGAAAAAATCAGGGATATTCCAACTATGAAAGCGGCTCATCGATGTTGATACCTGTGCCTTCCGATACAATGTTGCGCAATATTGAAACCCTTAAAAGAGATCATCGGTTCCGACCTGCCATCCGAGCCTCACGAACCAAACCCGGCATGATCAGGATACACTTCCAATAACGCCCTACTAGTCGCCTAGGATTGCTCAACATACGCCACACCCATTCAAGCGCCAGCGCCCGTATCCATTTGGGTGCACGAGTCTGGTTGCCGGCGATGAAATCAAGCCCTGCACCGATCGAGACAAATCCGCAACCAGGGGCATGTTTGCGACCTTCAACCGCCAATAGTTCCTGCTTGGGTGCCCCTAGGGCCAGAAAGCACAGTTGCGCTCCAGACTGTCGAATTGTCTCAAGATAAGAAACGGCATCAGCCCCCTGAGGATCAAATCCAAAGGGCGGGGCAATCTGTTCGACCACACGCAACCCTGGGTATTTGGTGCTCAATTGCTGTGTAGCCCTATCAAGCGTTTCAGGTGTGGTTCCCAAAAACGCCACAGACACATTATCGTGGGCGGCCATTTCAGCCAGAGGTTCTATCAACTCGGACCCCGGCATCAATTCAACCTCGCGTCCCGCCATCCGCGATAGCCACACGATCGGGTTTCCATCCGCCACAATATGACTATGTGCTTTATAAGACTGGAAGAAATCAGGATTGCTGCGCATCTTTACAATGTGGTCAAGATTCAATGTCGCAAGTGCGAACCCCTGACCTCTCTGCCAGTGCTCCTGAATGCTTTTTAGCAATCCGGCACGTTCAGGGAAGTTTACAAGATCCAGCACTTTGGCCGTATGCCGCATGTCTGTCTTGCTCATTGCCGCTTCACTCATACAGGCTACCAGTGACAGAATTAGAAACTCAATTTCTTCCTTGATGCGCGAGCACCCGTTCATTGTCTATAGTGCTTTGCAAGTAGGGGAAACTCTGGCATCACAGCACCGGTGTTTCAGGCAATTTTTTTGTGATGATGTAAATGCGTGTTTTGGACGAGCCAGTGTCTGATCTATCTCCTGCGGAGAACGATGCTCTGCCACCACTTTGCATCATAATCGCGGCTCATAATGAAGAGGACTATATTGGCGCATGCCTGAATGCGCTTTTGCTTCAGGATGAAAGTGCCGGTCCGGTTCATATCATTGTTGCCGCCAATGCCTGCACTGATCAAACTGGGCCGATAGTCCTTGGTAATCAGTCTCGATTTACTGAGCGCAACTGGCGACTGGAGCTTTTGGACATTCCAACTCCGGGGAAGCTAAGCGCTTTCAATGAGGCAGATGTGCTTGCAGGCCGGTTCGTTGGTGGCGCGCGAATTTATCTGGATGCCGATGTGATTTGCGATCCGGGCCTCATCGGACAGTTGCGCAAGGCCCTTTCGCCCTCAAACGCAGTCTACGCCACGGGGACTCTGCGGGTCAGTCGCGCCCACAGCTGGGTTACACGGCGCTATGCCGACCTCTGGATATGCCTTCCGTTCGTACAAGCCGGAGCCGTAGGAGCGGGCCTTTTCGCGGTCAATGCGGCTGGTCGGACGCGGTGGGGGAAATTCCCTGATATCATTTCGGATGACACTTTTGTGCGGCTGAACTTCAGTCCGGCTGAACGTATTGAGGTATCTGCCTGCTACCATTGGCCCATGGTCGAAGGACTGCGCAATCTGATCCGGGTACGCAGACGCCAGGATGCCGGCGTCGAAGAAGTGAAGCGCCTCTTTCCTGATCTCATTCAAAACGATGACAAGGCCCGGTTGACCAAACCTGCGCTGCTGAGGCTGGCTCTACAAAAACCGATTGGCTTTGTGATTTATGTTCTAGTACATTTGACGGTCCGTCTGCAACCAGGTGGCACAGAGTGGACACGAGGAAGATAACAGCTATGGAGCAACATATCCTACTCACCGGCGGGGCCGGTTTCATTGGGTCACATACGTATGTTGCCCTAGTGGAGGCCGGTTATCAGGTCACGATCCTCGACAATTTCGAGAACGCACAAAGGGATGTGCCTGAGCGGCTTGAGCAGATCACCGGCAAACCGGTTCCTGTGTTGGAATGTGATATCCGGGACGCGGATGCTCTGCGGGCGGGGTTTCATAAGCAAAATTTTGATGCTGTAGTACATTTTGCTGCTCTCAAAAGCGTTCCTGAGAGCGAGAATGATCCGCTAAGATATTATCAGACAAATTGTGCAGGGCTGTTGAATGTCACCCAAGAGATGCGCACTCATGGGGTGAACAAAATAGTATTTTCTTCCAGCGCCGCCATTTACGGCACCCCTTCAGAGGTACCTACCCCCGAGGAGTGTTCTCCTGCACCTGAAAGTAACTATGCCCGTACCAAGCTTCTTGGCGAAGAGATTATAAAGGCTCTCAACAGCGCCCACCCGAACTTTGTAGCAGGTATCCTGCGGTATTTTAACCCAGTTGGCGCACACCGCTCTGGTTTAATTGGTGAGGACCCTAGTCAGCCTCCAACCAATCTCGTGCCGGTCATTGGCAAAGTCGCACTTGGCAAACTAGACGAGCTGAATATCTTCGGAGGGGCTTACCCTACTCCAGACGGAACCGGTATCCGCGACTACATCCATGTAGAGGATTTGGCCCGCGGGCATGTGCTGTCGTTAAACACTCTACTTAAAGATGGTACAGGGCACTGCGTCAATCTAGGCACTGGCACCGGTCATAGTGTGCTTGAAGTCCTTCGCACCTACGAAAAAATTTCTGGCCTAACTATTCCCTACAAAATCACGGGTTCGCGCCCAGGCGATGTTCCTGTCTCTTGTGCGGCCACTGCAAGGGCCGAAAAACTATTGAGGTTTGAAGCGCGCTACGGATTAGTGGAAATGTGTGAAAGCAGTTGGAGATTCATGAAGACCATTTTGTAATTTAGAATATAGTTAAATTTTTTACTACAAATTTTTATAAGTATAATACAATTATGAAACCAAACTGGACAATACTTCTGCACTACGGACCGCACTGAATTGTGTCTCTATTTTTTGCTGTGCTCTAACACCAAGAGAGGTTCTTAATTCCGAGGAATTCATCACGGCTAGCATAGCTTTTGCAAGTGCATCAGCTTGCCTTGGAGGCACCAGAAGGCCGTCAACTCGGTCTTCAATTAGCTCCGCAACTCCACCAGCATTTGTGCCGATCGTAGGCAGCCCACAAGCCATAGCCTCCATATAAGCGACTCCAAGCGGCTCATGTAGACTGGCCAATACGAACCCATCACTGTTTTGTAGATGTTTCAGTACATCGCTTTGCGGGATTGCGCCTAGAAGTGTAATCCAATCGTGCATAGCATGCTTGTCTAGTTCATGTTCCAATACTTGCCTATACCCAGCCCCCCCTTGTTCATCTTCACCTGCGATGCAGATGTGAAATTTTAATCTTGGGTGTTGTTCTCGAATAAGACGTACCGCTTCAAATAGCGTGTCAAAGCCCTTAACTTTGTTGAGGCGCGCGCAGCAAAACCAGCGAAACAGCTCACTTTTTGAGCGAGCGGTGGCCTGGGCGGGGGTGAAGGTCGACACATCGACGCCCATAGGAACAACATGTATCTTATCCACTGCATCGGGGACTTCTTTATGAGCGTCTTTATAAAGCTTTTGCGTAATCACAAAACCAAATGCGGCGTCACGCCATTTATATGGATGGTTAACACCATAATCCGAGAAGGGTCCGTGTAGTACTAAGCTATAGGAAAGCCCGTAGAGCTTATGACAAAAAGCAGCCAATAAAGCAGATGCGGCGCAAGAGTGTACATGCAGATGGTCTACACCCTGCCTCGCGCACATTTTCCCTAGTTTTAGCGCCATGAAAATGAGACCCCAACTACGTATCGACGACATTAACAATCGGGCTTCCTTGTCCTGAAAAAGCCGAAGCAGTCTTTTGCTCTGAATTATGAGAGTGCCAACGTCGCTAATTTTGAGTGGGTAGAGATACTTTGGGTTAGTATAACGCACCCATTCATGTTGAACCGGCTGCGGAGGAAGGCGGGTGCTGATAACGGTTGTCTCGAACCCATACTTATCACCCAAACAGCAAATTTCCCTCCAGAAGAAAGAATGTGTTTGCCCGGGAAACTCTGGTATCAAAAATCCAACCTTTAGTCTTTTGGTTTCGATCATAGTCTACCCCTGTTTTCTCGGATATTTTGTCTCAATGCTTCTTCAGCAAAAGAAAACATGGTCGATCGCTTCCCAAGGTGCCAATTATAAATCTCAGCGATTTGGTTCGCTTTTTGTGGCCAAGTGAACGCACTGTTGACATAATCGCGACCTTCTCTTCCAGTTCTAGCAACTAAGTCAGGATCAGATATCAGTAATCGCAGCTTTTCCCGAAAAGCCTGAATTATTTCTTCCCGTGACCCTAGTGGGACCGAGAACCCAGCGGTTAGCTTAACCAGTTCAGATGGGCCAGCATAATCTATGATGAGTGGGGCAAGACCCAAGGCCATGGCTTCGAGCACGACTCCTCCGCCGAATTCTCGTATTGATGGGAACGTCAGCAAGGCACATTGAGCTGCAACATCTTGCACTTTTTCATGTTCGAGCCAACCATGGAAAGTCACTGAATCAAGTAGGTGCTCTCGTTTGCAATAGGCTTTGAGCTTTGGCATAAGCGGACCATCACCAATCATGTCCAGCTTAAGTTTTTTGTTTCTCAAGTGAGGCTTGGCAGCTTCAAGTAGCATATCTGGGCCTTTGTAGGGCACCATCCGACCAATGAAGCAGGCGCGCATTGGCCCTCCTGCTGCAGGCGCTTGTAATTGTTTGGAAAATCTATCGGGGTTAATCCCATTTTCAGGTAAATAAACGCACTTGCTTTGATATCTCTTAGGTACCTCACTCTTTGTGTGTTTAGACGCCACTATGATAGTGCTTGCATACTTGAGTGTTGCCGTGTGCCCCGGTAAAATCTTATAGATACCACGAACATAGGATAGCCATTCTTTTTCGCTTCGTCGCTCTGAATCAAAACATTTGGGCCAAGGAACCCCACCATTCAAAGGTCCAAGTATAAATGGTACGCCTGCTTTATGACACCTTTTGGCCATCAAGCTGGGAGCTGTGGGGGAAAGAGGGGTAATTCTGTGGACAACGTCAAAGTCTCCTCCCCGTATTTGCGCGCCAAATTCTTTCCATACTAGATGTTCAAAATAAGGGTAAGCTATAGATGTTATTGCAGAAAGTGTTGTCCATCCCTTGCCTTCCCCCATACGTAAGGATGAGCCCAGCTTCCATAATGGTCGCAACAAGGTTTCAGAATCGATCGCCGTAAAGTCTCGGCCCTCGACCATGCCGCTTTTTAAAATAGCGGTCCGGTTACGTATATGTGTAACTAAATGAATCCGTGCGACATCTCTCAAGGCGTTGGAAAGAGACCATCCCACCAGCGGGACACTAACCCAATCGGGGTTGGCGGCTTCTGCAATTACAAGAACACGGGGTCTCGTTAGCATACACTTAAGTCTTCATTGTTCCATTTAGATGTACAGGATTTTTCTCCTATTTGACTATCATCAGTCATCCAGTCACCATCCTATTAGGCGCAATTTTAGTCTGTCCGAGTGATCATATCTACCGATTGCCAAGCGCGATAAACTGTAAGGCTCGGCATTTCTAGCGGATAAGCAGTTGTCCAGAACAGTAGCAGACGCAAAACCAGCCTTGGCAACAATTGATCGCACCGCGGTGTTATGGTTACCATTGGGATAAGCGAAGTGTTTGATTTCCTGCCCGGTCCATTCCCGTAGCAATCGGCGGGATTGAGTTATGCTGGTCTCGGCTTCTTCAATCTGAATTTGGTCTAAAAGATTATGGCAATCGCTATGTGCACCGATAGTGACATTAGGGTTAGCGGCAAGCTCCTTTAACTGGATTCTGTTTAGTGGCTGCAGCAAGGTCACCTCAGAGTTAGGTGACCCAGCTTGGTGAAGAATGTTCACACACAGTTCTTCGCGCCTAGCAGGAGATATTGCCTTAAGATCTTCTAGAATTTCAGAGATAGCTTGCCAGCGCACGGGGTTGCTTCGCGCCCCAGTTTTTTTAGGTGCAGAATACTTTCTCAAACCCTCTTGTCGCATGTCTATTTCGAATCCAGAAGAGTTTTGCAGTGCGTTAATTAACCGGTCAAACCAATAAGGTTTGCCAGATTTGATTTGGGCAGTAGCGATGTAGAGCGTCACAGGTAATTCTTCGCGGCGAAGGATTGGAAGCAAATGTGTATGCAGACCAATATCGCCATCGTCAAAAGTCAAGACGGCCTGCGGACGAGCAGACACTCTCGGTCCTGCCAAAGCCTGATCCAAGCTAACAATGTCGTAACAGCGCCGTAGAAGCTGAATGTGTTGTTTAAAATCTCCAACGCGTAATACTGTCCAAGCATCAAAAGCTTCATGATCTGCTCCAAGGGTATGATAACACAAGATAGTAATTGGACTGCTGCGCATTACTTGACGCCGCAAGACATAGTGAACCGGTGTTGAACTAAGCACAGAGAAAGCAGCGGTCCGGAACAACTTTTTCATTTTGCGGCCTCTAAAAACAATTCCTGCAACTTTGCTACTTCAGTTTCAATACTGTGGTGTTCGCGCACGTGTCTGCGTCCCAGTGCTCCCATTTTGGCAAGAGCTTCCGGTGGTGCCTCCAGTATGTTCTGCATGGCGATCGCGAGCGCCTCGTGATCGCCTGCGGGTACTAAGTAGCCGCTCAGCCCATCCTTAATCAATTCAGGGATACCAGCTACATAGGTAGAGATCACCGGTCGAGCCTGCGCCATAGCTTCCATCACGACAACCGGCATACCCTCGATAAAGCTGGGTTGTACTAGAGTGTAACTATTACGAATTTCTACCACAACCTGTTCAGGTGTAATCCACCCACTGATCCGTACGGCATGACTTATACCGAGGCGGTGAATACATTTTTCAATGTCGCTACGCATTTCACCGTCGCCAACTAGGATTAGTTTGGCCTCAGGGTGCTTTTCAAGAACTGCGCGAAAAGCCGGCAACAGTACCAAATGCCCCTTTTCAGGACTAAGTCGAGCAATACATAAAAAAATCGGAGAGGTTACAGCGGCCAAAGCTTTCTCGCCCTCGAAAGACCGAGCTTCAAGCCCACAATGAATAATTTTGATTTTGGGCCACAAATCCGGGTCAATGTAGCGCATTATCTGACTGCGGGTATACGCGCTGACAGTGACAACGGCACTAGCGTCAAAAATTTTGTGTTGAAATCCTAACTTGTCAGCGTTTTCGGTTTCGTCCATTCCATGAGCGGTAAAGCTGTAAGTTGGACCTCCCAAAGTTCGAAGCAATAGAGCGATCGCTGCTGGGTTTGTCCCAAAATGGGCATGTAAATGTGAAACA
The DNA here is from genome assembly GCF_056539905.1 of Ruegeria sp. AP7. Taxonomy (NCBI): domain Bacteria; kingdom Pseudomonadati; phylum Pseudomonadota; class Alphaproteobacteria; order Rhodobacterales; family Roseobacteraceae; genus Ruegeria; species Ruegeria sp. AP7. Next base: position 15,113 of record NZ_JBQFVT010000017.1, on the reverse strand, counting down.
GGGTTTTTATCTAGCCATAGCTTGAGTTGGCATGCATGCCCTAAATAAGCAAACTGATATATCCAAGATCGGGTTGCATTTTGCGCGAGTAGAAACGTCATCCTCAAGGCTTTCCAGAAAGCCTTAGGTCTTTTTATAGCCACCTTGAGAATAGCAATACCTATGAAAGATATACCCCGACGCAGCGTATAGCGAGTTTTCGTCTGTTCCAGTTGACTCGCACTATCTACCGCATCGTCGTCCCAACCACGTATCGAAAAGCGCTCAACCTCGAAACCTTGGCGCTCCATCTCATGGATTTCACGCAAAATAAAAGTATGGCTAACTTTCGGATAGTGATTTGTTAGGTATGCAACACGCACAATATCTCTCCAAAATTGAAGATAGCAATAGGGGCAGCGATGTAAGTCTCAGACACACAGCTCAAGAGCATTGCGAATACAAGTCTCCCCATCTGAATTACCCAACCACTCAATTTAGTAAGCGCATACATGCTTACACTAGATCGTACGCATTAGTTGACATCCGGATGATCAGAAATCTTGAATATTTGGGGGCACCGCAATTCAGGAAGGTCGGAACCTGATGTTCAAGGCTAAACCTAACATTGAAAAATCGTAACTGACCGTTCAAGATATAATGTCTTTTTGGCTTCGAAGGTTTGCAGAATATGGCATTGTTCAACAACTGTCCGATAATACTCCCGCAATAACGCCGGAGAAACTTCCGTCAAAATATTATCCAGATCCCGGACAACAAAAATTGTGAAGCCCTTGTTTTGCCAGTGTTCAAGTCTCCACTCGTCCTTTTGAAGTGGCCAGCTGTGAGCTTTGACTTCATATGTGATACCATCCTCATCAACGTTCTCAAGCCCAAACATGACGGTCGGTGCGTTGACAAAAAACACAGCTTGCGAATCCAAGTTCTCGGTTTCGCGTTCATCGGCCATTGCTGGCAATTCGACGTTGTACTTTGCCGCAAGTCGTTTCAGGCGCTGAATTTCCATCGCTTTAGCTTGAGTGTGTTGCTGTAGTTTCAATGGCTGGGAGGTTAGTATCCGTTCCTCCTTAAAGTTGTCATTAAGGTATGTTTCCAGATCCTTGGTAAGTGGGGTTGTCAAAGCTTGATTTACGACGACACCAGCCCCGAGCACAGACAGCAGAGTCGAAAGCCCCCCCACACCCAGCGCTGCGAGGCGTAAGCTCCGGTTGGTTTTGGCGGCCGCACCAAGGATGAGACATCCGAGCAGCAAAAAACCAGCAAAATTAGCGATCCATAGGTGTTCTGGCTGCCGGGAGCCCACAAGGTAAGCAGTTACAACGCTGCTAACTATCAGTGCCCCCCAAATTGCCCAAAGCACGTCGCGGTTAGGAATGGGGATCGTTTTTCTGGCCAACAATGCAAGCGGTGTCAGAAAGACGAGCACAGCCATAACGGGGTTTAAGCCCCAATAGAGATCGACCGACCGCACTACCAACGTAGATAATCCGACAAGAACACTTTCAGTCTCTTGAATTGACATTACGGATTGGATTTTCTGGTAGTCGAGGAAGTTATTTAGATCCAATAAAATGCCAACATTCAAGATGGGCCACAGGATCAGAACGACAAGCCCTACCCGCCAGGCTGACGCCAGACATTGCCGCGAGCCCTCGCGCAATAGCAAGACAATAACCCAGCCTACGGCCAGCGGCCCCAATATGAAAACAGCGGATTGCTTGAAGCTGACCGCTAGGGTCACGCTTGTCCCCGCCAACAAATCCCAGCGTCCCGGTTGTTGCGCTTCGACACGCCTCCACAGGCAGTAGAAAACGGCGACAACAGTTACCGCAAGAGCGCTGTCACCCTTTGCGATGTGTGCCATGAACACCCCAAGAGGGAACAGGGCTCCCATTAAGCCGACCCAAAATGCCACCCTCGGCTCTAATTTTGCTTGGCGTGCGAAAGCGAAAAATAATGGCGCCATTAGCGCGCTAATTGCTGCAGTCACGTATCGGGCCGTCACGTAAAACAGAGTGGGGTCATCAAAATACGCCGCTCGAAATTCGCCAGGGCTGCTCCACAAATCAGCCAACAAGCCAAACCCAAACAGCCCAATCAAAGCCACTGCATTGACGTAGTTAATGAGTGGTGGATAAAAATGCTGGTCAGGGACCAATTGCCCGGTTAGGACTTTGGCTGCAAAGTTTATTCGTTCGTCACCGTGAAGGTACCCGTAGTCCGACCCGCTTACCCTCAAAGCCAGCGCTATCAGATAAAGACATATACTGACCACAATAAGAACAGACTTTTCATCGATTTTTTTTTTAAACATGTCACCAATCGTACCCAAGTTTTTTGAACAGCTACAATGAATTTGGTTTGTACCAAAGTTTGGCGTTTGTCGACCTTCTCTGCCGCCAACAATATGAAACAAAGCAATGAAGTAGCACATGGAATGGAAACTTGACACCTGGCCTAGAATTTCACGAGAAACACCGCACTACACCTATGTTCGTCGATCTGGACGAAACATTGGTTCGTACCGACATCGCACAGGAACTTCTGATACGCGGGTTTCGTAAAGCCAGTTGCTGGGAGACTTTGATCGCCCCCCTTCTGGGGGGAGATCGGGCGTTACTTAAACGCAGGCTCGCAGAAACTGTCGATATGCAAGCAGCGCTGCTGCCGTACAACCAGACCGTTGTCGAATATCTGAAATTGGCACGAGCAGCAGGTCGCAGCGTAGTTTTGGCGACTGCTGCAGATTCTGTGACGGCGCGCCAGGTTGCAGATCATCTAGGGCTGTTTGATGACGTCATCGCGTCTGAGCCCGGCCATAACATGAAAGGGAATATTAAGTTATCGGCCATCCAAGAATATGCTGCTGGTCGAGATTTTGAATATCTAGGTGATTCAAAGGCCGACCTGCCCATTTGGCAAGCCGCCACTCTGAGAGGGTATGTAAACCCTCCTCAACAAGCCAAGACTCTAATTGATGGGAATCGGCCGTCTGTCTCAATACTGATTGATGACAAAGGGCCTATGTTTAACCCACTGATGCGCGCTATGCGCCCACATCAGTGGAGCAAGAATGTCCTTTTGTTTTTGCCGATAGTTTTTTCGCATACTTACACCGAATTCTCAAATATACTGCTGACAATACTGGCGTTTCTATCTTTCTCCGCCTGTGCCTCTGCCGTATACTTATTCAATGATCTGTTGGACGTTGAGGCGGATCGTATTCACCCCACCAAGCGTTATCGGCCTTTCGCCAACGGCGATCTAACACCAGCTACCGGTGTTATGGCCGGCTGTGTTTTGTTCTTACTGTCAATAACCGTCGGTTTTTTTGCAGTTGGTCCGTTGTTTGGTCTCGTCTTGCTCGCCTACATCTTCATGACAAAATGCTACTCAATTTGGCTCAAAAAATATTCGACGATCGATGTTGTGGCCCTGGCGATGCTTTACACGGTCAGAATTCTTGCAGGGGCTGCGGCAATCCTTGTTCCTGTAAGTCCCTGGCTTCTGACCTTTTCGCTGTTTTTCTTTCTGAGCTTAGCTTACATGAAACGTTTCATCGAGCTAAGCAGGGCGGAAAACGCACGGCCCCTTGCTCAGCGAAACTACAGCACATCTGATTTGGTCATGGTGCAAATATTCGGGATAGCCAATGGTGCCGTGTCGCTGCTGACACTTGCGGAATACTTTAATAGCCCAGTAGTCGTGGAGCGTTACCAGACGCCAGAGATACTCTGGCTCATTATTCCATTGATGATGCTGTGGGTCTATCGTGCTTGGATGTGGGCCAGCCGCGGACATATCGAAGATGACCCTGTCGTTTTTGCATTACGCGACCGCTCGAGCCAATTCACGGTCTTGCTTGCCTTCGCGATTGTTTTGTCAGCGCGCCTAGTAAACACGGACTGGATGTTTTAATGAGCATAATGAGTTTTTTGATTGTTTTCGCTAGCGTGACCCTTTCAGCGTTGGCGCAGACAGCTTTCAAAATCGGTGTCGGGCGTATTCAATTCCAAGCTGAGGAAACAGTTTTCAGCAAAGCAATTACAATGCTTATCTCACCCTATGTTGTTGGTGGCTTGGCGCTCTATGGCATAGGCACAGTTCTGTGGCTTTTTGCGTTGCGGCAACTGGATTTGTCTCTTGTTTACCCGTTTGTTGCAATGAGTTTTGTAATGGTTTTGTTGTCCGGGGTGATATTTCTTGGCGAACCGGTGACCATTGGGCGTTTCATCGGAGTTGGCTTAATCGTTGCCGGACTGATCATCATATCCCAGACTACTTAACCAGTGAAGGGTGAGGTTATTTTCTTGCGCATGGGGATCATGAAATATGCACCGGACTTATTTTAATCAAATTTATCCCGATTCATATAGCTCGAAATCAGCTTTATAAAAATCATTAACGAACTCCACGCAATCGAATGAATTAATGACAGCATTTGCGAAATCATCAGAAGACCTTGCGAACATACGTTTAGCCACATCTTTGAGCGGACGGTAAAACGTGAATGGAACTCGCGTGCGAAGCCAATCGTTGATAGACAAAACGGGTTCCTTAGCGAATTTGTACCTAAAGTTTATCTTTTGGTTTGCCCTATACTTGTGATCATAGAGCTGGCCAGTGATTGGGGCTATAGTTTCAAACATGCCCTTCACATTCTCAATACGGAAGACATTTTTTACGATTTTTTCTTCTTCAAAATAGACAAAATCTCTTTGCCGCAAGAAGTGACTGAATTCCAATGTTGGGTTGGATGGGTTATTGGTCAAAAAATCGATTATGGTCGCAACTTCGCGCTGGATTTCATTCGTAGACAAACTGAAAGGATCGGTCCCGCGGAATTGTTTCAATCTTTGGCTAACCGCGGAAGGGAACCTATCCCAAGGATTTCGCACCAACGTAAATGCTTCACTATCTTTCAAAGAGCAAAAATCCTCGGGGTAAAGCTCCTTAAGCAACCAAAGCGGCAAATGAGCTGTATGCAAATTCCCAAAGTCGGCGTTTGTTATTATCCGCTGAAACCGACCTTCGGTTTGATCAATTGGGGCCAGCTGGTCTTTGACCATCGAACCAGCGCACTTGGGTATATGCACATATGCAAATTTCTTATCGTAGTTTAATATCATGTGAAAAACATTCGAAGAAACCCTTTCGATCACCTCGATAAAGCATCCCTTCTAAAATGCCAAAGTATTTCGAGGCCCTAATTCGATTGCGAAGCATCAGAGGATTAGTAGGCTTAGTACTTTTCGGATTAGTGTATTGATAAGGCGTGACCTGCCTCCCCGCGGCCACCTCATCCATAACGAGAGTCTGCGGGTCTGGATTTCGTATTCTTCGGTTTTGGGTTGGGCAAGCGCACCCGGGGCGGAGCCTCAAGTTGCCCAAGCGTCAGGTGCTCGTGTGGGTGTTTAGATTCCTAAAGATTAGTGTAGCCTGATGTTGTTATAGCTATATTGCCAGAGCGCCAGTTTTCGCGGTGCGTCAGAACGCCTCCTTGTTCAAGCATGCATTCCACGGGCTTCCATTGAATGACTCGATACAGACGTTCTACTGCGGCTTACCAAGATCGATGTAGCACCAATCAGCATTGTTTTCGTTGACCTATTTTGAGGATCGTCGGGCTCATGAATTGAACCCCGTTGTTGCTGACAATACTGAACGGCTTTCCATCGAACCAAACTAACGCATCCAACTCGCGGGCGACGCCCGCGCCACTGATGGATGTATCTGCAATCAGGCATAGATTCCCTCGGCAGCAATCCTCATTCACCACCGAGATGTGGCAAGGTCGGGACGCGCCGAACGTGTCGGAAAAGAAGATTCGAAACCAACTTTTACCAAGCTGCAGAGTCTCTGGCATGGGTGTCCGCGATCCTCGTGCCCATTGCTCACGCCGCCGAATGATGACAAACAAATGTATAGCAAACTCGATTTACGAGTGGCCCTGAAAAAAGGGGCAGGTCAGTCTGTCTCCTTCGTTGGAGAACAGGCCAACCTCAAAGCGAGGACTTTTCAGGCAAGCATTTAACCCACTATCGATGGTGGACACTTAGCTAACGCAAACGGTACGCGTTAGACCCGGTTCAACGGACGGTCATACAACTGCTATTTCTGCGGTAGGTTGAGTTTAATTCAACGCTTAATGAAGGTTGGTACGAGGAAATACAGCCTGTTGTAAATACATCTTGTAAGTGTCTACTGCAACTATCCACTCTCACGTTCTGAGATAATCGGTGTGCATTTGTGCGTCACTTCAATAAGGTATGTTGCTCATCAAAAAATATCCCACGACATTATGGAACAAATGGAACACTGAGACCAGTTTGGCTTTATTTTGTTCAGTAACGGAGGCACCATTAGCGATCTGCAGAGAATATAGACGCATTCAAGCGCATAACTAACCTACCCCTCAAAATCCGAAAAGAAAAGCTTCATCAATGGCTTGCTTTAAGAAATCCTCACGTGACACTTCTGGCTGCCAATTCAATACACGTTTTGCATAACTATTATCAAAACTCGATAAATGTGCCCGCGATTTCCAATCGTTATAAGATGTTAGTGGCGAATGGGACCTGCGTAAAAAATATCGCTTGAGAAAATGCTTAATGGTGGCAGCGCAATGCAGCATGTAAAGGTTGCTACTCTTAACCTGTATTTGCACGCCAAGTCTCTCATGGATGGCATGAAAGTAGTCGCGACCTGACAACATGGGCTCGCCAACCAAGTTAAACGACTGACCAATGGCAGTATCAGTTTCAATTATCTGAACGAGACCGTCGGCAACATCCTCAACCAAGACAAACGGCAGAATGTTGCGTCCACGACCCCAAATACGAACAGCACCCGATCCATGCCAGCGGCCAATTCCCCAATGCTGTAGCGGTCCAGTTTTACCAACTACGATTCCAGGCCGAGCTATAGTCAATGGAAGCTTTTTCTCTTTTTGCATGATTAACAATCTACGCTCACATTCCGCCTTCGAGCGTGCGTATAAATTGCGGTCACTCAAATCTTCCGCAAACGGAGTGTCTTCGCTGATGATCAAATCCGATTTCGACATGTCGTAGGACGCAATCGTACCTGTATAGACAAAATTTCTAACTCTAGCGCGTAGGGCGGCTTCCGCAATCGACACGGTCACCTCTACATCATTTTCAAGGCAGCCTTCCCACGTGTCTTCCAGTGCTTTGCCTAAATGGAAAACCGCATCTATGCCTTTCATAGCGCGGTCAAGTTCCTCTCTGTTTTTTAATGAAGCTGCCATCAATTCAACTTGATCTGCTAGATCGTCAAATGGCCCAGAGCGTCCGCGGCTAAGGACACGGACGTCGTGGCCGCGTGCCACTAACTTTCGTGTTAGAATACGCCCGATAAACCCTGTGCCCCCAATTACCAGAATGTTAGGTTTTGGTGCGCGGATTTGTGGCGGTAAACTAGCTGCTTCCTCAGGCGGTAAAAGAGTAACTGTATCATCGATAGCTTGCATAACCGATGTTGCAGCCTCGCCAGAAAAGCGCACATCAATATCAGTACAATTTCGGATAGCTTCATAGAAGCTGCCTATTGCACCCTGAAAACTCAGGTCGTAAGGAGATTTTCGGTTAAGCGATAGCACCTGAGTAGCGGCATTCTCTAAACCTTCGCGAATATGTTGCCAAGCTAAAGTGCTCTGCGTGCGCAAGGCATTGAGGATTATATCAGAGCTATTTTCATGGTGGACAATCAGTCGGTCTGCAGCGAAGTCAAAATGCGCTAACCCGCTAGAGCCTTGTACAGAAACAGAACGATCTTCGACTGTTTCCGCAAGAGACAAGCTAATATTGACATCAACATCGCCGGCGCACGCTGTAATACGCCAACTTTGAGGGCATGTGTGGCCACAGCCTGGTATTTCAATCAACTTTCCAATGCTGACATGCTCAATACTCAGCGGTGCTACAAAAAGATCATTTGCAAAACCAAAGAGGTGTGGACCAAACTCAAAGAGCAGGTTTTCCCGTTTTTGCATTAACCAAGATCCGAAGGGGCCAGATCGTAATGGAGCCAACGGCAGATGCCAATGTATATCTGCACTGGATACTCGTCCCAAAGCCCCTGACCGACACAAGGAATGCAATTTCCGGTATTTGTCGCTTCCCATAAAATTATGGCCAGCCGCAAAAACTCTATTGTGCGCCTGTGCGGACAACACCATCTTTTTGGTTTCATCTACCGATAAGGCGACAGGCTTTTCCACATAACAGTGCAAACCTCCCTCAAAGGCCTGTATAGCAAGCGTACTGTGAAGTGGCGGAGGAGCAAGAATGTGAACCGCATCACATGTTTTGGACGCAATGAGGTTCGAAAAATCCGTAAAAACCTGCGCACCAATAGGCTGTGCTAAGGCGTTGGCAGCGGCTTCAGAAACATCACAGACAGCCGTTAGGGACACCCCTTTTGTCTCTTGAATTGCTCTAATGTGCCGGGGGGCAATATTACCAGCCCCAAGTAGAGCTGTTCGGATGGGATCACTTTGCATATGCCGTATCCATAGAAGTTATTTGTATTCTATCAGTGTTATTTTGCGGCCCCATGATCTCCGCCAGAAGTAAGTGCTCATGCCGATTGTGTTCGGAAACTTTGACAACATCAAAAAAACACCATGATGAAGAGCTGTTTTTGTATCCAGAGCGCTTTGCTTTAAACCTAAGACTGTGCGCCCGTAGGAAAGTAGGTAGAGGCTCAAAAATAGAAAGATGGCCGCCGGATGAACAACTAAGGCGATTAACGAGAACAAAGGAAGAAGAGCGCCAAATACAATGACCCGTAGACGCTCTCGACGAAAATATTCCGGGTGCAACTGGCCAACCTGCGCAAAACCATGGCCGCTTCGAACGGCCCGCCGCCACCATTCTCCAAAGCTCGTCATAGAAGCGTCATGCTTAGTCATAGGCAGCGGCAATCTATAAATACGCCAACCCGCTTTGCGAACACGCAAGCAAAACTCATCATCTTCTGCGGCGATGACACTTGAGTTAAAGCCACCGATGCCCCGAAAAGTACTAGTACGCACCATCATGTCACCGCCACAGGCCTCAATTTCACCCGCGGGGCGTCGCCATTCAAAATCGCAAAGCGCATTGTAGACGCTCTTGTTCGGGTATATTTCAGATCTCCAACCCGTAACGACCCCAAGTTCCGGATCTTGATCAAAAGCTTCAAGTGCACGGGAAAGCCAGCCTGCTTCCAATATGCAATCGCCATCAATAAACTGAAGATAACCCGGTGCAAGTCCAGCCGCCAATAATGCTTCTACACCGGTGTTTCGCGCACGCGCTGCCGTAAACGGGCACGATAAGTCTAATTCTGCAACCATGACCCCATGGTTTCGAGCTTGGCTAACACTGTCATCTGTAGAGCCAGAATCTACGTACACTATTGAGAGGTCCTGCATCGAAAGCGACTTCAAACACCGGATTAGCCTCTGTCCTTCGTTGCGCCCGATAACAACTACAGCGCAGCGGGCAGAAAGACTTTTTTGGGATCGCATCATTTATACTCAAATAACCTAGCCGGTTTATGCACTAGTGCGCGCAAATAGTACTCAATCACTCCTAGCATTTCAGGGAATTTTCCCAATAGGGAAAAAAACGAAATTTCCAGCCTATTCTTGCGCCGCCCTGAACATCGGCGAAAAAATCTCACAATTTGCAAAGGGTAACTCAACATTAAAACAATAAACCAAGAACTATAAAAGTAAGAACCCATTAGGGTGATAATCGGAACGCCCATTCCCCACAAGAGAATGCGGAAGAGGGATTTGTGCATATCATATCCATCTTCTGCACCGCGCAATCCGATAGCTTCAGAGATAAAATACCCATTACGTCTTCTGCGCTTCCACCACTGGGAAAACCGTATCATAGCGGCATCATGCAGGACCATGTCTTGGTCCAACTTCCAGATAGACAAGCCATTTCGGCGCAATCTGGCACATAAATCCGGCTCTTCTCCGGCAACCAGATCTGGATTGAAACCACTAACAGAATGGAACGCTGCGGCACGGATCATCATATTGCCACCGCATGAATATACTTCACCAATAGGAGTTTTCCATTCCCAGTCGCACAAGCGATTGTAGACACTCACGTGGGGGTTTCGCTCTTTAATATGCCCGGTTACAATGGCTACCATAGGATGGGTTTCCAGAAACTCCAATCCTGCACAAAGCCAGCCAGGTTGAACCATACAGTCTCCGTCAACAAACTGTATAAAGCCACCACCCCAATTCATTTCATCTAGCAATTGCACGCCGGCATTACGCGCACGTGCTGCGGTAAATGGGCGTGACATATCCAACTCATGCACAATCGCACCATATGTTTGCGCTCTATAAACGCTCCCATCCGTGGAACCGGAATCTACATAAATTATTGGCGATCTCTGAGTGGAAAGCGCCTCCAAGCAGCATACCAGCCGCTCCCCTTCATTTCGACCAATAATGATAGTGGCAAGATTCAAGAAATGAGTCATGTGTTGAGTAGTCTACCTGACAGCGAACATATATTTATTCCAATGCAATACTGCCATTCTTATGATGACGTCACTAGACGAAGCCACCCTCAAAACCTCCAATTAAATTATTTATGGCGAACTCACTGACAATGACTAACATCCGGCTGTATTATGGAAATCCGACAAAATGTTCTGGAGTTTTTTTGCCTCTTTTGCAGCATCGAAATCCTGCCGTATTTTTTTCTTCCCAACCAGCCCCATACTCTCGCTTTTTTGGGGGTCCGAAAGCACCAAGTGCAACGCTTCTAGAAGCTCGTCGACATTACCTGGAGCAACAAGGTAGCCATTTTTTTGGTCTTCAACAAGTTCAGGCACACCAGCAATACGTGTCGTGACGACAGGCAACCCCGATGCCATCGCCTCCATCAACACAACAGGAATACCTTCGGCAAAGCTTGGCAACACCAACAGATCACTTCGCATCAACTCCTGTGCAACTTCATCCTGAGACTTATATCCAACAAAAGTGACGTTTGGTGTCAGACCTCGCTTTTCAGCTAGATCTTCCAATGCTTGACGCTCAGGACCATCGCCAATCAGGGTCAGATGAAGTGTTGGAAACTGCGTGACAAGCTGAGCGAGGGCCTCGATAAGAATTGGAACACCCTTAACTGCAGCAAGCCGCCCAACGAAAAGCAGCTTGTTTCCGAAACGTACAGAAGGTGCGCCTTGATATCGACTAGGATCAACCCCGCAATGGACAATATACAGCTTATTCCAGTGCCCGATTGAAGAGAACGCCATGGCCTGCGACCGGCAGAAATTGCTGATGCACAAGACAAAGGCGGCCTCGGAGATTTTCAAATCCAAACGCCAATAGTGCGGCACAAAGAAAATATCAGGGCCATGAAGTGTAAAACTGAAAGGGATGCCTGATAGACGGCTAGCGAGCATTGCGACAGTAGCACTAGCCATAGCGATATGATTGTGTAAATGACGAATACCCTGTTTTTGCATATGATGGGCCAGGACACCCGCTTCCGCAAAATATATGAGTTGGTAAAAAAGTGCTTTTGTTCCTGGCGGCCGCGCTTTGAAGGCCAATTTAAGAGCAGAAAAGTACCTGCGGGGGCCACTGCTTAAAAAGTGCAGATGACTACAAACAAGATGGTAAGGTTTTTTTGCAACCGGAAGCACATAGAATGTCTCATGTGCTCCTGTTTTTTGTTCCTGCCCAACAAGATGTTCCGGACTAGTTTTTCGTATGGAGCATGTTTTGACGATCACACCCAATCGGCGCAAAGCAGCAACTTCACGCTGTATGAATGTATCGGTCGCCCGGGGATATTCTCCGGTCAGATAGGCAATAGGCCCTAAAAAGGTCATGATACTGCTCCCCTTGCAGAGCGCTCTAAAGCCTCGTGAACGGTGATACGTGGGCGCCAGTTGATTTTTTGACGCAGCACTCCATTTGAGTATTTTACTGGCTTAAAACGGGCTTCCAGTACTGGCTTCCTCAGCAAGCCGGGCAAACGACGGACCGGAATCCAACAAGCCAATATAGAGGCAATACTGAATATGGCTGAATAGGGAGTAGAAAAAATAAATTTTGGCCAACCTATAGTCTGCAACCATCGGGAAAACTCACGACGCGATGGTAAATTGTCTTCGATAACATTCAAAGGGCCCACTGCTGTTTTTTGAAGGGTGATTTTAGTAATAATCTGAGCAAGGTGTTCTACATAACATAATGGGATTTCACCTTTTGATCCGATGCGCAACAATGTCGAACCAACCCCGACCCCGAGATGCCCGTTCCATAGATGCCCTGGACCAAAAACCGCACCTGGCCGCAATATAGAGAGAATGAATCCACGCCGAGTGGCGGCGGCTTGAGCAATACGCTCCTGTTGTAACTTCGCACGACAGTATGCATCACGCAAATTCGGCTTGGTTTCTAATTCTGTTGTTTCATCAAGGCAACCAAAGGTTCCCAATCCGCAGAGCCCATAGACTGATAAGGAACTCAGCAATATCAGATGACATTTGGGCGCAATGACTTCGACGAGTTCTGACGTCCCCAAAATTGTATCGCGCGCATGATCTTCGTCATCCCCCGACATGGAAGCCGCTGCATGAAGCACAGCATCACATCCGCTACATATCGTCATTAGCTGAGAGGAATCACGGGCTAAATCCGCTATCACTATCTCGATTTTAGGATCATCCCACCAATACTTTGGAATAGAGTCTTTTTTACGTACAAGCGCAACGACCAAAAGTTCGTGTGACCGTAGGTCCGCTATGATATGTTGACCTATGAAACCACTCGCACCAGTTACAAGCACCCTCATTCCGGCCATGGTAACAACTCCATCGGCGCACAACTTGTTTCCATAACTTGAATGCCATTTATGGCATTCGCATTTTGAATAGCTAAAGTTACCTCGTTCACATGCAGAGTGAAATCTGCCGATATACGGCAGGGGCGATTTTCTCTTAGAGCAGAGAGCATCTCTACAGGTCCTAAGGCAAAGTTAATTGTAGCAGCCCCAGTTCGTGCAACTTTAGGAGCAGTGGAAAGCTCCGGGCGCACTCGTTTCCCAAGAGGATGCTCAAAAAGTTTTCGACGGATACTTAATCGTTTGTGAAATTTAACCGATGCTTCAGTATCCCAAGCATTCTTAACTCTCAAAACGCCCTTGTCTCCGATGATCTGGAGCGTGTGATTATGTGGGGCAACAATAGAGCATGTCAGCCGCACCACCTCACCAGATTCAAAGAAAAGAACAGCCACAGAGAAATCTGGAGCGCTACCCTGGGGCAAAACATCTCTCATAGTATTTGCGCATGCCGCCATCACAGTCCTGACAGACCCAAAACAAGCAATCAACCAACTCAGATAATAACCCGCATGTTCAATAGTACACCCAACGCGAAACTCGTCATCAGCGGGCCAAGGTGCTCCAGATTCACTTACCCAGCTCTGATATGGTGCTTGTGCAATAAACCCATCATCAAGCTCTGCATATGCGAGCCGCACCTGTCCCACAACATCTTGACGCACTGCTTGCAATAGAGTTTGGCCCGCTTTCGCTAGAATGGTGGAAGGAGCTGCTGCCAGAAGCAAATTATGCTCCATCGCTATATCGTTAAGCACACGCGCATGAGCCATCTGCATTGCCAACGGTTTTTCCGAATAGACATGGCAACCAGCTTCGAGTGCACGTTTACTGACATCAAAATGTGCGTCAGGATTCGTCAGATTTAGAACAAGACTGCCTGATGGTATCGCACCCAAAAACTCATCCATAGAGTCAGCAATTGGTACATTCCAGTGCTCTGAAAACGCAACTGCACGTGCCCTGTTTCTGTCATACGCAAGAGCAATAGTTACATCAGGAAATACGGCAAACGACTTCATATAGAGATCTGCAACGAAGCCGCAACCAGCGATAAATACGGGTGTCATAAGAACCAAACCATTCCAGTCACCAACAACAACATAATCCCAGCGTCACATTCACCATCAGGATATCTACGGCAGAATGTATTGGGCGGTGACTTCTTCCTTAAAGCTCATGCGTCCACAAGTATTCATAACAAAAGTTTTAAGACTTTCCTCCACAATCTTCGTATACGCCTCAGGCCAATCGAAGATGTTGCGGATGAAAAGCACCAAACATCAAACATAACAACAGTAAGAGAGCGGATATGGGGATGTAATACTTAAAATCGAAGACTTTAAAAGGCTTTTTTGAGATGTATCATTATTATTCTGAAACACCTTTGGCTCCCACTTCTATTAGTCGAATCCTTGAGAAACGTATCGCGAGAGGCTAAGCGCCATTGCCCCACAAATCGGCGATGTTATGCCTTTGCACCTTCTAAGTCGCTTAAATCCGCCGGTCTTTAGTGAAATACGGCACTTTAAATTGCGGAAAGGTGAAAATTGGGACATCAACCTTAAGAGAAAAAGGGCCACTCACCAAAAATTCTTCCGGAGCCAATAGAATGCAGGCAAAACACTACAAAACCCTCAAGAAGTTAGTTTTTCTTCTAAGACACAACCTTCTGAAGACTCCTAGACCCGCCCCAAACGCTGCTAGGCATGTGTCCGCTCAAACACGTTTTTGACACCTTTTCGCCATTGGCTCGGCACCAATTGGAAACAATAAACGTCAAAACCACTAATTACACGGGACTAGTCTTCATGGGTCTTCTTGCTTCCTATTTTACCTTGACAAACTGGGTAGACGGTCTTTCGGAGATCGATTTTGATGCAGCACCCACAGCAACAGGGACGGTTGATCAGATTTACTCACGGGGGAGAGAAGCCTTCTGGGAGGGCGGGCCTCAGGATATGTTTGCAGCTCGTTATAACGGGTATGTCAACATCCAGAAGGCCGGTACTTATACGTTCTATCTAACTTCTGACGATGGCTCCGCACTCTATATCGACGGCAAACCTGTCATTGATAACGATGGTTTGCATGCAGCGGTAGAGCAATCCGTAACACTTGAGTTAGGCGCCGGAGCTCATGAGATCGAGCTGCTATACTATGAATGGGGTGGCGGTCAGGTTTTGGAGCTGGAATGGGAAGGCCCTGATA
>NZ_JBQFVT010000016.1:0-88692 GCF_056539905.1 Ruegeria sp. AP7 | reverse complement strand
AACTCAATGAAAGGCCGAGAATGACCTTGAATTACTTCTCACCGGCAGAGAAGTTCGAAGAGTGTGTTGCGGCGATCGGTTGAATCGGCAGGACAAACCTGCCGTTAGCCGCAGCGCGGTGCGATTGTTCCGCATGAACGACCGCTCCGCGGACTTTGCTGTCACTGGTTGTCAAAGGTGCGTGAGATCGAAATTTGTGATATGCGGTTGTGATTCAGGGAGGATTGATTATGGCTGGCTGGCATATCGAAGGCGAGTACATGGAGACCTGCAACTGCGAGTTTTTGTGCCCATGCATTACCACGAACCTGACCGCGACGCCCACCGAGGGTGATTGCAAGGCAGCGATTGCGATGAAGATTCTCAAGGGGGAAAAGGACGGTATTTCGCTAGACGGTTTGTCCTTCATAGTCTTGCTTCACTCACCGAGCGCGATGTCCGAAGGAAACATCAAAGTCGGTTTGATTGTGGATGAGAACGCCAGTGATTCACAAACTGCAGCGATCGGCGACATCGCAACCGGTGCTGCTGGTGGTCCGATGGAAGCCCTAGGACCCTTGGTCGGCGAACTGGCGGGTGTTGAAAAACGACCGATCACTTTCGTGACCGAAGGAGACAAGATATCCGTGACAGCTGGTGAGCTGGTTCAGCAAGAGGTCGAAGCCGTCAACAGCGCTCTTCCGAATGGTGGTCCAATCAAGATCGATAATGTCCCCCATCCGGTAACAACAACGCTCGCACTTGCGCGAGCTACGAAGAGTAAGTTCAATGCCTTCGGAGTTGAGTGGGACGATGCCACTGGCTCTAGGAACGGACATTTCGCCCCGTTCGCGTGGTCTGCCTAACTCTGCGCGCACTGTGACAACAGCAACTGGAACTGCGCTGGAGCGCAGCTTGAAGCGAGACAGACTAATAGTGGTAGCTGGTCTTTCTTCCGTAGTTGTTCTAGCAGCGATTTATACCCTGCTCGGGGTCGGCATGCCCATGTCGGCTATTACTATGACACAGATGGCCATTGAAATGCCGGGCATGATGATGGCATCCGCAGAATGGACACCTGGTTATGCGTTAATGGTCTTCCTGATGTGGTGGGTCATGATGATTGCTATGATGGTGCCGAGTGCGGCTCCCACGGTGTTGTTTTATGCTGCACTTGCAAGGAAAAACAAAAACGCGAATAAGCCATACGCTGCTGTGTCAATTTTCCTTGCCGGGTACCTGTTCGTTTGGGGTTTCTTCAGTCTCGTATCAACTGCTGTGCAGTGGTCCCTTGTTTCAATTGGGCAGATGAGCGGGATGATGGAAATCACGCAAGCGCCGCTTGCAGGAGCGCTGCTTGTGCTGGCTGGACTTTACCAAGTGTCCCCTCTCAAGCAGGCGTGTCTGAGGCATTGTCAGCATCCGGTGATTTTCTTCATGCACAATTGGAAATCAGGGGGTTGGGGGGCTCTTCGCATGGGGATGCAGAACGGGTGGTTCTGCCTTGGGTGCTGCTGGGTTCTAATGGCGCTTCTTTTCGTCGGTGGAGTGATGAACCTGATTTGGATCGCCGCACTCGCAATTTTCGTCGGAATAGAAAAACTCGCCGCGGGGCTTCCGTGGTTGTCCATGCTTTCTGCAGTCGCGCTGATCCTCGGGGGACTGGCGCTTGCCTTGGCATGACGTTTTGAGCCCTCCGACAACAGAAGCGTACCGCGCAATCTAGTTGAGCCGCATTGTCGCCTTGGGCTCAAGGCAGACGTTCGCTCAATTCCGCTCAATGACTGCAATGCGGACAAAGCAGACATCCAGTTATTTTGTTTGGCTAATTGCCGCTTGACGAAAGGCGACTAATTTCCCGATCAAGAAAATATGCAAGCAAAATCCTGATAAGAACGATCGCGCCAAGTACACCAAGATCCTCAAGAGACCGATGGGCGATGCTGTGCAATATGTCCGAGATAATCAGAAACTCAAGCGCAAGCAAAATCAGTTGGCCCAGGTTGACCCTTAACTTCACGAAAATGGCTTCTCGCTCAGTACCATTGATCCATGTTTTGACGCATTGAGCGAGCAGGAAGCTAAGACCGCCTATTAGGAGGACGATAACGCCTGCGTCGACAGTACCAGCGACCAGCTTTGCTGTATCTTCGATCATTGTCATGATTGCGACCATTAGCTTGTGAGGCTTCAAAACCCACCGAGGAAAGTGCCAAGCAAGATGATCGCGATCAATGCAATCATCGGCACCAGAACAGCGACCACGAATATATCACCATATGCTTCTCGATGAGTCAGTCCACAAATCCCGAGCACCGTGATTACCGCCCCGTTGTGGGGCAAGGCGTCGAGAGCGCCCGAAGCGACAGATGTGACGCGATGCATGGCTTCCAAAGAGGTATTGGTTGCGGCGGCAAGTTCGACAAATTGTGAACCTAATGCATCAAGAGCGATACTCATACCGCCAGAAGCAGAACCCGTGATCGCTGAGAGCGTCGTAACAGAAACCGCCACGGCAACAAGTGGATTGCCCTCACTCAACCCGAGCATGGCATTTGTGATCGCCTGAAAAACCGGTAGTGCCGCTATAACGGCGCCAAAACCCACGAGACTGGCTGTGTTGAAGATCGGCAATACGGCCGCATCAGCCCCTTTGTTGAGGCTTGTTTTGACGCTTGCCAGACGGGTCCAATTTGTTGCGAGCAGGAACAGGATCGAAGTGGTTAGTGCGACAATGATTGACCAAACCCCACGTACGGCCTCAATGGTTGTCTGTCCAAACAACGGTTCGGCAAGGTAACTGGTATCAAAACGCGGAACGGCTACCTGGATGAAGAGGAAGTTAACCACGACCACAAGCACTACTGGAGTGATGGCTAGCGCGAAGCTTGGTTCAATCGTTTGAGGCGTATTGCTCGGTTCAATTTCGTTCAAGTCGAAGCCTTCGCCCTGGGATCGCGCGCGCATCTCACTGTCCAGTTTGGGAAGCACCTCATCGTGTTGTCCATATCCTTCACCGGCAGCTTCTGCACGGGACGCGCGGCGGTTGAGCCACGCCATTCCTAGGCCAGCCATGATGGCGGCCGCGATGATCCCGAGACCCGGTGCGGCGAAGGCTGTGGTTCCGAAGAACGGCATCGGGATGGCGTTCTGGATCGCAGGGGTGCCAGGTAGAGCCGACATTGTGAAAGTGAACGCGCCAAGCGCGAGCGCTCCGGGAATAAGACGTTTGGGAATATCCGCGTCACGGAAGAGAGCGGCTGCGATCGGATAGATCGCGAATGCCACCACGAAGAGCGAGACCCCGCCGTAGGTTAGTACGCCACAGCACAAGACGACCGCCAGAATGGCTTTGTCAGCGCCAAGCTTTGCAATCACCCAATGTGCGATCGAACGCGCCGAGCCGCTGTCATCCATAAGTTTGCCAAAAATCGCGCCAAGAAAGAAAAGCGGAAAAAAAGAAATGATAAAGTCGCCGGTATTCGTCATAAAAATCTGTGTGAAGCTGGCCAGCAGCGGCAGTGCGCCCGTCAATGCGGCTGCCAGCAAAGCCAGAAGCGGTGCCAATATCAGCAGCGTGACACCGCGGAACGCAAAGTACATGAGCAACAAGAGCGAGAGCAGAACGGAAACAATATCCATCATTTCTTCGGCTCCCGATTGGTGCCTTCAGCCAGATGCGCCGGCTGGAGGCTTTCTTCAAAAATCTCTCTAGGCCGCCAAGTTGCGGTCTTTCCAACGTTTGGCCACTCTGAGTTCACCCACTCGTCAGCAGTTTTACGCCCGATTTCGAAAAGGTGGTCCAGAAAGGCCATCTCGGCGTTCATCTTACTGGACACCCCGAGTTTACACATGGCACCAGATGCATGGATCCTGTGCAATCGCCCATCGCGGTAAGCCGCGCGGTCCAGATTGTCGTGTTCTATAATTTCCCAGAGGAACCCTAGAGAGCGTATTTCTTTCATCAAGCTGGCATTGAATGTAATTTCGTTAAGGCGATTTTCGATCTCATAGGGCGTTGTGGGAATTTCCGCGCGTTCGAACGGATTAATTTGAACAATGACAATGTCTCGCGCCTCGGTCTCGTCCACCAAGGGGAAGAGCGGTGGATTTCCCATGTAGCCGCCATCCCAGTAAGCTTCTCCGTCGATTTCCACAGCTTTGAAGACATGTGGAAGGCAGGCCGACGCCATGACCGCATCTGCACTCAGATCGGGTTGGCGAAAGACTTTGGGGCGCCCGGTCCGCACATTTGTTGCGGACAGAAAGATACGCGGCCCTTCTGCTGAATTGATAGCTTCAAAATCAAAACAGTCCCGCACAAGGTCCCGTAAGGGATTAATGTTAAGCGGATTGAACTGATACGGTGACGCCAGTTGTCGTGTAAACTGCGAAATGATGAAGCCGGGAGAATGCTCCAGGCTCCAATCGCCCCGCAACCTGTTCCACAGAGTTCGTTTGTATGGACTCGCCCTGCTGGCCCGACTCACCTGTGTCCAATAGTGCCTAAGCAAGTTGCGAGCACCTTCAGGCCCAGCCTGTGTTAGGCCCTGCGCTAAAGCGACGGCATTCATTGCACCGGCACTGGTGCCAGAAATGCCCACTATTTCAATATCTTCAAGCTGCAGCAATCGATCCAGAACGCCCCAAGTGAACGCGCCATGCGATCCACCGCCCTGAAGAGCGATATCAATTTTTTTCTTAGGCACAACCGAAGCTCCATGAGACTTTTTCGCACATGCACCATCATTATGCCGCATTGCAGCAATCGCTTAAAGCAAAAGAAACGGAATGCTCTATTTGTCGCATTTCAGTGACCGCTTTGGGCTCATAACCGACATACGCCGTTATCTGAAGCAATGCCCGTTTTTTGGTTGGCCAGATTTGGCAGGTCCAATTTGATTGTAAGCGCATGATTGGCCTGAGGCCCGTCGGGATGATGGTTTGCTGCGCTTCTCATTCATTTCTTCTCGAAACGGTAAACGCCATCCCAAGCGGCCGGTGGTTTAAACGCAAAACTTCTGCAACGTTCGACAAAGATATCTACAAGAATCTTGTTAACTGCGATTTCTCGATGCCTCTGTAGTGCGTCTAATGCATCAGCCCATTTTCCAGACTGATACAAGTCATAGCATGCACGCCATTCTTCGAGTTCGCGTTTCTTGGCTACGCTCACCAGAAAACCACTCTCATCATCTTTTTCCGCTATTAGTTCAAAGATACGACTAGGAAAACTAGTCCCGGCAGGCACGACAAAGTCGATTTCGCGCAGCAAAAACTTTTTCTCAACATGAACAGCCACAGCTGACGAAACGAGAATCCTTGTACCGTAAACTTTGTTCAACCCTTCCAGTCTGGAAGCAAAATTTACGGCAGCACCCAGTGCTGTGTATTGCAATCTCGATAGAGACCCAACGTTACCGACAACTACGCGACCTGTGTGTAGGCCGAAACGTGTGTGCAACGGACGTAACGGTAACGCTCCATTATCTGAATTGAGTTTCGCCTCAGCCTCTAAACACGCCAAAGCTGCTCGGCAAGCATGAACAGGGTGATCAGTATCATCGAGCGGAGCATTCCATAGAGCCATAATGGCATCTCCAATATACTTATCCACTGTACCCTGATTACCGGATATCTCTTTCTCCATTGCTTCGAAATACTCGGACAAAGCAAGCATCAGAACTTCGGGTTCAAGTCCCTCGGTCTGGCGCGTAAACCCTTTGAGGTCGGCGAACATAAGGGTCACGTCGCGCGACTCTCCCCCAACGCTAATTCTCTCTGCTCTTGAAAGGATAGAGCGCACCAGCTCCTTTGGTACGAACGCACCGAAACTCGACAACCCAGCTTTCATACTAGCAATCGCTGTTTCGAGTTCGGCGACTTCCTGAATCTTTGATTTCAGGTTCAAGTCCTCACTTAGTTCAAAGTTACTGACTTTTCTCGCTTCCGTTGCCACGCGTACAAGATTTTTGCTCACCAGGCGGGCGACAACAAAGGTAAATGCGACAGCCAGAACCAAAGCAAGTACGCCAATTTGCATGGCACGAGTCGTGTTTCTTTTTATTTCTCCGATAAACTCATCTTCTGGCACTATAAGCCCGAGCGTAGGTTGGGCACCGAAGACTTCAGGGATTGGCATCACAGATGTGATGTAGTTTCTTTCATCGGATGCTGGAGCTATGCGGAAAAAATCCTGCTGATTTGCTCGCCATTTATCAATGACACTGTCAATAATTTTGCTACTGCCTTCAATTGACTCGTTCGTATTGGAACTCACGAAGCGGGCCGCTCCACCTTCGGACCGCGAGCTGGTGTACGATAGTAGGCGACCTTCGCGATCCAGCATAAATACCAAACCATGATCGCCGATCCTGATATTATCTAGGATCTGCGAAAGTGCCGACATTGTTATGTCGAGCGCAACGACGCCTATCAGTGTACCTTCGTCGTCGACTACGGTTTTTGAGAACGTTGCACCCAGACGCCCTGTGCTCTCAAATTGATAAAGCGGCGAAACGTAAATGCCGCTTTGCTCTAAAGCCCCGCGATACCAAGGGCGCGTTCGAGGATCGTAGACAGTGGTTCCACTACGAAATGGCATGGCCAACGAACGGCCATTAGACCAAAAGTAAGTTTCCACGCGCTCGCCAGATTGATCTGAAATTATCCTTTGGACGCGATCTACTCCTTCCGGCACTGGCAAGGCGCTCGGTCCAAAAGTTTTCCAGTGTTTTGGAAGGTTTATATTCTGAAAAAAGTCTCCGGATTTTTCCTCTCCAAAATACAAGCCATAGTAGTGCTCATTGCCTTGCATCTGCGAATAGAGCACGTCCAAACCTGCACTGGAGCCAGCATCTTCCGTAAAATTAGAAAGAAAGACAGATGCAGAAGATACGACACTTCCCGCTCCGCGCATTACGGTTAGCATCTCATCGACTGACTGACTTCTGGCCTCGGCCATCCGCTCTTTCGCGGTACGAATGGCGAGTTCTCTGTTGCCAAAATAAAGAATGGCAACCAGCATTGTTGTTACGGCTAAGGTGAGG
Source organism: Ruegeria sp. AP7 (assembly GCF_056539905.1). Taxonomy (NCBI): domain Bacteria; kingdom Pseudomonadati; phylum Pseudomonadota; class Alphaproteobacteria; order Rhodobacterales; family Roseobacteraceae; genus Ruegeria; species Ruegeria sp. AP7. Next base: position 81,664 of record NZ_JBQFVT010000016.1, on the reverse strand, counting down.
AACGTGAATAACGTCGCAACGCCGATATGGAGACGTACTTTCATACCCTCAATTAGTCAAAATGTAGCAATAGAAGTCCAGCCGCTCGTCGCCTCACAAATGAATATCTTGAGTGCATTGTACCCTGAGGACAGAAAAGTATTGGCACTAGTGTTCTTCCTTGGCTTCTTCGGCGCTTTTGGTTCGCCCAAACCGAACGCTAAAGGACGGCATATCGTGAACCAGCCAATAGGCAAGTGAACAAGCAATCACTAGAAGTGCCAGGCCGACCAGATCCAGTCCGCTGGTTTTTTCTGTATCGAGTATAATGACCTTTCGTGCGACGGCCATGAGCGCCGTCGCAACCACTATCTTCACATGGATTACATCGTCGCGAAGGTAGATTGTGATGTTTACGAATATTTCGATAGCGATTAGGACCGCCATGAAGGCGCCAAAAGTTGCTAATATTTCAGAGATTGTCAGTATAAAGACAGGCTGATTGATTAGTTTCTGATAAAGGGTCCAAGCCACATCCACGACGCCAAGTAGTATAACCAGAACCATCATCACTGCCAGAATACGAACGGCGATCCGAATTACGACCTGAAGTTTTTCTACAAATGGATCCTTGTGTTCCATTTATCACCGCCCCCTGTTTGCTACGTCTGGACGCCAAACGGGCTTTCTCTGCGCCGCCATCCCTTTCCATTCGGCTTTTAGAATATAAAAGGCCGAAGATTTTTGACAATGATTACAAGCGCAACCGGTAAAAGAATGTTTCGGTGTGACGATTTTAAAACTGGCGAATGCTACTTCGCGAGACGCAGAAAGTTGGTTCTGGAGAAATAAGCGGCACTCGGTATCTTAGGGTTACCGCCTTCGACCTTTAAAATCATGTGCTGAGCGCGGCCCTCTGTGCGAAGCAACTTTTGCCTTGGCGGCACAGGTGCAAGAAACGGCAAAGGAGAAAGTCTCGTGATTGGTCAATTGTTGCTGGGCTCAGTTATCACGCTGCTCTCTATTATCACAGGCGCGATAATGTGGGGCGTTCTCAATGAGGTACTTGAAAAAATGGAGCCATGGCTTCGACATTCGGACAACCGATTTATGTCATTCGTAGTAGTTTTGATCATTGTCGTGGTTTGCATAATGAGCGTGACCACATTTGGCGTTTGGTTGTGGGCCCTAGTTTTTTTTGCAGATGTCAGTATTCAGCCCGCTGGAAGAGGCTGTGTACTACTCACTGGTAGCGTATACGACCTTGGGTATTGGCGATGTAGTCGTCCCACAGCACCAGAGATTGCTTGGCGGGATGACTGGAGCAAACGGTTTTTTCATGTTTGGTTTGATGACGGCAATGCTCACCGATATTTTTCGCCACGTGGGAAGGATGCAGCGCGGCTTGAAAGACTAGTAAATTGCTGTTGGGGGCCAGCGGGAGTTTTCCCTACTCGATAAACTCTGCTGTTAAATGTGTTGGAACGACCTTCAATTGGGCTCGATCACCCCCTCTTGGAACGTAACATGCTCGACTAATCCCGCTAAATAAAAGGTCCGCGTCAGCATGAAGTGCCCAAATGATGATAATAGCTTTCCAGTTGGGCTAATCTCGGACACGACCTACACCGAAGATTGAGAAGCAAATGGATAAACGTCTGTATCCCAGGACAAAAGCAACGCAAAAAGTCCGCCCAATCCGACAAGCGTCGTTGTAACGCCGGAGCCCTATCGAGATAATTTTTTTGGTCGCGTATCGCAAGACGATACGCTTGTTAACCAACGACGTTCTTTCCCACTATCGCTTTGGCTGCAGCGGTCAACTTCTGGCTATGAAACTCAATTAAGCCTGAATCTAAGGTAAGTTCGAGACAAACAATTGGATAATGAATGCATTGGCAATATCGACAAAGAAAGCTGAAACCAGCGGAAGTACAATGAAGGCAAGCGGAGATGGGCCATACTTATGCGTCACAGCCGTCATGTTTGCTATGGCCGTTGGTGTAGCTCCAAGAGCGAAACCCGCGAAACCTGCAGACATCACGCCAGCAAAATAGTTTCGCCCCATCGTTCGATAGACAACGAATATGATGAAAGCAGTTGCAGCCGCAGCTTGAAGCATCATAGTGACGGCTAAAACACCAGCGGAACCCGCCAAAGTCCAAAGTTGCATACTCATTAGAGACATTGAAAGAAACACTGCTAGCGAGAAGTCTTGCAATAGTTTTAAAGAAGCTGTCCCAGTTGGCGTCTTGATCCTTGGAAAAACTCTGGGCGTCAGGTTTGCAAGTAAAATTCCAGAAAGAAGGCATGGCACAAAGAGCGGCAAGTTTGCACCAGTTAATTCCAGCGATTCATCTGCAATGAAGCCAATCACAATTGCTAGATGTGTCCAAAGAATAGCTCTCATCATTCCAGGATTCGTCGGGCCGCCGGTTAGATCGGTAGAAGTTATCACCTCATTGGCGTTTTCATTGGAACCGGAAATCGGCGTTTTCTCTTTCGCGCTTGGTTCGAGCCGGTCACGCGCAATCAAGTAGCTGGCGATTGGTCCGCCAATTAGACTTGCCATGATTAATCCGATCGTTGCGGCAGCGATGCCGAGCTCTGCCGCCCCCGCTACAGCGTACTGCTCTTCTACAACTGGGCCCCACGCAATGGCTGTACCGTGACCACCGATGAGAGACGTTGTCCCCATCATCACACCAGCCTGAGATGGCAACCCAAATAGTGAAGCTCCGAGAATGCCAATTCCATTCTGGATAAACATATACCCAATGGTCAAAACAAGCATGAGGCCCAGAAGTGGGCCGCCTTTAACTAGATCTGAGAACTTCGCATTAAGACCAATTGTGGTAAAGAAGTAGATCAGCAAAGCGTCGCGCGACGCCAGATCATAAACCACTTCTCGCCCGGTCACAGCCACCACGCCCAGTGTCACTAGCGCTGCCAGTAAGCCACCCGAAACCGGTTCGGGGATTGAGTACTTGCGTAATAGCGCAAACTGCTCTGTGAGCCTTGATCCGAGAAAGTAAACAACGATGCCAAGAGTCACAGCAATAAAACTATCCACCATGATCGGTTCTGCCATGAACGGACTCCTAACTTCGCCGCACCACTATTCGGTCTTGAACAAGCTGCAAAGATGCAACCAGAAATTATTGTCCGATGGTAGAGCATGATCGAACAAGGGTGCAACGAAACTATCCTGCTGCTAAACTTGGCCGATACTTACAACAAAAAGCCAATTCACAAAAAAATAGAAGGGCTATCAACGTGAAACACTTGATCCAAAGCCCTATCAGCATCGCCCTTTGCAGTGTAGCTGATGTTCCAGCTACAGCAGATGAAAAGACACATTCTTACTTATTCTTAGGCGAAGAGACGATCCTAACAGGCACCGAAAATTGCGATCTCTCCTCCTGCAGGAAGATGTTCAAAGTACTTCTGGACATAGACTTGGGACGTTTGCCGGTCGCTTGGTGTGGGAAGCGCAATGACCCGAAACACTCTTGGGCTTAGACGCTCGTTAATACGTTTGATGACGCCGCCTTTTCCTGCGGCGCCGCGCCCTTCGAACACTACAACAACTCTCGCCTTAGTTCGTTGCACCCAACCTTGGAGGTGACAAAGCTCCACCTGCAGTCTCTTAAATTCTGTCTCATAGGATTTCTTGGAGATTTTTTTCTTTGTCGCCACGTCCTTTGCCCCCCTTCAGCAATTGTAGGTAATTGAGTCAGAGTTATTGTGAGTTCGTGTCCTGCAGTCTTTGCACACGCATAAGCGCTTAAACCTACGAGCAACTAACAACCCACTCGTTCAAGCTTTAAGGCACTGCCAGATCAAACTATACGACAACCTACGCATCTAGAATTTCCGGTGCCTCTATTACAGGCCACCAGACATGTGTGGCGAGCCATTCGTAGTCGGGCCCGCCCACACCAGTCGCAGCATTTGTCTGCTTGTGCGCAGAAATTAGTTCTTGGCTGAAACGATGCCCCCCTCGAACGAACTTCACCAGTTCGCGATGCACAGTCCAGTTCAAAGCCAAACCCAATTCTGTGATTTGAAACCCACCATCTACACATTGCACGTTCGGGTTAGCTAGGAGGTTCAGCTGTCGTCTCACGCTGGTCTGAGGCAAATTAGTATAATTAGCCAAACCGCGAGTTGTCCAAGGTTGAGGATGGATAACAAGCGCTTGATGCACCCTCTGCATAGGGGGCGGATACTTAAAATGATCAAACGTGACTTGCCAGCGGCGCCAAAGTCGTAACCGATTGCGCTCAGTTTCACTCATCGACATAGCTGGATACATTAATGATTATGATTTAGCTGACAAGCCAGCTGAAGCAACGTTCCCATTAGCGGTAACAAGTAATCCTGGCTTACCGAGGCGGACGATCGCTCCAAAGTGTCCCAGAGTTAAAACGCTGATAACCATAATTAAACAGCGCTTGCATGTACTCTGGATCGAACGGCTCAGTTAGAGGATAGTCGAAATCCGTTCCGATCCAAGTTGCCTGGTATTCGGCGTCTCCCTGCAGACTTAGTTTGTACGCAATCGTAAGATCATCTACGCCTTGTGCTTTGATCAGCGTAGAAAGCGAGCGTGCAGATACTTGGAAGACCCCCGGCTTAATAACTCTAAGTTCTGGCTCAACTTTGCCGTTTCGGATCGCATATAGCTTGCCACCGCGAACATATTTTCTTGGGATATCCCATCCTGGAACGTAAGCGGTTTGAGAGTAGACACCACCATCAACGTGAAGTTCATCTCGAACACCATCCTGAGTTTCGACGTCGATCAAAACGGGAGGGAAAACGCCTGGTATCGAGGCTGAGGCTAGTAGCGCATCTACGAACACCTTTTTTGCGTTTGGAGACCCGCTAATTGCAATGGCGCCCAAGTCCCAAAGCACCGGCCTTTGTGCGTCCAAGCTGACCGACTGAACTAACAAACGCCGACCACGAAGATGTTCGTTAGCAATTTTTGCTAGGAAATCGTCGGTAATGTAGCTTTCGATTAGTTGCCTTAGTGGGTCAGAACTCTTCACAGAAGCACCGCTCAGAATCCCAGTAACGAACCTGCCTCTGAAAATCCGGGACGGTGGAAGCCCACCGTAAAGGTTTTTTAGCTCATCGTCATAATCGCTGCCTAAATACGCAAAGGGCGCAGCCAACGCACCAGTAGAAACCCCCGTAACTGCCATAAACTCTGGACGATTGCCGGCTTCGCTCCACGCGTTAAGAATACCGGCGGCGAAGGCTCCATCTTCGCCCCCCCCCGACAGTGTCAGTGTGTAATCTGAAGAAACGCCCGATGCTTGTCGCTGGCGTAGAGCGGTTTCTAGAAGCTCGCTTACATTGGCCGGAGCGACATCAGCCCAATAGCGAGCACCTTTGATACCTGGGACTTGTGGGTCCTGAAGATCTGTAGCGCTTACTGGAGTCCTCGAAATACTTGAGCAAGCCACTTGGAAAAGTAACAGGAAAACAAAGAGTTTTCTCCAATACATGCGTCCCGTCTCCCCAACTACTAACTGACTTGGACTAGGCCAGGACAAACGCCCAAATCATAAACATGGACCATGTTTTTTGATCGTGGTTTTAACCTGTGGGGCGCATTGTTTGTTCCCAACTCATTAGTCGCCTTCAAACTAATCCCAGCAATAAAAAACATGATTTTCATGGCATTAACGTTTCTCGGACCGGGCCATTTCTGTACTGGTTGGTAGGACGTCGGTGTGAGACGTCTGCTCAGCACGCGAAACAGGCTCAACAGACCATACCCTTTGCCCCAAATACAAAGCAAAACAAAGCATGACCGAAAAATTCACCCAATAAAGCGCGATGTCACCGAAGTAGGTCGTAGCGACATTCGCGATTAGAGGACCGGTTATGGATCCTAAGGTCCAAACCAAAAGCATAGTTACCGCTGCCGAAGACACAAAGACCGGAACCGTTCTGTCCAACGCGTGCGCCACAAGCAAAGAATATAGAGTCAGCAAGCTACCACCCAGCAGCATCAGTATAATGCAAAGGATTACGAAGCCGATTGAGTTGTAGTCGAATGAATTGACGTTATGGTCGTAGTCTAGGTCGACAAGTATCCCCATAAAAAAAAGAACAAGTGTTGCAGTGACCGACGCAATTAAGATTACTATCCGGCGATCCATCTTGTCGGATAGCCGGCCCAGCGGAAACTGAAAAAGAACGCGCCCGAGATAGATCAAAGCTACCATAATGGCCACATTTACAATCTCTATCCCGAGCTGGGCAGCGCTGTAGGGAACCACGCTCAACAGCGTTGTAGATACCATACCGATGGCAAAAACACCCACAGCCGCGGCTGGTGCATCTTTGAACAACCCGCGCACCCGAATGGGTACCGGTGTGTCATTGTTGGGTGGAGTTGATCTAGTAGTCGAGATAACCGCAATCGAAATGCAGTAAATCAAAGCGACATAGACGAATGCCTCTCGAATATCTCCAGGCACTACAAAGACTAAGAACTGACTGAACACCGCGACGATGCCTACGACAATCGAATAGACTGCGAGCACACTGCCACGGGTCCTTTCCTCTGTGGTTTCGTTCAACCAGGTGTCACCGATTGAATACAGCCCAGCAGTCGCCAAACCGCTCAGGAAACGTAGGAAGACAAGAAAAGGCGTACTGGTGGAAACAGAAAACAGTATGGCCACAGCTATCGCGATAGCTGCGCCAAAAGCGAATGCACGAATATGGCCAAAATCAACGATGGATCTGGCAACTACAAAGCAGCCGACTAAAAACCCTGCGGAATATGCCGACGCCGCCATCGACGCAGCTTCTTGTGAAGCTCCAATTTCAGAAAACGCGAGTGGCACCAAAGTGCCTGATCCAGCGGTGGCTAGCTGAACAGCAGCCATTGCGATGAAGAGCGATTGAAGATTGAGAACTTGGTTTCTGATTGCCAATGCACCCTAGCTCCAAGTTGCACCGAGGCTCGGTAAGTTTTTCCTACTTCTCGCTTCTACTCAGGTAGACGCGCGGTATCTCTCAGCACACAACGCCACTCGTTAAAGTTATTAACACTGAGTGTTACTGGAATCGAAAACCGCTGGATTCTATACTGGAACTTTAGGCCTTCGCGAATATTGCTTTTTGGTCGGATTTTTAGCTTACACTTTATGATCCAACAATAAAATCTTCTAATTTCCTCGAAATTTTTACTGAGCCATTTTGGCTCGCATAAATTTGTGAAAAACTACTGGTGCGGGCAGAGTTGGTTCAATCGATCTCTTTTCCCACGAAGCTCCTTGTGCCTTTGCGAGCGTCCAACAGGCGAGCAGCTTCGAATAAGCGGGTGAACAAATATGCATTTGAACTTCCTAGGGACACTGGCGGCTGTTGTGTTTAGTGCTTTTCCCATCGTGGCCGCAGCACAAGACACCCTCGTAACGGCAAGACCAGCAAAAGTATTCACTGTCGCTAAAGCCTCATCTGATTTTGAAAGAATTTATCCTGCAATTGTCTATCCTTCGAGGGAAGTTGAACTCTCTTTTAGAGTCAGTGGACGAATTACAGAGCTACAAATTAGGGCCTCTAGCAGTGTCGCAAAAGAAGACGTTGTTGCCCAACTAGACACCCGAGACTTCGAAGTCGAGGTAGAAAGGCTTAATAGCCAACTCGAAGAGGCAGAGGCGAATTTAATTGTGCTGAGGTCAGGTGCACGCCCTGAAGAAATTACAGCTCTAGAAGCCTCGGTTGAGGCAGCCCAAGCTCAAAGAGACCAAGCTCGGGAAGACTACATCCGCTCAGCTCAGCTTTTGGAGAGGGGGGTAATTCCGACAGCGCAGTACCAACAACGCGAAGCTGCCTTTCGTCTGGCAGAAGCCGAGCTGGTGTCACGAGAAGAGCAGCTTACAATTGGTCGTATCGGTGGACGGCCAGAAGAAATAATTGCTGCAGAAGCGGCGATCCGTGGCCTTAAAACGCAAATTCAAGCGGCAAAAAACGATCTTTCCGATGCTACGCTTCGAGCGCCGTTTGATGGAACGATTGCCAAGCGCAACGTAGACAACTTCCGCAATGTTCAAGCCGGTGAAACCATCGCCTTAGTCCAAGATCTATCGACCGTGGATGTAAGTTATGACTTGCCAGGCGCTGACATAATCGCAATGTCGTCAATTGGCTTCGACAATGTTGTTAGTGTGGTTACGTTTGACTCGTTACCGGGCGTAGAAATGAACGCAGACCTTGTCGAGTTTACTACGCAAGCAGACGCTGCGACACAAACCTATCGTGGTCGTCTATCGGTAACCCCGCCTGAAGATTTGGTCGTACTGCCGGGGATGGTAGCGCGCGTGATTACTAGGGCAGACGGGCAAAGCGACACACAGGTTGTCGTTCCATTTTCGGCTCTGGCGGCAAGCCCCGACGGTTCCCCATATGTCTGGCTAGTTGACGGATCCAGCAACGCCGTTGCGCGTCAACCGGTTGAATTGGGGGAGATATCTGACGAGTTCGTGTTCGTGAAAGCGGGTCTTAAAGAAGGGAACATGGTTGTCACTGCAGGCTTGAGCGAACTGCAGGATGACATGGTGGTTCGCCCAATTTCAAAAGTTGGTGAGTAGCAAATGGATCTCGCAAGGTTCGCAATTGAGAAGCGCCTTATTTCGGCGTTGGTGACTATTCTCATCTTGGTGGCCGGCTATTTTGCATATTTAACTCTTCCTCGTTTCGAAGATCCCGAGTTCATAATCAGGCAAGCTCAGGTCATAACACCTTATCCAGGTGCCACTGCAGAAGAAGTCGCGGAAGAGGTCACCGAAGTCGTTGAAAATGCCCTACAAGAACTCCAAGGGGTAAAAGAGGTAAAGTCAGTCTCTTCACCCGGACTCAGCACCGTTACGGTCGAATTTACAATCCCCACGACACCTGATTTTCCGTCGCTTCACGCAAGATTTGCCCAACTGCGCGCAAAGATACTTGACGCTCAAGCTAGCCTGCCGCCGAACGCACTCCAATCGCAGGTCTACGATGACTTCGGCGATGTGTACGCCTTGTATTTCGCGATTGTTGGCGACGGCTATTCAATAGCCGAGCTCCACGAGTACGCGAAGGAGCTACAGAGGGAGTTGGTTGCCGTCAGCGGTGTTTCCAAGGTGGTCTTAAGTGGCGAACAGAATGAAGCAATCTTTGTAGAGTATGCACCAGCAAGGTTAATAGAACTTGGAATATCACCACAGCAAATTGGGCAAGTTCTGGAGGGACAAAACCTCGTAGCGCCCGCGGGTTCCCTCAAGTCCAACTCGCGTCGCATAGAGATACGGCCGTCGGCGGCAGTCGCCTCAATTGACGCTATCAAAGACCTAGTCGTTTCTGTGCCGAGTAGTGGTGCATCATTTCGACTTTCAGATATCGCAATCGTGTCGCGCGGATACGTTGAACCCGCAAGCCCCCTACTTTTTCGGGACGGTCAGCCTGCAATTGGAATTGGAATATCGAATAGCCTAGGCGGAAACGTTGTGAACATGGGCGAAGCCGTGAAGCAACGGATAAACGAGCTGGAGAACCTAAGGCCAATCGGAATCCAAATTTTGCCAATCTCTGATCAGTCTGCTTCTGTAAAAGAATCGATCAACGACTTTGTCATGAACGTGGTTCTGGCGCTCATCATCGTTGTAGGCATATTGCTTATTTTTATGGGGTTAAGATCCGGAATACTCATGGGAGGTATTCTGTTGGTCACAGTCGCAGGCACGCTTGCCGGCATGCAGCTCTTGGGGCTCGACATGCAAAGGATTTCACTAGGCGCACTGATCATTGCGCTCGGCATGCTGGTTGATAACGCTATTGTCGTTGTCGAAGGTACGTTGGTCCGAGTTCAACGCGGTGAAGCCACCAGCGACGCTGCTATCTCTGTCGTAAATCAAACCAAATGGCCGCTACTCGGAGGAACAATCGTAGGACTCTTGGCGTTTTCCCCAATTGGCTTTTCACCGGACAACACTGGAGAATACGCCGGGAGCCTCTTCTGGACCATTTCAATCTCGTTGCTTTTTTCGTGGTTGGTAGCGATATGGCTCACGCCCTATTTTTGCACTCTGCTGCTGAAGCCAACCTCGGAACAGCCGCCTGCAGAGAATGCAATTCTCCGTGCCTATCGTTCGCTCCTCGCGTATGCGATCCGATTCCGGTACCTTACTGTGGGGCTTGTTGTTGCGCTCTTTCTCTCTGCAATCGCAGGGTTTGCGCTAGTACCGCCGGGCTTCTTTCCCAACAGCACGAGGGCGCAATTTGTTGTGGATTACTTTTTGCCAGAGGGAACCGACATTGAACAAACCAGTAAGGACATGCGGGAGATTGAAGCGCATCTCTTAACTCTGCCGGGTGTCACCTCTACAAATCTGTCCGTGGGCAGCGGGCATTTACGCTTCATGTTGGTATACGACAGTGAAGACCAGAACCCTGCCTATGGTCAAATTTTGGTGGACGTAGAGGATTACCGGCAGATCGATGCGTTACAGCCTGAAATTCAGTCTTGGATTGACCAAAACTACGCTGACTCATATGCAAAAGTTTGGAAGTTTGTACTGGGCCCTGGTGGTGGATCGAAAATCGAAGCTGAATTTTCTGGACCCGATCCCGTTGTGCTTCGGGAACTCGCCGAACAGGCAAAACGGATATTCGCTGAAAATGGAGCCATCGCGATAAAAGACGACTGGCGCGAACAAAAGCCGGTAATTCGACCAGTTATTGACACAGAAAACGCCCGTAGGCTCGGTCTCACCCAAGCGGAAATTTCTAGGGCAGTTTACTGGCATCAAGTAGGGGCGCCGATAGGGATTTATCGCGAAGGCGACAACTTATTGGACATAGTTATGCGCCCGTTCGAAGCAGCCCGAAGCAATATCAGGGACCTAAAAAACATCCAAGTTTATAGCGATGTAGCCGGAGGGTATATTCCAATACCCCAAGTTGTAGACCGATTTGACCTTGTTTTCGAAGCTGGGAACCTTAGGCGCATCGACCGCAAGCTTGCAATCACCGCACAAGCCGATAACGCACCAGAAGTACTCTCGGGCGACCTTTTCGCTCAAGTCCGAGCACTTGTAGAGGCTATAAATTTGCCAAGTGGGTACTCTCTTGAATGGAGGGGTGAGTATGGGGACTCGCAAAGTGCAAACGACGGTTTAGCTTCGACTATGCCGCTTGGGTTCGGAGCGATGATTGTCGTAGTTTTCTTCTTATTTAATGCAGTCCGACAACCACTGATCATATGGTTGACAGTACCTCTGGCTCTCATTGGAGTCGTCTGGGGGCTCGCGGCAACCAGAACGCCGCTCGAATTTATGGCAATACTGGGTATTTTGTCTCTAACAGGGATGCTAATCAAAAACGCTATCGTCCTTATTGACGAAACCGATACTCAGATTGCCGGTGGAAAACCGCGATTGCAGGCTGTTGTTGAATCAGCTGTTCTACGCGTCCGCCCTGTATCACTGGGAGTTCTTACTACTGTACTTGGAGTAATGCCTTTGCTGTGGGATCCGTTTTTCGAGTCACTCGCTGTGGTGATCATCTGCGGTTTGAGTTTTGCGACCGTTCTTACGCTGATAGTGGTGCCAACTCTGTACTCAATTTTCTTTAGAATAAATGAGGACGAAACAGCAGCTTAATCACTAACCTGCAAATCCCTACCTCTGCAAAACACCTCGCGCTTTCGGCATGTTCGGGCTTTAAGTACGTCCTTTTGCATGCACCAACTGATTTGGATCTAACCTTCTATTCGCACGACCTTATTGATTGATCAAGAAACCTTCGATCTGTTGGAAGGGGCAAATGTGTTGGAGACATTTGGTAGAACAATGATCAAGGGTTTCTCCGATCCGTTCGATATCCATGCGATATGACCATTCATGCAACCTGGCAAGCGCAACTACATCGGGTGTAGTTGCGCTTGTGGCTTTGCTTTTCGCCCGATGATTTTCATATGTGGCTCAGTGATTGGAGACTAGATATTATCAGACTTTGCAAAGTCCGCTTTTGCGCACCTCCGCCGTTCGTGGCCAGCGCAGCAATTGCTCCTACTCCAGCACCTCATCTCCGTCGCGGGCAGCTGCACGCCTTTCGGCCAGACGTTTGGCCATGTTGTACTCGTCACTGCCCCGTTCGAAGCGGCTTTCATAGAAGTCGAGCGCCATTGCGTTTTCCTTGGCGGTTAGCAAACCACCAGTAGAAAGCCCTTCAATAATGCTGCGACGTTGCTGGTCCGACATTTTCCCATAGTAGATTTCCGTGATTTTTTCGTTCGTATGGCCGAGGTTTAGGGACCAGGCTTTGCGGTCCTTGGGAGAGGTGCAAAGCTCATCCCCAAGCGCCTTGAGTGTATCACGAACGGAGTGCGGTGTGCATTTGCGTCCGATCTGCGAGGTGGCGAGGTCGAAAGCACAGCTCACGGCTGAGGAGGATTTCATAGGGGGTACGGGGCTGATCTCCGGACCTCGTTGTTTCAGATGTGCAAGCTCAGGGAAGACAGCGTCGTCTTGGGTGAAGCCCAGTACCATTAGCTCCGAAAGCCAGCTTACGAGGACCTCTTGGAAGGCTTCAGTACGCGGGAAGAATGCACTGCGAAAACTCTTCCCATTCTTTGCGCGCATTTCTAAGGCGTCCTGAACCAGCTCCCCTTTACAAAGGTCAATATGTTTCAGTCTCAGTGTAGTGAGCGCTGCGGCGCGTAACCCACTGGTATAAGCACAAGCCACCATGGCGCGACCACGGCGCTCCGCAATCGTGCGATCTGGCATCTTTTCCAACATCTTTTCCGCCTGCTCAATCTTCAGATAGTCGCGATCATCGCGCGGCAGGGTTTTGGCGTGTACCGCCTTCGGGAGCTCCAGATAGAGCAGGATGTTTTGGTTCAAACGCTTGTAGCCTTCCTGAAGCCGAAGCCATTCGAAGAACTGGCGAACCTGCGAAGCGTGGTGCCGGATGGTAGAATTACCCAAACCGCCATGCGCTTTGGGCGTTTGGCCAAGGTTGACCAAATGATCACGAAAGGCTGCGGCGTCCTTCGGCGTGACCTTGTCGAAGGCTTTGCCTCCTAGGTAAACCTCCAGCATGCGGATGCTGCGCAAATGGGCGCGCTTGGTCGAAGTCTCAAAGCGCCCAGCATAGATTTGCCACTCATGAACGATCCGATCGTTTTTCGGGTACCAAACCGTCTCGCGAAGTTCGGGTTTATTCCCGGTATCAGCTGGGATCTCACTATTACTTTCGTCTATCAAAGCCAGGCTGGTACCTGACATTAGGCATTTTTCTATGCTGTCGTATTCTGACGCTTTCAGTAACTTTGTTACCTGGGCGTCGCAGGTAGCACAGACGCCTACCGCCATGTACCTATGACTGGAGGTTGTCATCAGCGAGATCGACTGAGGAGCGGGATAACCTGCACTGCCGCAGCTCAAACAATTGAACTCACCCCGCTTCAGTTTAGCCAGCGGTTTGCGCTTCTGGCCATTGTGGTAGCGTTGCAGCTCAGCTCCACGAAAAACAAAAGGGCGCAGATCGTCTGATTTCCGCAGGCCAGATTTCATCCAGTCGGTGATGGCATTGCGTCGAACATTGTAGATTTTGCATAGTTCATCTACCGAATAGACTTGGTCCTGGCAGACCTTCACCTTGTAGTGGGCTCGTGTCATAATTCGCGCCCTGACTTGCGACTTTTCTTTTTGGTCTGGCGTGATGCTTCAGCCAGTTTTTCCTCAAACGCGAGCAGGCTGGATAGGCGCCAGCGACTGCTGTTTGGGGGCAGCTTGATCGGTGCGGGTAGAACACCAAGCTCCACGCGTTTCCAAACTGTTTGGCGAGCGATACCAAAGCGTTTGGCCACTTCAACGTCTTTGAGATAGCGTTCGTCTTCGCCGAGGTTTTCAGCTTCTATCGCCTCCAATGCAGCAACCTGCACTGACGTCAGAGCGGGCGGATTGGAGTGAAACTGAACTTGAGCCTGAACCCCGCCTTGATTGGTGTCAGACACAGGCGATTGCGAAACGGCAGTAGAGGGATCTGCGAACAGATCCCCCATTGCAGAATTGTAGCTCAATTTAGCCATCGGCACCCCCATTCAGAGATGCCCAGTTATGGGAAAGAGAAAAGCTCTGGGGCTGGAACATTAAGCGCCCTCCCGCAAGAGTTCGCGGATGTCACCAACACGCCAAGCTGTCGTGCGAGGCCCGAGGCGTACAGGCTGAGGGAAGCGCCCTGCGCGGACGCCTGCCCACCACGTCGAACGGGATACAGGTATGGGACCGTGGGGGTGTAGGATCTGCTTTTCGCGCAGCAGCGCATCGTCGGGAAGATCGTCAAATCGCATCGTAGTCCATCTATGTTTGTTACAGATGGTCCAAGGGTGACGAGGTCCGGTCTTGTTCAGCGATTATCCACGAAGTCCGATCGTGGATCCACGATGTGAATTATATTTTTAAGGAGTTCAGTCGCTCCAATAGTCGCTGTTGACGTGCAACTCACTGGCATCCTTCAGAAGCCTACGAACCGTTTGCTGGTCCACCCCGCAGCCAAGTTCAGCAGCCTTGTCCGCAATCTGCTTCGGCACATCAGAGCGTTTTTGAATGGGCGTATAGCTGTGGCCGTCCACTGCGCAGGCAATGAGGGCTTTTTGAAGCGTTGCGATCCGTGTAGTGCTTGCAGACTTTTGAGCCCGGCTATTTTCGGCGGAGGAAGAGGCCTCTAGCATTGCGTCCAATTCAGACAGGCGCTCATCTTTCGCTCGCAGCATATCTCGAAGTTTCTCATTCTCCGCAATGATTTCCGCATTCTCAACAACGGTATCCGAATGCTGGCTATCCTGAGGCGGCATCCCCACGGCACGCCGCCATGCTAAGGACACATAATACCCCCTTTTCGCCAGCCAAAGCAGATAGTCTTTTGCAGGCGCCTTCTCACTGATTTCCCCGATCTCCAACGCCCTTTCCAAAATCAGGAACCTGTCGTTACGCTCACGTATCGTCTCTCCGGTTTCCGGGGCGTTGCCGCGCCAGCTATCTGTGCGGAATGGCTTAAAGTTCAGCGACAAATCGATTGCCTCGCGGGCTGTCCAATAAGGTTTTCGGACCCATTCCCCAATCAGACGCCGTTCCTGCCAGGCGTAGTCGAGGGACAGAATTTCCTTCCTCCGATGGGCAAAATGCTGACCGTCAAATGCGATCGGACCTTCCGGTGTGATGGCCAGCCACCAATCCGTATGGAACGGTAGGTTGTTGCGCTCTGCCCACCAAACCCAAAACACAGGCACGCCTATTCGTTCACCTGACCGCTTCGCTCTGGTTAATAGCGCGCTATGGTCATTCAGCACCTGTGCGACTCCGGCATCATCTGGCGAAATGCCCAGCGCAAGTAGGACGGCTTCTTCGAGAGACCAACTGCTCTGATAGATCCAAGCCTGCATCAAGTGTTCAGCTGGTTGTACCGGGGCCTGTCCACATTCAATCATGTCCCAGTTTGTCCTTCTTCATCTTATCAAGCTGATCTGCCCACCATTGTGTCAAATCAACTCGCTCATCCCAGTGGGCGCCGCGTGCGTATGCCCGGCGGATTTCGTTCTTTTCCACATGGGCGAGGGCTCGCTCAATGGCGTCCGGATGCCAGCGGCCGGATTCATTGGCCAATGTGGAAAAAATTGCCCGAAAGCCATGCGCCGTCATCTCGTCCTTCTCATACCCCATACGGCGCAGCGCGGCATTCAAAGTATTGTCGCTCATGCAGCGCTTGGATGAACGTACCGATGGAAAGAGCAACTTGCCCCAACCCGTCAGGTCGCGCAGTTCCTTCAAGTGATCGAAGGTTTGGCGGGACAGCGGTATTGTGTGAGGCCGCCGCATCTTGGCGCGATGTGCCGGAACGGTCCACGCCATTCTGGCTTCGTCGATCTCATCCCACTCCGCCATTCGCAACTCTCCGGGGCGCAGGGCAGTCAACGCGAGCAGTTGCAACGCGAGGCGCGTAGTTCTTTGACCGGCAAACCCTTCGATAGCCCGCAGCAATGCACCGACCTGCGCCGGATCAGTGATTGCCGCGCGGTGCTGCACCTGGGGCCGGATCAGGGCATCCTTCAAACCATAGGTCGGATCGTTATCCGCGAGTCCCAGGGCGATGGCATAGCGAAAGACGGCCCCGGCAGCAGACCGCATCCGTACGGCGCTTTCGTGATTGCCCTTTTTCTCCATCTTCTGCAGCGGAACCAGAATATCCCGTGCTGTTATATGCGTGATCGGTATTTTCCCGATGTCTGCGGAAAGTAGCCGGTGAAACCAGGCGGTCTTTGTCAGCGTTGCTTCGGCACGGCCTTCGCTGCGCTTCTTTTCCAGCAGTTCTGCCGCCAACTTGGAGAAGGTAGCGTTGTTCTCTGCCTCTTCTCTGGCTTTTTTGTCTTTGCGAACGCTGGAAGGATCTTCGCCATTTGCGATCAGGCTGCGGGCGTCGTCCCGTTTCCGTCGCGCATCAGCCAGTGTCACTTCAGGATACTTGCCCAGCGCCAGCAGCTTTTCCTTTTGGAGCCAACGATACTTGAAGCGCCAGAGTTTCGAACCGTTCGGTTTCACTAGCAAATATAGTCCGTCAAAATCGGCCTGCTTGTAGGGCTTCTCCTTAGGCTTCAGAGCCCGAATCCGTGCGTCGCTCAAGACAGGCATTGGGGGTACCTCCCAGTCATCGTGTGGCACGTACCCCAATTCGGTACCCCATTTGGGGGTAGATTGCAGCGCACGCGGGAGGACGACATCGGACAATCCGACAGTATAAATCCTGCAACTACAAGCTACTATCAGTCAAAATCGGACGCAACTGGATGTTAAAGTGGTGCCCCCACACGGACTCGAACCGCGGACCTACTGATTACAAATCAGTTGCTCTACCAGCTGAGCTATAGGGGCACTGGGTGTCGATTAATCGCTCGGAACAGGGACTGCAAGCCCGAATTTTCGCGTCGCCTTAACTTTGTGATGGTTTGCCTTAGGATAACCTAATAATTAGGCCTCATCCAAATTTGACTGCGCCGGGGACAGGTTGTAACCCAAGCGATAATTTCGCCCGAGGCAAGGACAATTCCAATATGCAGATGGTCATCCAAGCCGGAGTACACTTTACCGACCACGACCCGCTGCTCAATCTGCTTCAAGCGAACGCACAGCTTGTCGCTGAGAGCCATGCGGCATTTTGGGGGATGCGTCCGTTCAGAAAGATCTTTCGGCCAGCTCTGAAGCCTGCGGCTGACCGCCCTTCGCACCAAGATACGCGGGCAAGGTTTCAGAAATTAATGCCTCAGGGGCAAAAGGTTGATCGAGCGATCCTGTCAAGTGCGCTGTATCTTGGTGAACGGGCATCGATCATCATGGATGGGCAGTTCTATGCGAATGCGGGTCAAAGGATGTCCTATATGGACCACCTGTTCAGCGATTCGTCAGTCGAACTGTTTGTGGGGCTGCGCAATCCCGGCAGCTTTATTCCGAAGGTATTGATGTTGCTATCGGCCCCCGAGCGCGAACATATAGTTGCGACGACCGATCTGAGTCGCCTGAGTTGGCTTGCGATGATTGAGGACATTCGCGATCTTGCTCCAGACGTCAAGATCACCTTGTGGAGTAACGAGGATTCTCCTCTGATCCTTGGTGACATTGCGCGCGCACTTGTCGGACTACCCGCGGACACGCAGCTTGATCAGGAATACGCGCTGCTGTCCTCGCTCATCTCGGATCTGGGAAAGCAGGAGCTGAAGGGGTTGAGGGAACAACAACGCCCACCCAACGATCCCATTCTCAGAGGAAGGTTAGCACAGATCTTTCAGCAGCATGCGCTGACAGAGGCGATCGAGGAAGAGGTGGAACTGCCCGGCTGGAGCGAAGACATTATCGCGGCGTTTACCGAACTTTATGAGCAGGATCTAGCACGGCTTCGGACCATGCCAGATCTCCGTTTTTTGGACCCGTAAGCGGCTGAAGTTACATCCCCAGCGCTTCTTTGTACATTTCAAGAACCGCTTCTTCCTCGGCAATATCGTCCTTATCGCGCTTGCGCAGGGCGACGACCTTGCGCATGACTTTGGTATCGTAGCCACGGGCTTTGGCCTCGGCCATGACTTCTTTCTGCTGGTCGGCAATATCTTTCTTTTCGGCTTCAAGACGCTCGAAACGCTCGATGAACTGGCGCAGTTCGCCTGCGGTCACTCGGTAATTTGCTGCGGCCTGATCTTCAGTGATGTCTTCCATCTGCGTCTCTCCCAAGGGCTGAAAATAAGCAGCCGGATACATCGGCACCGACCCGATCGCAAGCAGACAATCCATACGGCGGGCTTGTCTGAATGGCATCGATCCGCTAAGCGCGACGACGGGTTCAAAGGGTGAGCGTAAACAACTATGTTCGACATTATCGTCTGGGGCGGTGCCGCCCTGTCCATGGCCGGGCTGATCGGTCTGGTTTGGTGCATCTTGCGGGTGATGAAAGCGCGCAAAGCTAACCTGACCGATGAGGAACTCCGCGCTGCAGTTCAGGGCGTATTACCCTGGAATCTTGCATCCCTTTTCCTGTCGGTTCTGGGGTTGATGATGGTTATCCTCGGAATTTCTTTTAGTTAACCGAACAGATCACACGGGCATATTGTCGAACCGCGCCTCTAACGCATCTTCGCACAGCGCTGCATCCAGCCGCCGCAAGCGCGAAGGTATCTGAACACGCTGCGCGCGCATTTTATCCAGAACCTGACTGACACGGGGCTGAAGAGCCAGCCGAGTCTCCAAGCATGCACCATGTAGCCTTTCTTCCAGCCGTTCCGCCTCCGTATAAAGATCCTGAGCAGTCATTTGCATCCTCCCATACAGTGCCAGTCTGCCTGATATAGGTAACAATATTAAGACCAGCACGAGACCGGGCCAAAACACCGCGGAATCTTGCCTGTGAGGGCCAAATACCGTCAATATGACCTTGGTCGCCCAAAACATATGCTCAATTCGCGAGATTTGCTTTGACAGACATCAATTCGTGATTTGGCACTTTAATCACATTCCAGTATTGATATATGAGTTAGAGCCGAACGGAGGATCCCATGACGCCAATAGTGAAAGCTTTTTTTGACCCTCAGACCTTCACCGTCTCATATGTGGTGCAGGAGCCCGAAGGACAGGCCTGTGCCATCATCGACAGCGTTCTGGATTTTGATCACGCCTCGGGGCGCACTGACACCAGTTCGGCCGATCAAATTGTCGAATATGTGACCGACAACGGGTTGAAGGTGGAATGGATACTGGAAAGCCATGTCCATGCCGACCACCTGTCAGCAGCGCCCTATCTGCAGGAAAAGCTAGGGGGAAAAATCGGGATCGGTGAGAATATCGTAGTCGTGCAGGACACATTCGGCAAAGTGTTCAACGAAGGAACCGAGTTCCAGCGTGATGGCAGCCAATTCGATGCTCTGTTTACGGAAGGGGCCAGCTTTCACATCGGCCAGATGCGCGGGGACGTCCTGCATACGCCGGGTCATACTCCGGCCTGCATGACCTATGTGATCGGCGACGCAGCATTCGTTGGCGATACATTGTTCATGCCGGATTTTGGAACCGCACGCTGCGATTTCCCGGGCGGATCTTCGGAGGATCTATTTGCCTCAATCCAAAAGATTTTAGCATTGCCCGACGAAACACGGGTATTCGTAGGGCATGACTATAAGGCACCCGGACGAGATGAATTTGCCTGGGAAACGACGGTAGGCGAACAGAAGGCGTTGAATGTCCATATCGGACAAGGCCGAAGCGTTGAGGAATTTGTCGAGATGCGCGATGCGCGGGATGCGACCTTGGCAATGCCACGTCTGATTTTACCCTCTCTGCAGGTCAATATGCGGGCCGGTCAGATGCCACCGGCGGATGAACAAGGTGATGTTTTCATGAAAATTCCGGTCAACAAGCTTTGACACGGAATATCGGGTGAGGAACTAGAAATGAATGTGGAGTGGATGTGGGGTCTTGCGGGTGGCCTGCTGATCGGGCTGGGTGCCGCTGTATATCTTCTGTGCAATGGTCGGATCATGGGAGCCAGTGGCATTCTTGGCGGATTGGTTGAGCGCAGCGACCGCAGTGCAATGACGGAACGTTTAGCCTTTGTTATTGGGCTGATCGGGATACCTTTCTTGCTACGCCCCTTGATTGCACCACAGACTCAGACTCATCTGACCCCGGATTTAGCAATTGTGATCCTGGCCGGGTTATTGGTCGGTGTGGGCACGCGGATTGCAAATGGTTGCACCTCGGGTCACGGCGTCTGCGGGATTTCTCGCTTCTCCCTGCGCGGGATTGTCGCCACGGTTTTCTATATCCTTGCTGGCGGGTTAACGGTCGTTCTGTTTCGCCAAGTTCTGGGGGTGATCTGATGCGCTCAGTATTTGCTTTTCTCGCCGGAGGTTTGTTTGGCACCGGGCTGTTGATCTCAGGCATGACCAACACCACCAAGGTGCAGGGATGGCTGGATGTGTTCGGCAACTGGGACCCGACGCTGGCCTTTGTCATGGGCGGGGCGATCCTGCCCATGTTGGTGGCGTGGCAAATGACCCGGAACCGAACGCCGCTGGTAGGTGGCAAATTTCCTGCTCCACCTCGTGTTGAGCTGGATCGTCGGCTGATCGTTGGTTCTGTTCTGTTCGGGGTTGGCTGGGGGTTGGCAGGTCTGTGCCCTGGCCCGGCGATGGCCTCGCTCAGTTATGGTGGTGTTGGCGGAATTGTGTTCCTAATCGCAATGATTGCGGGCATGTTGGCCGCGCCAAAGCTGGGTGCACAACTGGACAGGATGGCTGACGCGGCCTAATCAGTTGTCATGGAGATTCGACCGATTACCCCCCGCTATGCTGTCTCACCCCAGATCACGGTTGAGGATGTGCCAGCCATCGCCAAGGCAGGTTTCGTCAAGGTGATTTGCAATCGTCCTAATACGGAGGTGCCGCCAGATCAGCAGTCTGATGCCATCGGGCAGGCCGTGCGCGAGGCCGGAATGGAATACGAGGTATTGGAGCTGACGCACCAGACTATGACGCCAGAGAATGTCGCCCTGCAGCGCGATCTGGCCGAAAGCTGCAGCGGGCCTGTCCTGGCCTATTGCGCATCCGGTACCCGTTGCTCCGTTGTTTGGGCGCTGGGACAGTGCAACCGGCTAAGCACGGATGAAATTCTGGACGCGACGGGTAAGGCTGGCTATGCGCTCGACGGACTTCGCCCAGCGCTGGAGCAGTTGCGCGCACAGGACTAAGCCACCTAGTACGGCCCATCGCCCTCAGGCGCTGGTAGTCCAGCAAGATGTGAAATCTCGGCAACGCGTTGGTCAGGATTCGATGGCAAAATATCATCCGGGTTAAGCTGAGTATCATTCATTGCCTGTTCGCTGGTCACAATTTCTTCGTCCAGCAACGCTGACTTTTCGTCATCGTCCAGTTTGGAAACTGGGCCAGACTTGTGAGCCAGAAAGGACTGTTCGTCCGTCGTTGGCAATGTCGCGACCGGATTGTGTTCATTTATCCGAACCGCGCGCATCCCACCGCATTGCCCCAACCGACCAATCGCCATACGGCACGGTCGATTGACAGAACTTCAACCCGATCCACACGCGCGCCTAGCAACGGAAGGACGTCGCCAACTGTCAACTCTGACAGAGCAGTCAACGGCAGTGAAATACGGCTTATTAAAGCGTTCAGTTCAGCGCGCATCACGCCGGATGCCTGATCGAGGTTCTTACCCGCGAGACTGTTTTCCGCCTCCTGCTCCGCATCAGACAGAGGTCGGTCAGGCAACAACACGCAAACTTCCCCCTGTCGGCTACCGCCAGCCAACTCGACTGTCAGATCGAATACACGATATGCCTCATCCACCAGCGCCAGTGTCAGGCTGCGCCGATCTTCAGCCCGCGATGTGAACTCAAACCCCGACAGGCTGGCCATATCCGCCGCGGATTCGACCAGCTTCTGCGCCCGGCCCAGCAAATCCTCGATCAAGGGGGCGACCATGGCGGCGTCAGTGTCCGTAAACATTCGCTCCGACGGTGGATCAGAGGTGACAATTGCGATCGTCTGCTGCTGAATCACGGCCGACACGCATCCCGGGTCCAGACATACTGCCGCCATGCTACCTTGATCCGAGCCAAAGAGCAGCATCAACCAACCCTGTTTCAATCGCGCGGTCGCGTCCTCCTGCGCACGCAACGCCTGTTTGGCCCCGATGACTGCCAGCGCTAGCCCCATGCCATCACCTGTCGCCCGCGCCAAACCAAGCCGCAGGGCACGTAGAATTGAACGGAGCGTATCAACTTCACCCTGCCTCGCCGATAGTTTGCGTGCCAATGCTGATTTGGTCATCGCCCCGCTCTGCCGTCTTAGAATACACCTAGGAATTGTGTAACCCGCAGATCGTTACAAATATCTTTATGACATCCTCATTGCGCGGCCTGCCGATAAGCAAGTGGCAGACTCACACGGAAGGCGGCTCCTGCCTGCCCGGGCAAATAGGCGACTTCGCCCCCTAGGCGCTGCATGATCTCGCGACAAATCGCCAAACCCAACCCGGCCCCACCTGCCTTGTCCGAGCCAACGCGGGCAAATTTCTCGAACACCAGCGATTGCGCCTCGGTCGGGATGCCGCCGCCATTGTCGATGAAATCAATCACCACCTGCCCGCCAACGTCATGGGCCGATATCGTCAGCACCGGCTCATCAGCGTCGCAGTATTTCTGAGCATTCGAGATCAAATTAATGAAGACCTGCCCCAGCCGATCCAGATCAGTGTAGAGCGGGATGCGTTCGTTGGCGCGCACCCGCCGCAAACCAATCTTGCGATCACTGCCTGCCAGAGCACTTGAGACTGCGCGATCCAATACCTCATTCAGCGTTGCGTCATCCATATTCAGGCTGACCTGCCCGCTTTCCAGGACACTCAAATCCAGCAGATCGTCCAGCAGCCGGGTCAGACGCAGCGACTCGTCATGAATGATCGCAGCATAGCGGGTCTGCTCTTCTGCGCTCAGGCCCTCGGCGTCGCGCAGGATTTCGGAAAATGCGCGGATCGAGGTCATCGGCGTGCGCAATTCGTGGCTGACCTGACTGAGAAAGGCGTCTTTCTGCTTTGATACTTGGGTGAGCTTGGCGTTGGCCTCCCTTAACTGGCGCGCAGTGCGGCTGAGTTCAGCCGATTTCGCTTCGAGCTGGCTGGAATATTCCAGCATCTGAGCGGATTCGTCGGCTACGGCCAGCAGGTCCTCGACCGAAACAGACGCACCACCCACGATCTGACCAATCATCGCATGGGCGGTTGCGGCACCGACCGAACCGCTGAGTTCACGTTCCAGCCGTTCCAGAAACTGCGGAGTTGGTTCGGGAAGACGCCCAGGCCGGCCATTCTGCCGTTCCGCTTCGGCCTGAAAGAATTCCTGCGCGGGTATGGTGCCCAAAATCCGCTGGGTCATGATCATTAGATCTTCGCTTTGCGCGACTGACCCGGTCCAGCCGCGCGCCGAAACCGAGTGGTCGAAGACATTGACGAATTGTGCACCCTGCAGGCGTTCCAGCGGGCTTGGGAAGCTGAGCATCGAAGCGACGCAGAAGGCGATTGTGTTCAGTGACAGCGACCACATGACTGTATGCACCATCGGATCAATTCCTTCGATCCCAAAGAGCGCTTGCGGGCGTAGCCAGCCCCAGCCGAAAGGTCCGTTTTCGATCACCGACGCCGGGATGATACCACCTTCCATGCCGGGCAGCAGCAGAGTATAAATCCACAGGAAGAACCCAACACTGAGCCCCACCAACGCCCCGGTTCTGGTCGCACCGCGCCAGAACAAACCACCCACCAGAGCGGGCAGGATCTGAGAGATCCCGGCAAAGGCCACCAGACCGATTGAAGCCAGTGCAGCCCCGCCACCTGACAAGCTGTAGTAGAAATAGCCCAGTGCCATGATCACAGCGATCGAGACACGGCGGGCCATCAGAACGATGGTCCGGACATCACCGGATACCGACGCGGTGCCTTCCTGCGTATTCAGCCAGATCGGCATGACCAAGTGGTTCGAGACCATGGTCGACAGCGCCATGGCCGTGACAATCACCATCGACGTAGCCGAGGAGAACCCGCCGATGAAGGACAGCATCGCCAGCCAGTCATTGCCCTGCGACAGCGGCACGGTCAGCACAAACAGGTCCGGGTTCGATCCCTCAGGCATCAGGTCCAGCCCGACCACCGCGATCGGCACCACAAATAGGCTCATAAGCAGCAGATAAAGCGGAAAGGCCCAGGCTGCAGTGCGCAGATGGCCTTCGTCATCATTCTCGACCACCATGACCTGAAACATCCTTGGAAGGCAGACAAAAGCCGCTGCCGAGAGGAAGATGAAAGTGGTCCAGCGCCCGGCATCCACATGCCACTGACCAATCTCAGACGCGTCGATCTGGTCCATCATCGGCCCCAGCCCCCCCGCGACGCCCCAGACGACAAAGATACCAACCGCCAGCAGAGCAAAGAGTTTAACAACTGATTCCAAGGCAATAGCCGTGACAACGCCGTGGTGGCGCTCGTTTGCGTCCAGATTGCGAGTACCGAAGAGGATCGCAAAGACCGCCAGACCGGCAGCGACCCAGAACACGCTGGATCCCTCGCGGTAAAGGCCGGTTGGATCAGCCTCGGCAAAGATCGAAAAGGACAGCGTGATCGACTGCAATTGCAGCGCGATGTACGGCGTGCCACCCAGCACCGCCAAGATCGTCACGCAAACCGCCAGGGTGTTGGACTTGCCGTAACGCGACGAGATCAAGTCAGCGATGGAGGTCACGCGCTGGCTGCGTCCGATACGAACCAACTTGCGCAGGCCCCACCACCAGCTGATCATTACCAGAGTTGGACCCAAATAGATGGTCACAAATTCCAGCCCAGAACGCGCGGCGTTGCCGACCGCGCCATAGAATGTCCAGGCGGTGCAATAGATCGACAGAGACAGCGTATAGATCAGCGGGGACCGAAGCCATTTCCCACCTCCGCGTGCCGCAACCCGATCAGCGGTAAAGGCCACGCCGAACAGCAGCACCACGTAGCCCAGACAGACCAGGATCAGGACATTCAGTGTCGCCATGATTCGGCCCCGGGCTCGGCGTTCTCGCGTGCTGCCATACGCCTAGCAGCAATGCCAAAGACCACACTGATCAGAATCAGAACCCCCCAGCAGGCAAAGATGTAGAACATGGCTGAGGAAAGCGACAACGCCTCGGCACTTTCACTTTCATCAGGCCACAGAAGCGGTAGCGCAAGCAGGGCGGCCCCCAGAAATGGCAGCAGTCGCGCCGCATCAGCCAGTCTGCGCCGACGATAACCCTGCCGCTCGAGAAACAGAGACGGTCGGGCCGGCGAGGGCCGGTCTTTGCCGTCGTCCGGGGAATTCATGACTGTGACGCCTGCGCATGCAGGTCACGCACCGCGGTCAAAACCTCGGTATTCGAGAACGGCTTGGTCATGAAAC
This sequence comes from Ruegeria sp. AP7, assembly GCF_056539905.1. NCBI lineage: Bacteria > Pseudomonadati > Pseudomonadota > Alphaproteobacteria > Rhodobacterales > Roseobacteraceae > Ruegeria > Ruegeria sp. AP7. The sequence goes on along the minus strand of NZ_JBQFVT010000016.1, from coordinate 56,149 downwards.
GACTAACCCCGGCCTGTTCGGCCATCTCCCGGTCACGGGATTGCCCGCGTGCGGTCAGCATCAGGACGGGCAATGCCTTCATCTCCTCATGCTCGCGCAGATCACGCAGCACATCCATTCCGCTTTTACCCGGCAACATCACATCCAGAATCACCAAATCGGGCTGAGCGGACAGTATTACCTGCACCGCGTCCGTTCCCTCGGCATGCGTTTCAACCTGCCACCCTTCACGCGTCAGCAAAAAACGGATCGCCTCGGTGATATTGGGTTCATCCTCGATCAACAGAACCTTACGGCTCATATTTGTACTTCCTCCCCAGGACCGGTTGCACGTCCGGCCACCTGTCCAGACCAGCTTAAGCGCAGCGTCACGAAACTGTCAAAACCCTTCGCTCAAGATCGACGGTTCCCGACGTGCGCCGCAATCTCGTTTGGGGCAAATCCGACAACTGACCCCGACTTGCGCCGCGTTCTCCGTCGGCCGCACGGTGTCTTCAACCGGCAGCACCAACATGACCGAACGGTAGACCGGCTCGGCTCCGAACGCCTCGGCCGGTTGGGGGGAGGCGATGGCGAAACATTCAAACTGGGCGGCGGTGCGGCCAAGCTGCACGACGCGCTTGCGGATCGGCACCAGAGGGCGGTTTAGCGCCGTGAACAAAGGCCAGAGCGGGCACGCCTCGCCATGGCGCGGCAGGGCAAAGCCCGGCGCAGGCTTATAGAAAAGAACGCTGCCCGAGGCGTCGCAGATCACCAGCCCTGTAGGACGTGCCAGCGTGCCTTCGGGCAGAAAGGCCAACCGTCGCAGCACCGTAACCAAATCCACCGAAAATGCTGCCGCGAGGGCCAGCGGGTCAGGATCTGACGCGTCAAGCGCGGAGCGCACCTGATCCAACGGCATGGCCAGCGCATCAGCTCCGTAAAGGGTCAGCAAGCCCGAGGCTACGGCGTTGGCGGCGGAGGACTCGAGCCCATCCAGCAGCGCATCGGTTAATTCCCCTCCGGCTTCGAGTTCCGGGAAATGATATCCCTGTTCAGCAAAAAAGGCCTCGACCGCATCAAGGGGGATGCCACGCAGATCGCGTTGCCCGTCACTGTCATCAAGATAGGCCACAAGCGCTTTGGAGCTTTCAGCCAGCCGCTCGGCATCCTGATGCAGATTGCGATGGAAGCGGTCGCGCCATTCGGCCTCGATCTCTCCGGGTTCGGCCAGAATCGCGGCGGTTGAGCGGATGGCGGCAGCGGTCGACAGCACCTCATGCATCGAAGCGGCCAGATGTGGGTCATGTGTCAAACGATCCGAAAGGGTTTCGACTGTACGTTCCAACGTCACTACGCGGCGATGCATCTGTGCCAGAACGCCAGACCAGCCGGGAAAGCGTCCGGCGAATTCTTCGAGCCCGTCAACCTCGGCCTTTTGACCAACCGCATCTGCCGCCGCCTCGCGCAGGGCTGAGATGAGCGTATCTTCTATCCCTTGCGTCAGCAGCGATGGTTCCACTGACAATGCCGCCGCAATATCAATCAGAAGCTTGCCACCAATGCGGCGGCGATTGTGTTCGATAAGGTTCAGATACGATGCCGAAATCCCCACCTGCCGCGCCAGTTCCGCCTGTCGCAACCCCGAGATTTGCCGCCTTTCGCGTATCCGGCTGCCGGTAAGGGTATCTCGCATCTTGTTTGTATCCTTGACGACTGCAAACAGATTTGCAGAATAACTGCATGATTTTTAACTCTTGGCGAAGAATTATCAAAGAAGATTTACAGCTTTGACAACGGCCACAGAAAGAAACCCACCCTTTCGCGCCGCCTGCTCTTCTAATTCAACGCAATACCCGTCACGATAAGTACATGAGCGATCCCGCCTTCGAATACGCCCCAATCGGCCTTGTTGAGCTTGAGAACCGGATCATCCGGCGGTGCAATCTGCAATTTGCGCGGACCTTTGGCGGGGATGAAGCTGATTACCGCAACATGCCCTTGCTACATCTTTATCCCTCGGTCGCCGACTGGGAGCGGATTGGAGCACGAAGCCTGCAAGTGATGCGCGACACCGGGTACTATACGGATGAACGAGTTATGCGGAGGCGCGACGGGGACCTGTTTTGGTGCCGCGCACGAGGGCGGTCCCTTACGCCCGACGATCCGTTTCGTCACGGGATATGGAGCTTTTCGGATATCTCGGAAGAACGCCCACTTGTGCAATTGACCACCCGCGAACGCGAAGTCGCCATCCTGTCCTGCCGCGGCCTGTCTGCAAAAGAAATCGGAGTGGAGTTGGGGCTGAGTTATCGCACAATCGAGGCCTATCGCGCTCGTCTTCTAGAGAAATATGGCGCTCGAAAGCTGCCCGAGTTGGTGGCAAAACTGTCAGGGACGCCGCTGTAATTGCAGCGCCCCTCGAACTTGAAGCGAAAACCCCTATTTAACGGGCGCAGTCGACGCTTTTCATGGGCGTCTGCATAGCTTATAACCCTGCGTAATCAGACCAAGCCCGCAGGGAACAGACGGGCCATAGGGGAACCTTCGAGGACACTCATGACAGATACCAAACACGAAGCGGATGTCGCGTTTATCAAGGCACTGGCCGAACTGCTGCGCGAAAACGACCTGACCGAACTGCAGGTCAAACGCGAATATGGCGATGACGACAGCCTGAATGTCCGCGTCAGCCGTATGTCGCAGACTGTTGCCGCTCCGGTTCAGGTGGCGGTTCCTGCGGCAGCACCCGCAGCCGCACCTGCTGCTGCACCCGCACCAGCCGCAGAGGCGCCTGCTGCGATGGACGATCCCGCCAGCCACCCCGGCGCAGTGACTTCGCCCATGGTCGGCACCGTTTACATGCAGCCCGAACCGGGCGCGCCTGCATTTATCTCGATTGGTGCGTCGGTATCCGAAGGCGACACGCTGCTGATCGTCGAAGCCATGAAGACTATGAACCACATCCACGCACCCAAGTCGGGCACCATCAAGCGCATTCTGGTCGGCGATGGTGATGCCGTGGAATTCGGCACGCCTCTGGTCATCGTTGAGTAAGGCGGGCCCATGTTCGACAAAATCCTGATTGCCAACCGAGGCGAGATCGCCCTGCGCGTGATCCGTGCTGCCCGCGAGATGGGGATCAAGACGGTCGCCGTGCATTCAACCGCCGACAGCGACGCGATGCATGTGCGTATGGCCGACGAATCGGTCTGCATTGGCCCACCGCCCAGCCCGCAAAGCTATCTGTCCGTGCCCGCGATCATCTCGGCCTGTGAAATCACCGGCGCGCAGGCGATCCATCCTGGCTATGGCTTCCTGTCCGAGAATGCCGAATTTGTGCAGATCGTCGAAGATCACGGCATCACCTTCATCGGACCCACCGCGGAACATATTCGCGTCATGGGCGATAAGATTACCGCCAAGGACACGATGAAGGAACTGGGCGTGCCTTGCGTTCCCGGCTCCGATGGCGGCGTTCCCACACTGGAAGATGCCAAGCGCATCGGCGAAGAGTTCGGCTATCCCGTCATCATCAAAGCCACCGCCGGCGGCGGCGGTCGCGGCATGAAAGTCGCAATGACCGCAGATGAGATGGAAAGCGCCTTCATGACCGCGCGCGCCGAAGGCAAAGCCGCCTTTGGCAATGACGAGGTCTATATCGAGAAATACCTGACCACGCCGCGCCACATCGAGATTCAAGTTTTCGGTGACGGCAAGGGCAAGGCGGTTCATCTGGGCGAGCGCGACTGCTCGCTGCAGCGTCGCCACCAGAAAGTGTTCGAAGAGGCCCCCGGCCCATGCATCACCCCTGAAGAACGCGCCAAGATCGGTAAGGTTTGCGCCGACGCGGTGGCCAAGATCAACTATATCGGCGCTGGCACCATCGAGTTCCTCTATGAGAATGGCGAGTTCTACTTCATCGAGATGAATACCCGTCTGCAGGTGGAACATCCGGTGACCGAAGGCATCTTTGGCGTCGATCTGGTACGAGAGCAGATCCTTGTCGCCGCTGGTGAGGACATGTCGTTCGGTCAGGACGATTTGGAGATCAACGGTCACGCCATTGAGGTTCGTATCAACGCGGAAAAACTGCCGAACTTCTCGCCTTGCCCCGGTAAGATCACGGCCTATCACGCGCCGGGTGGTCTGGGTGTGCGGATGGATTCGGCGCTCTATGATGGCTACTCGATCCCGCCGTATTACGACTCGCTGATCGCAAAGCTGATCGTGCAAGGCCGCGACCGAGCTGAAGCATTGGCCCGTCTGGAACGCGCATTGGGAGAGCTAATCGTCGACGGCATCGACACTACCGTGCCGCTGTTTCATGCGCTGTTACAGGAACCTGACCTGCATAGCGGTGACTACAACATCCACTGGCTGGAGCACTGGCTTGCGGAGAACATGGCCCAATAAGAAAACGGGATCAGAGGGCTACGGCCCTCTGGTCCCGGGGCACCCGGCATGAGCCTTTCCCCTGAACTTCTGCTGCATGGCTACTCCATCGGCATCTTTCCGATGGCAGAGCACCGCGATGACCCCGAGCTGTTCTGGGTCGATCCGAAGATTCGCGGCGTGTTCCCGCTGGATGGCTTTCACATCTCACGCAGTCTGGCGCGTCGCTTGCGGACGTGTGGGTTCACGATAAGCATCAATCGCGATTTTGCGGGCGTGGTGGATGGCTGCGCCGACCGATCGGAAACCTGGATCAATCCTGAACTGCGCCGCCTGTATCAGGAACTACATCGGGCAGGCCGCGCGCATTCCCTCGAAGTCTGGGAGGGTGCTTCGCTGATTGGCGGGGTCTATGGTGTGGTTCTGGGCGCAGCCTTTTTTGGCGAAAGCATGTTTTCGCGCCGCACGGACGCATCGAAGATCGCACTTGCCTATCTGGTGGATCGGTTGCGCCAAACCGGGTTCACGCTGTTCGATACGCAGTTTTTGACCGCGCATCTGGCCTCATTGGGCGCGATCGAAATCCCGCGTGCAGTTTATCACAGCGAGTTGAAACAAGCGATTGATCTAAAAGCGGATTTCACCACTGATCTGCAGCAGACGCCTCAGGGTGTGATACAGCGGATCACCCAGACATCGTAACGCGCATGGTCCAGCGCGTTCAGCGCGGGTGAGGTCGCGATCATCCAGCCATCAAATAACTGCTGCGCCTTGCCCTGTTCCCAGATAGTCAGATAGGCAAAGGCGTCGCCTGTGGGGTTGTCAGCCGGGTAGCGGCAATCGCCCAGTGCAACGTCCAACCCGAACACGGTCGCCGTCTGTCCGTTCTGAACCTCGATATCCAAGGTCTGCCCGCTAACCTTATCCAGCCCGCGCAGCATGGCGCCCGGACCGGATTCTACCTTTTGCTGTGCAGCCGCAGCAGTCACGGTGACCAGCAGCGCAGCGAGGGCCGCACGGATCATTCGCTGCCGTCCCCTGCAACAAACTTGACCAACAATGAGATCAGGCTGACCGCGCCCTGCGTGTCCTCGATCTCATCACCCGGCTCAAAATAGAACGGAGAACCGCCGGGCATCACCTCAACAAAATTGCCTCCCAGCAAACCTTCTGAGGAAATCACAACTGCGCTGTCATCCGGGATCAAAATGCCATCCGCCACAGAAAATTGTGTATCGGCACGGTAGGTGTCAGAATTCAGTGTAACGCCCGTTACTGTACCGATTTTCACACCGGCTAGGCGCACATCAGTTCCAACGCCGACACCTTCAAGAGAGCGAAAAGACGCGCCCAGCTCGTATCCTGCGCTGGACTGGGACAGGCCAGTGGACTGGCTGGCATAGACGCCAAAAGCAATGGCGCAGGCCAGCACGGCACCGCCGACAATAACTTCTGTCTTGGTATGAGCTGACATTGCTTATTCCGGGCTCCACGCCTCGTAATCCGAGCGCTCTACCGGATCAGCACGGCGCAGCGACCCTGCCGGAGCATAGGCCAGCGCGGTTCCAGTCAGGTTTTCCTGATGCGGTTTCTCCCAGGATTTGTGGGCCAGAGGTTTGTCGGTTGGCGGTTCATCCCAAGTGCGATGCAGCCATCCATGCCAATCAGGGTCGATCCGGCTGGCCTCGGCCTCACCATTGAAAATCACCCAACGTTTGCTGTCGTCTGCGTTACGATAGAACACGTTGCCTTCATCGTCTTCACCGACCTTGATCCCTTTGCGCGCAGTGTAGAACTGCGTGTTCAGGGTGGCTCCGTTCCACCAGGTCACGGCCCGCAATAGACTGTTCAGGATTCCCATCGGCTGCCTCCGGCATTTCTGTCCCCGAAGATATGGACCAAAGGCACGCTGAGGTCCAGTGCCACCGGGCTCGCCTGCGTCATTCCGGCAGAATAGCGGTAACTTCAATTTCAATCCGATATTTCGGATCGATCAACCCGCATTCAATCATCGTGGCTGCAGGAGGGTTCGCGCCAAACCTCTCGGCCAAAACAGGCCAGCAAGGCTCGAACTCGGTGCGATCCGGCAACATATATGTGACGCGCACAACGTCTGAGAATGATGAACCAGCCTCGATAAGCGCATTTTCGATAATCGACAGAGCTGAGCGACATTGGTCAACCACCGTGTCCCCCTGACCTACAGTCCCTGCGACATGAACCCAGCCTCTAGTGACAACTGCGCGGCAATAGCCAGCCTTGGCCTCGAATTCGCCGCCAGAAGATATCCGTTTGATTGCCATGGTCGCCTACTAAAATTGCCTCAATGACCTCAAAGCCGATTCAATGCGAGGCTCTGCCTCGCGCTCCGAAGTATTTATAGCCAGATGAAGCAGGGGTCCGCTCTTCATCTGGCTATAGATACTTCGGGGAAGTCGCCCAATGGCGACGGGGACAGAGCCCCCTAACCAGTGCCGCGGGCAAGCAGCCTCGGCTCAACCAGCGGAAGCAGATTCAGCTGTGTCAGCGTAGATGATCAGCGGTTGCGACTCTGACGTCACCGCCTCTTCGTTGACCACAACTTCGGTCACATTCTTCATGCCCGGCAGCTCGAACATCGTATCCAGCAGGATATCTTCGAGGATCGAGCGCAAGCCACGTGCGCCGGTTTTGCGTTCAATAGCCTTCTTGGCGATGGCTTTCAGCGCATCATCGGTGAAGGCCAGATCGGCATCTTCCAGCTCGAACAGGCGCTGGTATTGCTTGACCAGAGCGTTTTTCGGGCTGGTCAGGATAGTGACCAGAGCATCTTCGTCCAGATCTTCGAGCGTTGCCAGAACCGGCAGACGGCCAACAAATTCAGGGATCAGGCCAAACTTCAGCAGATCCTCGGGTTCAAGATCCTTGAAAATCTCGCCCACACCGCGTTCGTCATTGTCGCGGACATCAGCCCCAAAGCCCATAGCCGAGCCCTTGCCGCGCTGCGCAATGATCTTGTCGAGGCCTGCAAAGGCACCACCACAGATAAACAGGATATTTGTGGTATCCACCTGCAAGAATTCCTGCTGAGGATGCTTACGGCCACCCTGCGGCGGAACGCTGGCCACGGTGCCTTCCATCAGCTTCAGCAGCGCCTGCTGCACACCCTCACCCGAGACATCGCGAGTGATCGATGGATTCTCGGACTTACGAGTGATCTTGTCGACTTCGTCGATATAGACGATGCCGCGTTGTGCGCGTTCGACATTGTATTCGCTGGCTTGCAGCAGCTTGAGAATGATGTTTTCGACATCCTCACCCACGTAGCCGGCTTCCGTCAGCGTGGTTGCGTCCGCCATCGTAAAGGGCACGTCCAGAATCCGTGCCAGCGTTTGCGCCAGCAAGGTCTTTCCGCAACCGGTGGGACCGATCAACAGGATGTTGGATTTGGCAAGCTCGATATCACTGCCCGCTTTCTGGGCGTGATTCAGACGCTTGTAGTGGTTGTGTACCGCAACCGATAGAACCCGCTTGGCGGTGGCCTGACCGATCACATAATCATCCAACACTTCGCAGATATCTTTGGGCGTTGGCACGCCGTCCGAGGATTTCAGGCCGCTGGCCTTTGTCTCTTCACGGATGATGTCCATGCACAGCTCGACACATTCGTCGCAGATGAACACTGTCGGGCCTGCGATCAGCTTACGCACCTCATGCTGGCTTTTGCCGCAAAAGCTGCAATAGAGCGTGTTCTTGCCGTCACCGCCTGAATTCGTCGCCATGCTTTACCCCTCGGGCTCCGTCTCAGCAGCCCGTCTCGGGGCCGCGCTTGCCGTATATGCCTGCAGCTTAGGCCAGCCCTCTGGCAGCTACAATCTCAAAATCAATACTCACGCCTGACGCGCGCGGATTTGAACCTAGGCGTCGTCGCCGTCCATTTTGGCGCGGTTCTCGACGATCTCGTCGATGTGACCCCACTCCTTGGCCTCTTCCGGGCTCATGAAATTGTCGCGATCCAGAGCCTTTTCAACCGCCTTTTTTGTCTGACCCGTATGACGAACATAGATATCATACAGGCGATCCTTCAGCTTTTGAGTCTCTGCTGCGTGAATCATAATGTCGCTGGCTTGACCCTGATATCCACCGCTGGGCTGATGCACCATGATCCGGCTGTTGGGCAGAGAAAACCGCATTCCCTTCTCGCCACCAGCCAAAAGAACGGACCCCATCGAAGCCGCCTGACCGATCACCAATGTAGAACATTTCGGCTTGATATACTGCATTGTGTCGTAAATCGACAAACCGCTGGTGACCACGCCACCGGGCGAATTGATGTAGATCGAGATTTCCTTGTTCGGGTTTTCCGCCTCGAGATGCAGCAGCTGAGCGACGACCAGATGGCTCATTCCATCGTGGATCGGTCCGTTGATGAAAATAATTCGCTCTTTCAGAAGGCGCGAGAAAATATCATACGCGCGTTCGCCCCGGCTGGTCTGCTCGACGACCATGGGGACGAGAGTGTTCATATATGTTTCAACTGGATCGAACATTCGGAACCTGCCTGCTTTGCGATGGATCGGGACTTTACCCGAAGAAGAGTTACCCGAGTCTTAGTGCTGCTGTTGGGGGGCTGCAAGGGGGGCTAAGCGTGCCGAGGAATTCCTTCGGTTTCCGAAACTCCTCTAAGAGAGGTCTGGCAAACCATCAGGAATATACTATATAACATCACATTATTTTGATCCATGCATATAGTGATACATGCCTAGTAATTGTACCAATTGCACTTTCAACCTAGTAACTTCAGACAATCTCGAACTTGGGCGAATATAATCGAGGAACACGATCATGGCTTTGCCGCAAATGACCGAAGATATGTCACAGTCCGAACTTGAGCGGATGGTTGAAAACGCAACCCGTGCGTCGAATTTTCTCAAGGCGATCAGCCACGAAGGGCGTTTAATGATCCTGTGCCACCTTGTTTCCGGCGAGAAATCCGTGACCGAGTTAGAGCGGCTGCTGTCGGCCCGGCAGGCGGCCGTCTCACAGCAATTGTCACGCCTCAGATTGGAGGGGCTTGTCGTTCCCAGACGGGAGGGCAAGACAATCTACTACCGATTAGCGGACGAAAGACCCGCGCGGATACTTGAGGTGGTGTACGAGCAGTTCTGTAGTCCGGAAGCAGGCTAATCCCTGTAAATCTGGCTAAAATCCATGGTGTAACTGGAAACGGGCCCAAGGCCTTCTCCGTAGTCTTGAGGTCGCATTTACGCGCCGTTCGCTATACGAGCGATGTAAGCGAAGGAGCATTTAAAATCTGTGGCTCTGATACATAAAAGCTGCTACCCAATTCGAAACAAGCACTTATGGAGCAATCGATGATCCGAGCAATTCTAATTGGCCTGGCCCTATTCACACTTACCGCTTGCGAAACCGCAAAGGGTGCGGGCAAAGACATCGAAAATGCAGGCGATGCTATCCAGAACGCGGCTGAGGACGTTCAGGAAAACATCTGATTGCGACGGGATGTTGCGGTTTAGCAACGCCAAATCCGCAAGATGTAGTTGCCAGACCCAAACAACAGGCGTAGTGTCGTCCGCACAGGTGCATAGACGCGGCATTGCATTTCTGACACTTCTACGGGGTTCTTTTGCGCAAGCAAAAGAACCCCGTTCCGTTCCGGAGGTTTGTGCGTGGTAGCCTGTATGAACCTTAAGTTCTAAAAAAGGAAAAGGCGCCAGGTGCTCAGACGCGGTCTTTGCATGCATCCTTACGGACACTCCTGACGCCTTGCCGGTTCGAACCGCCCGAGGGGCGTCCCGATCCAGTTGCCTCTGCCCCCGAAGAGGCGTTGGCGACTGCCACACGCGCTGTGTCGCGTCGCAGCCCGCGCAGACCTTCTGAGAAGCTGACCACCTAATCCGAACCGAAGCCCAGTTTATCTGATCCACTACCGGTAAACCATTGCAACCAAGAACAAATCCTAAAACCTGCCTTTGTCGCCGTGGCCCCCTTGGCCTTTGCGTCCAGCCCCTGTTCCGAAGATCAGAAGCCGTATCCAGACTTTTGCATCAGGACCCTGTTCGGGCAAGAAAATAGCACTGCAGCATGAAAATTAGACGGGGATAAACTGTTGATATCCGGCGGGAGATAAATGTGGATAACCTGAGAATTTGCGTCATGACACGGGCTTGGACGCAGACAAATTAAAAAGCGTGCTACGAGCCAGATATCACCCAGTTTCTGCACCTGCGAAGGTTCTGAGCGTTGTTCTTAGGGTGCAGTACCAAAGGAATCGGTATTCTGAACCCCGATTTTTCGAATCGAAGAACCAATGATTCCCTAGCGCACGTGACAATTCCATTCACTTGCGATCCTCAGGACGAGTTGGCATGCCGGATTAACGTAACCCCATCTGATTGCGCGCAAACGCATTGGTGAAATCACCTCTTCCGAAATCGGCCAAGTGTTCATCATTTCTAATGCGCTTTTGGGCAGCCCTGTATTGCGCAAATACTTTTTGTATTCTGTAAACTAATGCGCATGGCACTTGTTTCGCATTGGGATCCGACACGAGTAGGCATTCACTTGAACTGCCACCAATCGCCAATGTCACAAAAGTGCCAAAAACACGGCAGTGCATTGGCGTTTCTTGTTAAGACCGAAACGTCATAGGCTGTGAAATGGGCTGCAAACGGAGGAACCAATCATTATACGAACAATCGTACTCGCGCTTGTGGCAAGCGTCATTGCAAACCCTTCTTTAGCAACGTTTCTTGTGTCCTGCGAAGCGCCTGATGAGTCAGGCGTTGCGGTAGCATTTGGCTTCGGATCCGTACCCGGCCTTGCGATTGTCAGCGCGATTATCCACGCGGATGGACAGGAATGGAGCATGACAGAGACAGAAGGTGCGCTGCCCCTTGTTTTGGCTCAGGGGGCTGCGGAGAACACGCACACGTTGCTGGATTTCGCCGATCCTGAGTTTGACCGCATTGTTGCATCAGTGCGGCTGATAACGGCTGTTGAAGGAGACGACCAAATCACCGTTGGCACGCTCAAGATCCCGGAGGTCGGGGTCTTTCCGCTGGTCTGTGAAGGACCATGACCCCCATCTTCGCTAGAAACGTGTGGGCGGGCACGGGGAGAAAACCAATGCCCCCGCCCTAGTGAATGAACATCCAGTAATAGCTTCATTTTCCGTTTTTTAGCGATCTCAGCCCACACCTGGCCTATAGATATGAGGTTAACTCCCGGGACATGTTCAGAAGTGGCATTTTCTAGCTACATTCCAGACTACGCCCGCCCGGCAACCTTCTAACGGCCGTGCCACCGCAGGAGACAGTCGCATGATCCAAGAAATACATCGACCCGGAGATCCAGTAGCTGACATTCTCTTCAATTGGCTTCCATTTCTTGGGATGGTTGCGCTCGGCGTAGTAGGATTGGTCATCACCGCGCAGGGCTATCGGCACTATCTGAATTCGACATATTTGAAGCGAGCCGGTCGATCTGGGCAGGCGCGTGTGACCGACAAATGGGTCAAGAAGGGCCACGTTGGTCGCGACGAACGGAATCGCACCAAACCTTCGAAACGTCACTTTTTGCGCTTCCAACTTTTGGATGACCCGCGCGCATTTTCCCTAAAAGAAGTCGCTCCGATAGACCTTTGGAACGCGGTCGAGGTCGGCGACATTGTCGACGTGCTCTATCACCCGCAGCGGCGCTTGATGCGCCTTGCTGCCTGGACGAACTACAGCGGGACAAACGCAGGTGCAGCCCAGATGGCAATTGGTGCGGTCATGCTGTCAGCAGCCGTCGCTTCTGTTTCAGAAGGCGCAGTCTCGGCTTTGCGAAGTCCTGAGCAGCGCATTGCTGGCGAAAAATGGGTTCGTAGCAAGGCAGAGGTTTTGAACATGGGCAAGCCCGCGGATCCGTATCTGCGCATGTTTGCTCCAGGGTCCCGGATGATCCGCGTCGTGTTCGGAGAAACCCATGGAGGCGCATTCTTAGGGAATGAGCGCATTATCCATGTCACTCCAGCAGAAATCGAGACTTACGACATCGACGAAGGCGCGATCCTAGTTGCCTGGATGGACCCGGAGAATGAATTCAATGCTGTTCTGGACCTTGAGCAGCGTGACACAGATTTGCGTTGATTGTTTTGGATCGAATTGTACGGCGACAAATACACTCAGATGGTGGGTTTGTCCCGGATTGTGTCATTGATCGCGGTTGCAAAGAAAGTGCAGTCTTGATTCTGCAAAAGTCGAAGTACTGAATGACCAAATTTGCAACGCGAGCATCGACATCGCTTTGTGTCTACCGCATATGAAAACATGCTGCGACAGCGCTCTCTGAATTTCAAAAGTCTAGAAGCTCCGTGAGTTGCACGTTGATGATTGATCTGATGCTGCGTTGTGGATGAATGTCGGCAATGTGGGCTGCGACCGTAGCATACGAATTGGCTGGTGAATGTTTCTTTTCGGCCGTGTGATCGGGTGTTAAATTCGATATAAAAGTTAATTTGAATAATACATAATGATGAAAAGAGCCGCATGAGAACTTGGTTTTCAAAAAGTGGCTCAGCCGTAACTCGGATTGCTAAATCCTGCTTTTCCGAACGTTCTAAACGGCGTTTTCGCCACCTCCCTCATTCATTTTGCCATGTACTTTCTCCCTGAACCGCTGCGCGATGATGTAAAGGGGCGGGATGACAAATATGCCCACAAGAGCAGCTGCGATCATCCCTCCGAAAACCGGCGTACCTACACCTCTGCGGGCGAGCATAGAGGCACCGTCGGCCACAATCAGCGGGTAGAGTCCGGCAATAAATGCAAAGCTGGTCATCATAACCGCGCGAAAACGCGCACGGGCGCCCTGAATGGCTGCATCCACGGCGTTCAGACCTTGCCGGTACCGATCCATTGCGAATTCGACGATCAAAATTGCATTTTTGGCGGCAAGCGCTATCAGGACCACCAATCCGATCTGGGCGTAGAGGTTGTTCTGGAGACCCAGCAACAGCAGCGCACCCAACGCACCGCACACCGCAAAGGTGACCGAGAAAAGGACCGCAAGCGGTATCGTCCAACTCTCGTAAAGCGCAACAAGGAAGAGATATGCGAACAGCAAAGCAAGCCCCAGAACAATAGGTGTCTTTCCGGCGGCCTTAATCTCTTGCTGCGCGGTTCCGGTCCAATCGTAGCTGTAGCCTTCTGGCAGAGTCTGGGCTGCAATTTCTTCCATCCCCGCGATGGCCTCGCCCATTGATACGCCCGGAGACGGTCCACCGTTTATGGTGACGGCCCGAAAATTATTGTAGCGGGCGAGCAATTGCGGGCCCAGAATGAGTTCTACCTTCGCCACGGCGCGCACTGGCACCATATCTCCGTCGTGATTTCGGACATGAATACGAGCAATATCTCCGACATTGGCCCGGTATTTCTCATCTGCTTGTAAGTTGACCTGCCACGTCCGACCGAACAGGTTCATGTCATTCACGTGATACCCGCCCAAAGTGACCTGCATGGCCCGGAACAGGTCGTCGACATCCACGCCAAGCGTCTGCAGCCTTTTACGATCGAGATCGAGATTCAGTTTTGGCGACTGCGCAGAGAATGTCGTGTAAACGCCCGACAACCGTGGGTCGGCGTTGGCGGTTGTGACGAACCCCGCCGCAGTTGCACCAAGATCTGAAACGCTGTCGCCATGCAAGTCCAAAAGCTCGAACTCGAACCCGGCACCAGTGCCCAGACCAAGGATCGGGGGCAGATTGAAAGGAAAGGCAATGGCGTCTTCCAAACCGGCAAACTCGCGCCGGACATGCCGGATCGAGGATCTTACGGATAAGGCGGGATCGGTTCGATCTTCAAACGGTTGCATGATCGCGATGCCAAACCCACTGTTCGACTTGTTCAGGCCGTCGACAAAGCTGAAGCCTGTGACTGTCATGACATCCTGCACGCCCGGCGCGGATTTGATGATGGTCGAAACGTCCTCCATCACTTTGGATGTGCGATTGATCGAGGCGCCTTCGGGTAGCGCGACTTCAACGAAATAGGCCCCTTGATCTTCGACGGGAAGAAACCCGGAAGGTGTGGTCTTAAACAGCCATCCTGCGCCAAAAAGTGCAAAACCGAGCAGTAAAACAGCCAGGATTGTCCGTCGGGCGAGGATTGAGACCGCATAGGCATAGCCATCGCGCGCGTTGTCTATGCGGCGCGATATCCAGGCCAGCGGTCCACGCCTGGGGGCGCTCTCACGGCGCAGCAGCACCGCGCACAGGGCCGGGCTGAGTGTCAGGGCGTTCAAAGCAGAAATAAGCATTGAAAAGGAAACAGCCACAGCGAATTGTTGGAACATCGTTCCCGTAATGCCGGGAATGAATGCAACCGGTACAAACACCGACAGCAGCACACAGGTTATGGCCAAAATGGGGGCCGTAATCTGTTTCATTGCCTCGCCGGTGGCTTCGGCCACGGTCATCTCAGGGTTTTCGCCCATCACCTTTTCGACGTTTTCGATCACCACGATCGCATCGTCCACCACGATGCCAATCGCAAGTACCAGCGCCAGCAACGAAACGGAGTTGAGTGAAAACCCCAAAGCCAGAATGAACGCCAGCGCACCAATTAGCGAAACCGGAACCGCGATAAGCGGGATCAGCGCCATCCGCAGATTGCCCAGAAACAAGAAGACCACGATCACCACCAAGGCAAACGCTTGCACCAGAGTTTTCACAACTTCATCGATACTGGCGCGGACGAAGGTCACCGAGTTGTAGGGCACACTCCAGTTAACCCCATCGGGAAAGGCGCTCTGCAATCCAGTCAGCGCCTTTTTTATGGCCTCTGATGTGTCCAGGGCATTCGCGCCTGGCTCAAGGTAGACACCGATCATTGCGGCTGGCTTATTGTCAAAAGAAGAAAAGGAATCCCGGGTCTTTGCCCCAAGATCTACTCGTGCGATATCACTGATCAGAACGAATGAGCCGTCTGGACGAGCCCGCACGACAATCTCTTCGAACTCTGAGACAGTGCTCAACCGGCCTTGCGTCTGAATACTCAGCTGAAAGGTCGGGTCATTTGTCATCGGCTGCGCACCGACGCGCCCCACCGCTGCCTGAACGTTTTGCGCATTCAGCGCGGCAATCACATCGTCGACGGTAACCGAAAGACTGGTCATCTTGTCGATGTCGAGCCAGATGCGCATGGAGTAATCAAGCGCCCCGAACAGCGTCGCATCCCCTACCCCGGGTGATCTTTTGATGCTGTCCAGAACGTTGATTGTCGCAAAATTCGACAGAAACAATTCGTCGTTCTTCGGGTCGTCCGACGTAATGGCCACGACCTGCAACAGAGCCGAGGACTTCTTTTTGGTGTTGACGCCTGCGCGTGTGACCTCTTCAGGCAATGCGGACATGGCCAGGCTGACACGGTTCTGCACATTGACGGCGTTGATATCGGGGTCCGTTCCAGGCTCGAAAGTGACCTGCAGGTTATAGCTGCCATCCGAACCGCTCGTCGATTCCATATACAGCATGTCACTGACCCCGATCACCTGTTCTTCGATGATCTGGGCAACGGTCGACTCGACAACTTCGGCCCCGGCCCCAGGGTAACTGGTAGTAACCTGAACCTGCGGCGGGACAATGTCGGGCAGTTGCTCCACCGGCAGCTGTGTAATGGAAATCAACCCGGCCAGCGTAATCACCACCGAGATGACAATTGCAAATCTGGGGCGGCGGATAAACAGTTGCGAGATCATGGGATCAGTTTCCGCTGGTGGCTGACGATGTGTTCTGGGGTGTGGAGATACTGACCTCGACGCCCGCATGAACGCGCTGAAGGCCGTCGGTGACAACCTGGTCCCCTTCGGTCAGACCGCTCGAAATGACGGCTTCGGCCCCTTCGGTCCGTCCCAATTGAATCGGCTTCTTTTCAACCTTGTCGTCGCTTCCGACCGTGAATACAAAGTAACCCGACTGATCTTTTTGCAAAGCTTTGGCGGGGATCACCAGCGATTTGTCCTGCGTGGGATCTGTGACAAGAACCCGCACCAGCTGATTATCAATGAGTGACCCATCCGCATTAGGAAAAGACCCCCGGACCAGAACGGTATCCGTGCCCGACTGCACCTGCGTGTCAGCCACTTCAATGCTGCCTGTTTCACCGTATGTCGTGCCATCGGCAAGAATCAGCTGCAGTTTCAGCGGTTCAGAGTCCGACGCCTTGGCACGGCGGGCGCGAAACTCAAGCAGTTCGGCTTCGGTTACCGGAAAGGTTACATTGATGGGATCGATGCTGGACAGCGACAACAGGGTTCCACCCTCTGGGCTGACGAATGCGCCCACGGACAAGTCCGTCAGTCCGATCCTGCCATCAAAGGGCGCGGTTATCTTTGTATAAGACAGGTCAAGCTGAGCGTTTTGGAGGCTGCCCTGTAGTTCCAGCACATGCCCATCCGCCTCACCTTGCTGCGCTTCCGCTTTCTGAACGACAGCCTGAGGTGTGTCGCCTTTGGCGTATAGCTTTTGCTGTCGATCAAGCTCGATATCGGCAATTTTCTTTCCCGCTTGTGCCGCTTGGATTTGTCCTTGAATTTCCGTGACGGTCGCCTCGTAGGAATCCGGTTCGATCTCGATCAGGACATCCGCCGCTTTAACGCTTGAGCCGTCCTTGAAATTAATGGACTTCACAAATCCAGGTACGCGCGCGATCAGGTCGACACGATCCAACGCCTCGATCCGGCCAGTGAACACTTCGGTCAAAGATACCTGTTTCATCTCTGCCGACGTCACGGTCACTTTAGGCTTCGTTTGGCTGTCCTGCGCAATGACAACAGAAGGATTCAGACCAAAGTTCAAAATCACTGCGGTGACTAACAGCCTTACTGACAAGTTGCATCCTCCAGAAGAGTTTCGTCTGTGCTCTCGTTGAAACCACGGTAACGTAATGCTGTTGAAAATCCAGCAATCACATTGAGTGCATTTTCCACCGACTCAACCAATTGGAAGTCTTTGCAAATTAAGCAAGGCGCCTTGGTCTCATAATGCTGTCGCCAATACGTCGAGACTTTTGAGCAATCTATGAGTTCAATTAGTTTCTGATCCCGCAGGCGCAGCGAATGTCAGGAGAGAGGGCTGCAACTGCAGCATGGCAATGGTATGACGAACGTCCGAAATAGGTCATTCCAAGAAATTCATGCTCCTCGCAAAAACCGGTCGCTGTCTCTGGCGGTGAAGTGTGTTCTAAGGCGTAATTCCAGAACAGCAAAATCTGCCTCGCGAAGGTACTCCGACGCGTCATCTGCCGATTTAAAGAACTGTGTATTGTCTTTGAACATTCGGTCGTTGCTCGTGGGTAAATATTTGTCGGCGTTCTCTGCTATGGCGTTTCGACGCGTACGGTCGTTCGCATAAACTCAGAAGGTGTTGGGAAATCATTTTTTGACAACGCGCTACTCACATTTCTTGGTTTTGCATTGAGACTGCAGCCTCGACCGAAACGTGTCCAGACGGTATGGCAATCTCTGACAATCAAAGTTGGTGCAACTAATGCTTCGGGTGGAAGAAACTCTAATCTGAATGACTGCTTTCCAAGATTCGCATCTGGATTTCGCATCCACAGTGAATGTCTGCTCCCAGCCCAACCTTTCAAGCAAATTGAATTAGTCAACGTCCCAAGTATTGGGCTTTGGCAGCTGAAGTCCTCCGTTTGAGACAATGGCAAACTTATGAGCTCAAAATGGCAATCCCTAGGGCCAAAATGGCAATACTATGGGTACGTCAACAACTAAGCACCCTGAATCTAACCGCATTTCGAATGGCCGCAACTTCTGCAGGTCATGCAGCCTTCGATCATCACCATGTCGAACTGACCACAGGACGGGCATGCTTTGCCGCGTGGAGTGTCGATATTGACAACTTGCGCCTGGGGGTCCGACTTTAGGCCCATTCCTTCACCTTCGAGAAATCCGATTACAACCATATGCTGCTCGATCACGCCACCAATTGCAGCAAGAATTGAAGGGATGTACTTGCCCTTGACCCAAGCCCCGCCGCGTGGATCAAAGACGGCTTTCAGTTCTTCTACAACAAACGAAACATCTCCGCCCCGGCGGAAAACTGCGGAAATCATCCGCGTCAGGGCCAGCGTCCAGGCATAGTGCTCCATGTTCTTCGAATTGATGAACACTTCGAACGGTCTACGACGACCACTGATGACAATGTCGTTGATCGTCAGATAGATCGCGTGTTCGCTGTCGGGCCATTTCAGCTTGTATGTCGATCCTTCCAGAGATTGCGGACGATCCAGCGGCTCTGACATATAGACGACTTCGCCGCCATCAACCTCCTGCGGCGCAGCGGCACTTTCACCTGGTGCTGTATCTGTACTCTCTGAGACGGTCAGAACAGAACCCGTCACATCGTTGGGGCGATAGGTCGTACAGCCTTTGCAGCCTTGATCCCAAGCCTGCATGTAGACGTCCTTGAAGGCGTCAAAGCTTATATCTTCGGGGCAGTTGATGGTCTTCGAAATCGAGCTGTCGATCCACTTCTGCGCCGCGGCCTGCATCTTGACGTGATCAGACGGCGACAGCGTTTGTGCGTTGACGAAAAAGTCTGGCAGCTCCGTATCCCCGAACTTATCGCGCCACAACTGGACGGCATAGTCGACTACTTCTTCTTCAGTGCGCGACCCGTCTTTCTGCAGCACCTTGCGCGTGTAAGCATACGCAAAGACCGGCTCGATCCCTGATGAGACGTTCCCGGCATAAAGCGAAATCGTACCAGTCGGCGCGATCGACGTCAGCAGCGCGTTGCGGATGCCGTGTTCGCGGATCGCATCGCGCACATCGTCATCCATCTGTTGCATCGTGCCACTGGCCAAATATTTCTCAGCATCGAACAAAGGAAACGCGCCTTTCTCCTTTGCCAAGTCCACCGACGCCAGATACGCGGCGCGGGCAATCGCGTGCAGCCAGCGCTCGGTTTGACGCGCCGCCTCGTCCGAGCCATAGCGCAGGCCCAGCATCAGCAGTGCATCTGCGAGACCCGTCACGCCCAGCCCGATACGGCGTTTGTCTTGAGCTTCCGCCTCTTGTTCAACCAGCGGGAATTTCGACGCGTCGACCACGTTATCCATCATACGAACGGCGGTGGCGACCAGCTCTTGCAAAGCGTCCTCATCCAGATGCGCCGCATCCTCAAAGGGCTCGGCCACCAACCGTGCCAGATTGATCGAGCCCAACAGGCAAGCACCATAAGGTGGCAACGGCTGTTCGCCGCATGGATTGGTCGCAGCAATCGTCTCAACGTAACTGAGGTTGTTGGCCGTGTTGATGCGGTCGATGAAGATCACACCTGGCTCGGCATAGTCATAGGTCGCCTGCATGATCTTGTTCCATAGATCACGGGCCTGAACGGTGTGATAGACTTTACCGTCAAACACCAGATCCCACGGGCCATCGGCTTTGACCGCTTCCATGAACGGATCGGTCACCAGAACCGACATGTTGAACATGCGTAGCCGCGCCGGGTCGGATTTGGCGGTGATGAACTGTTCGATATCCGGGTGGTCACAGCGCATAGTCGCCATCATCGCCCCACGGCGCGAGCCTGCGGACATGATCGTCCGACACATGGCGTCCCACACATCCATAAAGCTCAGCGGGCCAGATGCGTCTGCAGCAACCCCTTTAACGTCCGCGCCGCGTGGACGGATGGTCGAGAAATCGTAACCGATCCCCCCACCCTGCTGCATGGTCAGAGCGGCCTCTTTCAGCATATCGAAGATACCGCCCATGCTGTCGGGGATCGTGCCCATCACAAAGCAGTTGAACAGGGTCACTTGACGTGCGGTGCCCGCCCCGGCGGTGATGCGACCAGCAGGGAGGTATTTGAAATCCTCAAGCGCGGTGTAGAACTTTTCTTCCCAACGCGCCGGGTCCTGTTCCACCCGCGCCAGATCACGTGCAATTCGCCGCCAACTGTCCTCGACCGTCTGATCGATGGGTGTGCCATCCGCCTGTTTGAAGCGGTATTTCATGTCCCAGATCTGCTCGGCGATGGGGGCGGCAAAGCGGCTCATTGGTGATTCCCTGTGCTGAAAGAGGTATTCAGACTATCATCCACAATACCTTGATGACAATCGCGCATGAGCTACAATGGATAGATAGTCGATGAACGACTCTGTGGGAAAGCTGTGGATAAGTACGTAAACCTCATCAAACTTTCGGTCGGATCAGAAAGCGTCGACACGCTGATCGCATGGCAGGACAGCCGAAAACCTCTCTATGAGGACGGATGCCCGCGCCATGTCACACGTATGTGGCCCAAACGTGAATCCGAGATTTTGAATGGCGGATCAATCTATTGGGTGATCAAAGGAGTCGTCCAATGCCGTCAGCAGATTCTACGGCTGGACGAGGTGCGCGGTGAGGATGGAATCCGCCGCTGTGCCATCGTTCTCGACCCCGAGGTGCATCGCACGCAGAACGCTCTGAAACGCCCGTTCCAAGGCTGGCGCTATCTGAAACCCGAGGATACTCCGGCCGACTTGCCCAGAGGACGCGAGCAAGACGATGCCCTACCCGACGACCTGAACCGTGCCCTGGCGGATATCGGCGTGCTTTAGCGCAACCGATCCAGCAGGTCGTTCAGAATCGTCTTCTCGGATGCGTTATAGGTCGCCACCCGGCTGCGCCACAAAGTCGCTTGCGACTGCAAGATCAACCCATCTGATAGGATTTTCAGGTGGTTGGCCCTCAGAGTCTCGCCAGTTGACGTAATATCAGCAATCGCCTCGGCGGTTTCGTTCACCACCGTGCCCTCAGTCGCGCCCTGACTATCGACCAGCGTGTAGTCGGCCACGCCCGCATCGGTCAGAAATTCGCGAACCAAACGGTGGTACTTGGTGGCGATACGCAGCCGGTGCCCGTGTACCTTGCGGAAACTCGCAGCTGCCGCGTCCAGATCGTCCAACGTATCCACATCGACCCAGCAGGCAGGTGTTGCGATGATCAAGTCAGCCTTGCCGAACCCAAGCGGGGCGACCTCTTCGACCTGCTGTTCCCACCGCGGCAGTTTCTCTTGCACCAGATCAATCCCGGTCACACCCAGATGAACGCGCCCAGCGGCAAGCTCGCGCGGTATCTCCCCGGCGGATAGCAGGATCAGCGAGACGCCATCAATCCCCTCAACTTTGCCTGCATATTCCCGGTCCGATCCGCTGCGCGAAAGGGTGATGCCGCGCTTTTCAAACCACGCGAAGGTCTTGTCCATCAATCGGCCCTTCGAGGGCACGCCCAGTTTCAGGCTCATTGCGCGGCCTCCTCGATTTCGAGCATCAGGTCCGGGCGGATCACGCCGCCAATAGCCGGAATCTCGGCCCCACCTCCCAATTGCCGGGTCAGCGCATCATAGCGCCCACCGGTTGCGACCGGTGGCAGATCAGGGCGGCCTTCGGCGTAAAAACCGAATACAAAACCGTCGTAATACTCCATCGAGGTTCTGCCATAAGACGCCTCAAAATCCAGTGTATTCACGTCCACGCCCCGCGCCTGCAGGGCTGCGATACGCGCTTCCAAACGATCCAGCGCGGGCGTGATCTGCGGCAGGTCAACCGCCACGTCGCGCAATTGTTCCAGCGCAAAAGGCATGGTTTCGCGCACATTCAGCAGTGTCTCCAAACCGGCCAGTTCATTGTCCGAGATCGGCGGCGCGGCGCGGTCTTCGCGTAGGGCTTCAATCCGGTCGAGGATTTCCGGCGCGCGGCGTTTACCGATCATGGGCACGTCAATCGCCAATGGGTCAGCTGCGTCAAGCACAGCATCGCGACCCTCAAGGCCCGCTTTGCGCCCGGCGTATCGGTCCAGCAGAACACGGAACCGGCGAGGCCGCCAGAGATGCCGCATCAGCGCGGCCTTGCGGCGGTCAGTTGTCTTCAGACCCGCGACAGCGGCGATCAGAATTCCAATATCACCTGTCGCTGCCCGCAAGGGCAGCCCGCGCAGTTGCAGAGCAATCAGCGAAAACACCTCGGCATCGGCACCAGCGGGGTCTTCGCGATCAAAGACCTCGTAACCGACCTGAATATACTCATTAGCCCGGTCCGGATCGTGTTCCTGACGGCGGAACACTTCGCCAGAATAGGTGTATCTTGCAGGTTCAGCCCCTTCGGACATGTGCATCTGCACCACTGGCAAGGTGAAGTCCGGGCGCAGCATCTGCTCACCCCGCAGCGCGTCCGAGGTCACATAGGCGCGCGCGCGGATATCTTCACCGTAGAGGTCCAGCAGCGTACCCGCAGGTTGCAACAAAGGTGTGTCCACCACATGCGCACCCGCGGCCTCGAACCGGACGCGCATCATGGCGGCGCGGGCCTGTATCTGGGAACGATTGGGCATGGGTCAGTCCTGACTGTCCAAAATTTCGCGCACCTTGGCGACCAGATCTCCGCGCAGCACTTCAAACTGGCTGGGTCGTTCTTTCCATTCCTCAAGCGTGGCGCTTTCGGCAATCTTTGCGCCAAGAATCAGATCCTTGATTTGCACAATTCCCTTGTCTTTTTCGTCACCACCTTCGATCACAGCGATCGGAGAGTTCCGTTTGTCTGCGTATTTCAGCTGGTTGCCAAAGTTCTTGGGGTTGCCCAGATACACCTCGGCCCGGATACCTGCATTGCGCAGCTCGGTTACCATGGCCTGATAGTCGGCCATCCGATCCCGATCCATGACGGTGACGACCACCGGACCGGTGGCTTGCGCTGCGATCCGACCCTTTTCGCGGAGCGCGGCCAGTAAACGATCAACACCGATCGAAATACCCGTCGCGGGCACTTCCTGTCCGGTAAAACGCTTGACCAGATCGTCATAGCGACCACCGCCTGAGACCGACCCGAATTGCCGCTTGCGGCCTTTCTCGTCGAATATCTCGAAGGTCAGTTCGGCTTCATAAACCGGCCCAGTGTAGTAGCCGAGGCCACGGACAACCGAAGGATCAATCTCGATCCGGTCCGATCCATACCCACCCGTATCCAGCAGTGCACCGATCTGCTCCAGCTCGGCAATGCCATCCGCGCCAATCTTGCTGTCGCCCACGGCGGCGCGCAGGTTGGCCAGCGTACCAGCGGTGTCGGTAGCTTTCGAGGTCAGGAACGCGATCACAGGTTCGGCCTGATCTTCGCTGAGACCAACACCATCAATGAACGCCCCAGAGGCATCCAGTCGCCCCTTGGTCAACAGCTCTCGCACACCTGCCTCACCGACCTTATCGAACTTATCGATAGTGCGCAGAACATTATCGCGGGCGGCCAAGTCTTCGCCCAGCCCCATCGCCTCAAGCACACCATTCAGAACCTTGCGGTTATTGACGCGCACAAGATAGTCACCACGTGGTATGCCGACGGTTTCCAGCGTGTCCGACAGCATCGCGCAAATCTCGGCATCCGCAGCCATCGAGGCCGTGCCCACCGTATCCGCATCACATTGATAAAACTGGCGATACCGCCCTGGCCCCGGCTTCTCGTTCCGCCAGACCGGACCCATCGCATAACGGCGATAAGGCGTCGGCAGATCGTTGCGGTGCTGCGCATAGACGCGGGCCAGAGGCGCAGTTAGGTCATAGCGCAGAGCCATCCAGTCGCCATTGCCGCCCTCGTCGAATTCCTGCCATGCAAACACGCCCTCGTTTGGGCGATCCACGTCCGGAAGGAACTTGCCCAGCGCTTCGACGGTCTCAACCGCACTGCTCTCCAAGGCATCGAACCCGTAACGATGATAGACGCCCGCAATCGTCCGCAGCATTTCGGTGCGCTGCGTGACTTCCTCGCCGAAATAGTCACGGAACCCTTTCGGCGTTACGGCCTTGGGGCGGGGCTGTTTCTTGGGCTTGGCCATGTGGGGCGTCCTTGGGATTTAGTGTTCCGCGCGCGGTCTATCCCATGGCCCGCATCGGAGCAAGGCGGGGTTTCACTGGTCATGGGCTGCCGGGGTCGCTATGAGACGCCTATAAGGAGAGCCCCATGCAGCATCTGGAAGAACAGATCGCCCATCTGACCCGCACGGTTGAAGAGCTGAACTCGGTCGTCACAAACCAACAGAGCGAGATCGACCGCCTGACCCGTCGTGTTGAGATGTTACTGCAGCGCGAGGCCGAACGGGCGCAGGAAGGCTCAGGCGGAGTTGTGTTCGGCGACGAACGTCCGCCGCATTATTGAGTGATCACAACCCCAGTGTCGATTTCACCGCATTGTCGACCACCCCGCCCAGAAGGGCGTTCTTGTCTGCGGCACAGCTCTCGGACAGAGCGGCAATGAAGGCTTCGCGTAGTTGGGCCTTTTCCTCGTCAGTGGCTGCATGATCCTCGATATTGATCTGGCGGTTGTAAAGCGACAGGGCCGTCATCTTTCCAACCACAGCCACGACAAATTCTTCGTCGCCATCAGCCTCTTCCGCGATCGATGCGCATGTATAGTGCATCACGGGCAAGGCATCCTGCACCAATTGCTCTGCAGAATCGTCAGCCACAGCAAATGTTGGAAGGACAAAAAGCGCGGCACAGGCGGTGGATTTGATGGAATTTTTCAGCATCATGATCACTTCCAGTTATGTCCGATAATCGCCCCGGCGACACCACCGACCGCGGCCCCCTTGCCGTCTCCGACTAAAGCACCGACGCCTGCACCAACCAGAGCGCCAGTAACAGTATTTTTCTTCTTGTCGTCCGCTTGAACGGCAGTGGCCAACGCCAAAGCACATGCCACCGCTAGGCTAAGTGATCTGAAATCAATACCTGAATTCGTCATTTCGGAACCCTCCTGTGAAATGACCCCTAAGGTTATTCAGTCAGCCTAGCTGGGCACATCGCTTAAGGCAACAATTCGGTTTGTGGTCAAACTTCCTCGATCTCCGAGATTCCCTCAAGCGATTTGAGGGCACCTTTGATCTGGGGATTGATCGCATAGTTTCGTCCCAGATCCAATTCGACCTCCCCCGGCAAACCGGGATCAAGCAGGCAGACGTAAACTGGGCCTTTGGCAGCCCTTTTGGCGTTGCTATCTGCGTCTTCCAACACTTTCGCCATGCTTGGCAAAACCTTTGAATCTTCCACAAATACACGCAGGCCTGTGGCCCCAGCCTCGGCGACCACCACGTCGACCGGACCAACTGACCGACCCAACAGCTTGAGCTGATCCGCCTCCATCGTGGCTTCGGCGGTTAATACGACCTGAGCGCCGGTTTCCAGAAACTCTCGGGATTTCTCTAGTGTTTCTGAGAATAGCGTGACCTCGAATGCTCCGGTGGGGTCAGAGAGCTGAGCAAATGCGAACCGATTGCCACGCGCCGACTTTCGCTCTTGCCGTCCGGCGACGACACCGGCCATCTTTGCTATGAACGGACCAGAGCGCGCCTTTTCGGTCACCTGATCTAGTGTCAGCACCTGTTTACGCTTCAATGCAGGCATATAATCATCCAGCGGATGGCCGGACAGATAGAACCCGATGGCCTTGAATTCTTCGCTCAATCTCTCGGCAGGCAGCCAGTCTGGTGTGGGTGACAGCCGAGGTTCGGGCAGGTCATCTCCTGCCTCACCAAACAGCGACACCTGGTTTGAGTTTTTCTGATCATGGATGGCGGCTGAATATTGCACCAGCGGGTCCAGGCTTTCAAACACGCGACGGCGATTCTTGTCGAGTTCATCGAACGCACCGGCACGCGCCAGCATCTCTAGCGGGCGCTTGCCGACTTTTTTCAGATCAACACGGCGAGCAAAATCGAAGAGGTTCACAAATGGCTTGTCCGCGCGCCCATCGACGACGAGGTTCATCGCCTCAACACCCACGTTTTTCAGCGCACCCAGCGCATAGACCAGATGCCCTTCCACCACGTCAAACGTCGCCTGAGATCGGTTCACGCTGGGCGGCACATAGGGCAGTTCCAGCCCCTTTCGGACCTCTTCAAAATAGACAGCCAGCTTGTCGGTCAGATGGATATCGCAGTTCATGACGCCCGCCATGAACTCGACCGGATGGTTCGCCTTTAGCCAGCCGGTCTGGTAGCTGACGACCGCATAGGCGGCAGCGTGGGATTTGTTGAATCCGTAGTTGGCGAACTTTTCCAGCAGGTCGAAGACCTCGGAGGCCTTCTTGACATCAACGCCATTCTCACCCGCGCCCTTTTCGAATTTGGGGCGTTCGGCATCCATCGCCTCTTTAATCTTCTTGCCCATAGCGCGGCGCAGCAGGTCGGCACCGCCTAGGCTGTACCCTGCCATGACCTGCGCGATCTGCATCACCTGCTCCTGATAGACGATGATGCCTTGGGTTTCCTCAAGGATATGGTCGATCAGAGGATGCACGGATTCGATTTTGCGCAGCCCGTTCTTGACCTCGCAATAGGTCGGGATGTTCTCCATCGGGCCGGGACGATAGAGCGCCACAAGGGCCACGATGTCCTCAATGCAGGTGGGTTTCATACGCTTGAGCGCATCCATCATGCCCGAGGATTCCACCTGGAACACCGCCACGGTCTTGGCCGCCGAGTAGAGTTTGTATGTCATCTCGTCATCCAGCGGGATGGCGTTGATCTGGTTTACCGCTCCTTCGGCAGGTTCATAGAGTTCCGCGCCGTCGGGCGCGATATGCAAATCCCGCCCAGACTTGAAGATCAAATCCATAGCATTCTGGATCACAGTCAGCGTTTTCAGGCCCAGAAAGTCGAATTTTACTAACCCGGCCTGTTCTACCCATTTCATGTTGAACTGGGTCGCGGGCATGTCCGAGCGCGGATCCTGATAGATCGGCACCAGTGCATCCAAAGGACGGTCGCCAATCACCACACCAGCCGCGTGGGTTGAGGCGTTGCGCAGCAATCCTTCGACCTGCTGGCCGTAAGTTAAAAGGCGGTCGACAACTTCTTCGCTGCGTGCCTCTTCCCGTAGGCGCGGTTCATCCTTCAATGCCTTTTCAATGGAAACGGGTTTAACGCCTTCGACCGGGATCATCTTGGAAAGTCGATCCACCTGCCCGTAGGGCATTTGCAGGACCCGCCCGATATCACGCACGGCAGCTTTCGACAGGAGTGCACCGAAGGTGATAATCTGACCTACCTTGTCGCGCCCGTACTTCTGCTGCACATAGCGGATCACCTCTTCGCGGCGGTCCATGCAGAAATCGATATCAAAGTCTGGCATCGAGACCCGCTCGGGGTTCAGGAACCGTTCGAACAGCAGCGAATAACGTAGTGGGTCAAGGTCGGTAATCGTCAGCGCATAGGCCACCAGCGAGCCCGCACCCGAGCCACGTCCCGGACCAACCGGGATGTCTTCATCCTTTGCCCATTGGATAAAGTCGGCAACGATCAGGAAATAGCCGGGGAACCCCATGCCTTCAATGATGTCGAGTTCGAAATCCAGACGCTCTTGATATTCTTCCGGTGTCACCGCGTGCGGGATCACCGCCAGACGCTTCTGCAGGCCCTCATTCGCAATGCGGCGCAATTCTGCCACTTCGTCATCAGCAAATTTTGGCAGGATCGGATCGCGGCGATAGGCCATAAACGCGCAGCGCTTGGCGATCTCAATCGTGTTTTCAATCGCCTCGGGCAGATCGGCAAATAGGGTCACCATCTCTTGCTGAGACTTGAAATAGTGCTGTGCGGTCAGGCGGCGGCGGCCTTCCTGCTGGTCAACATAGGCACCTTCGGCGATGCAGATCAGCGCGTCATGCGCCTCGTACATGTCCGTGGTCGGGAAATAGACATCGTTTGTGGCGACTAGCGGCAGGTTCTTGGCATAAGCCATCTCGACATGGCCGCGCTCGGTCAGGCGTTCGGCCTCGGGCTGACCATCTTCACCTGGGTGACGCTGAAGTTCGACATAAAGCCTGTCTGGGAACATCCCTGCCAGTCGATCCATCAGAGCCTCGGCCGCTGGGCGCTGGCCTTGTTGCAACAACATCCCAACCGGCCCATCCGGCCCACCCGTCAAACAGATCAAGCCGTCCGAGTGCTTTGACAATTCGTCTAATGTAACCTGCGGCAACTGCCCGCCCTTGTCCACGTAAAGGCACGAGCTGAGCTTCATCAGGTTTTCATAACCGACCTCGGATTGAGCCAGAAGAACCAAGGGCGCAGGCGCCTTCGGCTTCTCACCCGGCTGTGCTTGTACGTAGGTCAGATCAACTTGACAGCCCATAATCGGCTGAATGCCCGCCCCGCTGGCGGTCACGGCAAACTCCAGCGCCGAGAACATGGAGTTTGTGTCGGTCACCGCAACGGCGGGCATTTCCATCTTCTCGCAAAGACCCGGCAGCTTTTTTAGCCGCACGGCACCTTCCAGCAGAGAATATTCGGTGTGAACGCGGAGGTGAATGAATCGGGGATGGCTGCTCATTCCTGCAAGCTATCCCAGCAAACAGGGATGCAAAAGCAGGAACCCACCCCATGGATTCGGCAAAATAATCGCGCGGATTATTCGGATATTTCTGAAGGTGCTTCTGAACTCCCGCAAGCCCGATCCAAGAAAATACTTTAATTTCAGAGCACTGAACGATAGATAGATGCGGCAATTGACCACAATTCGCGCCATATGATGCATCACAGAGACAGTTTTTCTTGCCAGATCGCACAGCCTGTTTCTAACATCAGATGGCAAGCTACACGCCCGCCACTCTTTCTACGTCGCATCGAAGGAGAGCATCCAAAGGGCGCAACTGGGTAACGCGACGGGTTTCACTCATGAATATCACGTTTCTTCTGAACGGAGAGACAGTGGAGCTGGAGGATATCGATCCGACGGCGACCTTGCTGGATTGGTTGCGCGAGGATCGCGGCCTTACCGGCACCAAAGAGGGCTGCAACGAAGGTGATTGCGGAGCCTGCACTGTCATGGTGACCGATGAGGACGGTGCCAAGGCGGTGAATTCCTGCATCATGTTCCTGCCGCAACTTCACGGTAAAGCGGTGCGCACTGTCGAAGGCGCGAGCGGCCCAGATGGAGACGCTCACCCGGTTCAGAAGACAATGGTGGATCTGCATGGCTCGCAATGCGGGTTCTGTACGCCTGGCTTTGTGATGTCGATGGTGGCAAGTCACACCAATGGCGCGACGGATCACGACAATCAACTGGCCGGAAACCTGTGTCGCTGCACGGGCTATGCACCAATCATCCGGGCGGCTGAGGCCGCCGAAGCACATCCAGTTCCCGTGTGGGTCAAAGATAAGCCGGTGTCTATCCAGTCGACCCCTGCCAGGTTGCCTGGTTCGTCGGATGAACTCGCCAAGATTTACTCTGAAAATCCAAATGCTACTTTAGTTGCTGGGGCAACGGATGTCGGACTTTGGGTCACGAAGCAGCTGCGCGACCTTGATCCCGTAATCTTTCTTAATCGTTGTGAAGATCTGAAAGAGATCACGATCACCGATGAAGAAATCCGCTTTGGCGCAATGGTCGACATGAACCGCATGGGCGATGCGCTTGCCGATCTGCATCCGTCTTATGCAGAAATGGTTCGGCGCTATGCCAGCGTTCAGGTCCGAAACGCGGCAACAGTTGGTGGCAACATCGCCAATGGCTCGCCCATCGGAGATAATCCCCCTGCCCTTATTGCTTTGGGAGCAACACTGCACCTGCGCAAGGGGAACGCCCGCCGGTCAATCCTTCTGGAAGAGTTTTTCATTGATTACGGCAAACAGGATCGCGCGCCGGGTGAGTTTGTCGAGGCCGTCAGCTTCCCGCGTCAGGCCGATCGGTTGAAGTGCTACAAACTCAGCAAGCGGTTCGATCAGGATATCTCGGCCGTTTGCGGGTGTTTCAACATCACCGCAACCAACGGCACAGTCGAGCAGGTTCGCATTGCTTTTGGCGGCATGGCTGGAACTCCAAAACGTGCAACGGCAGTCGAGGCTGCGCTAACCGGCCAGCCATGGACGCGCGAAACAATTAACGCCGCATTGCCTGCTTTTGCGGAAGATTACGCGCCGATGACCGATATGCGGGCCTCGGCCACGTATCGTCTGGAAACAGCCAAGGCGATGCTTGTCAGATACTACAACGAGGATCAGGGCAAACTGTCCAATGTACTGGAGGTGTCGGCATGAGTGTCGCCAAATCCCTTCCGCACGACACTGGACCACTGCACGTGGCCGGTACAGCGCGCTATGTCGACGACATCCCGACACCAAAGGGATCGTTGCATTTGGCGTTCGGACTAAGCCCGATCGCCAAAGGTAAAATCAGAGCCATGGATCTGTCTGCCGTAAGGGCTGCTGACGGCGTTGAGACGGTGATCACCGCTGATGACCTGCCCTTTGCGAACGACGTATCCCCATCAATCCATGATGAGCCGCTTTTGTCGGATGGAACGGTGCACTATATCGGTCAACCGGTATTTCTTGTCGTCGCCTCCAGCCATCTGGCTGCCAGAAAAGCGGCCCGGCTGGGCAAGATCGACTATGCCGATGAAGCACCGATTCTGACAGTCGAGGAGGCCCTTGCCGCTGACAGCCGATTCGAGGACGGCCCGCGTATCTACGCCAAGGGGGATGCAGAGGCCGCCATCACAGATGCGGCACATATCGTCGAAGATACGTTTGAAATCGGTGGGCAGGAACATTTCTATCTGGAAAGTCAGGCCGCACTGGCCGTGCCGAATGAGGGCGCCGACATGCTGGTGCACAGTTCGACTCAGCACCCGACCGAGATACAGCACAAGGTGGCCGATGCACTGGGTGTTCCCATGCACGCGGTCCGGGTTGAGACACGCCGTATGGGCGGAGGTTTTGGCGGCAAGGAGAGCCAGGGCAACGCTTTGGCCGTCGCCTGCGCTATCGCCGCACGTGCGACTGGCAAGGCCTGCAAGATGCGCTATGACCGTGATGACGATATGACGATCACGGGCAAGCGCCATGGCTTCCGGATTTCGTATAAAGCCGGGTTTGATGAAAACGGACATATTCAGGGCGTCTCGTTTGTTCACTATGCCCTGTGCGGTTGGGCGCAGGATCTGTCTCTTCCGGTTGCAGATCGCGCCATGCTGCATGCGGACAATTCCTATTTGCTGCCAAATGCCCGGATCGAAAGCCATCGGCTGAAGACCAACATCCAGTCTGCCACTGCCTATCGTGGGTTTGGCGGTCCGCAAGGGATCGTTGGGATTGAACGCGTAATGGACCACGCGGCGCATGTTATGGGGCTGGACCCGATCGAGCTGCGCCGCCGGAACTACTATGAACCGGCGCATGAGGTGGCCGATCCCCCGGTTGCTCAGAAACCTCTGGGCCATCCTGACCCGCATGAGGACCTCACCAGCCGAGGCGCGGTTGAGATGGGCGATGCACCGGTTCGCCCGGTACCCGCAGGCGGCAACACCACGCCTTATGGGATGGAAGTCAGCGATTGCGAACTGCATGGCATGACAACAGCTTTGCTGAAGTCTAGCGACTATGCCGCCCGTAAGCAGGCGGTTGACGCGTGGAATGCCGAGAATAGCGTGATCAAGAAGGGAATCGGTTTTTCCCCGGTTAAATTTGGCATTTCCTTTACACTGACCCACCTGAACCAAGCCGGTGCGCTGGTGCATGTATATCAGGACGGCTCGGTCCACCTGAACCACGGCGGCACCGAGATGGGCCAGGGTTTGTTCCAGAAGGTCGCTCAGGTTGCAGCGTCGCGTTTTGGCATACCACTTGAGCTGGTGAAAATTACCGCCACCGATACGGCCAAGGTACCGAATACATCCGCCACCGCGGCCTCGTCAGGAAGTGACCTGAACGGCATGGCGGTCAAAGCAGCCTGCGACACAATCCGTGACCGGATGGCGGATTATTTGGCGGAACGACATCAGGCCGACCCCACGACCGTGACATTTGCGGACGGGCAAGTTGCAGTGGGC
Organism: Ruegeria sp. AP7; assembly: GCF_056539905.1. NCBI lineage: Bacteria > Pseudomonadati > Pseudomonadota > Alphaproteobacteria > Rhodobacterales > Roseobacteraceae > Ruegeria > Ruegeria sp. AP7. The sequence goes on along the minus strand of NZ_JBQFVT010000016.1, from coordinate 23,906 downwards.
GAAGAAAGCTATAGCTTCGCCGAAGCCGCAGCGTTGGCCTATCAGGGGCGCATCAGCCTGTCCGCAACCGGATTCTATAAAACTCCGAAGGTCGAATGGGACCGGATCAAAGGTCATGGGCGCCCCTTCTTCTACTTTGCCTATGGCGCAGCCATCACTGAGGTGGCTGTCGATACACTGACCGGTGAGAACCGTATATTGCGCACCGATATCCTGCATGATGCGGGTGCGTCCCTGAACCCGGCGTTGGATATCGGGCAGGTCGAGGGTGCCTATGTTCAGGGCGCGGGCTGGCTGACTACAGAGGAGTTGGTCTGGGACGGCAAAGGCAATCTACGCACGCACGCACCGTCCACCTACAAGATACCGGCCTGTTCTGACCGACCCGATATCTTCAATGTCGCGCTTTGGGATGGTGAGAACCGCGAGGACACGATCTATCGTTCGAAAGCGGTTGGTGAGCCACCCTTCAATCTGGGCATATCAGCTTGGTTGGCCCTATCGAACGCGGTGGCCGCATGTGGAACCAGCTATCCCGCGCTGAATGCGCCTGCCACCGCAGAAGAAGTCTGGCGTGGAATTCAAAGGGTAAAGGGAGATACCTGATGGGATTTGACAGGGAGGCTTTGAGGGAGGCGGTCAAAACCCACGGCAAGGTGGTTCGGGTCGTCATTGCCGGGATCAAGGGATCATCACCGCGCGAAGTTGGCGCTTCGATGCTGGTATGGAAGGACGGGCAAAGCGGCACCATCGGCGGCGGCACGCTGGAATATCAGGCCGCTGAAGCTGCACGTCGCCAATCCAAACCGTCACGGTTGAGCCAGCATGCACTTGGCCCTGATTTGGGCCAATGCTGCGGCGGAGCAGTTTCGCTACTTTCGGAGATATATGACAACGCTTCTTTAACGCATATTGAAGGTACGGTCGTCGCACGACCTGTGACCCAGGAATGCGAAAAAGAGGACCCGCTGGATACTCAGGTTCAGCCTATGGCGGTTAAACGCGTATTCGCGCGGTCTCGCGCTCAAGGCGTCGCACCCGAGCCACAGCTGATCGAGGGATGGATGATCGAACCCATCCACGAACCCACCCGCAACCTCTGGATTTGGGGTGCAGGGCATGTTGGCCGTGCGTTGGTGGATGTTCTTTCCCCCCTGCCCGATCTTGCAATCACATGGGTTGATACCAGTCCCGAGCGTTTTCCCAGCAGCATTCCGTCGGGGGTGACTGCCGTGCCGGCGGCCAAACCTGCAGAACTGGTGCGACATGCACCGCCTGAGGCCGAGCATTTGGTGCTTACTTATTCACACAATCTGGATCTGGAACTGTGCAACAGGTTGCTTTTGCACGATTTCCGTTTTGCCGGGTTGATTGGTTCAGCTACTAAATGGGCGCGATTCCGGTCGCGACTGGCGGCGCTGGGACATCCGCCCGCACGTATAGGTCGGATTACCTGCCCGATTGGCGACCCCAATCTGGGCAAACACCCGCAGATGATCGCCGTTGGGGTCGCAGCGCAACTTCTGCGTCCGGCCCGGCAGAATGAACTGAAGAAGGACCTGAGCGCGTGACCACTCCACTTCTAAGTCTTCAAGGGCTGACCAAGGCCTATCCCGGCGTCGTGGCCAATGATCAGGTGTCTTTCGACATCGGTGAGGGCGAGGTTCATGCCCTGCTGGGCGAAAACGGCGCGGGCAAATCAACGCTGGTCAAGATGATCTATGGCCTGGTGAAGCCCGACAGCGGTTCGATGCTGCTGCGTGGCCAGGCTTTTGCACCGCCTGAACCTCGGGCAGCGCGCTCTGATGGGATCGCGATGGTGTTCCAGCACTTTTCATTGTTCGATGCCCTGAACGTCGCCGAAAACATCGCGCTTGGTATGGAAAACCCTCCTGCGATGGGTGATCTGGCGTCCCGCATCCGCGAGGTGTCGGAAACTTATGGCCTGCCGCTGGATCCGTATCGCACAGTGGGCGACCTGTCTGCGGGAGAGCGTCAGCGGGTCGAGATCATCCGTTGCCTGCTGCAAGACCCCAAGCTGTTGATCATGGATGAACCAACATCGGTTCTGACCCCTCAGGAAGTCGATATCCTTTTTGAAACGCTGAACAAATTGCGCTCCGAAGGCACCTCGATCCTGTATATCTCACACAAGCTTGAAGAAATCAGAACGCTGTGTGACCACGCCACGATCCTACGTCTGGGCAAGAATGTAGGCGAGTGTGTGCCCGCCGAAACCTCCGCCCGTGACATGGCCGAAATGATGGTCGGCTCGACGTTGCAAACGCCAGAACGATCCGGTCGGGAGTTTGGCGAAGTCGCGCTGGATGTAAGTGGCCTTTCGGTGCCATCGCCTTCGGAATTTGGCACAGCGTTGCGCAATGTTCACATGACCGTCCGCAAGGGCGAAGTTCTGGGCATCGGTGGCGTTGCCGGAAACGGTCAGGACGAATTGCTGGGTGTTCTGTCAGGAGAGATTCCAACTGCTGCGGATGCGATCAAGTTCAATGGTCAAGCGATTGGCAAGCTCGGTCCGACGGCCCGGCGGAAACTTGGTGTGCTGACCGCCCCTGAAGAACGGCTGGGCCACGCAGCTGCCCCTGATATGAGTCTGACTGAAAATGCCCTGCTCACCGGATCGATCCGCGAAGGGTTGGAAAGCAACGGCTTTCTAAAGTGGAACGAAACCAAAGAGTTCGCCGAGAAAATCATCAGCGCTTTCGACGTTCGGACACCCGGACCTGAGAATGCAGCACGCTCGCTTTCGGGTGGGAACCTGCAGAAATTTGTGATCGGGCGCGAGGTGTTACAGAATCCCGATGTGTTGGTGGTGAACCAGCCAACCTGGGGCGTGGACGCTGCTGCTGCTGCCTCGATCAGACAGGCGATCCTGGATCTTGCGGCCAAGGGAACGGCAGTGATCTGTATTTCCCAAGACCTTGATGAGCTCATGGAAATCTCGGACAGCTTTGCCGCGTTAAACGAAGGGCGTCTGAGTGCGCCGCGTGAGACCACCGGCCTGACGGTTGATGAGATTGGCCTGATGATGGGCGGAGCACATGGCATGGAGGTGGCGCATGTCTGACGTGTTGAACTGCCTTCTACGAGAATATTTTCAAAAAGATGAAGAAAGCGGGGGGATAATCGGGTGATTGTGCTGGAGAAACGACCTCAGCCATCCAAGGCTTGGTCATATGCGACCCCCTTGGTGGCGGTGTTGGCCACGATGGTTTTTGGCGGATTGCTGTTCGCTATACTGGGCAAAAATCCGGTTGAGGCGATCGGAACAATTTTCTGGGAACCGCTGTTTGGCGAGTTCGCATTCTACTACCGCCCTCAACTGTTGGTCAAAGGTGCGCCTTTGGTGCTGATTGCGATAGGCCTGTCTTTGGGTTTTCGCGCAGGTATCTGGAATATCGGTGCTGAGGGTCAATATATCATGGGAGCCATCTTCGGGGCGGGTGCTGGACTGGCATTCTATCCGATGGATGCGTTCTTCATCTTTCCCATCATGGTGATCGCAGGCGCGTTTGGCGGCTGGCTGTGGGCAATGATTCCGGCCTTTCTTAAGGTTCGGTTCGGAACCAACGAAATCCTCGTCTCTCTGATGCTGGTCTATGTGGCCGAGCAGTTTTTGGCCTCGGTTTCGCTGGGTCTGCTTAAGAACCCCGAAGGGTTTGGTTTTCCCGGATCGCGCAACCTGCAAAGTTATGAAAGTGCACACAATGCGGAACTGATCGCAGGTTCAGGTATGCACTGGGGTGTAGTTGCGGCATTTATTGCAGTGATCTTCTCATATGTTCTGCTGAACCGGCACATGCTGGGCTTTCACATTCGCCTGACAGGTGAGGCGCCTCGTGCAGCCAAATTTGCAGGCGTGAACCCAGCACGTTTGATCCTGTTCTGTCTTGGCCTGTCCGGTGCACTTGCCGGTCTGGCAGGTATGTTCGAGGTCTCGGGCCCCTCGGGCGTGGTCAGCATCGACTTTAACGTCGGCTATGGCTTCACCGCGATCATCGTGGCCTTTCTGGGCCGACTGCACCCGGTAGGTATCCTGCTGGCAGGCGGACTAATGGCACTGACCTATATCGGTGGTGAAATTGCGCAGTCTCAACTAGGCCTGCCTGCCGCCGCGATACAGGTGTTTCAGGGAATGCTGCTGTTCTTCTTGTTGGCATTCGATCTTTTGACAAATTACCGCATCCGTGCGGCACGTAGCGAGGTGGCATAATGGACCTTGGTGAGATTAACCCCGTCCTTCTGGTCGCTTCGCTGATGGTAGCGGCAACGCCACTGCTTCTGGCCGCGATTGGTGAACTGGTCGTCGAAAAGGCGGGCGTTCTGAACCTCGGCGTCGAGGGTATGATGATCGTAGGCGCGATCAGTGGTTTTGCGATCTCGGTTGAGACCGGTTCACCCTGGTTGGGCTTTATCGCGGCAGCGATCGGAGGCGCGGTACTATCGCTGCTATTCGTGCTGTTGACGCAGTTTGCGCTGGCCAATCAGGTCGCCAGCGGTCTTGCCCTGACATTGTTCGGATTGGGCTTCAGCGCGCTCATGGGGCAGAGCTATGTGGGCATCAAACCCCCCAGCATGGGCGACATACATATCCCGCTGCTCAGCGACATTCCGGTCGTCGGTCCGATCCTGTTCCAACACGATCCGATCCTCTATGTCGGCATCGCGATAATCGCCGCCGTCTGGGCCACGCTCAAATTCACCCGTGTTGGTCTTATCCTGCGTGCTGTGGGTGAAAACCATGACGCCGCCCACGCGCTTGGCTACAAAGTCATCAAGATCCGCATCATGGCGATCCTGTTTGGCGGGGCCTGCGCAGGACTTGGCGGTGCCTATATCAGCCTGATCCGAGTCCCTCAGTGGACCGAGGGTATGACCGCCGGTGTTGGTTGGATCGCTCTTGCACTGGTGGTGTTCGCCAGTTGGAAACCATGGCGTGTTCTGCTGGGTGCCTATTTGTTCGGCGGAATCACTGTGTTGCAACTGAATTTACAGGCGGCGGGCGTTGCCATCCCGGTCGAGTATCTGGCAATGTCGCCCTACATTATCACGATCCTTGTGCTTGTGATCCTTTCGGCCGACAAGAGCAGCGCACCTGCCTCACTGGGCCGTACATTCCATGCCTCGCTCTAGGGGCTAACTAAACCAACTTGGGGAGTAACACATGAAATTCACTAAACTTTTGGCAAGCGCCGCCATGGCGCTGGGTCTGGCCACCGGTGCCATGGCCCAAGACAAGACCAAAGTCGGGTTCGTCTATGTCGGCCCGGTGGGCGACGGTGGCTGGACCTATGAACACAACAAGGGTCGCCTGGCAGTCGAGGAAGAGTTCGGCGACAAGGTTGAGACTGTGTTTGTTGAATCGGTCCCGGAAGGCCCAGACGCCGAGCGCGTGATGACTCAGATGGCGTTGGAAGGTGCTGACCTTATCTTCACCACCTCATTCGGATACATGGACCCGACAATCAATGTCGCCAAGAAATTCCCGAATGTGAAGTTCGAGCACGCGACCGGCTACAAAACCGCAGACAACGTTTCGGTCTACTCGGCCCGTTTCTACGAAGGACGCGCGGTGCAAGGGCACATTGCGGGCAACATGACTAAGTCCAATGTCATTGGCTACATCGGGTCGTACCCTATCCCCGAAGTGATCCGTGGTATCAATTCAGCCTATTTGCACGCCAAAAAGGTGAACCCAGATGTCGAGTTCAAAATCGTCTGGGCCTACACATGGTTTGATCCCGCTAAAGAGGCTGACGCCGCCAAGGTTCTGATCGAACAGGGCGCGGACGTTATTCTGCAGCACACCGACTCGACCGCACCGCAAGCTGCTGCGCAGGAAGCTGGCAATGTGGTAACCTTCGGTCAGGCCTCTGACATGAGCGAATACGCCCCCTTCCCGCGTGTGTCATCGATCATCGATGATTGGGCACCCTACTACATTGCGCGGACACAGGCGGTCATGGATGGCACCTGGGAGAGTGTAAATACCTGGGACGGCATCCGGGAAGGAATGGTCGCAATCGGTGAGATTTCCGACGCGGTACCGGCTGATGTCAAAGAAGAAGCGCTGGCCCTGAAAGCCGCGATGGCGGCAGGTGAATATCACCCCTTCACCGGCCCGATCAACAAACAGGACGGCAGCGCCTGGCTGGCTGAAGGCGAAGTTGCTGATGACGGCACGCTGGCCGGGATGAACTTTTACATCGAGGGGCTGGAAGGCGACATTCCGCAGTAAAGTCTAACCCAGTAAGATAAGATCAAGGCTCGCAGAATCCTGCGGGCCTTTTTTTGGTCATCCGTTCAAGGGGACACCATCTGGAAGAAATTGGCTTTCAGCGGTATCGCCGACGGCTCTGAACCAAAACGTGCACGCATATTGTGTGCGAGATCACTGGCAATTTCACCATGGTCTCCATCGCGTTCGAGAACCTCAAAATAGGCTGGGCTGCCAAGCATCAGGCCCAGCGCAAAATTATCAAAACTCGCAACAGTTGAGGCATGTTCGACGTATTCGTGACGTGGCTCGACAAACCCTGCTTGCGCAACCTCATCCAGAATCGCGGCAGCATCGTGTAGCGAGAACGGGACTTTCATGAAACCGGGAGGATGACCATCAAATGCAACGGATAATGTTTCGATGACCAGTTCGGAATATGGGTTCTCGGCGTTCGTGCCCCAAGTCGAAAACAAATAAATGCCACCCGTTTTCAACACCCGGAGCGCTTCGGCGTAGGCTTTGGCACGATCAGGGAAGAACATATGACCGAACTGGCAGATAACCGCGTCGAAACTTGCGTCATCGAATGGAAGCTCCTGCGCATCTGCAGTTTGAAAAGTCACATTATCCGTCTCGCTGAACTTAGTGCGTGCGATATCAAGCATCGGTTCGTTGAGGTCTGTGACCACAATATGCCCATCTTCCAACGCACTAGACACGTGCCGGGTCACGATCCCTGTGCCTGCAGCGAGTTCTAACACCTGTCTGGGCGAAACGGCCGCTGTTTTCTGCGCCATAATGCGGGCCATATGATCGAATATCACCGGCCCCATCTCTCGATCGTAATTTCCCGGGATATCTCCTACAAATGCAGAATTTGTATCAACCATCATAACCTCCATGCACCAAAAAAATCCCCAGCCTATCATGGCCAGCTGAGGATATGCTGAGGCATCGTAGCACAGACTGCGCAAGTTCAGCGACATAACCACGTTGAACACATGGCTGCCAGGGACCGGGTCAAACACCAAGTAATGGATTAGGAGCAGGTTTTAGTGTCCAGTCAAAACCAGAGTGTTCACCGGCATCAGGATCAACCGCAACCGCAAGCCCGCAGCGTGGACAACGCCGATGGTGTCGACCACATGCAGGAATGACTTTTCCCAGAACCCAAGGTTTTCGTCTTCCAGCTTGGCGTGGTTATCCGTGTAGACATTGGCCAGACAGTTGCTTCCCGGCGGCACATCATCGACCATGCTTTCATAAAGCGGCTCGAGATAGACGAGGATCGAGCCTGGCTTGGTATTGGTCTGGACGTCACGTAATTCATCGGTTGGCCTGATCTGACCTGAAGGGATCACATCCTGTACCTCGACGACGACGACAGGGATCACTGTGAAGGGTTTTGTCATGCACCCGATTTCACCGATCATGCCTGGTTTGATCACTTGCGCTGAAAGCTGGTTGAACGCAGCCTGAAACCGGTCGTGCCCCGAAGAAGACGGCACAAGGATGCCTGCTGGCCGCAATAACGGGCTCACGTAATCGCCGACCTGCAGCCCAAATTGTTCGATGCGACCGGTGACACCTGCGCTGATTATGGTCTTGTCCAGCTCGGTCAATGCCGCGTCAAGCTGAGCATTCGCGCTGGCTAGCTGGGCAGGAATCAGTTCCTCGATCTGCTGCACCACCGCAGCGCGCTTGGAAGTGGCAGCCGTGACTTGCGCCTCACGCTCGGCGACCAAATTTTCAAGCCGGTCGATCTCGGCCAGGCGCACGGCACTGGACCCTTCGTCGCGCAGTGTTGTATTCCGCTCGAGATCTTCAAGCGCCTGATCCAAAGCCGCGCGTGCACCCGCAATGCCTGCCTCGGCCTCGGCCAGATCGGTTTCCGCCACTTTTAATGAGGCTTGAACCTGCGCGATTTGCGCATGGGCAGCTTCAACCTGTGCTGTTTGCGCGAAATCCTCAATCCGGAAAATCGGCTGCCCTGCTGTCACCTGCTCATTGTTGCGCACATAAACTTCGGAAACGCGGCCGCCGAGCTGTGGAAGGATCGTGACCGTCCGGAAGTACGAGGCTGCCGTTTTGCTGGCCGGATGGAAGTAAAACAAAGTGGTGATCACCGTCAGTGCCAGAATAGCGCAGGTCGTTAACCCCCAACGCAATTCATACCACATGGTGAACAGAGTAATCTCATGTCCGATCCGTTTGCCCTGAACAAAGCGGCGGAACAGATAATCGGGAAGCACGGTGATCAGCGCGCACAGCATTGTCTCAATCATGGTTCAGTGCCCCTGCGCTGCCGGTTCTGAGGGTTCGGGCTCAATTTCCGGTTCGGGTGGATCAGGAACCACGGCTTTATCCTGCCCCGGTGCCAGGGATCGGATGGCATCTGCAATCGACCGTAACGGAGCAGCAAAATCGGGGAACTGAAAACCCGCGACAAGAATTGCCGCAATCCAGAATATTCCGTTGTGGGTAAACAAAGCCAACAGCGCGAGTATTCCAACCAGCTGAAACTGTGGATGGTTATTCTCATGCGCCATTTTTTCCGGGATCGAATGCAGCGTAAAATACGCGACCCCGATCAGGACCACCAAACCGACGGTGAAAATGACCATAAAGGTAAAGAGGTAGTCGCTACCGTCCGCCTGCGTTACATAAGAGGGTATATGCCCCGTTGCCATCGGGTGAATGTCTGCCGAGTTCACGTCCGCCTCCGAATCTCGCTTTGATTGCACTAAGAGCAGGCTGATCGCTTGCGATCAAGTTTCCTGTGCATGGTGCTTGCGTCTTTTCGTTTGAAGGCACGCGTGCCATGGTCAGCATGGGTCACGGGTTTATTATGCGTCACACTGATCATCCCGCGGCCGGAAGCGAAAGAACACGTATGATTGATTTCCTGATTATCGGCGGTGGTATCGCCGGGTTAAGCGCGGGTGCCCGCCTGTCCAAGCACGGCACCGTAACTGTGTTAGAAGCAGAGGATGCGTTGGGCTATCACACCTCAGGTCGGTCCGCCGCCCTGTTTGAAAAGGGATATGGTCCGCCGTCCGTCAAAACTCTGAACGAAAAGAGCGCTGCTTTCTTTGAAGTCAATGAATACCTGACACCGCGTGGATTGATGCTGGTGGGTGCCAAGGATCAACAAGAGTTGTTCCTGAAGGAAGCTCAAGACCTTGGAGTTCAGCAAATTTCTCTGGACGAGGCCACAAAGCAAATCCCGATCCTGAATGCCGACACCGTAGGACATGTTGCCATCAGCAATACTGCCTTTGACATAGATACGGACCGGATGTTGCAGGATTATGCACGGATCATCCGACGCAACGGTGGATCAGTCCTGACCCGAGAGAAGGTCGGCAGCATTCGCAAGTCCGGTCAATGGGTCGTTGAAGCCTCTGACACCTTTGAAGCCCGTAACTTGGTAAATGCCGCCGGCGCATGGGTGGACGAGGTGGCGCAAATGGCAGAAATCCAGCCAATCGGTATTACTCCATTTCGTCGATCCATGGCCCGCCTACCATCGCCTGGAGGGCATGATGTGAAAGACTGGCCCATGATGCTGGGGGTCGCTGAGACCTGGTATGCCAAACCCGATGCCGGAAAGTTACTCGTTTCACCTTGCGAGACCGACCCGACCTCACCCCATGATGCCTATGCCGACGACTTGGTTCTGGCAGAAGGTTTGGCACGGTACGAGGCCATGGTGACAGAACCGGTGACACGTGTTGAAACAAACTGGGCCGGGCTGCGCAGCTTTGTATCGGACGGCACTTTGGTTCTGGGGCCAGATCCCACAGACCGAACCTTTATCTGGTCTGCCGCGCAGGGCGGATACGGGTTTCAGACTGCCCCGGCTGCCTCGCAACTTGTGGCAGATCTTGTAACAGGTACTGAATCATCACTTGATGCCACAACTGTGCAAATGCTGAAGCCCGAAAGGTTGCGCAGATGACGCCGCGCAAACTGCCCCCCAATGCAAGCGTCGCCACAGAAGGTGATGACGGCATGCTTGTCGCCCCAGCAGCAAGCCGAAACGCGGCGGTGCTTTGTGATCTGATTGCGCGTGTTGCCCCATCATCGGGCCGCGCATTGGAACTGGCCAGTGGCACAGGTCAGCATGTATCGGCCTTTGCCCGGCGGATGCCCGGACTTCATTGGCAACCCAGCGAAGTCACCTTGGAACGGCGCGCCAGTATTGACGCCTATTCGACCGGGCTGAGAAACACTTCCCCTGCACTTCATCTGGATGCAACCGCGGCAGGTTGGCACAAAACCATAGCAAGGCAAGATTTGGTTGTGCTGGTCAACCTCTTGCATCTGATCAGCTTACCCGAGGCTGAAACCTTGATTGCCGAAGCCGCGCGCGTTTTGAACTTGGGCGGGCGTTTGGTGCTATATGGCCCTTTCAAACGTCATGGGCGCTTGACCAGCGAAGGCGACCAGAGATTTCACGACGCATTGGTTCATCAGGATCCAGAGATTGGCTACAAAGATGACACCCAGATAATGGCGCTGTTCTCTGAAAACGACCTCGAACTGGTCGAGGTCGTTCAGATGCCCGCGAACAACTTGGCATTCATAGGCCAAAAAGCAGCAATCTGATCAGGATCAAAGCCGGTCCCCTTCTTATGTATCATATGCAATTTATCATATGTTTTAAGAAGGATGTTGTAATGAGCTGGCACGAAGCACTGGACGGGACCCGCAAAAGCCTGCGCAATCTCAACGGCGCCATTCCCGATACCGCCCGAGCCTTTGGTGCCTTGGGGAAATCGGTCAAAGAAGGTGGGATCCTGGACTACAAAACCAAGGAATTCATCGCGTTAGGCATGTCGATCGCCCTTCGGTGCGAGCCTTGCATCACCCTGCATACCGAGGCGTTGGTCAAAGCAGGCGCCACTCGCGATGAGGTTTCGGATGTGTTGGCGATGGCGGTGCAGATGGGCGGCGGGCCATCTATGATGTATGCGGCGAAAGCCTTAGACTGCTTTGACGAGTTGAACGCATAATAAAAGCCCACCGGAGGCGGGCTTTTGGGGAAGGCGGTACAGGTTTGTGCCGCCTTTCTAAGTTATTAGCCGTCCTTACGGATGGTTTCATTCTTCGGATCGTAGGGGCTGTCGCATGTGACGACCGCATCCCACAGTTTGTCCTGAATTTTGACCTGAAGCTTAGTACCTTCGACCGCCAGTTCGGGCTTCACATAGCCCATGCCGATGGACTTCTCGAAGGCCACCGAATAGCCACCCGAGGTCAGGCGACCGACGCGCTCGCCTTCCGGCGTGTACAGCGCCTCGCGGCCCCATGGATCGGCATCGTCCGGCCCGTCGATCAGCAGAGTGCAGCATTTCACGCGTACGCCGGTCTCTTCCAGCTTGGCCTTGCCGTAGAAGTCTTTCGACAGATCAACAAAGCGTGGCAGGTCAGCTTCCAGAGGGGTTGCGTCACGGCCCAGTTCTGTACCAAACGCGCGATAGGATTTCTCCTGACGCAGCCAGTTCTGGGCGCGCGCGCCGACCAGCTTCATACCGTGCTTCTCACCGGCTTTTTCCAGCAGGTCGAACAGGTAATTCTGCATCTCGATCGGGTGGTGCAGTTCCCAACCCAGTTCACCGGTATAGGCCACGCGGATCGCGTTCACGGGGCACATGCCGAGTTCGATCTGACGGGCCGACAACCACGGGAAGCGCTTGTTGGACAGTGCAGTTTCCGGATCGGCGTCCTTGATCACCTCTTTCAGCACGTCACGCGACTTGGGTCCGGCGATGGCGAATACGCCCCACTGGGTGGTCACGTCCTGGATCTCGATATAACCGAACTCCTCCATCTTGTCCTCGGCCGCCTTGCGCAGATAGTCGGCGTCGTACTCGGTCCAGGCACCGGCAGAGACGATGTAGTAGTTGTTCTCGCCGTTGCGGACGATGGTGTATTCGGTGCGGGTGGTGCCGTGCGAAGTCAGCGCGTAGGTCAGGTTGATGCGACCAACTTTGGGCAGCTTGTTGCAGGTGAACCAGTCCAGGAACTGGGTCGCACCGGGGCCTTTGACGACATGCTTGGTAAAGGCCGACGCGTCGATCAGGCCAACGCCTTCTCGGATCGCTTTGGCTTCTTCGACGGCATACTGCCACCAGCCACCACGACGGAACGAGCGGCTTTCCTTGTCGAAGTTGTCTGGCACCTCGAGCGGGCCGAAATAGTTCGGACGTTCCCAGCCGTTGACCCAGCCAAACTGAGCGCCACGGGCTTTCTGCCGCTCATAAGCCGGAACAGTACGCAGTGGACGGCAGGCTTCACGCTCTTCATCTGGGTGGTGCAGGATGTAGACGTGCTCATAGCACTCTTCGTTCTTGCGCGCCGCAAATTCGGTGGTCATCCAGTTGGACGAGTAACGCTTGGGGTCCAGCGAAGCCATGTCGATCTCAGCTTCGCCATCGACCATCATCTGTGCCAGATAATAGCCGGTGCCGCCTGCAGCGGTGATGCCGAACGAGAAACCCTCGGCCAGCCACATGTTGCGCAGGCCCGGAGCCGGACCAACCAGCGGGTTGCCGTCAGGGGTGTAGCAGATTGGACCATTGAAATCGTCTTTCAAACCGGATTCGGCGCAGGAGGGAACACGCTCTGCCATCGCCATGTACTGATCGGCAATCCGGTCCAGATCCAGCGGGAACAGGTCAGCGCGAAAGCTGTCCGGCACGCCATGTTCGAACTGCGCAGGAGCGCCATGTTCGTAGATACCCAGTATCCAGCCGCCACGTTCTTCGCGTGCGTAGGATTCGTTGTCGGCATCGCGGACAACAGGGTGTTCGGGGTTGCCCGCTTCGCGCCATTTAACCAGTTCGGGGTCTTTGTCCATGACGATGAAGGTATGCTCGACCGGGATGGCAGGCATCTTGATGCCCAACATCTTGGCAGTGCGCTGCGCGTGGTTGCCTGATGCGGTCACCACATGCTCGGCAGTGATCACAACCTGCTCATCTGAAGGAACGAGGTTGCCGCCCTTCTCGACCATCTTGGTGCAGGTGACTTCCCAGTGGGTGCCATTCCAATGGAACGCATCAGCCTGCATCTTGCGAACAATGTCGACGCCGCGTTGACGAGCACCCTTGGCCATCGCCTGCGTCACGTCGGCAGGGTTAATATAGCCGTCCTCGGTGTGATAAATTGCACCCTTCAGGTCCGAGGTTTCGATCAGCGGCCAGCGCTCTTTGATTTGGTCAGGGGTCAGCCATTCATAGGCAACGTCGCAGGTCTCAGCCGTTGAAGCGTAGAGCATGTATTCGTCCATACGCTCTTGCGTCTGTGCCATGCGCAGGTTGCCCACCACAGCGAAACCGGCATTTAGCCCGGTTTCTTCCTCAAGCGTCTTGTAGAAATCGACCGAGTATTTGTGGATGTGGGTCGTCGCATAGGACATGTTGAACAACGGCAACAGGCCCGCTGCGTGCCAGGTAGAACCGGATGTCAGTTCGTCCCGCTCGATCAGCATCACATCATCCCAGCCTGCCTTGGCCAGGTGATAGGCAATCGAGGTTCCGACGGCGCCGCCGCCGACAACCAGTGCTTTGACTTGGGTTTTCATAGCCGGGTGTCTCCCCTTGGAATCTGTTGACACCATATGGCGCATTTGTGGTGCCCGGCGCGACATTCATCCGACCAGTGATAATAGAAAAACGACCCGCAATTGATGCAGGTTCGTTATTCGGGCGTGACAATCCGATCAGTTTTTACCGAAGGTGCAGCGTTTAGAGCTTCCACTCATTGCGCAGGAAGATCCTTCGTTTCCTTTTCGAACACGGACGTCTGAGCGTCCTGCGTTTGCTGCAGTGGCGACTGCGCCGCCGCCAAATGCCCCAAAACCGGGGATTTTCTGTAGCAATCCATCGATAAAACCGCCACCCGAGTCAGTCGGACTGGCGTCGGCTTGACGTTGATCCGATTGCAATATCAACTCAAGCGCCTTTCCATAGGCCATCTGCAAATTGTCCTGATTTTCAAAGACTTTGCCGCCAGTGATATCGGCCAGACCTTCTGCGTTGAAATCCGTCGCTGTGAGCGTGTTCAACATCACAGCTCCGATATCCATGTTCTCGAGTTTCTGCTGTGTCACCTTGTCCTGCACAGCCACCATTTTCCCATAGAGGTCCAGCATTTTTCCTGCCATTTCAGGCTGTTCCTCCAGTGGAACATAAATACCCTGCCCCGTCGCAACCGAGGGAAATTCCAATAGTGCATTCAGCCCGGCCAAATCGACTGAATTCAAAAACTGCCGGATCGTGGCATCGCTTGCATTGGTGTGCAGACGCAGCACTACCTCTTCATCAAATCCGATGCGACCTTTGATCTTACGGATGTCGCTTTCTTGTACATCGCCAGAAAGACCCTCGGTCACTTCCGCAAACGCCACGCCATCAATGACGGCATATCCGTTAGAAAACTGCATCGCGTTCATAAAGTCGGCCTGTCGCCCCAGTGCCAGACCAACCAGAGTATTGCGTGCTTTCTTAGGCTTCAATGTGATGTCGAACCAGACGATTTCACCATCTTTTTCATAAACATAACCCGACTCTGCCAGCTTACGTATCAGACCCTCGCGCCCCTCATTCGTGAGGCGCTGTAATTCAGCCTGGCCGGAAATAGAGCTGATCATGGGCGATATTTCATACCCCGACAGAACCGCCTGAACCGGCTTGCTATCGGCATCTATAAGATCATAGCGGCTCCAACCCTCGGGGGGAGATGGCAAAAAGGATTTTGTGCCCGCATCCCAGCTTTTCTTGCGCTCACGTTCGGCCTGCTTGGCGACCTGCTCGGCCTTATACAAGCCGAAACGATCATTGATCGTTTCGATATAACCTGCAAAGGACAATGTATCGTCGTGCTTTTTATCCTGCTGGTAATAGTCAAGACCCGCGATAACAATCGCCGCGATCAGCAAAAATCCAATGAACCGCAAGGCGCCCATAAATCAACCTCAGAATCAATTAGTGCTCTGAAGAGATTCAATCCTATGAAATTTGGGCGTGGATATGACCGATCCTTGGAATTATCTGTCCGTCGACATACAGCTTATATACTAAATAATCTTCCCCGGATTCATGATGTTATCAGGATCCAGCGCCGATTTTATCGCCGCCATATAGGCCGTGGCTGCACCCAGTTCTTTCACCAGATAAGGGCGTTTTCCTTGCCCTATTCCGTGCTCCCCAGTGCAGGTGCCTTCCATCGAAATGGCCATATCGTTCAGCCATCCAACGAAATCCTCAGCGCTTGCGACTTCAGTCGGGTTGTCCATATCGATCAACAACAGAGTATGGAAGTTTCCGTCTCCGACATGACCCACAATCGGGGCCAGCAATCCCAACTCGGCGGCTTTTTCCTGTGCGGCTGTCACACAATCGGCCAGACGCGAGATCGGAACGCAAACATCCGTTGAAATCCCCTGCGCGCCCGGTCGCAATTGCAGGCTGGCCCAGTACATGTCGTGCCGAGCTTGCCACAGCTTGTTGCGCTCTTCGGTTGTCGAGGTGGTGGTGATATCGCTGCCACCGAATTCTTCCGAGATTTGCCCAAAGGTCTCGGCCTGCTCAGCCGCTCCGCTGTCCGAGCCGTGAAACTCCAACAGCAACAGCGGCGCTTCAGGCAAATCAAGTCCTGAATAGGCGTTTGCCGCTTTGACAGACATCTGATCCAGCAGTTCGATCCGGGCAACAGGGATGCCATATTGAATGGTCAGCATCACAGCTTGGCATGCCGCATCCACTGTTGGAAATGAACAACGCGCTGAACTGATGGCCTCGGGTATACCATGCAGACGCAAAGTGATCTCAGTGATGATGCCTAACGTCCCCTCGGCACCAATCAACAGACGCGTCAAATCATACCCGGCCGAGGACTTGCGGGCCCGATGTCCAGTGCGGATCACTTGCCCGTCAGGCATCACGGCCTCAAGGCTAAGCACGTTGTCTTTCATCGTCCCATAACGCACTGCGTTGGTGCCAGACGCGCGCGTCGCGGCCATGCCACCCAGAGACGCATTCGCGCCCGGATCAATGGGGAAGAACAGCCCCTGATCTCGCAGATGGGTATTCAGATCGGCGCGGGTGACACCCGGCTGTACCACGCAATCCAGATCACCGACGTTGACTGCCAGTATCTTGTCCATCTGGCTCAGATCGACGGAAATCCCACCGGCAGGCGCATTCACATGCCCCTCAAGCGAGGTGCCTGTACCGAAAGGGATTACCGGCACTTTATGCGCGGCACAGACCTTAACGATATTCGCAACTTCTTCGGTAGAGTGCGGAAAGACCACCGCATCGGGGCTCTGGTTCTCGATCCAGGTCGTGGTGTGCCCGTGCTGCTCACGGATCGCGGCACCGGTCTGTAGCCGGTCCCCAAATCTTTGTTTCAGAACTCCGACAGCGGTTTCTATTCCGGCTTCATTTCGCGGCAAAGCGGCTGCCTGCACCATTGCGTTCCCTTTCCTTCAGGCCGCGGCCTATAGCATTGCAGGTACAACCTGATCAGGCGGCCGATGGCCGTCCTCGAATGTCTTGATGTTGATGATGACCTTCTCACCCATCTCGATCCGACCTTCCAGCGTGGCAGAGCCCATATGAGGTAACAAAACTACATTTGGCAGCTGCCGAAGGCGAGGATTAACGTCCGTGCCCTGCTCATAAACATCCAAGCCTGCGCCTGCAATTTCCCCCGCACGGATCATCCGGGTCAACGCGTTTTCGTCTACAACTTCACCACGTGAAGTATTCACGATCACTGCCGAGGGTTTCATCAATTTCAAGCGCCGCGCATTCATCAGGTGAAATGTCGAAGGCGTCGACGGGCAGTTGACCGAGATGACGTCCATGCGCGCAACCATCTGGTCCAAACTTTCCCAGTAGGTCGCTTCCAACTCTTGCTCAATCTCTGGGCGCAGGCGGCGGCGATTGTGATAGTGCACCTGCATTCCAAAGGCACTGGCACGGCGGGCAACCGCCTGCCCGATCCGGCCCATGCCAAGAATACCCAACCGGCGTCCACCAACCCTGCCACCCAGCAAGGCAGTCGGAGCCCACCCGGCCCAATCGCCTTTTTGCATGACGCCCAGCCCCTCAGGGATACGCCGGGTCACCGCCAGGATCAGTGCCATCGTCATATCTGCGGTATCGTCGGTCAGTACGCCTGGAGTATTCGAAACAAGAATGCCCCGCTGCCGCGCTGTCGCCACATCTATATTGTCAACACCCGCACCGTAGTTCGCAATCAAGCGCAAATTCTCTCCTGCCTGCCCCAAAATGCCGCCATCAATGGTATCGGTGATGGTTGGGACCAGCACATCTGCTTCTTTCACTGCGGCAGTCAGTTCTTCGCGTGTCATGGGATCATCGTTGTCCCGCAGCTTTACATCGAAAAGCTCGCTCAACCGGGTTTCCACCGCTTCGGGTAACCGTCGCGTAACGACAACACTCAGACGTTCTCTTGGCACCTTAGCCCTCCTACCGCTTTGCAAACAGCCGCGCGCCATGGCATCGTGGCGCAGGATTACACGGGGCACAAGAACCCCTTGGGCATCGTCTCAACCTTTTTTACGCACGATCGACAGGCATAAGAGCAGACAGGCAGTGAGTGCTAGTTTTTCAGTGAATCGCCATTTTGTGGCGTTGATCTCGGTGTTTCTTCTCGCGTTTGGCGCTGTGGCCGCGTCTGCGCAGGAAAAACGTGGCCAAGTCACGAATCTGCCTCTACCCCGATATGTCTCAATGAAAGCGGCCGAGGGTAATGTGCGCCGCGGCCCATCTCTGACCCACCGAATCGACTGGGTGTTCAAGCGACGCGGCATGCCGCTGCAGATCACGGCTGAATACGGAAACTGGCGCAAAGTGCAGGACCACGACGGCGCAGGGGGTTGGGTTCACTACGCTCTGCTTTCAGGCGTGCGGACTGTTCTCATAGAATCCGACTTGCTGCCGGTTTACACCCTGCCCGACCAAAATTCGCAGGTGAACGCGCATTTCGAAACCGGGGTTGTCGCCCGACTAGAGCAATGTACACCGGATTGGTGCCGCATTTCGGCCGGAGGCTATCGTGGCTGGACCCTCAAGAACAATCTTTGGGGGGTCGATCCCTCTGAAATTCGGGAATAACCACCCCTTATCCTGAGTTCTGCGTTGGTTAACCCTCGGCTTGCCCGTTGCCGCGCTTGGCCAGTTCCTGATCCAGCAGCAATAGATTCCAGCGATCTCCGTTGGCCGCCTTGGCCTTATCCAATATCGAAGTGAACAAATCCTCTTCCTCGATCTGCTCTGCCAGAAACCAGTTCAGCATATTCTGCGTACTGAATTCCTTGACCTCGTGCGCCAGCTCGAACAACGCATTGATCTGCCCGGTTACTGTCTGTTCCTGCACCAGAGCCTGTTCGAGCACATCAACAGGCGATTCATATTCCTTTTGCGGCTTGGCGATCCCCTCCAGGTTGATCCGGCCACCCCGTTTGGCGATAAAGTCGAAAATACGCATTGCATGAGTATCTTCTTCTGCGGAATGCCCCCGGAACCAACTGGCGAAACCTGGCAGGTCCTGCGCCTCGAAATAGGCCGACATCGCCAGATAGGTATACGAAGCATGAAGCTCATTATTTATTTGCTTGTTCAATGCCTCTGCTACTTGCAAGTTCAGCATCATAATAGGCTCCTTTTTTGGATAGCGGACAATAATCACCTAGGTGAGTGAACGGGAATTTTCAATCGTCACATTCTTATTTTAACACAATATTTCAACAGGTTAATAGGCGCATTACGCAATTGAAACGCAGTCGCAGGTTGAAGTTCACATACATAAACCAAAATCTGCGCCTTTGCCAAGAAATCCAAGAAACACTCACCTGAACCAATCGTTGGAATTCACCATCTTTCAATACTTCGAGCAGTTTCCCAAGAGCGGTAGACATCACCAAACCGCTGTCAGAAAAATTTGCAGATCGATATGATATTTGTCCAAAAAAGCCCTTGAACCCCGAAAGCAACAGTCGTAGATAGCCGCTCACCGTTGGGGTGTAGCCAAGTGGTAAGGCAGCGGTTTTTGGTACCGTGTATCGTAGGTTCGAATCCTACCACCCCAGCCACCCACTCCTCCATATCGAGACCGCGCAAGGTGTGCTCTGATTAGTCACGTGTTATCCGCGGGTTAGCGGCGCGGCGTAATTGCGCAGACCGTGGACCGTGCCGGAGCAGCGCTGCAAATCTCCGAAAGTCTGCGTTCGGCATTTTCGCGGTAGCAGGTGTGGATGTGGTGGATCAGAGAGTCGCGAGAAGCGCGCGCTGGTCCTGCCAGTCTGATGGCAGGGTTCGCGATTTGCACCAGTCGGACGTAAAGCCGAGGGGCTGTTCGCCTTCCAGTACATTTCGCACGAGATCCGGCGCGAGGAAGGCGAGATCGATCATGTGCTGAACGCGGCGTTTGGAGATATTGCTGGCTTCTGCAATGTCGCCGAAGGTTTCGCCCGCCTTGATCCGCTCCAGCCAGTGATGCGCAAGCGCGATGTTTCGGATCAACGTCTCGTCTCTTGCGGCGGTCGTATCAGCGAGAATGATCTTGGTTTCGACACCCCGCTTTCGCACCTGGAATGGCGCTTCGATCCGCAGGGCGTTTGCGTCCAATGCATCAGCGTTGGTATCCAGCATCGCCGCTACGCCTTTGATATCTAGCCTGAGCATAATCTTTCCCGGCGCAATCTCGATGCGTTCTACAAGCGGCAAGATGTCTTTGCGCTCCGGCTCTGAGATCAGCTCCGTCAGTTTGCTTCGAACGCGGGCGATCTCACTGGCGTCGGACTGTAGGCAGAGACACCCTGCAAATGTAGGGTTAGCAAGATGGCTGCGCGCAAGAGTGCCGATCTGTGCCTCAAGCTGGTCCGCCGGCAAGCGCCAGCCATCGAGGTTCTCCTCGCCGCTGCGCGCGATCAGCCGGTGCGAGACGTAGTAGCGCAAACGGGTGCCCTTCTTCGTTTTAGAATGCGATGGCGTCAGCCGGTCCCCTGTTTCATCAAAGATTTTCCCGCAAAGTAGCGACACGTGGCGCGGCGTCTTTTTCAAGCGTATCCGGGAGGCCATCCCTTGCAGCCTGAGCTGAACCGCATCCCATCGGTCGGGATCGATGATCGGGTCGTGCTGGCCGTCATGCACTTGATCTTTGTGCCGGATGCGCCCGGCATAGATCGGGTTTGTCAAAACGTGATGGATATGCCCGCGGTCGAAAGCGCCGCCGCCGCGCGTCTCGCCCGATGACAGTGATCTGCGCCGGGTGCGCAGTAACAAAGCGTCGGCCTTTTCCTTCACCTGCCGGATCGTCCCGTGTTGTTCGTAAAGCGCGTAGAGCGTCCGGATCGTCTCGGCCTCAGGTTCATTAATCTTCAGCGTCCGGCCATCCGGATCGTACCCCATCGGCACCAGCCCGCCCATCCAGAGCCCCCGACGCTTTGAGGCAGCAATCTTGTCCGGGATCCTCTCCGCCGTCACTTCGCGCTCGAACTGGGCGAAGCTGAGCAGCATGTTCAGTGTCAGACGTCCCATGCTGGTCGCGGTATTGAACGACTGCGTGACCGAGACGAAGGAGGCACCGGTGGCATCCAGGATATCGACGATCTTCGCGAAGTCCGCCAGCGACCGTGTCAGACGATCGATCTTGTAAACGACGATCTGGTCGATTTTTCCATCGCCTATATCCGCTAAAAAGCTGCTGCAAAGCAGGGCGGTCCAGTGATCCACCAGACAACCCACCATCATCATATTAGTCCGGTACCAGCACCCAGCCTTCATCTTTCTGGCTGGCCACATAGGAGGCACAGGCCTCCCGCTGGGCATGGAGCGAGTTGAACTCCTGCTCCAACCCGTCTTCCGAGCTTTTGCGGGTGTAGATGGCGCAGCGGATCTTCTTCATCTGCTGCTTCCTGACCTGCTGGTGAGGCCGAAGAACCGTGGGCCTGACCATGTCGTGCCGGTGATATGCTTTGCAATCGCGGATAGCGACGGCCAGTCCTTGCCATCCATTCGATAGCCGCCTTCGGTCACCTCGACCTGGTAGGTTCGGCCGTTCCATTCCCGCACGAGGTGCGCGCCGGACCGAAGGTCGCCGCATGTGGTGACGGCAATCGGCTTGCCTTCTGCGATTTGTCGCAGCTTGCGCCGTGTCGCCGCCGGCAGACCGCCCGAAGAGCGGCACTGAGCGTCATAAGCTACTGCCTTGCGCAGGAACGCCACCGACAAATACGGCGGTGGAGGAGACCCAAAAGCCTCCTCCCACGCGGCAATCGCCAGCGGTCGATCCGGATCCGGCTTACCGGGCATCAGTCTTTTCGGCTGTTGAAGTCGCACCAGTTTGGGCGGGCATCGCCAAGATCCGATAGCGCTTGGGCTTCCCCTCATCTGGCTTCGCGCCCAAAACCTCGTAGCCCGCCTTGCGCAGCCCAGTCAGCGCCGCCCGCGTCGTGTGCATCTGCCAGTCGAGTTTTTCGCTGATCGTGGCAACATCTGCCCCGGCCTTGCGGCTGAGCATCTGAATGAGCAGCGCTTTCTTGGTTTTGGGTTTCGGCGATCGTGTCATTTGGCCTTCTCCTTTTGGTTCACGCAGGCTGAAAGTGACCCTGCTACCGAGGAGAGCCCGGAGACCCGGGCGGAAAATGGCGCGGCGCAACATTGGGTACGTCGCAACATGGACAGTACCGCTCTGTTTGGCTCACAAGTCCAGTGGAAGAATGACCGCTTAACGCAGAAAAGCCGTCATCTGATAAAAATAGTCAGATGACCGAGTCGAGCCCGAAACGGACCTTGATCTTACCCTTGACGTCTGTTGTTAGGTTCCTGTCGCGTGTTAGGGTGCCGGAGAAATCACTATTTTCCAAAAGGTATGTGATGCGGGTATCTCTCTGGCAGCCGTTCTCGAATCCCAGTTTTATACAACGGACCTGTGCGCTCATTCTTGCCTGGATTGTGTCGACGGGAGCTCCGGCCCTCGCAAGTGAGGCTGAGTGCGAGAAAAAGCGTTTTGATCCGCTTCCAGAACTTCGCCTTGTTTCGGTGGAGCCGTTGGCAGACCCCGTGCCGCATTGCTCGGTCACCGGCGTGATCGGTAGCAAGATACATTTCGAGCTACTGCTTCCAGACAATTGGAACAGCAAATTCGTCATGGGTGGCGGGGGTGGTTTTGTCGGGTCCGTGATGAATACAGCGCTTCTGTACGGAGCACTTCAATCTGGCTATGCGACGGTTGGTACCGATACAGGGCATCAGGGCCACCCAGCAGACGCCAGCTGGGCCCTCAATGATTTGGAAGCCTTGGTCAACTTCGGGCATCTGGCGGTACACCGAACGGCGGTCACAGCCAAAGCCCTTATCAACTCATACTACGAGACATCGATTGCCCGCAGCTACTTCACAGGTTGCTCGCGGGGCGGGGGTCAGGCAATCATGTCCGCTCTACGCTATCCCGAGGATTTCGACGCGGTTGCCGCTGGCGCCTACGCCATTGATTGGACGGGAATTGCGGTGCAGGCGACCAGCATCAACCGGGTGATGTACCCGGATTCCAGGGACTTGGAGCAAGCGGTTGTCGGTCCAGAAGCTCAGGAACTGGTCGAGAGTTCTTATCTGGCTGCTTGCGACGTGCTTGATGGGCTCGAGGACGGTATTCTCAATGACCCGCGTCAGTGCCAATTCGACGTGACCAGCCTGCAATGCGAGGCTGAAAAAACCGGAGACTGTTTGAGCGCGGAGGAAGTTGCAGCATTTAAAGTTGTCTACGAAGGACCAAAGGACGCTGACGGAAATCAACTTTATTACGGATTTCCGTTTGGCGGTGAGACTGCAGAAGGCGGCTGGAGTCGTTGGCTGACCGGTGGGCTAAAATATCAGGAAGCTGAAGGAGATTTTCAGGAAGGTGTCGGTTCTGGCGGTTTCGAGGCTCCGGTCTCGCCGAACGCATTCTTCAGCTTCGGCAATGGAATCATGCAGAATTTCGTTTATCACGACCCAACCTGGACCTACGAGAATTTCGATTTCAGAACCTACGCGAAGGATTCGTCAGCAGCAGCAGAAACTTTGAACGCAACAAACCCCGATCTGTCGATGTATCGCGAACGCGGTGGCAAGATGCTGTTGTATTCCGGCTGGTCCGACAACGCACAATCCGGGCTGGCGATGGTCGGCTACTATGACGATGTCCTTGCACATGATCCAAGTGCCGCCGAGTATGTCCGACTGTTCATGATGCCCGGAGTGGAACATTGCTTTGGAGGCCCCGGCCCGTCGTGGGTGAATTTCCTTACCGAGATCGACAATTGGGCGGAAACGGGTGAAGCACCTGACGAGATCATCGCGTATTGGCTAGACGGTCAGGCTCAGCCAGCCGGGGCCAGACCCATTTGCGCCTATCCGGAAGTCGCAAAGTATTACGGCAATGGTGATCCTCGGGATCCATCGAGCTTTTCGTGCCGTTCCGGCAATTGACGCTGTTCGCAAAAATATTGAATGTCCGCAAATCAGTCATTGGGCGAAATTCAGCGAATGACCGCTCTGCGGGGCGGTCTCAATGGATCGACGCAACACTTCACTTTGAGAGCAAAGATGGAGTGTTGGAATGGCTTATCGACGTCGGATCTATTTTA
>NZ_JBQFVT010000015.1:0-91695 GCF_056539905.1 Ruegeria sp. AP7 | reverse complement strand
CCGGTGGATGTGCGGCTATCGCCTGCTATTGGACCTTTCAGCGGGTTTCCGAGGTTTATTCCACGTTGGCTTAAGGTCATTGCGATGGCGCACACAGTGATGAATGCGTGTGAAAGAAAGCGAACTTTCTGCTGTTCCGCAACATTAGGCAGAATGGGCTCAAACCGGACAACCGAAGTTCACAATAAGGAGCCAAGGTAGGCTGAACGGGACAAAGCAACCATAGGGCCAGTTCTTTTGGATGTCCGCTTATCTATTTGCATTTTCGAGACATAACTCGACCAACAATCACCAAGTGCGCACGCACGCAACGGGGCTCAATCCATTACACAACGAGTGCTTTCTGTCGGTCTGGCCCAAACAAGTTCCGTCGCGAACCAGCCACCGTTCACTCCTTGGGCAACGGAGGCGGCTGGAAGCCTTCCCAAACGCCGTCCATGATGAAATCGGACATATTCCCATCTACTGCATCGCTTCGCGGGGCTTCCTTGTAGGCCTTTGTGGTTGTTGGAGGCGTAACCCTGTCAGCAAAGACCGCCATTCTGACGGTGATCGAGTCCTTGGTTACGTTCCAAACCATTCGATCCGTTGCCACGGTCAAGGGCCCGTCATATGTCGCACGTATCCCGTCGACCATGCCCTGCTGTATATCCGGGGTCAAAACAGTGTGATACGCGACAGCCATCCGCGGTTCGATTTCCGACATTACCTTTCCAAAGGCTTCCGGCGGGGTGTGAATGTAGGACGAAACGTAAGTCGCCTCTTTGAGTTCCCAATCGTTAAACTTCGCTAGGCCAGCCGGGGTTGGAAAGCATTCGTGGATCGCAAAATCGACCCCTTTGGCGTATTTATTGAACCACTTGTTTGGCCGCGTGTCACCGCCAAAAACAAAGCTCAAGCCGTTCCAATCCAACCGATAGCTTACCGGCCCATCCAAAGTATGGATTGCAGGCCAAGAGCGGATTGTCACGTCGTTATTCTCATAGATGATCTCATTTTCCTGATGGTAATCAAATTCGTGCACCTCGACCCTTCCACCTGCATCAGGGAGCAACCCCGTACGTCCCGATATATCCCAAGCAAGCGCCGCCATGATGCCATCGACCGCGGCTTTTGTTCCAAGTTCTGGGCTTGTGCCGTTTGGTCCGTAGACGTGAAGCGGCGTAAATCTGCCGCTGAGCCAGCTTCCGACGATGAAGGCGTCAAGATCACCAAAATGATCTGTGTGGAGGTGGCTAAGGAAGATCTTGTCGATCCGGGAAAAATCGGGCCGTAAACCGAAAAGGTTCGTCATAGAACCAGTTCCGAGATCGAAAAGAAACACATCTCCATTTCCAAGCTCCACCATCCAGGCGGACGACTTCTGAGCAACGGTGAGCGGCGTAGGCAATCCGGTGCCTAGAGCCGTTATCCGCATTTCCTCGACGCCCAGCGTTTCGGTGTTCGGAAGAAACTGGGATGCTGGCCTTTCCTCGGCCAACGCGCCGAGTGGGGCAATTGACATCGCCAGGGCAACAATAAGAACAGCGGCGCTGCGCCCTTTGCTTTTATCAGCAACGCTTTTCATATCACGCTCCTTTCGTCATAGATTGCGGCAGAACCACTTAAACAAAAAACCATCGATCAGTCGACGAATCAGTAATCTGATTGGCAACCGCACTTGATATCCCGTTTGCTCTACTTCGCCATTTAGACGAACAGTAGTGCTCAAAAGCAGACACCTATGCATGCGAGCTGGCTAGTCTGCTCTGGGCTCGCATTCGACCTTCGCTGCTTCCCGCACCTATGACTGTTTGCAGCCCAAACCGGACCTTCATCGTCGGCCTTTGCAAAGTCCGCTTACTGCGCATCGTTGACCTTTGAATTCGAAGAAGCATTTTGAACTTTGTGTTCACGATTATAGCTAAAGGAATGTTCACGAATGTCCGATTTTCGGACTTACGGGTGGTTGGCTGACGGGAGCGCAAACGCTCTATAATTGCGACCTATGTTAAATCTCGAAATCCCGGCTTTCTGCCACAAAACCGGTGCGAATTTCCGACAGTTTCAGGAAAACGAATGTTTCTTCCGGTGATGCCTTGAAGGACGATGCACGCAGTATCACTATTAGACTAAGCGTCCTAAAACCAAGTCTTGTTCATTGTTTTCACTCCCTGATTGGCTGCGTTCCAAGCCAAAGCAGCTCACCGAAGCAAATCAAAAGCCCGCAAGCGAGCTTGATGCCGAACCGGTTGCGAAGGTCGGCACCAATATCGACCGGCCGGTCATCAATCTTTATCGACCCCATATCACCTCTGGGGATTGTCTGATTGTCACCGGGTATCAGGACTTCTTGTCTTCGCTGTCGATTTTGATGAAGGAATTCCCCGAGCTGAGGGATCCGGAAAACGAAAGCAACATTCGAATCCGGATATCGTTCGGGATCGACACGGCGAACACCAAAAGGCTGACCAACCCCGAACCAGTCACCGAAGAAATGAAACTCTACTGGCTGGAGCGCTCCGGGCTTCAGGTGGAAGAGGATCACGATCTGTCCGTCATCGAAAGAAGTGGTCCGATTGAGCTGACGGCGTTTAGGACGGCCTGGCTCATCGATTGCGATCTTACGCGGCGCTCCCGAGATTGAGCAAGCGTCGCTGTTTCAGTGTTCTTTCCTTGATGGTTCTCCTTTTCTTCAGAATGTCGTCGCTGCGACCGAAGTAGACATCGGCCGGTGTCAGATTGCCGAGGCTCTCGTGATAGCGACGGTGATTGTAGTGGTCGACGAAGGCTCTGATCGCTTCCTCGAGTGCGCCCGGTAGGTAGTAGTTCTCCAACAGGATGCGGTTCTTGAGCGTTTGGTGCCACCGCTCGATCTTGCCCTGGGTCTGCGGATGATTTGGTGCCCCTCGAACGTGGTCCATGCCCTGATCTTGGAGCCAATCCGCTAGGTCACCAGAGATGTATGATGAGCCGTTGTCGCTGAGCAGCCTCGGTTTGTGTCGGACGGTCGCCGACGAACAGCCTGATGCCTCCAATGCCAGTTCCAGAGTGTCGGTAACATCGCCGGCCTTCATCGTTGTGCAGAGCTTCCATGCCACGATGTAACGGCTGAAGTCGTCCAGGATCGTCGAGAGATAAAACCAACCCCAGCCAGTCACCTTCAGGTAGGTGAAGTCGGTCTGCCAAAGTTGGTTCGGTCTCGTGGTCTTGTCATGGAACTCGTCGGCAGCCTTGATCACGTTGAACGCCGGCCCAGCAATCAGATCCTTCTCCTTGAGGATGCGATAGACCGAAGGCTCTGACACAAAGTACTTTTCCGTGTCTGTAAAGCGGAATGCCAGCTCGCGCGGCGATAGTTCCGGCTCATCAAGAGCGAGGTCAACGACGGCCTGCCGGATCTCGTCAGGGATGCGGTTCCAGACCCGGCCGGGGTGTGGACGGCGATCTTCAAGCCCGGCTTCACCAAACGCCTCATAGCGGGCACACCAGCGGTAGAACGTGGTTTTCGGAATGCCCAGCCTCGACAGCGTCCTCTTCGCGGGCAAGTGGGACTGCTCGACAAGTCGGATGATCTCGAGCTTCTCCGTTGCGAGGTATCTCATATGTCGTCGTCCCCATCCCCGAGCATGCTTTTTTTGAGCAAGCGGTTTTCCAAGGTGAGGTCAGCAACGGCCTCCTTCAAGGCCGACGCCTCGGCCCGCAGCTCCTTCACTTCGGGGCTAGTCGCTTGCCTGGCTGTGTCGCCTGCCAGCCGCTTCTTTCCAGCCTCCAGGAACTCTTTAGACCAGGAATAGTACAGGCTCGTGGCAATCCCCTCGCGACGGCAGAGCGCGGCGATGCTCTCCTCGCCACGCAAACCCTCCAGCACAATGCGGATCTTCTCCTCCGCAGAATCGTGCTTGCGCGTCTTGCGGCGAATGTCCTTGACGACCCGTTCAGCCGTCGGTTTGTCGGTTCCAGCTTTCCGTCTCATCTTCACTCTTTAACGGTTCAGATGAGCCAGAAACCTTCCGCTATGCAAATCCTTCAATCAGGCCCACAGGTGCTGATGTCAGACAGTCACTGCCTGCCGTGGAAATGGTGTGCGAGGCGTGGAGCCGTGAGCTTGATCCCTTCTGGGAAAAAGCAAAACACGAAGTGCGTGACAGCTTCGCCTATGAGGATCTTCCCAAGGGGTACATCGCGCTTCAGGTGATCCTGGAAAAGCTCGAAAGCGATCATCAGGCGTCCACTGAGATCCATGAAAAGATGGTCCGGGTCATCGAGGAAGCTGAGCAGATTTCACGCGACCATGAACCTGCAATTGGACAGCGCATTTCAGTGGTGTTCTTTTCGGATGGTGCAGGCGAGCACTAGAGCCGGGCACTCTTCATACTTTGCGGGCACGAAGAAATGCTCATTATTCAGGCGATCCAAAACCGCAATTTCTCGAATGTCATTCGGGTCAACGCGGATATCGACTGTCGTGGGTATGCTCGACCAACGAGGTCAATTGTTTGTCATCATATCCATCCTCCCACGCCGCTCTTGTACGGTCATGCATAATTCGGATTTGCCCCTAGACGCTAAGAAGCAAACTATCCGAGCCGCATTTTTGTCCAGAATTTAAGAAGCCAATCTTTTCCTCGCTCTGTCTCATGAGCCAATCGGTCTTAGTGTCGCCGTTCGCGCCATTACATCTACGACTGGAGGCAGCCCAAAGCGGAGCTGTCGTTCTAAAAGTAGGGATTGGCCGCTAGCGCGCAATGAATATGTGGCAATGAAAGATCGACCAAGTAGACGACGGGTCCGTTCGGGCCGCCAAATCCTTTCTTGATAAAAGCCTCAACAAAAAGGTACGCGAAGGGGTCGGTAAATCCGGCCCATTATTCCGTCTTGTTCAAATCGCCAGTTGTCAGGATCGCGCCGGCCTGAAGATCTTCGGCGTCCAGCATCGTTGCAACCCTTTCGAGCGCGGCAACAAGCATTGCCTGCTCCCAGTCCTCCATCTGCTTGAACCGTTGCACATAGAGCTGTTGCAGGGGATCAGGGGCGTCCTCAAGAGTTTGCCGCCCTTGATCCGTGATCAGGATATTGGTCTGCCGTCGGTCGGTCATGGATTTCTCGCGCACAACCATGCCGCCCGAAACCAGCTTGTCCACCAGCGCTGTGACAGTGGCCTGGCTGACATGCATACGCATTGAAATTGCTTTGGCCGTGGTTTGCCCGGTCTCGCCAATCACTTGCAGCACACGAAGCTGGACCGCGGTCAGCCCGGCGGATTGCGCCAGTTCCCGGCCGGACATCTCGGTGGCGCGCAGGATTCGGCGCAGGGCGACAAGGCTGCTGTCGATACGATCCATGTATCTACTCCGCATTCGAATGGAGTGAGATTGTCAAAATTGTATTGATTTCTCAAGCGTTAACGGAGCGCAATATAATTAGCCTTGCAAATTAAAATATCGCAAAAATAGGTATATTTATGACGTTTCGGTAGAATTTTGCTTTGCATTTTGAAGTTTTGATGCCGCTGTGTTACTTAGCTAATCAAAGTTTATTGATGGAGCAGTACATGCAGCATTCTTTGGAGTTGTTCGAACAACCTATTCCGGTTTTGCGTCCCCCTTTGCCGGAAGACGGTGCAGCTGTGTCTTTGCTGGCCAGTACCGGGGATCAGCAAGCTATTGGTGATCTGCTTGGTGAACTGGCGGCGTTTGATGACTACAAAGAATTCTCGGTTATTGCAGAACTGGATGGAGACCTGGTCGGCGCGATACTGGCTTATGTTCTGCCATATGACCCGGAAACCCTGTTTATCTGGCGGGTCGGCGTTTCAGAGGGTGAGGCGGACAAGGGTCTTGCGTCGCTGATGCTGGGGCAGGTGATGCGTCGGGACGTCTGCACCGATGTCACCCGTGTTCAGACTGTGATTACGTCCAGCGACGAGTGCACCTGGGCTTTGTTCCGCAGGTTTGCGCGGTGGCAGCGGTCCCGGATGGATATCCAACCCTTCATCACGCAGGCGCTGACCCCATATCGCCGTCATGAAAACAGCAATCTTGTGACGATCCGTCTTGCGGATCGTAGCGAACTCGCGGCCTGACCGCGCCACAACATTTTCAACCAAAGTGAGAGAGCAGAATGAACGTAGCCACGACTATATCAAACGACACCTCATACTACGGTGATGAAGCGGCAACTCTGGGCGACCGGATCGTCGCCGCGCGCGAAGCCGTTGGATACTCGCAAAAGAAGCTTGCCAGTCGCCTGGGCGTCAAACTGAAGACCGTACAGGGATGGGAAGAAGACCGTGCCGAGCCACGTGCAAACAAGGCGCAGATGATGTCCGGCATTCTTGGGGTCTCTCTGGTTTGGCTTCTGAGCGGTGAGGGGGAAGGTGTGCTTGAACCAGCCGATACCACTTCCGGATCGGAGGATATTCAAGGCATCCTTGATGAAATTCGGAGCCTCCGGACGGATATGACTCAGACCACCCGCAGGCTGAGCACTGTTGAAAAACGCCTGCGCGCCAGACTTTGACATCTGCGCAAATGCGAACTTCAGGCATGACCTATGGCCATGCCTCAAACGACAATAACAGGGAGCAGATGATGACAGGACCGGATCCCAGCCTTGTGTCCGTTGATCCGGCGCGAGGCGCCCGTTCGGACACCAATTCCGAGCCCGTGGCTACACCGCTTGAAGTCCGCGAAAAGGCCGGATTGACCGTGGCGGAAATGGCCGAACTTATCGGGATGAGCGAGCTCGGTTACAAACTGTGGGAGAACGGAGCCCGCCGCCCCGGAGGACCTGCGTTTAAGCTCCTCGCGCTACTGGATGCCCATCCGAAAGAAACAGTTACTCGACTTCGACAACAGATTTGAACGATACCCGTGCGGTTCGCTTCGTTTTGCTTGCCAGCCGTGGACACGATTGGTCTCGTTGTCAGGCTAGGAACAGAACTCAAATTTACTTTGGCAATGGGCCGATCACACTGCGGTATCAATGTGCCCAGAATTCCTGTCTCACCATTGTGCCCTAGTGCCCGAAATTGGCCTTTGAAGCAGACTTTCAGCGCAATGCGTGCGTGCAGCTGCACTGAGCATCACAGAACTCAGTTTCTGCCAGTTCGTCAATAGCTCCGTTTCAAAGGTGGTATCACGCTGAATTTTTCCTCTCAGTTATTCTCTAAGCCACCTAGTCATTCACTGCTCTCAAAAATTAACATCTCCGTAGCACACGCTTTGTGACGAGGGTGCGTCCTTGACTCTTCACAGGCTAGGAACCACAAGAGTGTATTGGAAAGATATATTCGTCGCCGCGATGCTGCCGGCTTCGATGATCCAATGGCCTTCAGACTAACTGTAGCATGTGCCCCAGCATTGGAACGGGTTTCGCTGGGGTCTTCGCTATGAGCTCGTTCCTCGCTAGCATTCGCAACTGTCACCTGACAAGCACCGGTCATCGGGTGACCCATGAAAGAAGGCGCCGTATGAACAGCACATGGCACATAAATTGCGTGCTCGATGCCCGATAGATCAGGTCTCAGGCTCCGTTTCAATCAGTCATTCATCGTGTTTTCGCACCGCGTTCTTTGCCTGATCCCGACACTCTTGGTGTTGCTCTCAGGAACGCAGCTTCCTGCCCAAGTCGCAGGCAATGCCGACGGATCGATTTGTGACGAAGGTTTCGAAAACAAGAACGGATCCTGCCAAATAACAGACGTACCAGAAAACGCATATTTGACGGGCAGCTCCTACGGCAGTGGCTGGGAATGCACTCATGGTTTCCAGAGTGTAGGAGAATTTTGTGAGGAAATAAGAGTTCCAGAAAATGCCTATCTTGCATCAACCGGAGATCGGTGGGAGTGCAATCGGCTATTCCAGCGTGTCGGAGAAGAATGTGAAGAAGTAATTTCACCTCAAAATGGGTACGTCGAAACTAGGTTTGGCGTGCTGGAAATACACTGCAACTGGGGATTTCGTAAGGAAGACCAGGATTGTGTCGCGATTAGTGTCCCGAGCAACGGCCGCCTGACTGACAAAAACAGCGCGGATGGTTGGGTGTGCCTCAGAGGTTTAAGAGCAACGGAGAGCGGTTGCGAACCGGTGGCAATTCCACAGCATGCATACCTCGCACCTGAAACCTATTCTGGATGGAAATGTGAACGTGGCTTTCGCTCAAACCAGGACAGGTGCGTTGCGATCCTTGTCCCTGCAAATGCTCACTTGAATCGAAGAGGTGATGGTTGGGAATGCAATCAGCCATTCACACGACAGAACGATAAGTGCACCGAAAATGTGCCGCGACAATAGGTTGATGGAAATCAATACCGCCTGACAATTCCGGAAGGACGAAGCCGTGAACCATAACTCGATTGACGAAAACCTGGGCAAAATGCTCAGAGCCGAAAGAGTGCATCGCTGGTCATACAGAGTAAAGATGTCAATCGCGTTAGCGGTGTTTGTTGCGGCCATAATTGTAGTGGTGTTTCTCTGATGCGTAAAAATGCCCCTCAAGTAACCCTTCCCGGTTCAAAGGTATCAGCTTGTGGTTTGGAACAAAGAGCATTTCAGGACCGCAGTATTCGTAAGTCGCGGAACGCTGACGTATCAGGAGTGATTGAAGAAGAGTTTGGAAAATACTTGATTAAGGCTGGCATTCTGAGTGGTAACTGCGTTGCGCGCGCATTTCCCAAGCCACCGGCTAAAACGCAGGCAATGATTGCCGATGCAGTTGGCGAAACACCAGCATTGGCCATTGAAGCCTTAAAAGAAATTCTCGAAGAACGAGACAGGAAGCGTAGCGGTCAACGCCGTATGGAGGGAAACTCCGGCACCTTCGTTCCCAGTGAAAGAGAATATGCAGAGGCATTACGACAGATCAGGCTCACCCCTGCGCAGGTCACAATGCTCAAAGCACTTACAATCGCAGGCAAGGAAGGTCTGACCATTGGTCACTTGTCTCAGGCGGCCGGTTACAAATCGCGCGAGGCCTCCATCAAGGTCTTCAAGAAAATCGGACTATTGATTGCAGAATATTTGGAACTCGAACTTCCCGAAGCTGGATCGGCACAGAATGATGGCGCTGCACAGGTCCTGGCATATTCTCATATCGAAAGTGACGATGAACCAGCGACTTGGATCATGCATCGGGAACTGCGCGATGCTGTTCGTTCGGTTCTATGACGTGCGTTCCACCGCCTGCTTTTTGAAGCGAACTCCGAACCGGAACAAATGCACGAAAGGTTGCCCACGTAGCTAATGTTGGAAAAAAGACCATATCCTCTCGACCTGATCTATGTCCCTGTGAAACGGGCGAAAACGCTTGATCAACAAAAAGTTCTGACACTGGCCGAAGATATTCTGAAGAACGGCCAGAAGACCCCGATCCAGATACGCGCTGACAACAAAAGGTTCGTGCTGATTGAAGGCCTTCACCGACTAGAAGCCATCCGCGCCTTGGGAGGTGATACGGTCGAAGCCTATTTGGTCCGCGCCAGACTACACTAAATACCTATTGGGATTGGCGTTTGACAAAGCCTCGGAAAATGTCAGCAGGCGCTGACTTTTTTCGTCCCAAAGATGCAATCGTGCGCAATGAAGGCTCTCAAATAAAGTAATACGCTGGCAATTTTCCAACTCAGAATGGTCACGCAAAACTTCGTCTAGCCGATAAAAAGGTATGCGGCTGGCAAGGTGGTGAACATGGTGTACGCCGATATTGGCAGAAAACCAACGCAGGATGCCAGGCAGGGCATAGTGAGAACTTCCACAGAATGCGGCGTTCTGAAGATTCCACCCTTCTTCCCGCTCCCAGGTCGTGTGTTCAAACTGGTGTTGAATGTAGAAAAGCCAAATTCCAATCGATGATGCGACAATCATGGTTGGCAGGAAAACATACGCCAAAACCTCAATGCCTCCGGCCCAAAAAACCAGAGCCAATAACCCTGCAATCGCGACGTTTGTTCCCATCGCACTTGCCCAATACAGCCAGCCCGACCGCATGAAACCAAGAGGTAAGCGGTTTTGAAGGAAGAACGTATAGACCGGCGCAACACCGAACAGGAAGATGGGATTCCGGGTCAGACGATAAGCGGCACGCCCGAACCACTTCCGCTTCAGGTATTCTTCAGTGGTCAATGTAGGGATTTCACCCATACCACGCCGATCAAGGTTACCGGTTGAGGCGTGGTGGATCGCATGGCTTTGCCGCCAAACGTCATAAGGTGTCAGCGCAAGGACACCCAAAACCCGGCCTGTCCAATTGAAAACGGTACGGTTTCTAAAGAAGGATCCATGACCACAATCATGCATAATGATAAAGATACGGACCAGAAACGCGGCATTCAGGATGGCCAGTAGTATTGCGATCCAGACACTAAAAGATAACGCAAACCACGCTAGGGCCCATAGCGCGAATAAGGGAACAACAGTGATCGCAAGTTCAAAAACACTGCGCTTCGCATCGGCAACACGGTATTGCGCGAGCACCCGCGTCCAGTCTTTGGGTTGCAAGTTACTTGTTCTCCAACGGCTTATAGTAGCCCATTGTTCAAAAGGGCACCCGAAAAGGGTGCCCTTAAAAGGTCAGGCGAGGGCCAGATTAGCGGCGCTTTCGCGTCCGTCACGACCAGCTTCGACGTCAAAAGTAACCTTCTGACCGTCTTTCAATTCGCTAAGGCCGGAACGTTCGACTGCTGAGATATGTACGAACACGTCGCGCTTGCCATCTTCAGGCTCGATAAAGCCAAAACCTTTGGTCGAGTTGAACCATTTTACTGTGCCATTTGCCATGGTGGAAGTCTCCAAATACTTGCCGCCCGCATTATTGCGGCGACTCGGCGTGGTCGGTCTGAATCGAAAGACTGAACGCCGAATTGAGGAGACAGCAGGTCGAAAGAGAAAAACGTAAGCCTTGTGTATATGGACTTCGAGTACCCACGATACAAGTCTTGATGCGGTGGAGGGCAACAGAGAAATCGAGCCTGTCTAGCTTAGAATCCGACAAGTTGAGATGACGCTGTTGCTCTGCGATCCAAACGCGAAGGCGGCTTGGGTAGGCGGTACAAAAGATCAATAACCGCTTTTGGGACTCTATCCCGCAACATCCGAGACAGCGATAAGCGTCCGTTTTGATGCTGTGGCGAGACTTTGCAAAGTCTGCTTTCTGCGCATCGCAGACCTTCGCGAGAATCCAAGGTTCCTTAGGGAGGCCCTTTGTGGGATTGAGCAATGCAAAGGGCCATAACCGCGACGACTAAGCCATAAACTGATTGAATTCGTCGCTAATGCAGACAAACGCGTAGCGCAAAACTATGGGCGAACTACGCAAACTTATGGGGTGCGCGAAGTGCTATGCGCAAACCTACACTAGATCAGAAATCCAGATTCTCGACACTTAGCGCATTCTTCTGAATGAATTCTCGGCGTGGTTCCACAACGTCGCCCATAAGCTTGGTGAACAGGTCATCGGCCTCAACCATATCGTCAACTCGAACCTGCAATAGTGTCCGGGCATCTGGATCGAGTGTGGTTTCCCACAATTGGTCCGGATTCATCTCACCCAGACCCTTGTAGCGTTGCAGCGACAGGCCCTTTTCGCCCTCTTCCAGAATCGCGCGCAGCAAATCCAGCGGGCCGTGGATGATTTGGGACCGATCGCGGCGGATCAGGGTCGCCGGAGTGTTATAAACCTCTTGCAGGCTTTGGGTGAAGCTGCCGGTTTTGCGCGCCTCGCCCGAGCGAAGCATGGGGCCGTCCAGGGTGCGAACCTCTTCCACGCCGCGCAGGATACGGGCCAGACGGATGCCGTGATCTTGTGTGATCCTGCCTTGCCAGCCGCGTTCATATTCCAGTGCGATCAAATCCAAACGGGCCGCAACCTTGTCGGCCACGCCTTGCAGGTCAGCATCCACCGCACCTGGCACAAAAGCACCGGCGACGGCGGCTTGCTCAAGGATATGACGCGGGTAATGGGTTGGGAACGCATCCAGCACACGTTTCAGTTGACGCGCTTCATCGACGACGCGGGTCAGGTCCTGGCCAACTAATTCTTCACCGGAACCAAGCTTTAGAACCGCACCTTCGACGCCTTGATTAACCAGATATTCATCAAGCGCAGCCTGGTCCTTCAGGTAAACCTCAGATTTACCTCGAGAAACTTTATAGAGTGGCGGTTGCGCGATGTAGAGATACCCCCCTTCGATCAATTCCGGCATCTGCCGATAGAAGAACGTCAGCAGCAGGGTCCGGATGTGCGCACCATCGACATCCGCATCGGTCATAATGACAATTTTGTGGTAGCGCAGCTTTTCGATGTTGAACTCATCGCGACCAATGCCGGTGCCTAGCGCCATCACAAGGTTACCGATCTCCTGTGACGACAGCATTCGGTCAAACCGAGCGCGTTCGACGTTCAGGATTTTCCCGCGCAAAGGAAGAACGGCTTGAGTCAGTCGATCTCGGCCCGTTTGGGCGGAGCCGCCCGCCGAGTCCCCCTCGACCAGAAAAACTTCGGTCTTGGATGGGTCTTTTTCAGAGCAATCCTTCAGCTTACCGGCCAGATAATTCACATCCATCGCCGTCTTGCGGCGGGTCAGTTCGCGCGCCTTACGGGCGGCCTCACGGGCCAAAGCGGCCTCGATGATCTTGCCGACGATGCCCTTTGCCTCGTTCGGGTTTTCTTCGAACCACTCGGACAGCTTTTCGTTCATCAGACCCTCGACCGCTGGGCGCACTTCGGACGACACCAGCTTATCTTTGGTCTGGGATGAGAATTTGGGGTCAGGTACTTTCACCGACAGCACACAGGTCAGGCCTTCACGCGCATCATCGCCGGTAAAGCTGACCTTTTCCTTCTTCGCGATGCCGCTGGACTGGGCATAGTTGTTGATCGTCCGAGTTAGCGCGCCCCGGAAGCCCGCCACATGGGTGCCGCCATCGCGCTGCGGGATGTTGTTGGTGAAGGGCAGAACCGTCTCGTGATAGCTGTCATTCCACCACATAGCGATTTCGACGCCAATATCGTCGCGCTCGCCCTTGATGTAAATCGGCTCGGGCATGGCCGGAGTTTTCGACCGGTCAAGGTACTTAACGAACTCTTTGACACCGCCTTCATAGAACAGCTCGGTTTCCAACCGCTCTGCCGGGCGCTCGTCGATCAGGATGATCCGCACGCCCGAATTCAGGAAGGCCAGCTCGCGAAGACGTTTTTCCAGAGTCTCGAATGAATACTCGAGATTTGAAAACGTATTGGTCGAGGCCAGAAAGCGCACCTCGGTTCCAGTGCGATCGCCGCACTCTTCCACAACTTTCAAATGTTCTGCAGTCTCACCACCTTCAAACCGCGCCACATGCTCCTTGCCAGCGCGCCAGATGCGCAGTTCCAGCCAATCGGATAGTGCGTTCACCACCGATACACCCACACCGTGCAGACCACCCGACACTTTGTACGAGTTGCTGTCGAACTTACCGCCCGCGTGCAGCTGGGTCATGATGACCTCGGCAGCCGAAACGCCTTCTTCGGGGTGAATATCGACCGGAATACCGCGACCGTTGTCGCTGACCGAAACGCTGGAATCGGCGTGGATTTTCACGGTCACATGGTCGGCATGACCGGCCAACGCCTCGTCAATTCCGTTGTCCACGACCTCGTATACCATGTGGTGCAGACCCGAGCCATCATCCGTGTCCCCGATATACATGCCTGGGCGCTTGCGAACCGCCTCTAAGCCTTTGAGAACTTTGATGGAATCTGCGCCGTATTCCTGGGGTGCCTGTGCGTCTTCGGACATGCCGTTAGTACCTATATTATTTTGGTAACTTATACGTTTTCTGGTGGGGAATGTCACGCGATCCCCCAACATTTTGTGGTTCTGATCCGCTTTATTTGCAGATCAAAGCCGATCGAGGTCTGCTGCAATATCTTCGGCGATCTCTGCTGCGTTCACATCGTCGCGTTCGGCCGATAATCGCAGCCCTAAAAGGTCAGATTGATAGCGCGAGGCAAGGCGGTCCGGGTCATGATCAGGGGCGATTTCTCCGGCATCCTGCGCGCGGCGAAACAGGTCTGCAAAACAAGTCCTCATCGAAACCATATGAGTACGTGCCTGAGCGGCCAGATCGTGATCCTTGGCCTGCAACTCGGCAAAAGTTTTCGCCAACATGCAGGCTTTGGTCGGCAGCTCTGATGCCTCGATTACGCGACGTGGCTGCGCCTTGAGCGCGCCGAGCGGCCCCAGTTCCTCGGCCAAGGTCCTCATGCTGGCAACCCCATCCTGCGCATACCGCTCTAACGCCAGGGCGTAGAGCGTATCTTTCGACCCGAACGCCGCGTAGAAGCTGCCCGGTTTCAGCTTCAGCTCGCGCTCAAGGTCTTTCAGTGACGTTCCTGCCCAGCCGTGACGCCAAAAAATATCACGAGCCTGCGCGATTAGTGCGTCTCGGTCGTATGAGGGCTTGCGGGGCATGGTCTCACCAATACTTGAACGTTCGCTCAAATATATACTTGAGTGATCGCTCAAGAAACCCTAGATACGACCCATCTCGCCAGAAACAGGAGTTTGACATGGCCAATTTCCCGTTCCACGACCTCGAATCTGCCCCAGAAGGATCCAAGCCGCTGCTTGAGAAATCTCAGGCTGCATTCGGGCGCCTGCCCGGTCTGCACAAAGTAATGGCCGAAAGCCCACAGCACCTGGAAGGCTATCAGGTTCTGCACGGCCTGTTCCTGCAGACCGACTTCGACAATGACGAAAAGACCGTTGTCTGGCAGACAATCAACGTAGAAAACGAATGCCATTACTGCGTGCCTGCCCACACTGGAATCGCTAAGATGATGAAGGTCTCGGACGAGATCACAGAGGCACTGCGCAACGAAACTCCGCTTCCCTCGGAAAAGCTTGAGGCACTGCGCACTTTCACCCTGCAGGTGATGGAAACCCGTGGCAACCCGACCGAAGAACAACTGCAGGCGTTCTTCGAAGCAGGTTATTCCCACCGAGCGGTTTTGGACGTGATTCTGGGGCTGGCGCAGAAAACCATGTCGAACTACGTGAATCACATGGCAAAAACACCGGTCGACCAGGTTATGCGCGGCTTCCTGTGGGAGCGTAAAGTCAGCGAGCCTGCCTAAGCAGTTACAACCGAGCCTTCGTCGCCCTCGGTTACAATCAATGTTTGGGCCCGGTCGCCCAATTCCGCAAATAGCTCAGGCCCGGTGCCCGTCATCCAGGCCTGAGCGCCCAGCGCACAAATCTCATCGTAAAGCGCGGCGCGACGGTCCGCGTCCAGATGAGCAGCGACCTCATCCAACAGCACAATCGGTGGCGCCCCAACCATGCCCGCCAACGCCCGCGCGTTCGACAGGATCAGCGAAACCAACAGCGCTTTTTGCTCTCCGGTGGAACAGTCTTTGGCGGGCACACCCTTGGCCGCAAACACTCCATAAAGATCTGAACGATGCGGCCCAACCAACGTACGTCCCGCAGCCAAATCCCGAAACCGGCTTTCATTCAACGCTTCGCGCAAATCTTCCGTAGCTTCAGGCATCGCTCCTTCGGTCTGGACAAGTTCCAACTCCGCCGAAGGAAACGCCGTTTCCGCTTGATCCTGAGCCGCGCGCAAATGCTCCAGAGCCGCCCTTCGTGCCGCGTGGATACGGTGCCCCGTCTCTGCCATCTGTCCTTCCAGCGCCGCATACCAATGGGCGTCTCGAACCTGCTCTTTCAGCAATCGGTTCCGTTCGCGCATCGCCTTTTCATAGGTCAGTGAGGCTTCGGCATGAGACGGATCAAAACTCAGCGCAATCCGGTCCAAAAACCGCCGCCGACCCTCGGCACCCTCAATCCACAAGCGATCCATCGAGGGGATCAACCAAACAACGCGCGCCAACTTGCCCAGATCAATCTGACTGGCCGCCTTGTCATCAATCCGAACCTGACGTGCTGCGCCACCTTCGGACCACGTTTCAATCTCATACCGCTGACCCTGAGCTTCCAGCAAACCGGACAGTTTCCACCCCAATGCCTCGGGCCGCCGCGTCATCTCGGCGGCACTTGCCCGTCGCATCCCGCGCCCGGGTGAAAATAACGAGACTGCTTCCAGAATGTTGGTCTTGCCGGCCCCGTTCGGCCCGTGGATCGCCACGGGTCGCCCGTCCAAGGACAACCGCGCCAGCTTATGAGACCGAAAATGTGAGACCGTAAGTTCGGTCAGGGCCAATCCCATGACCCCTCCCTTTCGTTAGAGATCACCCAGTCGGGGCAATCAGACGCGCATCGGCATTACGACGTAAACAGCGCTTTGGTCGTTGCCTTCGCGCATCAGCGTCGGATCACCAGCGGAATTGAACATGAAAACAGCGTTCTCGCGGTCCACTTGGGAAGCGATCTCGAGCAGGTATTTCGCGTTAAAACCAATTTCGAGACGCTCATCCCCATAGGCGACAGCCAACTCTTCCTCAGCCGCACCACTGTCGGGTGCATTCACTGAAAGAACCAGCTTGTCCGCATCCAATTGCAGTTTCACGGCACGCGAGCGCTCTGAAGACACCGTCGCTACACGATCAACGGCCTGCGCGAATTCGGCAGCGTCAACCTCTAGCTTGCGCGTGTTGCCCTGAGGGATGACGCGAGTGTAGTCAGGGAAAGTCCCATCAATCACTTTCGAGGTGAGCGTGATGTCTGGCGTCGCAAACCGCACCTTGGTTTCGCTGACCGAGACGGCGATGTCCATTTCATCATCATCCAGCAGCTTGCGCAGCTCGCCCACGGTCTTGCGGGGAACAATTACACCCGGCATATCCGTCGCACCGTCCGGCAAATCCGCATCAATGCGCGCCAGACGGTGGCCATCGGTCGCCACGCAGCGCAGCACCTTGCCGCCCTCGGAACCATCCGCGACATGCATGTAGACACCGTTCAGATAATAACGGGTCTCTTCGGTAGAAATGGCGAACTTCGATTTGTCGAACAGCCGCCGCAGCAGCGCAGCCGATGCCGTAAAGTTCGATTGGTATTCCGAGGACGCCATAACCGGAAAATCCTCTTTCGGCAGCGTCGCCAGCGAGAAGTTCGACCGACCGGCCTCAACCGTCAATCGGCCAGCAGCACTGTCGGCGGTTAAAGTCACCAGCGCCCCATCGGGCAGCTTGCGCACAATCTCATGCAGCGTTGTGGCGGCGACAGTTGTCGCGCCCGCTTTCTCAACCTGCGCAGGAGCCTTGTCGACAACCTCGATATCCAGATCAGTCGCTCGGAACAGCGCCTGATCCCCTTCGGCTTCGATCAGCACATTG
The DNA here is from genome assembly GCF_056539905.1 of Ruegeria sp. AP7. Classification (NCBI taxonomy): domain Bacteria; kingdom Pseudomonadati; phylum Pseudomonadota; class Alphaproteobacteria; order Rhodobacterales; family Roseobacteraceae; genus Ruegeria; species Ruegeria sp. AP7. The sequence continues at coordinate 74,436 of NZ_JBQFVT010000015.1, read as the reverse complement.
GCCAGGATCGGAATGGTGTTGCGACGTTCAACAACAGATTGGGCCTGCGAAACGGCCTTTAGAAGGGTGCCGCGTTCGATGCTGATCTTCATACCCTCAGTTCCTCTGACTTGAGTGCGTACATGGGCGGGACTGGCAAGTTACCGGTTCCGCCCTGAGGCACAAGGATTTTTTGTGAATTTCTGGGTTGGAATGATCAAACCGTCAAGGCCAACCGGCCATCCCACCGCCAGTTCGCGCGCAATCGTGGATTATTGCGCACATGAAAATACCCCGGCCAGACGGGCGCGGGGCATTTCCAGTACGGTCGCAGATTAGGCTTCCAAAGCTCGGCGCAGCATCTCGACATCTTCGGCGATCTGGCCATCGGTCAGCTTCAGCTCTTCGATGCGCTTGACGCCGTGCATGACTGTGGTGTGGTCGCGCCCACCGAAACGACGGCCGATTTCCGGCAAAGACCGGCTGGTCAGTTGCTTGCACAGATACATCGCCACCTGACGCGGGCGAGCATAAGACCGGAGACGCTTGGGGCCAATGATGTCGCTGAGGCGAATGTTGTAATAGTCCGAGACTTTGCGCTGAATCTCTTCGACAGTGATCTTGCGCTCGGATGCGCGTAGCACATCGGCCAGACAATCCTGCGTCAACTCCATATCGATCTCACGCCCAACCAGCGAGGCAAACGCGAACAGGCGGGTCAGCGCCCCTTCCAACACGCGCACATTGGTCGAGATGCGGTGTGCAAGGAATTCCAATACACCATCAGCAATGGTCAGATCGGGATAAGCGCTGCTGTATTGCTGCACTTTGTTCTGCAGGATTCCCAGACGCAGCTCATAGTCCGTTGGATGAAGATCGACGACAAGGCCGCATTGCAGACGCGATTTCACGCGATCCTCAAGATCCTTGATCTCACCCGGCGCGCGATCGGCCGAAATGATGATCTGCTTGTTCTGGTCCACTAGCGCGTTGAAGGTATGAAAGAATTCTTCCTGCGTCGAATCCTTACCCGCGATGAACTGCACGTCATCAACCATAAGCACGTCAACCGAGCGGAACAGATGCTTGAAATCCATCATCCGGCGCTCACGCAGGGCCTGCACAAAACGGTACATGAACTGTTCTGCCGACAGGTACAGAACGTTTAGTTCGGGATGCTTGGTTTTCAGCTCCCAAGCAATGGCGTGCATCAGGTGCGTCTTACCAAGGCCGACACCCCCGTAGAGCACCAGCGGATTGAATGTTACGGGCCCGCCTTCGGAAACGCGGCGCGCGGCGGCGTGAGCCAGCTCATTCGGCTTACCAACAACAAAACTGTCAAAGGTAAAGCGCGCGTCCAGCGGTGCCGCCTGTAACGCCTCAAGCGCATCATGCGAGGCCTCAACAACTGCGGGCTGCGGAACGGCTTGGGGTTTTGGGGCCTCGGCCTGCGCCGGACGGGTCGGAGAATTGGCGGCGGTGCGGAAGGCAAGGCGCTGAACAGGCTCGCCCGCCGTGTTCAGTTCATAGAGAATTAGATCAGCAAAATTTTGACTTACGTAGTTTCCCATGAAGTTGGTCGGCACAGAAAATACTGCGACGCCATCTTGCAATCCCTGAAACTCTAAAGGTTCGATCCAGGTCGTGAAGTTGTTCTTACCAACAGCCTTCATCAACTTGTTCCGCAACTGTCCCCATTTCTCTTGTGTCATTCGGCGCCTCACGCATCCCATTCTTTATTGGCCTGTCAGCCTTATCAAAATAGTCCGGTATACCGGTTTATTGCGTCCACCCACAAGGATACCCTTGCGCCAGGCCACTAGGTCTGGCGGGTCATTTTGACGCTCAGCGCAATCCGATACCGCATTGTCCAACGGTCGGTACAACCCCGAAAACAGGGCGGCGCGTCACAATCCAATTTTTCGACAGGGCCAAGATCATCGGAAAACCCGAGACCCAGAGCAGATCGTCCAATCGACCGAAGCCGATTTTCGAACATTCGTTCCGGATTCCTACTGATGCCCGTCAGTCAGATACCCAGAACAGCCTGTCCCCCCAAGCGAGTGAATCGCTGACTCAGTCGTAGCAAGAGCCCATGGGTCCGGGCAACGAAACTCTGATATTGACTCGGGGTTCAGGGCGAAAGAATCTCTCGACTTCGTGAAGACGCGGCTTTCCGGCAACAATGAAAAAGGCGCCGCTATGCGCGACGCCTTTTTCGCAAATCAACGCTTGACGCGTTTTCCCAAAGAATCAGCCCAGCGCTTTGACGCGTGCCGACAGGCGCGACATTTTGCGGGCTGCGGTGTTCTTGTGGAAGACGCCTTTGGTGACGCCGCGCATCAGCTCGGGCTGAGCGGCGCGCAGGGCAGCGGTAGCCGCGTCCTTGTCACCGGATGCGATTGCTTCTTCAACTTTGCGCAGATGTGTGCGGATACGCGAACGGCGCGCTTTGTTTACAGCAAAACGCTTTTCGTTCTGACGAGCGCGCTTCTTTGCCTGGGGCGAATTTGCCATGTGTCTCTGACCTTTTGTTCGGTACGGTTATCTAGGGTTGCGCGCCACGGACATATCCGCACCGGATCAGAAATCACGAGTGTGAGTCGGGCCGAGCGGGCCGCACGCGCATGTATGACGGCGGTCTCTACTCAAGTTTAAAGGTTTTGCCAAGCTGATTCTTCAAAAGAGCTTCAGTAGCAAAAAGGCGGGACCAAGCCCGCCTGAATTCACTGAATGTCCGTTATCGTTACTTGTCGCGGAACTGAGCCGCACGTTTTTCCAGAAACGCGGCCATGCCCTCTTTCTGATCTTCAGTTGCAAACATCGAATGGAACACCCGGCGCTCAAACAGCATGCCCTCGCTCAGCGGCAACTCATAGCTGCGGTTCACGGCTTCCTTGGCCGCGATTGCAGTGATCTGCGACTTCTCAGCGATCTTCTGCGCCGCACCGGTTGCTTCTTCTATCAGCTTCTTGGCAGGTACGACGCGGCTGACCAGCCCCGCACGCTCGGCCTCTTCCGCGTCCATGAACCGACCGGTCAAGTTCATATCCATTGATTTGGACTTGCCGACAAATCGTGTCAAACGCTGGCTGCCGCCGAGTCCTGCGATGACGCCCAGATTAATCTCGGGTTGGCCGAACTTGGCCGTATCCGCCGCGATGATGAAATCACACAGCATTGCCAGCTCACAACCTCCGCCCAGCGCATAACCCGCAACAGCGGCAATGATCGGTTTGCGGATCGCCGAAACCCGGTCATTCGCGTCGGCAAAAAGGTTGATGTTGAAGACATCGACATAGCTCATCTCGGACATCTCTTTGATGTCCGCACCAGCCGCAAAGGCTTTGTCCGAACCGGTGATGACGATGCAGCGCACCTTGTCGTTGCTGTCTGCTTCTTCCAGCGCATCACACAACTCACCCAGTAACTGGGTGTTCAGCGCATTCATCGCATCTGGTCTGTTGAGCTTGATTAGGGCGACGTGGTCTTCGATTTCGACGATGATCGTCTCAAAAGCCATGAGGTGTAAGCTTCCGGTTGTTCCGTTCAAGTACGATTCCTTACCACGCGAATTCGCTGGATCAAGTTATCTTTGGCATTGCGCACAGTAGAAGGATGAGCGACCGGACTGGGTGATTCTCTTGATTTCGGCGCCACAACCTTCGGTTCTGCAGGGCTCGCCTTCGCGGCCATAGACGTCGAAGCTGTGCTGAAAATATCCAAGTTCTCCATCGGCTTGGCGGAAATCGCGCAGCGATGACCCGCCCGCTTCAATCGCGTCCTGCAGCACCTTCCGAATGATCGGCACAAGGGCCGCAACGCGTAGCGCAGAAATCTGTCCGGCTTTGCGACGTGGCGACACCTTGCCGCGATAAAGCGCTTCGCAGACGTAGATATTTCCCAATCCGGCAACGATTCCCTGATCCAGCAACGCGGATTTGACCGGGCTATTCTTACCTTTGAACGCCTCAATGAGGTGCTGTTCGTGGAAATCGTTACCCAATGGTTCAGGTCCCAGAACTGACAGCAGCTTGTGATCCTCTGCCGTGGCTGTCGGCAGCAGGTCCATGGCTCCGAACCGACGCGGATCGTTAAAAGTGATACGGGTGCCGTTGGCCATATGAAAGACTACGTGATCATGCTTTTCCGGCATCGGGTGTTTGTGGGCAAATTGCCCTAGAGGATCACCAGATACGGTCATACGCCCGGACATACCAAGATGAATCAGCAGTGTTTCTCCACTGTTCAGATCGGCCAGAATGTATTTCGATCGTCTACGCAATCGGTCGACGCGCTGCCCAGTCAATCGTTCAGCCATCCGCTCGGGGAAAGGCCAGCGCAAATCGGGGCGCTTTACGTCCGCCCTTTGGATTACGACGCCTTCCATCGCCGGGGATAAACCGCGTCTTACTGTCTCGACCTCGGGCAATTCGGGCATTAGATGGCTCCTATTCCAAAGGGCCGCATTGTGCCCGCCTCTTATGGCCCTATAACAGAGGCGAAATTCGACGAACGGCAAGGCAAATGTCCAACAACAGCGACAAGACCACTCATTTCGGGTTTGAAACCGTGCGCGAGGCCGACAAGGCCGGGCGCGTACAGGGCGTGTTCAACTCGGTCGCCTCGAAATACGATGTGATGAACGATGTCATGTCGATGGGCATTCACCGGGTCTGGAAAGACGCAATGATGGATTGGCTTGCCCCGCGCCCCGGTCAACGGTTGCTGGACGTTGCAGGTGGGACCGGAGATATCTCTTTTCGCTTCCTGAGACGCGCGGGTCACGGCCATGCCACGGTTCTGGACCTGACAGAGCCTATGCTGGTCGAAGGCCGCCAGCGCGCCGAGGCCGACCAGATGTCCGACAGCCTGAACTGGGTGGTGGGCGATGCGATGTCCCTGCCGTTCGAGGACAATACGTTCGACGTCTATACAATTTCCTTCGGCATCCGGAATGTTACCCGCCCGCAAGAGGCATTGAACGAGGCCTATCGCGTGCTGAAACCCGGTGGTCGCCTGATGGTGCTTGAATTCAGCCAACTGCCCAATGACGGACTGCAAAAGCTTTATGACCTCTACAGCTTCAATGTCATTCCACGCATGGGCAAACTAATCGCCAATGACTACGACAGCTATCAATACCTGGTGGAATCGATCCGCAAGTTCCCGGATCAGGAGACATTCCTGAGCATGGTCCGCGCCGCCGGGTTCGAAAACGCCAAGTACCGCAATCTCAGCATGGGTATCGCGGCACTGCATTCCGGCTGGAAGATCTAGATGCGCGGCCCACACAACATTATCCGCCTGATCCGCACAGGCGCAACGCTCGAGCGCACGGGTGCCATGAACGTGGTATTAGACGCGTTCGAAGCTCCTCGGGCTATCCGCATTCTTGCACATGTTCTGGGCAAACCATTTCAGTGGCTGGGGTACAAAGGGGATCCCCAGATGCCGCCCGCAACCCGCGCCCTAACTGCTCTTGGACCCGCTTATATCAAGTTCGGACAAGTCCTTTCGACCCGCCCCGACGTGGTTGGAAATGAACTGGCTGAACAACTGCGTGTCTTGCAGGATAAGCTTCCGCCATTCTCCAAGGCCGAAGCCATGGCCGAGGTCGAGAAAGAGCTGGGCCAACCCCTTTCAGAAATGTTCAGCGATTTCAGTGAGCCTATCGCCGCAGCCTCAATCGCTCAGGTCCACAAAGCTAAGCTGGCCAGCACGGGTGAAGATGTTGCCGTCAAAGTCCTGCGCCCCGGAATTGAACGCGCCTTCCGTAAAGATGTAGACGCCTTTTATTTCGCCGCCCGAATTGTCGACCTGTTTGCCCCCGGTGCTCGTCGCTTGCGCCCTATGGAGGTGATCGAGCATTTTGACGGAGTTGTCCGCGGCGAGTTGGACCTGCGCCTGGAAAGCGCTGCTGCTTCGGAATACGCCGCCAACACCAAGGATGATTCCGGGTTCTGGCTGCCTCCGGTCGTCTGGTCCTTGTCCGCACGCCGGGTGATGACGCTCAGCTGGGCCGATGGAATCCCGCTGGGCGACAATGACGCGCTGGACGCTGCAGGCCACAATCGCAGCGATCTGGCAGAACGTGTGTTGCGCCTTTTCCTGCTGCACGCCCTTCGCGATGGCTATTTCCATGCGGATATGCACCAAGGGAACCTGAAGGTCGCCGCGAATGGAGATATCATTGCCTATGACTACGGCATCATGGGGCATATCGACGAATACACCCGTCGGGTCTATGCCGAAATCCTCTTCGGCTTCATCCGCCGCGACTACAAACGCGTAGCCGAGGTCCATTTCGAGGCAGGCTATGTCCCTGCCAACCAGGATGTCGACGAATTCGCCCGCGCCCTGCGCGCAGTCGGAGAACCCATCTTCGGCATGGACGCGACCCATATCTCAATGGGCCGACTGCTCAGCTATCTGTTTGAGGTCACCGAGCGCTTCGGCATGGAAACCCGAACCGAACTGATTCTTCTGCAGCGCACCATGGTCGTGGTCGAAGGCGTTGCCCGATCACTCGACGATCATATGAATATTTGGGAAGTCGCGCGCCCGGTCGTCGAGGATTATATCAAAAGCTCCATCGGCCCCCGGGCAGCCCTGAGAGATTTTGGAAAGACCGCAATGGTGCTGGCCCGTTTCGGCCCACGCTTACCTGCGCTGGTTGAAAACGCCCTGATTGCGCAGACCACGAAAGATGACCAGCAAACTTCCGGCAAGACAACCTTGCTGCTACCTGCCGCCCTTGGCGCAGCCGTTGGAATCGCAGCCACACTTGTCGTGATGACATTCGGCTAACAACAACCCGCCTGCTTCATCTGGCCACAAATATCTTCGGGGGGAATCGCGCCACCGGCGCGATGGGGGGCAGACAGCCCCCTCCGCTCGACCTCAATCAGAGCCGCTCGATGGCAATGGCAATCCCCTGCCCACCGCCAATACACATGGTGATAAGCGCCTTGGAACCGCCAACACGCTCCAACTCATACAGCGCTTTCAGGGTGATAATCGCCCCAGTTGCCCCCACAGGGTGCCCCAACGCAATCGCACCGCCATTCGGATTGACCTTAGCGGCATCCAATCCAAGCTCTTGATTGACGGCCAGGGCTTGTGCGGCAAAAGCTTCGTTACTCTCGACCACATCGAAATCACCCGCCGACAGCCCTGTCTTCTTGAACAAGTTCTGCACTGCAGGAACCGGCCCAATTCCCATTACTTCGGGCCGCACTCCGGCATGCGCATATCCCAATATCCGTGCCTTTGGTTTCAATCCGGCCTTTTCAGCAGCATCTGCCGTCGCCAGAATCATTGCTGCAGCCCCATCGTTGATACCCGATGCATTCCCCGCCGTGACGCGTCCTTCTTTCTTAAATACCGGACGAAGGCCCGCCAGAGCCTCAGCTGTGGTGGCCTTGGGATGCTCATCCACCTTAAAGTCAACCATCTCGCGTTTGACTTTCACCTGCACAGGCGTGATCTGGCTTTCGAAATATCCAGCGTCGATCGCTGTTGCCGCTCGGCTCTGGCTGGTTAAGGCAAACGCATCCATCTGTTCACGACTGATCTGATGTTCGTCGGCCACATTCTCAGCCGTCACACCCATATGACCGGTTCCGAAAGGACAGTTCAGCGCGCCCAACATCATGTCCAGTGAGGTGACGTCGCCCATCTTGGCGCCCCATCTGGCCTGAGGTACGATGTAGGGGCTGCGTGACATGCTCTCCGCTCCACCAGCCACAGCGAAATCAGCATCGCCCAGTATCAGAGACTGTACCGCTGACACAATCGCCTGCGCGCCGGAGCCACACAAACGATTTACGTTCATCGCCGGAGTCCCATTCGGAATGCCCGCCTGCATCGCTGCTACGCGCGACAGGTACATATCGCGGGGTTCAGTGTTGATCACATGACCGAAAACCACATGCCCGATTTGCCCACCTTCGACACCCGACCGTTCAAGCGCGGCTTCGGTCGCCACGGTCGCCAGATCAATCGGCGCGGTCGAAGCCAACGCACCGCCAAAAGTGCCGATGGCAGTACGTGCGCCATCCAGAATAACAATATCGGTCATGGATCATTCCTCCTGAGTTTGGCCGTAGTATGCACCCGCAGAAACCCTCTGTCGCCTGAGACGTCCCGTCACAGACGGAATTGACATCTATCGATTCAAGGCGCATGAAATTCCGTCATGACGGACAAGACAGACGATATCCTGACACGCCTTCCGACACGCCTGAAGGAGGCGCGCCGAGCCCAGGGCCTTTCCCTCGAAGCGGTCGCGAATCTCAGCGGCGTATCGCGATCCATGGTCAGCCAGATCGAGCGGGGAGAAAGCAGCCCCACAATTTCGACCTTGTGGAACCTGACCCGAGCTCTGCAGGTGGATTTTGCCGGGTTGTTGGAAGACACGAAGACAACCGACCAGATCGAGATTCTCAAAAACTCCGAAGTGCCCAGCATCGATAACATGGGAGAGAACTGCCGCATCCGGATCCTCTCACCGCCAGAAGAGGCCGGCGGTCACGAGGTCTATGACATTCAGCTCGACAAAAACGGCGCCTTGAACAGCCAACCCCATGCGCGCGGTGCACGGGAACAATTGACCGTGTTGGAAGGGTCAGTTCGAGTTACTTCAGGCGCGGCAGTGAGCGAACTCAGGCAGGGTGATACAGCCCGATATGCCGCTGACGTCGCGCATTCCATTTCTGCCGACAGCCCTGCGCGTGTTTTCCTAATCGTAAAGAACGCCTAATTCAGCATTATTCCGCCTTCACGGATATTTTTCCGTAATTTCGTAAATCCCCTATTTGGGATGTTCGTCCGTTATGTTAGAAGCGCGACTCAGATGAACGGAGGTCGCCATGGCAGATGCATTCCTGTCCCACATCACGGACACACTTAAGCAGATCGAATCCGAAGGTCTGTACAAGCGTGAACGAATGATCACCTCGCCTCAGGGCGGTGAGATTACTGTGGGCGGAAAGCAGGTCATCAACCTGTGCGCCAACAACTATCTGGGCCTGGCCGATCACCCCGCCCTGATCGACGCCGCCAAGAACGCCATGGAACCAAAAGGGTTCGGCATGGCCTCGGTCCGCTTTATCTGCGGCACGCAGGATATTCACCGCGAGCTTGAGCAACGGCTGGCCAAGTTCCTGAACAAAGATGATTCAATTCTGTTCGCTGCCTGTTTCGATGCCAATGGCGGGCTGTTTGAGCCTTTGTTAGGGCCTGAAGACGCAATCATCTCGGATAGTCTGAACCACGCGTCAATCATCGATGGCGTAAGGCTCTGCAAGGCCAAACGCTATCGCTATCTAAACAATGACATGAACGACCTCGAGGCTTGGTTGAAACAGGCACGCGAGGACGGGGCGCGGCATATCATGATCGCCACCGACGGCGTTTTTTCGATGGATGGCTATCTGGCCAATCTGCCAAAAATACGCGAGCTGGCCGACAAGTACGACGCCATCGTCATGGTCGATGATTGCCACGCCACGGGCTTCATGGGGCCAAACGGTGCGGGCACGCCGGATCACTTCGGCGTCGACGTGGACATTCTGACGGGAACTCTGGGCAAGGCACTTGGGGGGGCAATCGGCGGCTACATCGCCGGGCCGCAGCCAGTGATCGACCTGCTGCGGCAGCGGGCGCGGCCCTATCTGTTCTCAAACTCGCTGCCACCGTCCATCGTCGCTGCCGGTCTGGAAGCAATCCGTCTGGTTGAAGAGGGCGACATGCTGCGCGCGCAACTGTTCGGCAACGCCAAATACTGGCGCGCCGGTTTGGAAAAGCTGGGCTTTGATCTGTTACCCGGTGAGCACCCGATCATCCCGGTGATGTTGGGGGAAGCAACGCTTGCGCAAGACATGGCGTCGAGGTTGTTTGATGAGGGCGTCTATGTCTCGGGCTTCTTCTTCCCCGTCGTTCCGCGCGGTCAGGCCCGGATCAGAACGCAGATGAATGCGGCTCTAACAAAGGATGAATTGGATCGCGCGCTCGCGGCCTTTGGCAAGGTCGGCAAGGAATTGGGGGTGATCTGATGCGACCCAACACGATGAAAGCACTGGAAAAATCCAAGCCCGAGGAAGGTCTTTGGATGGTTCAGGCCCCAGTGCCCGAGATTGGACCGGATGAGGTACTGATCCGCATAAACAAAACCGGCATCTGCGGCACAGATATTCATATCTGGAATTGGGATGACTGGGCCGCAGCCACAGTACCAGTGCCGATGATCACCGGCCACGAATTCGCAGGCGAAATCGTTAAGATTGGTCGCAACGTTACCGGGCTTGAGATCGGCCAGCGCTGCTCGGGCGAAGGGCATCTGATCGGTACTGAAAGTCGCCAAAGCCGTGCAGGCAAGTTTCATCTGGACCCTGGAACTCGAGGCATCGGCGTAAACGAACAAGGTGCCTTTGCCCAGTTTTTGAAACTGCCCGCCTTCAACGTGATTCCTTTGCCAGATGATGTGCCGGATGAGATTGGCGCCATCCTCGACCCGCTGGGCAATGCGGTTCATACCGCGCTGAGCTTCGATCTGCTGGGTGAGGATGTTCTAATAACAGGCGCAGGCCCGATCGGCATAATGGCAGCAGCTGTCGCACGCCATGCAGGTGCGCGAAACGTCGTAATCACCGATATCAATGCAGATCGACTGAAACTGGCGGAACATGTGGTGCCGTCGATACGTACGGTCGATGTAACCATAGAAGAGTTGTCCAATGTCATCACCGAACTGGGGATGAAAGAAGGCTTTGACGTGGGTTTGGAGATGTCGGGCTCGCAGGCAGCTTTGGATCAGATGGTCGAAGCGCTGGTCATGGGCGGAAAGATCGCCCTGCTGGGCATCCCACCGGGCCAATCTCCGGTCGACTGGAGTCGCATTGTCTTTAAAGCCATCACCATCAAGGGCGTCTACGGCCGTGAGATGTTTGAGACATGGTACAAGATGATTGCTATGCTGCAGAACGGTTTGGACGTAAGCCGCGTGATCACCCATCAGTTTGGTGTTGACGATTTTGCCGAAGGTTTCGCAGCAATGAAGTCGGGCCTGTCCGGCAAAGTTGTTCTGGACTGGACCTGACCCTCTGGATAGTTGCAAAACTGGCCCATACACAGGGATCGAGCAACCAACCGGAGGAGCAAGATGGGCAGCACGAAAGATGACCGACTGCTGGAACGCGGAATCGAGGATTCTCTGGTCACCGATTTCGCTGAGACGCATCGCAAAAGCTATGGCGACTTTCTGCAACTCAAAACCCTGTTGAATCTGCAAAAAACCTTTCAGGATCCTGCTCAGCCCGATGAGATGTTATTCATCATCATCCATCAGGTCAGCGAGCTATGGCTGAAGTTGATGCATCACCAGCTGGTCGAAGTGCGGCGCTTCCTGCAGCAAGACGATTTCGGCCCGGCGATGAAAAATCTCGACCGGATCAAGGCGATCCAGCGGCAGTTGATCACCGCTTGGGAAACGCTGCTGACCATGACGCCCGCCGACTACATGACGTTTCGCGATGCGTTAGGTAGTTCGTCAGGCTTTCAGAGTTACGGTTATCGCCAGATCGAGTTCATATTGGGCAACAAGGATGCTTCGACCCTCAAGGTTCATGAACACGATCCGGAGGTCATGGAGATGCTGAGCGCAGCGCTAACCAAACCGTCCCTTTATGACGAAGTGCTGCACATGCTGGCACGGCAAGGGTTTGACGTACCGCAAGACCTGATCGAACGTGACTATTCACAATCCTATTCCGGCGACCCGCGCGTCGTGAAAATCTGGTGCGAGATTTTCCAGGATACCGGCAAGTATTGGGACCTCTATGCTCTGGCTGAAAAGCTGATGGACGTCGAATCGCTGTTCCAGCGCTGGCGTTTCGACCACGCTACGGCAGTCGAACGGGTCATCGGGATGCAACCCGGTACAGGTGGCTCGAGCGGCGTGGCCTTTCTGCGCAAGGCGCTGGAATTGCGCTTCTTCCACGACCTCTACGATATGCGCACCGAGCTGATGTATGCGGGAGACTGAGGCATGCTTTATCGCGGGTTCACCCAAGATCAACTTGAACAGGAATACTCCCCCAGCTCGATTATTGGTGGCGATCTGACGCCATATCTGGACAGTTATGTTGCGCTCAGCGCTCAGGCCCGGACACGGATGGATGTGCGCGAAAACCTTGCATATGGCGACAGTCCGGCGCAGGTTCTGGATTTCTTCCCCTCCTCAGACGCAAACGCACCTTTGCATGTGTTCATTCACGGAGGGTATTGGCAGGCGCTCAGCCAGCGCGAATCCGCCCCGATGGCACCGGTGCTACACGAAAACGGGCAGGCCTTTGCGACCCTGAATTACACACTCGCCCCTGAAGCTAGGTTGGGGCAGATGGTCGAAGAATGTCGCGATGCCTTGCTGTGGCTTGCATCACAGGCCGAGTTATTAGGCTTCGATCCATCAAACATCACTCTGTCAGGTCATAGCGCAGGTGCGCATCTGGTAGCGATGGTCATGGCCACCTCATCCAGCGCGTTGGCGCAGGCGGGTCTAAGAGTGCGTAACGTAATTCTGATCAGTGGCGTTTACGATTTGGAGCCGATTAGCCTAACTTCGGTAAATGATCCCTTGCAACTGACTAAGGTCGAGATTCACGATCTTTCCCCATGCCTCAATCTGCCCGCGCCGGGGCCGCGCTACAGGGTAACGGTTGCTGAAAGAGATACACCAGAATTTGTTCGACAAAGCCGTGACTATGCGGAGTTGCTACGAAAAGCAGGACATTCGGTCAGTTTCGACCTTCAACAGGGTAAACATCACTTCGACATCATCATGCCCTCGGGCTCGTTTTTGTCGTCGCGCAGCGAATAACTCCAAAAAGAAAACAGCGGCCCAATTGAGCCGCTGTCTTAAATCTCTCGCTGGAAGCCAGATCAGTCGAGCGTCCGGGTCACTTCTTCGCGTTCGAAGATCTCGATCACGTCGCCTGCGCGGATGTCGTCATAGTTTTCGAACGCCATACCGCATTCCTGACCCGACTGAACTTCGGTCACTTCGTCCTTGAAACGCTTCAGCGTCTTCAGCGTGCCTTCGTGAATCACCACGTTGTCGCGCAGCAGACGAACACCTGCGGAACGACGCGCCACGCCTTCGGTGACCAGACAGCCGGCAACTTTGCCAACGCCGGTAACCTTGAAGACTTCGCGGATCTCGGCGTAACCGATGAACTTCTCGCGGATCTCGGCGCTCAGCAGGCCGGATGCGGCTGCTTTCACGTCATCCACGAGGTCATAGATCACCGAATAATACCGGATCTCGACGCCTTTCTGGTTCGCGGTGTTTCGCGCTGACGCATTGGCACGAACGTTGAAGCCAAAGATCGGAGCGCCCGAGGCTTCGGCCAGACCGACATCCGTTTCGGTAATCGCGCCAACACCCGAGTGCAGAACGCGTACGCGCACTTCCTCATTGCCGATCTTCTCCATCGCCTGAACGATGGCTTCGGCAGAACCCTGCACGTCAGCTTTCATCAAGATCGGCAGCTCGGTGACGTTCTCGTCTTCCTTGGCCTTCTGCATCAGCTGCTCAAGGGTGGTTGCGGCACCAGCTGCGGCGCGCTTGTCCTTGGCTGCTTGCTCACGATAGGCAGCAATCTCACGGGCCTGAGCTTCGGTCTCGGTCACGTTCAGAACGTCGCCCGCTTCAGGCGTACCGTTCAGACCAAGAACCTCAACGGGAACCGAGGGGCCGGCTTCTTTGACGCGGTCGCCTTTGTCGTTGATCAACGCACGGACCTTACCATACTGCTCACCCACGACGAAGATATCACCCTGACGCAGAGTGCCGTTCTGAACCAGAACGGTGGCAACGGGACCACGGCCCACGTCAAGCTGCGCCTCGATCACGGCACCTTGGGCGGCGCGGTCGGGGTTGGCTTTCAGTTCCAGAATCTCGGCCTGCAGCGCGATGGCTTCCAGCAGTTCATCGAGACCTTGACCGGTGATGGCGGACACTTCGACGTCCTGAACCTCACCTGACATCTTTTCGACGATGACTTCGTGCTGCAGCAGATCGGTCCGCACCTTGTCCGGGTTCGCATCCGGCTTATCGACCTTGTTGATCGCCACGATCATCGGCACTTCGGCCGCCTTGGCGTGGTTGATCGCCTCGATCGTCTGCGGCATCACCGCATCATCGGCAGCCACAACCAGAACCACGATATCTGTGACCTGAGCACCGCGCGACCGCATTGAAGTAAAGGCCGCGTGGCCCGGCGTATCAAGGAAGGTCAGCGTGGTGCCACCATCGGTTTTCACCTGATAGGCGCCGATATGCTGGGTAATGCCACCGGCTTCGCCCGCCACAACGCGCGCGTCACGAATCGCATCCAGCAATGATGTCTTACCATGGTCAACGTGGCCCATGATGGTGATGACTGGCGGACGCGGCTGCAGATCGTCATCGCTGTCTTCGACTTCTTTGATGACGTCTTCAACATCCGAATCAGAGACGCGGGTCACCTTATGCCCAAACTCTTCGATGATCAGCTCAGCGGTATCAGCGTCGATGGTCTGGTTCTGCGTGACCATCATGCCCATCTGCATCAGCGATTTGACAACGTCAGCCACGCGCTCAGCCATACGGTTGGCCAGTTCCGAGACCATGATCGCCTCGGGCAACTGAACGTCGCGGATCACCTTTTCCCGCTCGACCGGGCCACCCATGGCTTTCTGGCGCGCACGCTCCTGCTTGCGCTTCATCGCAGCCATTGAACGCTGACGATTACCTTCACCACCGGTAGCCTGACCCAGTGTCAGCTTGCCCGAACGGCGGTTGTCGTCACGTCCTTTGCCGCGGCCACGCTGCTCGCGCTCGCGGTCTTGCTTGCGGGGTGTAGCCGCTGGCGCCGGTTTGTTGGCCGGACCGCGTGCCGTACGCGGTTGTTCTTCGGGCGCGGGTGCCGCAGCAGCGCGCTTGGCAGCTTCTTCCGCCTCTTTGCGCTTACGTTCTTCTTCCTCGGCCTTGGCACGAGCACGCTCTTCAGCCTCACGCTGTTCGCGTTCCTTGGCTTCCTGTTCGGCCCGGCGGCGCGCACGTTCTTCTTCACGCGCCTTCTCTTGTGCCTCGCGCGCAGCGGCCTCTTCAGCCTCGCGCGCTTTGGCAGCTTGCAACGCCTTCATTCGGCGCGCCATTTCCGCATCAGAAATACCCGCCGGACGACGCGAAGGATCACCCGAAGGTGCCGCACCACCACTTGGTTTGGTCGCGCCCGGCTTGGGTACGACCACGCGTTTGCGTTTGGTCTCCACCACGACATTCTTGGTGCGTCCGTGGCTGAAACTCTGTTTCACATTTCCGGGGCGTGCCCCGCCACGAAGACCCAATGTCTTTTTGCCGTCACTATCGCTCATTAAGCTTCTTACCCTTCCGAGCGGCCCTTGCCGCCGTCATCCTTTTCGCGCAAGCCACGCAGGCGCTGCGCTTCCTCTACAACACGTTTGGCGAGTCCGCCAGAGGCCATGGCCGCATGAATCACGGTTTGGCGCCCAAATGCCGCCCCGAGCTCATCCGCAGTCAGCCAGCCGATGTATTTTCCAAAGTGCGGCGTGCTGAGTTTCGACTTACCGCGCCCCGATCCGTCCGAGGCTTGAATCAACACCTGGGCCTCTTCCCGGTCCAGCCACGCCTTGACCTTTTCATACCCGGCGACCGCATCTCCGGACTTGCGCGCCAAACTGATCAGCTCGATCACCCGGCGCGCCACCTGTTTTTCGACCTCATCTGTTAGATCCTTGGCCGCACTCACCTGCGCCTTGAACCCACGCGAGAACAGTTTCTTACTCACTGCTTTGTCCAGCGCGGCGCGATCCGCCGCCACATAGACCCCGCGCCCCGGCAATTTAGCCGCAACATCGGGAAAGACCTGACCGTCCGGCCCTGCCACAAAGCGGATCAAGCCATATTTAGGCTGAATCTCGCCAGTGGCGATGCACTTGCGTTCAGGGCCTTCCGACCGATCCTTTTGGACGCCACCGCGACCCATGTCAGCCACCCGAGGCCTGAGATCAGGCCTCGACCTCCTCATCGGTTGCTTCGCCGTCTTCTTCGGCCTGCTCCAATTCAGCCGGATCAACCCAGCCCAACATAATGCGCGCCGTCATGACCAAGTCCTGAGCCTCTTCCAGCGTCACGCCGAAAGGTTCCAGAACACCATCATCCTTGATGCGCTCACCATCAACTGTGGTCCAGCCACCGGCCAGTTCCCAGTCGGCACAGGTTGCGAAGTCTTCCAGCGTCTTCACATCGTCCTTGGCCAGCGCCTCTACCATCTGGGGTGTCAGGCCTTCGAATTCAATGAGGCTGTCCTCGGCGCCCAGCGCACGGGCCGCATCCAACGCCGCCTTGGCTTGTGCTTCTAGGAATTCGCGCGCACGGGTCTGCAGTTCTTGCGCGGTGCCTTCGTCAACACCGTCGATGACCAGCAGTTCCTCAATTTCGACATAGGCCACTTCTTCGAGGTTGGTGAATCCTTCCGAAACCAGCAGTTGCGCGAAGAACTCGTCCAAATCCAGTGTTTCCATGAACAGCTGTGTACGGGCTTCGAACTCTTTCTGACGACGGGCCGATTCTTCGGCTTCGGTCATGATGTCGATGTCCAGGTTGGTCAACTGGCTGGCCAGACGCACGTTCTGACCGCGGCGACCGATGGCCAGCGAAAGCTGCTCTTCGGGTACAACCACTTCGATCTTACCGGCTTCTTCGTCCAGAACCACCTTGGAAACTTCTGCAGGCTGCAGAGCGTTCACCAAGAAGGTCGGCTGATCTTCGTTCCACGGGATGATGTCGATCTTTTCACCCTGCAGCTCGTTCACAACGGCCTGCACGCGGCTGCCGCGCATACCAACGCAGGCACCCACGGGATCAATCGAGCCGTCATACGAGATCACAGCGATCTTGGCGCGCGAGCCGGGGTCACGGGCCACGGCCTTGACCTCAATGATGCCATCATAGATTTCCGGCACTTCCATCTTGAACAGCTCAGCCATGAATTCCGGCGCGGTGCGCGACAGGAAGATCTGGTGACCACGCACCTCGCGGCGGACTTCCTTGATATAGGCGCGCACACGGTCATTCGGGCGATAGCTTTCGCGGCCGATCTTGTCATTGCGGCGCAGAACGGCTTCGGCACCGCCCAGATCGACGATGACGTTGCCGAATTCCTCGCGCTTGACCGCACCGTTGATGATGGTGCCCGCGCGATCCTTGAATTCTTCGTACTGACGGTCGCGCTCTGCTTCGCGGACCTTCTGCAAGATCACCTGCTTGGCGGATTGTGCCGCGATACGGCCCATCTCAACCGGCGGAACCTCTTCAACGAAGACATCACCGACCTCAGGGTTTTCCATATATTGTTTGGCCTGCTCAACGGTGAACTCAGCCTGATAGTTCTCAAGTTCTTCATCTTCAACCACGGTACGGACGCGGGTAAAGGTCGCCTTGCCGGTTTTGCGGTCGATCGACACGCGGATATCCATTTCCGCGCCGTAGCGGCTCTTGGCGGCACGGGCGAGCGATTCCTCCATCGCTTCGACAACCAGACCGGGGTCGATCATCTTTTCGCGGGCCACGGCCTCGGCGGTCTGCAGCAGCTCCAGCTGGTTGGCTGAGGTGATTGCCATCAGTTCGTCTCCTCTTCGGACCCTTCGGTCTCAATCTCGTCGAAAGCGTTTTCGTTCAGGGCACCGGCGTCTTTGCGCTGGCGCAGCATTTCCTTGATCAGTTCATCAGTCAGGACCAGCTTGGCGTCGCTCAGCCAGTCGAATTGCAGACCGATGGTGATCGTCTCGTCCCCTTCGGGGATATTGATCAGTACCTCATCCCCTTCGATCCCGGCCAGTTCACCCTTAAAGCGGCGGCGGCCGTCGATCAGTTCAGCGGTCTCAATCTTGGCCTCGTATCCTTCGAAGGTCTCGAAATCCTTAAGACGGGTCAGAGGGCGGTCGATGCCGGGGCTGGACACTTCAAGCGTATAGGCATCAAGAATCGGGTCCTCGACGTCCAGCGTGGCACTCACTGCGTTCGAAATCTCGGCGCAGTCATCTACTTCGATGCCGCCATCGGGCTTGTCGGCCATGATCTGCATCGTGGTGGTCTTGCCGCTCATCAGGCGGATGCGCACCAGCTCATATCCCAGATCCTCGATCACGGGTGTGATAATCTCGGCCAGTCGCCGGTCAATGGCTGCTTTGGCTATCAAGTCGTTTGTCATTCAGGTTCTCTACCCTGTCATCGGGCACAAAAAAACGGGCGCGCGGCCCGTCGAGATTTCCGGTGGAGCCCCGGACCAGAAGTCCAACGCGCCGCTGTTGCAACTGCATATACGCAGGCTTTTCCGAGTCTGCAACCCCCGGCGAAAATCGTGATCGGATTTAGGCCAGCCACCACCGCTCGGCGATGCGCCCATCGTCCAGCGACCCCCTGCCAATCTGACGCGGCATGCCAACATGCGCGGCCACTGCCAGCGCCATGTCGGTCTTACTTGGATGGTATCTGAGACCGCGTTGATCCTTAAGCTCATCACCTTCGGGCAGGGCAGCAATGTCCACATAGCCATCCCGCAAAGCCTCGGCCCGCACACGCGCATCAGGGATCACAATGATTTCCAACGCATCAGCCCAACCCGCGTGGCCATTTTTGTAGTGGCCCGCCACCTTGCGCCCAAGGAAATGGCGAGAATCCTCGGCCCGTTCTACACGATAGCACCCCGTGCCCGTTGCCGTGTTCAATGGGGTAACTCCCTGCCCGTCACGTGTCACGACAAACCGACTGTCGGCAAGCAAGAAGGGCAAACCAGGATTGGGCGCGGCCAGTTCCAACCTAACGCGATCAGGGGCTAGGGCCTCCGCGCGTCCGATGTCTGAAAATACCGCCGCTACATCGTCTGCATGCATGGCGGATCCATCATGGAACATCGCGTCGTCGCGTAGATCAAAGCTCCATACGCGCGCGTGTTCTTCAGCCTGCCAAGCTTTTGCCAGTTCGCCGCGCAAGGTCCCATCTGATGCGACTTCGGTCAGGGTGTCGAACACGGCCCCGCGCGCTAATATTTCCAAACTCTCATCGCGCGGAACCGCAAGCCGCAGCTTGCCACCTGTCTTTGGTGTATCCGCCAGCGACCCGCCCGTCGCCGCCAGCAAGGCGGCGGCAGCACCCGAGGCAAACAATGCACGACGGTCGATCCTGGTCATGCCGTACCCTCCGCCACGCGGTCCATAATCCGGACCAGCTCAACGCTTATACCCGGTTCTGACAAGGCGTGCCCTGCCTGGCGCACCATTTTCAAGTCAACGCCAGGCCATCGCTGCGCCAGGTTCCAGGCCGCTTGCGGTGGACAGATCATATCATACCTTCCCTGCACGATATGGCCGGGAATATGTGCGATACGGTCCATCTGGTCTAGGATCTGGCCATCATACTCGAGAAACGCGCCGTTCCTGAAATAATGATTTTCCAGCCGTGCAAAGGTACGGGCGTATTCCCCGGGGCTTTCCCCAACCGATCCGTTGGTGTGGATTGAGGCCAGAGCGTTCTCCCAATGAGACCAAGCGCGCGCAAAGAGGATCTCGGTCGCACGATCGCCCGAAAAGAGGCGCTTGTGATAGGCATTGATCGCGTCAGACTGTTCGGCCTCGGGCAACAGGGATGCAAACTTGGCCCACTGTTCCGGCCAAAACTTGCCCGCACCGCCACCATAAAACCAATCGAGCTCGGCCTGCGTCGCCAGAAACACGCCGCGCAACACCAGACGGTTGACCCGATCCGGGTGTGTCTGCGCGTAAATCAAAGCCAGTGTTGCACCCCAGCTGCCGCCAAAGACAATCCAGTCCTCGATACCAAACAGCGTTCGCAACCGTTCGATATCCGCGACCAGATGCCAGGTCGTATTGTCTTCGACCGAGGCCGTGGGCCTTGAACGGCCACAACCGCGCTGATCAAAGAGAATCACCCGGTAGACCTCTGGATCGAAATAGCGCCGCATCGCGGGGCTGCAACCGCCACCCGGCCCACCATGCAGCACCACGACCGGTATCCCATTGGGATTACCGCATTGTTCCACATAAATACGGTGCCCATCACCCATATCAACGACGCGCTGATCGAACGGATCGATCGGCGGGTAAAGATATTGAACTGCGCGCTTTTGGTCCGGGTACTTATCCATTACGGCCCTATATAGTCCTTAAGCGTAAAAGAGCACACGGAGACAGGAATGCAAGCGCATCCGAACACGGTCGACCCGTCAGAGATCGCAAAATTCGAGGCGATGGCCGCCGAATGGTGGGACCCGCATGGGAAATTCAAACCTCTGCACATGCTGAATCCGTGCCGTCTGGATTATATCACACATCAGATCGCGGGTGAGTTCGACCGCGATCTCAAGACCTCACATCCCTTTGAGGGGCTGTGCCTGCTGGATATCGGCTGCGGCGGCGGGCTGCTGAGCGAACCGATGGCGCGATTGGGCGCGACGGTCGTGGGCGCCGACGCCGCCGAAGGCAACCTGCCCGTCGCCCGCATCCATGCCGAGCAATCGGGGCTGGATATCGACTATCGCCACACCACCGCCGAGGATATGGCAGCCGCAGGTGAGCAGTTTGACGTGGTGCTGAACATGGAAGTGGTCGAACATGTGGCCGATCCGCTGGGTTTCCTGACCGCCTCGCAGCAGTTGTTGAAACCGGGCGGGCTGCTGATCTGCTCGACCATCAACCGCAACCCGAAATCCTATGCTATGGCGATTTTCGGGGCCGAGGTCGTCATGCGCTGGCTACCGCGCGGCACGCATGAGTGGAACAAGTTCATCACGCCGGATGAGCTGTTCGACCTGCTGCGTCAGGCCGGACTGGAGCCGGTGGACCGCAAGGGCTTTGTCTTCAACCCGATCCTGTGGAGCTGGTCGATCTCGGACCGGGATTTGAGCGTGAATTATGTGACGGCGAGTGTGAAGGCGGGATAGGATGGGTGTAAACACCATCCAAATACTGACAAAAATTAACTCTTCAACAGCTATTTAGATGGAACTTGAGCGCGGCATCGCTCTTTATCAATCGGGGCGCGATTTACAGGCGAGAGCAGCTTTCAAACGTGCCCTTCAATATTCACACGCAGCCCCACAGAGTTGGGTACAAGGCTCATTGATCGTATGAACACCTTTGAAGATATGGGCGCTGTAGATCTTTGAGAGTCGGTTGTCTCGAAAACCAAATAGTTGCGCTCTTCACTCCCCCTCCAACTGCAACCGCAAATCTCGCAGCACCGGCAGCGTGCTGCGGACGCGCTCCAGCCCCAGCTCTCCGACCACGCGGTTGATCAGCGGGGCAATCGAGGAAATCGCCTGATCGCGCGCGCGGCGGCCGGCTGGGCTGATCGCGACCATTTTGCGGCGGGCGTCGTCCCAGTCGGGGCGTATGTGAATGTATCCAGCCCATTCCAGCTTGGCCAAGGTGTTGGTCATCGCTCCGCGCGTGACGTGGAACGTGTTGGCCAGCTGCGCCGGGCTGCGTTCATCTCCGACAAAGACCAGATGGTTCAGCACCGAGAAATGTGAGATTTCCATGCCCTTGGGCAGCACCCGGCTCAGCCGGTTGCGCAATAGCTGGTCTGCGGTCAGTATTTCGCTGAACAGCGTGACCGCCAGGGCATTTTTCTCGTCCGTCATAAGCCCGGTTCTGGATCAGGGACCTTTGAAAGGCCGTACATGAGTCAATGAGGGCACACGCCGGCGCGCCTCGGACACAGAACTATCATGCAATTCGAAAAAGTGAATGCCCGGATCGGTGCCTGCGTCGATGACGACCTCTCCCCAAGGGGCCACGACCATGCTGTGGCCATGAGTATATCGGGTCTTGCCGCGCGTCTTTGGATGCGCGCCAGTCTGCGCTGGGGCAAGCACCCAGCAGACGGTTTCAATCGCCCGCGCGCGCAGCAGGGATTCCCAATGTGCAGCACCTGTGACCGGCGAAAACGCTGCCGGGACGGTTAGAATCTGTGCTCCAGACTGCGCCAGCGCTGCATAAAGATGCGGAAAGCGGATATCATAGCAGATCGTCATACCAACTTTCCCGAAATCTGTATCTGCGATCACGGCATTCTCGCCGGGGCGATAGTTCTTCGATTCGCGGAACGTCTCGGTCTCACTGACCTGCACGTCAAACATGTGGATCTTGTCGTATCGCGCCACGATCTGCCCCTGCGGGTTGATCATGAAGCTACGGTTGGCAAAGCGGCCATCGGCATCGTGGGTCTTGATCCCCAAAGAGCCGATCAGCAGCCAAACACCCAAATCAGCGGCCTGCTTGCGCAGGCCAGCCAGGGTGATGTCATCCTCTTCATGCTGCAGAACTTCGCGCTGCCGCGTAGTGCTGGTTGAGACGCAGTTCGTCACCTCGGGCGTCAAGATAAAGCCCGCGCCTTGCTCTGCCGCCTCGGCCATCATGGCGCGCACCATGTCCAGATTCTGGACCGGGTCGTCCGACGAAGTGATTTGCAGCAGAGCGGTCTGCATCAGGCCGCGAGCAGGCGATCCAGCTTGCCCTGACGTTCAAGCTCGTAGAGGTCATCGCAACCGCCAACATGAGTTTGGCCGATGAAAATCTGCGGGACAGTGCGTTTCCCACCCGCCCGCTGGATCATTTCGGGTTTGCGTTTGGGATGCATCAGCACGTCGACTTCCGAGAACTTGACGCCTTTCTGCTTCAACAACCGTTTGGCAGCGTGGCAAAAGCCGCACAGCGGCGAGGTGTAGATTTCTACCGGCTTCATATTTCGTCCCTTTGGGTTCCGCAC
The DNA here is from genome assembly GCF_056539905.1 of Ruegeria sp. AP7. Lineage (NCBI taxonomy): Bacteria > Pseudomonadati > Pseudomonadota > Alphaproteobacteria > Rhodobacterales > Roseobacteraceae > Ruegeria > Ruegeria sp. AP7. The sequence continues at coordinate 51,602 of NZ_JBQFVT010000015.1, read as the reverse complement.
ATTCATGGGCGAATTAGGCATCCTTGGCAACGCGCGCCAGTACCAACACGAAAATATGATTTGCTCCTGAAGCACGGCAAACACGCGCGCAGGCCTCCAGTGTCGCACCCGAGGTCATAACGTCATCGACCAGAAGAATATCGCGGCCCTGTGTCATACGTTCTCGTTTCGGATGTACAGCTATGGCGTCGGCGAGTGCTGCGGCACGTTCAACCGCTGTTTTGCCATCCAGGACAGGCGTGCGTCTGATTCGAACCAAAAGATCAGGGCATACGGCCAGACCCGTTTCCTGACCCAGATGATGCGCAAGCAGTGCGGATTGGTTATATCGCCTGCGGATCATTCGGGACCAATGCAGCGGGACTGGCGCGATCAACATGTTGGGGCGAAACACTTCGGACCCGGCTTGTGCCATCCAGCGCGCAGCCGGGCGCGCCAGTTCCGTACGATCCCCATGTTTCAACGCCAGTATCAGCGATTTGGCACCCCCTTGATACATCAGAGCTGCCCGACCGTCCTGCCAAGCGCGCGGCCTTGTGAGGCAGTCGTCGCATTCGATTCTATGCCCATCCCGTGCGCCGGGGACCGGCACGCCGCAACTTTCGCAAACTGCGCCACCGATAAATGGTGTGTCTCGCCAGCATGGACCGCAGAGGCCAAAGTCGGATTCAGTCAGCGCACCGCATGAAAGGCAACGCGGGGGATAGATCATCTCGACAACGGTTTGAATCCCCCGACGAATGCGATACTTGCGGCTTATGAAACTGCCGTCCGACACTGCACCCTCTCTGTTTGACCGCTCTGCCCTCGCGCTCCACCGCAGCCGCGCGCAGGATGAGGCGCTGTTTCTGCACCGCGCCGCTGTTGACGAGGTGCAGGATCGTCTATCGATGGTTAATAAAACCTTTAAGGCGCCTGTCGTCGTGACCCCGTTCCCACACATCTGGGAAGGATTATGGACCGAGGCCCGGTTCATCCCGGATGATGAGGTTCTGGACCTGACGCCAAGCGCGCATGACCTGGTTATACACGCGATGGCGCTGCATTGGGCAAACGACCCGGTTGGCCAATTAATCCAATGCCATCGTGCTCTGAAACCTGATGGTTTGCTCTTGGTCGTGTGCTTGGGCGGCGAAACCCTTCAGGAGTTGCGTTCAGTACTGGGTCAAGCGGAGATTGAGATTACGGGCGGTCTAAGCCCGCGTATTGCACCGATGGCAGAATTACGTGATCTGGGCGCGTTGCTGCAACGGGCTGGTTTGGCTTTGCCCGTTGCAGACAAGGCAACGTTATCTGCCGAATATCGCGACCTTAACCATCTGATGCATGATTTGCGCGCTATGGGAGAAACCAATGCGCTGCAAGATCGTCTGAAGCAACCGACCCGGCGGGCTGTTTTCGAGAAAGCGCAGGAAATCTATGCCGCTCATTTCGCAACCTCCCAAGGCCGTTTGAGGGGAACTTACGAACTGGTCTGCCTGACAGGCTGGTCCCCTGATGACAGTCAGCCCAAACCTTTGCGTCCGGGATCGGCCCAAATGCGCCTTGCTGATGCGTTGGGCACGGATGAGGGCAAACTGCCCGATTGACGACCGTCCTTTTCCCGTTATTTCAGGCCAGACACATAAATTCAGGAAGCTTCACATGTTTGATGCCACTCGTCCTACCCACGCGCCCGCAGAGCATCCCAAGGTTAAAACGGGACGTGTCGGTGTCCTGCTGGCCAACTTGGGCACACCTGATGATTATAGCTATTGGCCCATGCGGCGTTATCTGAACGAATTTTTGTCAGACAAGCGCGTGATCGACTACCCGGCCTGGAAATGGCAGCCCATTCTGCAAAGCATCATCCTGACCAAACGCCCTTTCAGTTCGGGCGAAGCGTACAAGTCGATCTGGAATCACGACAAGGGTGAAAGCCCTTTGATGACGATCACCAAGGACCAGACCGCCAAGATACGCGAGGCGATGCACGAACAGTATGGCGATCAGGTCATGGTCGAATTCTGCATGCGCTACGGGAATCCTTCGACCCCTTCAAAGGTGCGCCAGATGGTGGAAGAAGGCTGTGATCGCATCCTTTTCTTCCCGCTCTACCCGCAATATGCCGGGGCTACGACCGCCACAGCGAATGATCAATTCTTCCGTGCGTTGATGAAAGAAACCTGGCAACCGGCCAGCCGAACTGTGCCGGCCTATTTCGATGAACCCTCTTATATCGACGCACTGGCAAGTTCGGTCGAGCTTGCCTATGCAGTGATGGAGACCAAACCGGATGTCCTCGTGTGCTCGTATCACGGCATGCCGGAACGCTATCTGCAGCAAGGTGATCCCTACCATTGCCAGTGCGTCAAAACCTCAAGACTTCTGAAAGAGCGTTTGGGTTGGTCAGATGACCAGCTTGTCTCAACCTTCCAATCGCGATTTGGGCCGGAAGAGTGGCTGAAACCCTACACCGTCGATCATGTGGCCGATCTTGCGCGGGCAGGTAAGAAAAATATCGCCGTTATCGCGCCTGCGTTCTCTGCCGACTGCATCGAAACGCTGGAAGAGATCAACGAAGAGATCAAGGAAAGCTTCGAACACGCGGGCGGCGAATCGTTCACCTATATCCCGTGCCTCAACGATGATGATTCGCATATCGCGGCACTGAGCAAGGTGATCCAAGACAATTTGCGCGGCTGGTTGGAATGACGGCCCACTTAACCAAACACACAAAAAAAGGCGGTGGTTTGCACCACCGCCTTTTTAAATTGATAAAGTCTCGTCGACTTAGCTTGCTGCAACAGCTGCGGCAACTACAACCAGCAGGATCAGCGGCAGGATGATGCCCTGCGACGAACCTTGGGTTTCTTCGACAACAACAGGTGCTTCAACAACCGGCTCTTCCAGGTTGCCAGCATATGCGGTCGAAGCAGCAGCAGTCAGAGCAGCAGCGAGAACGAGTTTCTTCATATTAACCTCCAGAATTTGCGCGATTCCCAATAGCGAAACCGCACATCTAAGACTTACCTCGTGAGTTTTTCTAATCAGCTATCCCCATGGATTGCAATTGCAACTTACGTAAATGGCAGGTTCGCGCGCGAAAATGTCGTCAAATTAGCAACACTTGCGTACCGACCTTGGCCATTGAGAACAACTCAGCGATATCTTCGTTGAACAAACCAATGCATCCGTTCGAAGACCGACGGCCGATTTTGCGTGTATCATGGGTGCCGTGAATGCGATAATATTTCCAACTCAGATATAAAGCGTGCGTTCCCAATGGGTTATCAGGTCCCGGCGGGATATAATCAGGCCATTCGGGGTTGCGTTTTTTCATCGATGGCGTCGGTGACCAACTTGGACCCTCGACTTTGCGGATGACACTGGTGCGCCCACGACGGGTCAATTCTTCGGTCAATGGCACTGACGAGGGGTACAGTTTGTATACGGATTGATCATCTGACCAATAATGCAGCGCTCGGGATACCGTATCGACCAGAATGGCGCCGTTTCTGGTATTGGAAAAGTAAGGCTGCCAATCCAGCGCCCTGAATCCGGATACATTGCGTCGTACCTGAGGCTCAGGTTCGGGCGCAGGGCGCAACGGATCACCCGGAATGTATTGGGCTAGCGCAGGCGAAGCCAAACTGGCAGTGGCAGCCGCCAGAAAGCCGCGACGCGTCGGAGACAAAAGAGTTTTCTTGACCATGTTGAGCGGTCCTTTGTTATGAGCAAATGCAATTTCTGTGATATTTTATGGCCAGAATGCTTCAGTCGCAAATCAAACCGGCAGAATCACGCAAGGTTGGGCCTTTGTGCGTTTGCTCTGGGCGCTCAGGCAGGCTATTTCCGTGGTTGACACTAAATTCAGGCCGATCATGACACGTATTCTTTCTCTTCTAGCGATTTGTTTAGTCGCACTTGCCGCATGTACCGATTCGGGTACGACAACTCTTGGTGCTGATGGCAGGCCATTGCCGAGCGTCTATAAAATCCGCGGCAACCCAGAAAAGTTGCAGTTCCGGATGCTGGATTCAGTAAACGCACTACGGCAAGCCTCAGGTCTGCAGCAAGTTCAGTTGAACGCACAGCTGAACGCTGCCGCCGAGACTCACTCTAAGGACATGGCCCGCCAAAATCGGCCCTGGCATTTTGGTTCGGATGGGTCTTCCCCCCTGGATCGGGCTTCGCGGGTCGGATATTATGGCACCTTCCTGGGCGAAGCGATCTCGGAGACCTATGAGACCGAGACGGAAACGCTGGCTGCTTGGATGCAAGAACCCGGACCGCGTGCGGTAATAATGGACCCCAAAGCCACACAGATGGGCTTTGCCTGGCACCAGGAAAAAGGCGGTAAAATCTGGTGGACATTGGAGATGGGCACCGGCGGCTGAGTAACCCGGTCACAGGACCGAACGAACCTTTGACTGTCTATCACCCATGCGAAACGAGCACCCTCGCAGACACTTGCGAGGGTGCTGTCATTTCAGAGAGGCCAATTTGGTAAAAAGTGAGCTCAAACGGCCTGCTGCAGCGATCCAAAAGGGTGGTGGAGTTGGATAGCAACTTGCATTGGGTTTTAACGCTGCCTTCGGGGCATCCGCTAAAGCGTGACATAGTTCACGGTGATATCCATCGTGTTCCTCTAAGCAATCCCAATGCGAATCAAGATACCCAGACAAAACAGAAAATGGATATCGCTGATTTTGTTCGGCGGAATCGCAACATTCCTGATGCTCGGCGGCGAGTTTACAGGTTCGCACGACACATGTCGCTTAAGGTGCTTTACACTAACAATGCAGGAATGGGTGGATGAAGGGCACAAAATCTATGTGATCGCCGGCCTCTACCTGGCCGCCATATTCAGTTTTCTTTGGGATCATCTTTAGTTGGACTGATCGGCCGTGTATTGCCCGCAAAAGGCGGCGCCAACGATGACTACCTTGCCGTCGTTCAACGGATTCTTCGTTTCTTAGTACCTTACGCCGCCTGCATCGACTGAGCTTCGGTCAGGATCGCATACAGCTTTACCGGATCAGGATTTGCCCGCAACTTCGCGCAAACCGATTGCTCACGCAATGTGCGCGAGACCAACGCCAGCGCCTTCAGATGCTCAACCCCGGCTTCTTCAGGGGCAAACAGCGAAAACGCCAGATCAACGGGCTGACGGTCGACCGAGCCAAAGTCGATGGGTTTCTCGAGCATGACAAACACACCCGAGACCGATTCCAGTTCCGACAACCGAGCGTGCGGAAGCGCAACACCATGGCCAACGCCAGTCGGGCCAAGGCTCTCCCGCTCGAGCAAGCTTTCAACGATGGCCTGCGCATCCAGCCCAAGCGTCGCAGCGCCTACGTCGCCAATTTCCTGAAACAATCGCTTCTTACTGGACGCAGCGGACAATACACGCACCGCTTCGGGCTTTAGAATACTCGAAAGCTCCATCAATCTGCTCCTAAGCCGTGCCCCCTCTGCGAGGGGGCGTTCCGACTATTCTTGCCTGTTACGGATCAATCCAGCCAATATTGCCGTCCTCACGACGATATACGACATTCAATCCGTCCTTGTTCTCATTCCGGAACACCAGCACCGGGGCACCGGCAAGTTCCATTTGCATAACAGCTTCTCCCACACTGAGCGATGGGATCTTGGTCTCCATCTCAGCCACAATCATTGGCTGCAGCGATTCGGGTTCATCCGCCGTGTTCGATTCGTCAGAGGCGAGGATATAAGAGGACGCGCCAAAGAGTTCAACCGGCTCGGATCGATCCTTATGGTGGTCTTTGAGGCGCCGTTTGTAACGCCGTAGTTGTGTCTCCATCTTGTCACAGCAGCCTTCAAACGCCGCATAAATCTCGGTCGCATGAGCCTTAGCCTGAGCGGTCAGGCCAGTCGACAGATGCACAGTGGTTTCGCATACATATTCATGCGCCGAACGGGAAAAGACGACGTTGGCGTCAGTCGGTCGCTGGGCGTACTTGCCCACGACCTCGCCCAGTTCGGTCTGCACGTGGGTCTGCAGCGCCGCACCGATGTCGATCTGTTTTCCGCTGATTTGGTAACGCATGTGATCTCCTTCACAATTCACACCCATTCTGACGCCGCGTAACGCGACTGACTTGTTTTTATCGGGTGGGGGGTATCGGCATTTTCTGCGGTTGCCGCTGATCCTCCCCTTCCAAGAAGGGACATCGAGATCCTGACTGGAACCGAAGCAATGCCATGTCCCAATTGATGCAAGGGACGGCGGGAGAGTCAATCAAAACAGATGTGTTTATGCGAGATTTCCGCCATGCGCCCGGCGCATTTCCGCGTAAACTTATGAAATACGGAAGTTTTCGCCCAGGTAGACCCGACGCACATTTTCGTTTTCCACCACCTCGTCTGGGGTGCCGGACATCAGAACTTGACCGTCATGCAGAATGTAGGCGCGATCCACAATTTCCAGCGTTTCCCGGACGTTGTGATCCGTGATCAAAACCCCGATACCCCGTTTCTTCAGATCAGCCACCAAATGCCGGATATCACCGACACTGATCGGGTCGACCCCTGCAAAGGGCTCGTCCAACAGCAAATAATTCGGATCGGCGGCCAAACAGCGCGCGATCTCAACCCGGCGCCGCTCACCACCCGAGAGAGCAAGCGCTGGTGCGCGGCGCAGATGTTCGATCGAGAAATCCGATAGCAGCTCTTCAAGCCGCTCTTTCCGGCGATGAGCGTGTTTGACCGTGATATCCAGAACCGAGACGATATTGCCCTCGACACTCATACCGCGGAAAATTGACATTTCCTGTGGCAGATAACCAATACCCAACCGCGCACGGCGATACATTGGCAGAGTCGTGACGTTCTGCCCGTCAATGGTCACGGTACCTGCCTCGGGAAAAACCAGCCCTGCGACGGAATAGAACGTGGTGGTCTTGCCCGATCCATTCGGCCCCAGCAGCGCCACGACCTCAGATCGGTTCAGCTCCATAGACACGTCACGGATGACGGTCTTCTTGCGATAAGACTTGCGCAGCTTCTCGATTTTCAGACCGGAAGAGCCTTCAGCGATGGACAATTCGGGACGGTTCATCAGTTGCCACCTTGCTGCAGGATCGTCTTGACGCGCCCCGACATCGTTGCGGTTCCGGACGTCAGATTTGCGATCATCTGATCACCGCTGATAATGCTGGGCCCCTGAGTCAGCAGCACATTGCCCTTCATTTCGATCACACCGGAATCGATGGTGTATTCCGCCCAATCACCTTCGGCAGCGTCAGGTGGACTGACCAGAACGACATTTTCCGTCGCCTCCATCCGATCAATGGCCGAACGTTCTTCGTTATACATGACAAGAACACGATCTGCGGTCAGGCGCATTTCACCCTGTATGACGATCACGTTGCCGATAAACTCGGCAGAGCCGTCTTCCTGATTTACGTTCAGAGTCTCGGACGTGACTTCAACCGGCAGGGTCGGGTCAGCGTTGACCGATCCAAATGCCACCTGAGCCTCCTGCGCAAATGCAGGCATGGCCCCAACTGCGATGGCACAACACAAAACGGCGACACGTAAATCGAACACAAGTTATCTTTCTGCTTTTTGCGGCTCGTATATCAGCTTCACGCCGCCTGTAAAAAGAATATGGACCGGACCGTCCTTTTTTACAGTCCCAAAAATCATTCGTCCTGCGGTAAAGTCGCCAATCGGACCCGTTCCGTCAATCTGACCTGGGCTGTCGCCGCGGATTTCATCCAAAGATGTATTCAAAAGATCAGTCGTTACCTGAATACCATCCGCCGTCGTGATGACTACATCGCCCACAAATGTCGCGGTGCCCTTGTCTGGCCGGATCATGCCTGTATTCGATTCAAGTGTAATCTCGCCACCGCTGCTCAACTCAAATCGCCCCTGAACCTCAGACGCCGTTGGGGTTTCTAGTTCACCGCTTTGGCTGGCACGACGAGCCTCGACCCGAATCCCTTCGCCCTTGCGGGTTACACCTTTGTAGTCGGGGCGGGTAACGACCTGAGCTGTCAGTCGCTCTCCAATATCCTGATCACTGAAGGGCACCGACACATTGGTGTCGATGCTGCGGGACAGCAAAAACACAGAGGACAATATAAGAATCGCCGCCAGTGGTAGCAGAACTTTCAGAAACTGCACCCAACGGGAATGGCGATCCACTTCGGCCATATCCTTAACCCAGCCCTACACGCAGACAGTCGTGGATATGCAACAGCCCCGATGTCGGACCATTGGTCTCGGGATCCACCACAAAAAGAGAAGTGATCTTGCGATCATTCATGATCGAAACCGCCTCTTCTGCCATTGCGTTTGGCGCGATGGTCAGAGGATTTTCGGTCATTACCTCGGTGGTGTTTTTGTTCAGTAGCCCGTCCATGTTTCGACGCAGGTCACCATCCGTGATAATGCCCAGCAAACAGCCGGCCTCATCAGTAACGCCAACGACCCCAAAGCTCTTCTGGCTCATAACCAGCAGTGCCTCGCTCATCGGAGTACCGGCAGTTACCAGAGGCATATCTTTGTGCATCAAATCGCGCACGGTGGATAATTGCGCCCCCAGTTTGCCTCCTGGGTGGTAGGCACGAAAATCCTCGGGCCTGAAATCTCGGGATTTCATCAACGCGATTGCCAAAGCGTCACCCATCGCCAACGTCAGAGTGGTCGAGATCGAGGGAACCATACCAAATCCGCAGGCTTCTCCCATCGATGGAATAAGCAGGTGCACGTCAGCCTGCTTCATCAACGTGCTTTCGGGCTTGCTGGACAGACCAATCAGCGGAATTCCAAAACGCCTCGTAAAGGCCAGCAGATTGGCAAGTTCCGGCGCTTCACCTGAGTTCGAGATAGCCAGAACCACATCCCCTTTCGAGACCATGCCCAAATCACCATGGCTGGCCTCGGCCGGGTGGACGAAATATGCTGGCGTACCGGTACTAGCCAAGGTCGCCGCGATCTTGTGGCCGATATGCCCGGATTTACCGATACCGCTAATGATGATGCGGCCTGTGGCCTGCAGGATCAGTTGCACGGCCTCGGCAAAATGCTCGTCCAAGCCTTCGGCAAGGACGTCCAAGGCACGGGCCTCATCGGTGATGACCTGGCGTGCAGTTTTCAAAAAGGACTCAGTATCTGTCATGAGTGCGCAAAAATATCAGTTTCGGGCCAGCCTGCGAGGTCAAGCTTCGCACGCGTGGGTAGGAAATCAAAACAGGCCTGTGCCACCTCGGTACGGTCTTCACGGGCAAGCCGACCGTCCAGCGCGTCGCGCAGACGGTGCAGATACAATACATCCGATGCAGCATAGTCCAGCTGAGCATCCGTCAGGGTTTCCGCACCCCAATCGCTCATTTGCTGCTGTTTCGAAATATCGACACCCAGCAGTTCCTGACACAGGTTCTTCAGGCCATGGCGGTCGGTGTAGGTACGCACCAACCGGCTGGCGATCTTGGTGCAATAGACCGGCGCTGCAAGCGCACCGAACGCGTGATACATGGCTGCAATATCGAAGCGGCCAAAATGGAACAGCTTCAACACATTGGGGTCCTCAAGCATTGCACAGAGGTTCGGAGCTGATGATTGACCCTTTTCGACCTGAACGATGTGACAATTTCCATCCCCACCCGACATCTGGATGACACACAGCCGGTCCCGGTGCGGGTTCAGCCCCATGGTTTCGCAATCGATGGCCACGACCGGGCCCATATCCAACCCTTCGGGCAGATCGTTTTTATACAGATAATTCGCCACGCCGACTTCCTTTGTGCGGTCTCGACCCCGAGATAGGAGGTTTCGCAGCCAAACTCAACGTCCTCGGCGCGCGCGTAGTTACAGCATCGCGACCAACTTGACAATAACCCCATGGGGGGGATAAGGATACACCATGACATCCCATACCCATAATTCTCACCCGCAGATCACCGCGCGCCTGAAACGCGCGCACGGGCATTTGGCCAAGGTGATCACCATGCTCGAAGATGAAGCCCCCTGCGCTGACATCGCTCAGCAGCTTTTTGCGGTGGAGAAAGCTATCACCAACGCCAAGCGCGTGCTGATCCATGATCATGTTGATCACTGCCTGTCTGGTGAAGCGGATCAGACTGCCATCGAAGACTTCAAAACCATAACCAAGTACCTCTGACCAATGCTCAGCGTCCTGACAAATCGCACCTATCGGCATTTGCTCGCTGCCCAGATTGTGGCCCTGACAGGCACCGGTCTGGCGACAGTGGCGCTGGGGCTTTTGGCATTTGATCTGGCCGGAGATTCAGCAGGGTTGGTTCTAGGCACCGCGCTGACCATAAAGATGGTAGCCTATGTCACCGTGGCTCCTCTTGCCGCAGCCTTTGCCGAACGTTTGGACCGGCGTAGAATGCTTGTGGCATTGGACATCGTGCGCGCAATCGTCGCTCTATGTTTGCCATTCGTCACTGAAATTTGGCAGGTCTATGTGCTGATCTTTGTCCTGCAATCGGCTTCTGCCGGGTTCACTCCGGCCTTTCAGGCGACGATTCCCGACGTTCTGACAGACGAACAGGACTATACCAAAGCCCTGTCTCTGTCGCGTCTGGCGTACGATCTGGAGAGTCTTCTAAGCCCGATACTGGCCGCCGCACTCTTATTGATCGTCAGTTTCGACAGTCTGTTCCTGGGCACCAGCATAGGCTTTCTCGCTTCCGCCCTGCTTGTGGTATCTGCAACACTGCCTTCCCCTAAACCGAAAGTACCACGCGGCATCTATGACCGGACCACCCGTGGCATCAGAATATACCTCAAGACCCCACGCCTACGTGGCCTGTTGGCTCTGAGCTGGAGCGCAGCGGCCATTAGTTCGATGGTGATCGTTAATACCGTTGTGATCGTGCGTGGTGATCTCGACCTGTCTGAAAGCGCTGTTGCCATTGCACTGGCCGGTTTTGGTGGTGGTTCAATGTTGGCTGCGTTCGCGCTGCCACGCCTGCTGGATCGGATCCCTGATCGGCGTGTCATGCTGAGTGGTGCCGCAATGGCAACCGGAACCATGGCGGTGGCTGCTATTCTGACCGCTACCATACCGATGACGCTAAGCGTGCTGACTGCGATCTGGATACTGGTTGGCTTTGGATATTCCAGCACACTGACACCATCGGGCCGCCTGCTGACCCGATCTGCACATCCCGAAGATCGCCCGGCAGTCTTCGCCGCTCAATTCACACTGTCTCATGCCTGCTGGTTGGTGCTGTATCCGTTAGCCGGGTCGCTGATGACCTGGTTTGGTTCGACGGTCGCCATGGCCGGGATGGCCACCGCTGCCGTTTTGGGCCTTATCTTCGTGATAAGGGTTTGGCCTCGCACCGACGCAAAATCTGTGGTCCACAACCATCCGGAACTGCCGCCGGATCACCCGCATCTCGCTGGACCCAAACCGCATGCCCATCCGATCATCATTGACGAGTTGCACCCTCGCATTCCTCATGAACCTTGAGCTTTGCCCGGCATCTACCTTAAACCCGGACACAGCTGCCTCATCCCGGAGACCGCATGGACCAGCTTGACCGACGCATCATCGCCGCTCTCCAACACAACGCGCGCGACTCGACTACGCGCATCGCGGCAATGCTGGGTGTTGCCCGGACAACTGTGCATGAACGCATTAATCGCATGGAAGAGCGGGGTGTTATTGCTGGTTACTCCGTCGTACTGAGAGAAAACGAAGACACTCCGAAGGTACAGATCGTTGTGCTGCTAGAAGTGCAGCAAAAGGAAACCACGCGCATCATCAAACGGCTTGAAGCCTATCCCGAGGTGAAGCTGTGCTTGTCGATCAATGGTGAGTTTGACCTGTTGCTGTCAGCCGAAGCCCCACGAATCGAGGACCTTGATATTCTGGTTGACGAGCTCGCGCGCATCCCCGGTGTTTTGCGCACTAACACCAGCGTTGTTTTCGGCCGCAAGATTGATCGAAACTGAGATGCGCTAACCCTCTGTAAACAGATAATTGGCTAGCTTGAGAGGGACTGACCAGAATCCCGGACCGGCAGAATGCCAATTCATAAACTTCTCATTGCTGCGCTTTTGGCGCATGTCTTTCTAGCCCACACCGGACATGCAACATCGACAGCCGCGCTGTGCGATCACGCCGCGCGCCGCGCAGCTCAGGCCGAGGGCGTTCCTCTTGACGTCCTCAGGGCAATTGCTCGGGTCGAAACAGGCCGTACGCTGGACGGTAGACTGGAACCTTGGCCCTGGACCGTCAATCGCGAGGGGCAAGGCTATTGGTTCGCCTCTGAGGTCGAAGCAAAATCCTACGTGTTCGACATTTTCAAATCCGGCACTCGCAGTTTTGATGTGGGATGCTTCCAGATTAATTACCGCTGGCACGGCAAGGTCTTTCGCTCGATCGATGCAATGTTCGATCCGGACGAAAACGCCGCTTACGCAGCTCGATTTCTGTCCCAGCTCTATGCGGAGCTTGGATCATGGCCTGCCGCTGCCGGGGCCTACCATTCGCGGACCCACGAGCACGCAGCGGCGTATTCAGACCGCTTTCAGACTGTATTGGCGCAATTGAATGGATCACCCCTAGTCAGTCGGCGCGATCCATTCACAGCTGCGGCAGCTCCGCTCATACCCTTGAGCGCACATCCGGCCGAACAGAAAGCGCTGGGGTCTCTGGTGCCAGATACCACCTCCGCCACCGCCTTCATTACGTTCAACTAGGAGCAGACCGTGCCCCGTATCGATCCCCGCACCTTGTTCTCTCCGACCATTCTGCTGGCATTAGCGTTGATGGCGGTCATCGTCATGATGATCCTGCCAATGCCCGCCTGGGTTCTGGATGTGGGTTTGGCCGCCTCATTTGCACTGGCGATCCTGATCTTCACCCTGACACTGTTCATTGAGCGGCCTTTGGATTTTTCATCCTTCCCGACGATCCTGCTGGCCTCACTGATGCTGCGTTTGTCGCTGAATGTGTCCTCGACCAAGCTGATCATCGGGCAGGGGCATACTGGCACCAATGCGGCTGGCGACGTGATCGAGGGCTTTGCCCAATTCGTCATGAGCGGCAGCATATTTTTGGGGCTGGTGGTGTTTGGCGTGCTTTTGATCGTGAACTTCATGGTCATTACCAAAGGAGCGGCGCGCATGGCCGAAGTCGGCGCTCGGTTCGCACTGGACGGAATGCCCGGCAAACAGCTTGCCATCGACAGCGACATGTCTGCCGGAGCCATCGACCACCATCAAGCCAAAGAACGGCGTGAACGCGAACAACAGGAAACCACCTTTTTTGGCTCGCTCGACGGGGCGTCAAAATTCGTCAAAGGTGACGCCATCGCCGGGCTGCTGATCACGCTGCTCAACCTTGTGATGGGGCTGGTCATGGGCGTTATCGTGCATGGGATGCCAGTCACATCGGCCTTTGAAACCTATGCCATCCTGACTGTCGGCGATGGTTTGGTCTCGCAGATTCCAGCGGTGATCATATCGATCGCCTCCGCTTTGTTGCTGGCGCGCGGCGGTACGCAAGGCGCAACTGACAGCGCGATATTTTCGCAGCTTGGACGCCACCCGGCAGCGTTGGGGACTGTTGCAGTTCTGATGGCTCTGTTTGCGTTGGTTCCCGGCTTGCCGTTTCTGCCCTTTATTCTGGGGGCCGGGGTTCTGGGCTATGCCGCATACTCCGGTATCCGGAAACGAAGCGAAGAAACCGAGACCGAACCGCAAGTGGTCGATGCTGAAACTCCGGTCTCGCAAGCCATCGGAGACATCCTGGACCTTGATGATGTACATCTTGAATTCGCACCTGACCTGGTCAGCATGGTATTGAATCCTGGTACCGGCCTAGATGCACGGATCGCCAATATGCGGACCTATGTCGCTTCAAGCTTTGGCCTGATCCTGCCCGAGATACGTCTGACCGACCGCGCGGACCTGCCGACGGGCACCTATGTGATCAAAGTGCAGGGGGTCGAACAGGCTCGTGGTGTTCTAAACTCTGAACTTGTGCTTGCTCTGGTACAAGAAGCGCACGATTTTCTACCCGACGGCACGGACGTGACTGAACCCGTTTATGGGGCTCCTGCACGCTGGATATTACCCAAAGATCAGGAGGCCGCAGCACTCAATGGGGCCACAATCGTCACCCCCCCGGAAATCCTTGCGACCCATCTGCTTGAGATCATCAAGCAGAATTTCTCACGCTTGCTGACTCTGAAATCCCTACGCCGCCTATTGTCCGAGATGACGCGGCTCAGCGATCCGACTCGGGCAGAGGCAAACCGCAAGCTGCTGGACGAACTGATCCCCGACAAAGTACCGATCGACACGCTGCATGCAGTCCTGCGGCTGTTGCTTGATGAGCGGGTCTCGATCCGCAACATGGCACTGATTCTTGAAAGCGTAGCCGAAGCGCGCCTGACCACAACTCAGCCCGCAGGGATTTGCGAAACCGCGGCACGGCTGCAAACTGTGCAGTTCCAGCTGGAAAGTCTTTATTCCGTGACCGTCCGCAACGCCAACCTTTCGCTGGTGAACTTCCTCAGATGAAAATTCTCGCATTCCTGTTGATAATCTTGCCTTGTATCGCAAACGCCGGTGCTATCCGTCTGAAAGATCTGGTTGATTTCGACGGCGTGCGCGGCAACGACCTGGTGGGTTATGGCCTTGTTGTCGGTCTGAACGGTACCGGAGACGGCTTGCGTAACTCTCCGTTTACCGAAGAAATCATGTCCAACATTCTCGAACGGTTGGGTGTGAACGTGAATGGCGAGGATTTTCGCCCGAAGAACGTCGCCGCCGTATTGGTTACAGCCACACTTCCGCCCTTCGCACGTGTCGGTGGTCAGATTGATGTAACCGTCTCTGCGATTGGAGATTCCAAAGGACTTCTTGGAGGTACGCTGATCATGACACCCCTGAACGCGGCAGACGGTCAGATCTATGCCGTGGCCCAGGGAACAGTATTGGCTGGTGGTGCTGCGGTTGAGGGTGACGCAGCTTCGGTCGTAAGCGGCGTTCCCACATCGGGAGTCATACCCTCCGGAGCGCGCGTCGAGCGTGAGATAGACTTTACCCTTTCCGACCTAACGCAACTCAGGCTGGCTTTGAGGGAGCTGGATTTCACGACCGCCAGCCGTATCGAAGCCGCGATAAACACCGAATTTAACCGGGCCGTTGCACTCATGCGCGACTCCGGCACTGTGGAGCTAAGCATCGATGCAACGCGCGCAGTTTCTACCGCCCACGCAATCGGTCGGATCGAGAATATTTTGGTTGAACCCCAAAGCAAGGCCCGTGTTGTCGTCGATCAGAGATCGGGTACAATCGTAATGGGTCGAGATGTCAGGATTTCGCGCGTAGCGGTGTCGCAGGGCAACTTGACCCTCACCGTCGAGGAAGCCCCTATTGCCGTTCAACCCAATCCTTTTGCGCGTGGCGAAACAGTCGTCGTTCCGCGTACTTTTGCCGGAATCGAGGAAGAAGAAGGAACTGGACTGGCGGAAATTCCCGAAGCAACCACTCTTTCCGAAGTGGTTGCCGGGTTGAATGCCTTGGGCGTATCGCCACGCGACATGATCGATATTTTGAAAACCATAAAAGCTGCCGGTGCGCTTCATGCTGAGTTCATCGTCAGATGAGCAGTATCGCAAATGCTATCAACAAAGAACCTCTCTGAATTCGACTTACTTGGATTTCCAACTATCCAGCCAGCGGCGTAAACCTTTGCGTTTTTCATCAATCGCATCACTGGCGGCGTAAAGACCATCTTCCATGTTTTCCAAAACCGGGTCGATCTTCTTTTGCCGGAACCGGCGCCACCGAACCCAAATGGCCCACACCAGCGCAGCAAACACAGTCAGGAAAATGATGTTGAACCAGGGGATGATGCGGACATCCGGCCCCTCGACATGCCGGATGAAAATTGCGTTGGGGAAGATCGACATGAACTCATTGCGCCAGCCATAATGCGTTACGACCACCCAATCGGGGTTATCTTTGGTCGATTTTGCGTCGTTAGCCTCGGTATAGAGGTTCGCTGTGTCGAACTTGAAATAGGGCGGCCAGCCCCAGCCGGTGTCTTCGTTGCGATAGACAATGGGCTTTCCGTTGGCGCGCACCGCCTGAATGAACTGCACATCGCGGTTTGACAGGCTGGTGGATTGATCTTCGGGCTCGGACCAGAAAATCCGGGTCCAGTCCGTCAGGTCTTGACGCTCTTCATAGGTGTTGACGATCCGCACAACATCGTGCTGCGGCAGGGAATACTGCAGGATCACGGCAATCGTGCCCCAGAAGATGATAATGAACGCCCATTTCACATAGGCCATGCCTTAACCCTCACATGTAATTCACGATGTAGATCAGCGCGCCAATCGCCACCCAAGGCACAATATAGACACCCAAAATCAATTTGCGCCGGAACGAATTGTCGTAGACGTGCAGACCACGCGCCACAAACGCTTCTTTGTTGCCGGTTTTGCCTTTCGCGTCCCACCAGGTTTCCAGCTTCTGCCGCCTTACGCTGCGCGAATAAAAGGAAAGCGCGAAATAGGCGATCGTCTGGACAACCAGCAGGATCAAGAACAGGCGCATTGCTCCGAACATCTCAATCCCTCCCGACTGCGCCCCAGGGGCCAACCCGCGCAATCACCGCTTCGCTGACCCGGTCGTTACCGCTCATGTCCGGCTCATGGCCAAACAAGGCCGCACGGGCACCAGCCTTGTCCACCTGATACTCGCGCGCAAGGAAATCGGCAACATAGGCTTTCTTGGCCTCTGGCCAGTTGGAGTAGGTCTTATAGAACAGCTCCTTGTGGCAGATGAACAGCTGGCGCGGGTCCAGCGGGGCAAGCTCTGCCAGCAGCATGTTCACCAGATCGCGATTTGGCGTATCGGCTGCGCGCAAGGTATAGAAATAGGCCGCATGGTCCGAGGTGATCCGCGGCCAGCGGCCTCCATCCGTCGCCCAGCGCAGCAGTTGCGCAAGGCCGTGATACGCTTCGGGTAGGCGATCCGCGTGGTTGCGAGCGAGGCGGCGCATGTCTCTGCGGTCCAGTCCGGTCAGATCGACATCAGCATCCGCAGCGGCGGCAATGGTCAAGAAGTCCATCTTCTGCTGCAGTATCGCAGCAGCATCCACGCCGCGTGCTTTGACAATCGGTTCAACCAGATCGTTGTAGTCCAGAAACTTTGCAATCTGGTTTCGCTGCGATGGGCCAAAGACGTATTTGATCGGCATATTGTCGGGCCTTTCGCCCATGCAAATCGCCGCCGGGTGGTCCATATCCGGGAACAGGTAGAGCCCGCCAAAGTGTGCCGTCCAGAAATTACGTTGCTCGAATGCGGTGTGGCGCAGGTGAACAGGGTTGCGGGTGACGTCACCGGTTTCCTTGGCTGTCTCGATCATCTTGGCGATCAGCACGTCGTCGAACCAGGCGTCCTCTTCGGTTTTAAAGCGTTCGACCATGCCCGCTAGCTGCTGGGCCTTGCGCAGGGTGCCGCCTGCGGTATCAGCCTCAATCTCGATCTTGCTCAGGTTCAACAGGTCGCGCGGGGTAGTGAGTTTGATGACCGAGTTCACCAACTCTCCGGCCACCGCATCGGTTGCGGTCAGGACAAACAACTGCGCCTCGTTCATCTCGATGAATTCGCGCAGGATATCGCGTGAGGTCGAGAATTTGACGTTCAGCAAAGGCGCGCGTTTCTGCTCGGTCGTCAGCAGGATAAACTGCCGGTTGACCCCGTTGGGGTTGAGGTAGAGTTCGTCCTCCAGCTCAATCCCCACCTCGGGCGAATAGCCCGAGATATCGACATGGAAATCCGTCAGCGCAGTGGTCTTGCCCGCCAGATGCTGCAACGCGCGGTTATACCGCTCGACCAGAACCGGGCTGGAGATGTGGACGAGGTTGCCAAACATCAGGCCTTTTTCGATGAGACGGATCATGACATTTGCCTTTTCGCACAACGGTAGCGATGCGCCGCGTCTACTGGTTTACTCAGAATTACGTTTGTCATTTCGAAACCCAACGACAGAACTGGTACAGTGATATCGCAATCACGCCAATAATGGCTCCAATCACCAGAAAACTAACAAATATCTCGCCTGGCGGGTCGGTAACAGAACCTGTACGAACAACGCTAAAGTGCTCAGACGATAAACCTTCCCAGCCGCAAATTGTAACCGCCATGAAAATCGCCGGAACGAATGCAATTACCGCAACGAAGATGGCCAAGCGGAAAACAGTCACCCTTTGCCCTCCAAACATTTGTCTGCACCATCCCGGGAGTTCACGATACGCATGCGCGTCAAGCCGAAACTCGTTGCTGCTATGAAGATCGCTGGAATGAACCAGGTAATTGCGCTTTGCAGGAACTGAGTTCGCATCTGACCGGGACCAAAAGCGTGCAGCAACGACTCCGGGTTGTCTAACGAGGCACCGTTTATCCAAATCTGAAACAGTGAACTCCACACATAACAGATTGCAAAAATGATCAGGCATAGTGTGGCGAACGAGCCAAATGTGCCCGGCCTCGTGCGAGCCACAGCGATCCCGAAAAAGATACAAGCCGCAATCAAAGTGGCTAGGATAAGAAAAAGCCCTCCAATCACTCCTTCCCCTCCAGATATCGCCGCTTTGCCTCTTCCATCCGGCCCATCTCACGGACGGCGTTTTCGATGGCGACCTCGTCGCTCTTGTCGGCATAGCGGAACTCGCTGTCGGCGTAGCGGTTGATTTCCTGCATCACCATTTCCACCGTGATCGGCTGGCGCAGGTCCTCGATCATGGCCTTCTTGGCGTCGTAGTCGCGGAACAGGAATAGGTCTGGGTTCTCCATCCATTCATCGGGCAGCTCGAAATCCATCGCGCGGACCTTGACCGCGTCGGTGATGTTCTTGATCGCGCGGCCAGTGAAACGCTCATCCGCCTGTTGGATCGCCTTGAGGTAGGTGCCCAGCTTGGCGATCGTGTCCATCTGGCCGATCTCGCCGGACACGCGGTCATAGACCTGCAGCAAGGCGTCCTCATGCGGGCGGGAATGGCTTTCGAAGCTGGCCGCGACGGCCTTTTTGATCTCTTGCGCAGCATAGGCTTCGTGTTCGCCCAGCGGGATGTCGTGGTTGCGGCCCATCAGCAGGTGCATGATGTCGATGTAGTCTTCGCGCGTCTGCGGCCCGTCCACCAGGAACCGCGCGCCCGCCCGCTGGCGCAGGGCGTCGTCGACATTCTCAGGGTAGTTCGAGAACATGCCAAAGGTGCAGTTGCCGCGCACAACGGTGTTGGCGCCCGCAAAGCTCTCCATCAGAACGGCGGTGATTTCCAGTTGCCCGGCTGATGACTGCCTGTCGCCGCGTTTGCCCGCAAGTTGATCGATGTCGTCGATGGTGCCGAAGCCGATGACCGAGGGGTCGATGATCGTGTTGATAAACGCCTTGGCGTTCTGGCCCGATTTGCCCTGATAGCTGTCGATATTGTCGGTGCTCAGGTTCTGATAGCGGAATGGATAGCCCGCGTTCTGGCAATAGTCGTTGATCAGCCCGGCCATCATCTGGATCAGGGTGGTCTTGCCGGTACCCGGTTTGCCGTCGCCCATGAAGGTGAAGATGAACCCGCCAAGCTCAGCAAACGGGTTCAGGCGGCGGTCAAAATCATAGGCCATCACCATCTTGGCCAGCTTCATCGCCTGATATTTGGCGATATGGTTGCCCACCACCTCGTTCGGTTTCTTGAACGTCATGGTCAGGGTGGTGGATTTGGCCTTGGAGGCGGGTTCGAACCCTCGAATGGTCAGGTCATCGGCCTCAATATGCCAAGCGGCATTCTGGAACGGGGCCAGATGGCCCACAGACCCGGCGCGAAGGGCGGCTTTCTCCATCAACTGCTCGGCATAGGCGCTGGTTGCAGCGATCAGATGCGCATCATCCGGCGCGTGCTTGGCCAGCGTTTGATCCAGCTCCCACAACGCGCCATGCAGAGCGAGTTGGCCGTTGTCGGTCAGAACCTCTTCGATCTCACTGATGTCGACGGTGGTCTCGCCCAGATGCGAAGACATCAGATAGGCCAGCGCATTGCCCAGAACATGTGACGTGATCAGCGCTTCGGCGGTCAGTAATTCCGAGAATTCAGTCTTGCGGGCGGCAGGCAGATCTCCGGCAAGGTTTGCACGTTTCAGATCGGCCAGCGGGGTCTGTTCCGCATACACCTCGGCCACGGCCAGAGCGATGGCGATGGCCCGTCGGATCGCCTGCTGCGTCGTGGCCTGCGGTGGCGAGACCAGCGTGTCGCCCTCATCCGAGGCCTCAATCCGTTCGACCAGATGCACCCCGTCGGCGCGCGCAACGCGGCGCGTCACCAGCCCCGGTGTCGTAGACCGGAACCGACGCCCCATCGAAACACCCGGAGACCGTTCTACGGCAGCCTCAACAGGTTTGGCGATACGCGGCGCATGCTCGAACCCGTTCAACATTGCGGTCGCGGCTGCGTAATGCTTGCGAATGTCGTCCTCGCGCAATTCCATCTGATCTGACGTCAAACTCATCTTCTTCCTCGCAATGCCAGGCTGAAGCCCGGCCTACTCAAATTCTGTAGGGCGGGCTTCAACCCGCCACTTGTCTCAGTACCTCAACACCTGCCCGGCCTTGCTGACGACGAACTTGCGTACATCGGCAAAGCCCGGCGGATTGCGCTCGGCCAGCACCTGAAACGGGCGCTGCGGCAGGATGATCGACCGTTGGGTACGGGTGGCTCCGGTCTCGGCCCCTTGCCCACCAAACGGGTCCAAAGCGAAGACCTCGCGCTCGACGGTGGAAAACCACCCGGCGCGTTCCTCTATGACCTCTTCGCTTTCCAGTTCTTCGGTGGTCCAGGCCAACGCCCAGTCCTGACCTTCAGGCGCCTGCGCGTCCTCCAACACCTGACGCAGAGGGCCGGATTGCTCGGTATAGGCCGAGGAATACATCGGCCCCACATGGATGCGGCGCAGGTGTTTGGGGTGCAGGTCGTCGAAATCCTGATCGAAGCCCTTGGCGATGGTCACCAGTTTCAACCCGCCAAGCGACTGCGCCATCAGATGCGCCTGCACTTCGGGCCATCGGCGTTGATCCTTGGGTAGCGCCGTCTTGCCACTGTCCTCCAGTTGCATCAGATACATGACCGGTAGGTTGATCTGGCTGTCATAGACCGCCCAGTGGATCATGAATTTTCGCCGCTCGCCCTCATTCCCGATCCAGTGGCATTCGGGATCGTTGCGGGCCCAGAACAGCTGACCTTTCAGCAATTCCTCGTAATAGAGCCTTTGCGACAGCGCGAATTGCAGCTTGGTCGGGATTTCCTGATCGCCAATGATGGTGCGGATCATATCGGTTTTCAGGTCATCTTCCGAGGGCATATTCGCCAGATGCACCTGCGCCTGTTGCGCGTCATTGGCCATGGTCAGCAACTCGGCCGCGACCGGAAAGCCGCTGTCGCGCTTGTCCATGGCGAGGCTGCCAAAGAACCGCCCCGTATCGCGCCCGACCAGCAGGTATTTCATGCTGAGCGCGCGGAAGGTGTAGAGCAGCCCCGAGAGGTAGCGCGACACAATCCGCACCTCTTGCTTGCTGATCGCGCCCTCAGCCTCCATCGTCGCGGCCACGCGCAGGAGGTGGACGGTGATCACCTCGAATTTGCGGAAATAGCGGCGCGAGGCGAAGGTGTCGGTCAGGCCGACATGGTCTTGGGTGGGGTCGTTCATTTTCTTTTCGATCCAAAGTGTTGGATGCCAAACAAGTCCCTTATTGATCGGGGCCAACTTGCTGTCGTTCTGTCTAAGAGTTTAAGAATGGAAACAAACACCCAAACCATACCAAACCAAGTCTGTACAAACAGATACGCGAAACCAATAGTCCATATCGCTGCTGGAACGTACCAAAGGTACTTGGCAAAACCTTCAAGCTGGAATGCTGGAAGGTCCTTCGCCAAATACGCAAAATAAAGCGATAAGACTAACGCTGCCAAAACTCCGACGTACTTTATTACGGGGTTTCTGAGCATTACCCACCATACAAATTCTTATCATGCTTCTCGACAATCGAGGCAAACCGACGGGCAAAGCGCTCATCTGCCTTGGCCTTTTTCTCCAGCACGTCGCGGGCAAAGACCATGTGGTCCTCATGCGCTTCCAGCATGTCGGCCATTTTCTGATTGGTTGCGGTGCCGATGGCGGCCATGGCGGTTTGGGCCTCTTGGTCGGTCTGCACACCGATCTCATTGATGCGGTGGGCCACGTCCTGCTGCTGCGCGGTTTTCAGCGATTTGGTCAGGGCATCATACAGCACCACGCGCTGCTGTGTGTCTGTCTGCAGCTTGTTGATCAACACCATCTGCGTCGCCGCCTGGTTTTGCAGTGAATCGACCCAGGTTTTACCCTTTTCGATATAGCGCTCCAGCGTCTGGCTTTTGGCCAGCTTGACCTGCTCTTCCTGAACCTTGGCGTTGTATTGCTTGTTCAACTCGGCCAGCTCGGTTTCCAGCTGGGTCCGCGCGGCGGCGTCCTGTTCGACGCTGATCTTGTTTTCCAGCGTGATGATGGTCGGGTCCATGCTCTGAATCTCAGACCGCAGCGCCTCCAATTCGGCCACCGTCGCCTCACGGTCGTCCAGAGTGACGGTCAGGTTGTCCTCGACCTTGACGCGTTGCTCCTCCAGCACCGACAATTGCCCTTCCAGCAGCTTTACGATCACGTCGGATTTTGCGATCAGGTCCTGCAGCTTGTCGTCGATGTTGGCGGTGCGCATCCGCTCCTGGCGCATCGACTCGGATTTGGCCTTGGCGAAGATGCCAACAAACGACTCCCATCCGGTTTTCGAGCGCATCTCATCGAAATCCTTGGAAAACGCATTGGTGACGTCATCCAAACCCATGATCAGCTCGGCAATATTGGCGTTCATGACCTCGGTATGGGCGTGCACATCCTCAAGCGTGGCATTTTCGATGTCGATATCCGCCTCGGCGGTGCCAATCTTGGCCCGAGCCGCATCGATCCGCGAAGTCAACCCTTCGATCTGCGACTGACTTTCGCGCACTTTGGCCTGAGTTTCCTGAATCAACGCTTCAAACTGCTGGTTCGACATCTGTCCTATTCCTTTTTTTCTTATCTACCCAATAAGATAGGGGATGTTACAAAGATTTACATCCCTACAAGCGATAAAGTCCCACAGAGTGTCGCAAACTCGGACATGAAAAGATAGGTGGGACAACCCTAAGACGAACAGAAAGCCTAAGGCGCGCTTCTGGTACAACGCATCAGGGCTGAGACGGGAACAAAAGCAACAATTGTACCCCAGAACGACAACGCCCCGCGTCTGGAGGAACGCGGGGCGTGTATTGCGATAACCCAGAGAGGAGAAGATTATCGCGACGTGATCAAAGGCGTCAGTTCACGGCTTTTGCGTCAACCACATCCTTTTCGATCGCACTAGCTGAAGAGATCTCGATCCGGCGCGGCTTAAGTGCTTCGGGCACTTCGCGCTTCAGGTCGATGTTCAGCATGCCGTTTTCATGGCTCGCACCGGTGACGCGAACGTGGTCGGCCAGGGCGAAGCGGCGCTCGAATGCGCGGGTCGCGATGCCACGGTGCAGGTAGCTGCGATCCTTGTCTTCGGCGGATTTTTTGCCAGAGACAACCAACGAATTTTCTTTTACTTCAACTGACAGATCAGCCTCAGAGAACCCGGCAACAGCGACCGAGATGCGATAGGTGTCGGCATCGGTCTTTTCAATGTTGTAAGGGGGATAGCTGGGCTGAGCCACATCGTTGGTCAGAACCCGGTCCATCATGTCTGCGATCTGATCGAAACCGATAGTGGCGCGGTGAAGCGGTGCAAAGTCAAATGTACGCATGTCGTATCCTCATCATTGAGCGATTTACGAATTTGCCCTCCGATATGGACGGGCGGTGAGTTTCCCGGACCCCAATCGTGGCGATCCGGTAAAATTCAGATGGGAAGCGGTTGGTTCGGGTTCAAGACCCGCCAGCGCTGATGAATTTGGCACCCGAGCTGGATTTGTCTGATCCGGGCTGCAATCTGCGGATCGTGGCCGTTGGCCGGGGTGCATCACGGCGCAGGATCGCCTTCAATTCTGAAACGATTCCCGACAACTCCATTCCGTAGCCGACTTTCTGACCACCATTCGTTGAAATTGCCGAGGCAACCGACAATATCTGCCAGCGCGGCCCCTTCTTTGCCAGAATGGCCGAGCCAGACGATCCAAATGTGACGTCGCAGTTAAAGACGATCAGGCCCTGTCCACGCTGAAGAATGTGACAGGACCGCTGCCGCAGGATCGCGTCTTCCCTGCCGCGCCCATAAGATGCGACGCTGATTTCATTGTCGGTTACGCGGCCACTGTGCAGGGCAAACGGATCAGCAATAGAGTAGGGAATCGGCTCTTCCAGCCGCATTAGAGCCACATCCACCCGAACCCGAGGGGCCGATACAGGCGCGTTCGCGACAAATTCCGGGTGCGCGGCGATCTGGATGACCTTCCGCTCGGCCAGCGCTTCGCCATCGCTTAGCCCGGCGCGAAATGTCACTTCGCCGGGGGCGTATGGTTTACCAGTCGCCTTGTCCAGCGCGCAGTGGGCGGCCGTCAATACGATATCCTGAGCAATCAAGGTGCCCGTGCAAAAACCTTTATCGCCAAAATCCAGTCGGCCAACCGCTTCCCAGCCGTAAAGATCGTCCCGGTCAGTTAGACGGCGCTTGTTTCCTGTTTGGGCCTGCGATGTAGTTGCAATAACAGAAAAACATAAAATTATTTTGAATAACAACCGGGTCATGGCTTAACGAATTTTGCTCCAAGGTGTTTGGTGTTGTTGTCCAGAGACGCGTTCATACCTCGCCCTTGGGAAAGCTCGGCCTGCAACAATTCCAGAGATTCGTTCAAGTCGGTGCCCAGCGCAACGCGTTGACCCTGCATTTCAGCTTTGGCGGCTACGACTGAAACGATGCGAGGGCGTTCACCCTCAAACGAAAAAATCGGCGCACCGGACGCTCCGAAATCCACGTCACAAGACATGATCAGGATGCCCGCCTGACGGCCGATGACTGAACAGACCTCTTGCAGAGACGGTGCTTCGGCCCGGTCATGGGCGTAAGAGACAACACCGACCTCTTCACCGCGAGTTAGGCGGTGTCCGGTTTCAAAAGGTATGACCGATGTGTTTCGGATCGGCTGCCAGAGCTCGATCAATGCGATATCGTGACGTACGCGTGTCGCCGATAAATCACCGACATATTTATATTCCGGATGCACCACCGTGCGCCGTGCCGGTCGATAGGCCGACGCATGCCCAAGACGCCAACCCGCCAGAAACTCGATCCGCGCAGGATCAATTCGCTGTTTCGTCCCTTTATCGAACAGGCAATGCGCTGCGGTCAGAACCAGCGTTGGAGATATGAGCGATCCGGTGCAGAACCCGGTTCCATCAATATCCAACCGGCCAACCGCCATCCACTCTCGCCCAGCGTCAGTGGTATCAAGGCTTTTAAGCCCTGAATCCTGCGCCTGCCCGGCCAAAGGCAGCAAGCTAAGCGTAATAGCCGTGATCCAGTTGCGCACACAGGTCTCCGGTCAAGTGGTCCGATCAACAATCGTATGCTGCGGGTACGGCGAAAATAGGGCAAATGTGGCCCGTCCTGGATTCACTCTGATCTGATGCCCGCTTGCAGCAATTGGCTAACGTAATTGCGGTATGCCGCTGGTATCACTGTGCAGCGCGCGCGGTTTGGGCCCTCCTGTGGCCCAATCCAGCAGTTCGACGGTATGGACAACGGGCGTGTCGGTTCCGGACCCGATCTGCATCATGCACCCTATGTTTCCTGCTGCGACCACATCGGGATTTCTGGCCTCAAGCGAGCGCACCTTGCGCTGTTTTAGCTGACTGGAAATTTCAGGCTGCATAAGGTTATAGGTTCCGGCGCTGCCGCAGCATAAATGACTATTAGTAGGCTCTAACACAGTGAATCCAGCAGATTTCAACAGACTTTTGGGGTGAGTAGTAACTTTTTGGCCATGCTGCAGAGAGCATGCTGCATGGTAGGCAACGACCAGTTCTTTTTTGTCTCTGAATGGCAAATCCAACTGAACCAACAGTTCGCTGATATCCAGCGCCAACGCCGACACCCGCGCGGCATCTGCAGCAAGTGGGTCGTTGCGGAACATGTGGCCATAGTCCTTCACCGTAGTCCCACACCCCGATGTATTAATGACAATCGCATCTAAGCCATCGCCATCCATTTCGCGCGTCCAGGCCCGGATGTTGGTGGCGGCAGAAGCGTGGCTTTCGCCCGTTTTACCCATATGATGAGTTAACGCTCCACAACACCCTGCCCCTTCGGCAACCACAACTTCACATCCCAAGCGTGTCAGCAGACGAATCGTGGCGTCGTTGATGTCTGTATTCAGCGCTTTTTGCGCACACCCAGTCATCAACGCCACACGTTTGGTTCTTGAACCTTTTGGTGCAAAACTCTGGGGGTCATCATTGCGACTAACCGGCGGAATATGCTTGGGCGCCATATCCAGCATCGCTTTCAGGCGCGCATCCGGCATCAAAAACCGG
Source organism: Ruegeria sp. AP7 (assembly GCF_056539905.1). Taxonomy (NCBI): domain Bacteria; kingdom Pseudomonadati; phylum Pseudomonadota; class Alphaproteobacteria; order Rhodobacterales; family Roseobacteraceae; genus Ruegeria; species Ruegeria sp. AP7. The sequence goes on along the minus strand of NZ_JBQFVT010000015.1, from coordinate 25,025 downwards.
AACGGGCGGCCCAGCTTTGCACCAATCAGCGCCCATCGAAAGCGCATAGGATAAGGTAAGATTTTGGCCAGTATCCAACGCAGTGCCTGATCCGAGAATGGACGTTTGTAATTGTCTTCGATGTATTCCCGCGCGTGATCGACCAGATGCATATAGTGCACACCCGAGGGACATGTGGTCATACAGGCGAGGCAGGATAAGCAGCGGTCGATGTGCTTGACGGTCTTTTCGTCCGGGACACGTTCATTCTCCAACATATCCTTGATCAGATAGATGCGTCCGCGAGGACTGTCCAACTCATCACCAAGAACCTGATAAGTGGGGCAAGTTGCAGTACAGAAACCACAATGAACGCAGTTCCGCAGAATTTCATTGGACCGCTCAATCGCGGGGTCCTGCAGCTGCTTTTCGGTAAATGTCGTCTGCATCGCCTACCCCATAAGACCCGGATTGAACACGCTACGCGGATCGAATTTCAGCCGAATTGCCTTTGTTAGAGCCTTAACCTGATTGTTCTCTGGTTGAAACCGACCAAATTCGTCCATCGTATGGGCATCTGCACGTACAAGGCTCGCATGGCCCTCGAAGGCCCCCAAGCGCGCACGCAAATCCGTGCCCTTTGGCACCAGCGCCCATATCAAACCACCACCCCAATCAAGCAGGGTCCTCCCTGCTTCGATCCGATCCGCAATGACCGGGGCATCACCGGGTTTCACCGACAAGCGCCAGACATCGCCTTCCAGATCATGGAACGCACGCACATCGCGCAGATCAGCCCACCGCTTGCGCGACTCCTCCAACTCGGTGCATTCGTTGCCAAGGATTTCGCTCAATCGTCTAGCCCGATAAGCGACCGAGTCGGCAAATCCCTCGATCCTCAGAAACGCCTGTCTATCCTGCGGATCATACGCCGCGCCGCTCACTTCGTATGGGGATCTCAGGGCAGTCGACATAAGATCAACTGCGGTTCCTACATCATTGGCGCTGACAGCCAAGGTGGCCTGAGTCTCTGGCTTGGGCAAAACCTTCAACGAGACTTCTGACAAAACCCCTAATGTGCCCCATGACCCGGCCATCAGTTTCACCAAATCGTAGCCGGTGACATTTTTCATCACCCGTCCACCATTTTTGATGACTTGCCCAAGGCCATCGACATAACGGACGCCCAGCAGGAAATCCCGGCAGGCCCCGGCCTGAATTCTGCGAGACCCCGAGATGTTGGCTGCAACAACGCCTCCAATCGTCGGTTCACCAGTCGTGCCCAACAAACCGCGGTGATCCATTGGCTCGAATGCCAATTGCTGACCCTCGCCATCCAGAGCTGCCTCAATCTCAGCAACAGGAGTTCCCGCACGCGCGACCAGAGTCAGCGCTCCGGGTTCATAGAGAGTAATCCCGCTCAGTCCAGCGGTGCTCAACTCCGGTTCCGCACCGACAACGCCGCGTGTGCCACCGCCCGCAATACATACGGGTCCGTTAAGCCCAGCAACGGTTTCTGCAAGTTCAGCCTCGGTTTCAGGTCTCATTGCGTTCATCTTTTCACAAATTACTTGAGGGTGTGGGCAAAGCCCCTATTCCGCCGCCATCCTGCGCCCCGCTGACGACGCCAATGGGAACACTTTGGCTGGGTTCAGCAGCCAGTTGGGATCAAACACATCTTTCACAGCCATCTGTGCCTCAAGATCCTGAGCCGCATATTGATGAGTCATCAGATCTCGCTTTTCGATGCCAACCCCATGCTCCCCCGTCAGGCAGCCGCCGGCATCGACGCAAAGCTTCAGGATGTCCGCCCCGAACGCCTCACATTTCTCAAGATCACCCGGTTTGTTGGCGTCGAAAAGGATCAAAGGGTGCATGTTCCCGTCACCGGCATGGAACACATTGCCGACCGGCAGGCCGTAATCTTTGCTCAGCTCCCCGATCCGGCGCAGAACATAAGGCAGAGATGAGACCGGGATCGTCCCATCAAGACACATATAATCGTTGATCTGCCCCATCGCACCAAAGGCCGATTTCCGCCCCAGCCAGATACGCGCGCTTTCATCAGCGGATTGGCTTTCGCGCAGCTCAACGGGATTGTGGCGTTTGGCAATCTCGATGATCTTCGAAAGCTGGCTGTCGATCTCAGCCTCTGACCCTTCAACCTCGACGATCAGCAACGCCTCACAATCGGGATAGCCAGCATGGGCAAAATTCTCGCAGGCTCTGATACAGAGGCGGTCCATAAACTCGATTGCGACGGGTAGAATGCCCGATTTGATAATGTCAGAGACACAATGGCCCGCAACTTCGTTGTCATCGAACCCCATCAGAACAGGTCGCGCCCCTTCGGGTTTGCGCAAGATCCGCAGCGTTGCTTCAGTCACCACGCCCAGCTGCCCTTCGGATCCGCAAATCACACCCAGCAGGTCCAACCCACCAGCATCCAGATACGCGCCTCCAATTTCGACCACACTGCCATCCATCATCACCATGGTGACGCCCATCAGGTTGTTGGTCGTCACGCCATATTTCAGACAATGTGCTCCGCCCGAATTCATCGCGATATTCCCGGCTATGGCGCAGGCAAGTTGGGACGAAGGATCAGGGGCGTAGAAGAAATCCTCTTCTTCAACGGCTCCGGTCACACTCAAATTGGTTCGGCCGGTCTGCACCTTGATAAACCGATTGTCGTAGTCGACCTCCAACACTTCATTCATCCGAGCAACGCCTAGGATCACGCAATCCGCTGTTGGCAAAGCACCGCCGGCCAACGAGGTCCCCGCACCGCGCGGCACCACGGGCACACTCAGTTCGTGGCAAATGCGCAAAACATCGGAAACCTGCTGTGTTGTCGACGGCAGTACCGCCAACAAGGGCGGACATTTGTAAGCGGTCAACGCATCACACTCATATGCACGTGTTTCGGCCACATCGTGGATGACGGCATCCCCCGGCAGGACCTGCTGCAAACGCGCAACCAAAGCTTGCTTACGCGCCATGACATCCGGATTTGGCTTGGGCATTTCCATCGCTGACCCTCCATTTGGTAAAATTATATTACCAATTTTAGCGGCTGGCAAGTTTCTGAATCCAGCAATAGTGTCGCGGCATGACCTGGATCGACCGCGCATTGCTGTTCTCTCCGTTAGACTACGTTGCCGTACTGCTTCTGTTTGCAGCTTGGCTGGGAATTGGGTGGAGGATCGAGAATCCTTCCTCTCAGAAACCGTCGGTATCGTTGATGATGGATGATTTCCGCAAGGTCTGGATGCGAGAGATGGTGACGCGCCAGCCACGTGTGTTCGATGCTCAGGTGATCTCGGCCATGCGTCAGGGCAGTACGTTCTTTGCGTCAACGATCATGATTGCAATTGGCGGTGGCTTGGCGCTGCTTGGCAATACCGAGCGCTTGGCTGGAGTTGCCGAAGACCTTGCCATTGGCCGTGCGCCCGCAATGGTTTGGGAAGTCAAAATACTGATTATTCTTCTTTTTCTGTCGAGCGCATTTCTGAAATTTGTCTGGTCGCATCGTTTGTTTGGATATTGCGCCATCCTGATGGCCGCGGTTCCAAATGACCCCGACCATCCGCAGGCCTATGCCCGTGCCGCTCAGGCGGGCGATATCTGCATCACGGCGGCGCGCAGTTTCAATCGCGCGTTGCGGGCTACCTACTTTGCGTTGGCATCCATTGCCTGGATTTTGGGACCAATGGCATTAATACTGAGCTCAGCCGTTACATTTGGCGTCCTATATCGTCGCGAATTCGCCTCGCACTCGCGAACCGTCATGATGACAGCGCCACCAAACACAGAGTCGTGATCGCAATGCCGCGCCCGAGCGCATAGTTTGACCCCATGCGATATCTGATTCTCAGCGCCTTACTGGCCAGCCCCGCCTTCGCTGACTCCCCGACGATCGAACAGGTCTCGGCCCGTTCGAACGGTGATACCTGGCGATTCGATGTCACGATCCGTCATCCCGATACCGGATGGGATGATTATGCCGACGGCTGGCGAGTTCTGGATATGCAGGGAAACGAACTGGGGATGCGCGTGCTGCACCACCCTCATGTTGACGAGCAACCCTTTACCCGGTCTTTGGGCGGGGTGATGATCCCGGACGGGACCACGCAGGTGCAAATTCAGGCGCGCGACAATGTCGGTGGTTGGAGCGAAGACACGACAGTGGTCGATCTGAACTGACCTTCAGAACACCCCGAGGCTGAGACCTGCCGCCAGGGCCGCACCAATTTCGCGACAGTTATTCAGTTGGTCTTGAGGAATGATCTTCTCAGCCAGGATTGCCTCGGGCGTTTGCGCATGAGTGCAGATGATCAGAGGCGGTTGCACCTCTTTCAACCGCCACCCCGTTGCGATCCGTGCCATCTGTCGCGCGGCATTTTCACCATCTGATCCGGCGCAGACCATCTGCGCATAGGGTCGACCTTCGATCTGACCCAGCACCGGATAATAGCAGCGGTCGAAAAACTCTTTCATCAGCCCAGAGATCGCGGCCAGGTTCTCGGGCGCGCAGAAGATATAGCCATCAGAGGCCAGCAGGTCGTCTGGCCCGGCCTGATCGGCGGATTTCAGGATGGTGTTCGCCTCGCCTCGCGCTGCATCGGCAGCGGCTTCGGCCATCTGCCGGGCACCGCCGGTGCGCGAATGGTAGACGATCAAAAGCTGCGCCATATCAGACCCTATGATAAGGACCGCCTGACAAGATGGTTGCGGCCCGGTAGAGTTGCTCGGCCAGCATCACACGGACCAGCATATGGGGCCAGACCATTGACCCAAAGGACAGGGAAAAATCGGCCTCGGCCCGCAGATTAGGGTCTATTCCGTCCGCTCCGCCGATGATCAGCGCCAGATCCTGTCGGCCCGCATCGCGCCATCCACCCAATTTTTTTGCGAAATCAGGTGAGGACATCACCCGTCCGCGCTCATCCAGCGTACAGATCACCGCGCCGTTGGGCAGAGCTTTCCGCAGCAGCGCGGCCTCGGCCCCCATGCCCGCGTTTTTCTTGTCTTCGACCTCGATCACCCGCGCGGGACCAAAACCCAGCGCACGGCCGGTTCGGTCGAAACGAGTCAGGTAATCATCAAGCAGGGATTTCTCCGGTCCGGCGCGCAATCGCCCGACCGCAACGATGCTGATACGCATGTCTCTCTCGCCTCCGGCCCCTCAATACGGGCCGGGATGGCGCCTCAATTCGCCGAGGCGCTGCCGCCCTGAGGCAGCCACATCTTTTCCAGCTGGTAGAATTCACGCACTTCGGGGCGGAAGATATGAACGACCACGTCGCCCGTATCGATCAGCACCCAGTCGCCGGCATCCTTGCCTTCGACCTTCGAGGTGAAACCGAATTCCTGCTTGATGCGATCCGTCAGCTTTTCCGCCATGGCAGAGACCTGACGGGTCGACCGACCCGAGGCAATCACCATGTGATCCGCGACAGAAGACTTACCTTGCAGGTTGATCTGCACGACGTCTTCGGCCTTGTCATCGGAAAGTGAGGAAAGGATACGTTCAAGCAGCTTATCGCTGATTGACTGAGAGTGGGCCATTACTTTGGCCCCATCATCGGCGGGCAAACCCGCCTGTGTATGTAGAGACAGGACATAGTCCTCCTTTGCAACGCGCCGCCAAATCCCCGGCGCTGGGGTACTAATAAGGTAACAAGGGGATTGCAACATTTCAATGAACGGGCTGCTTCACGCAGTGACATCGGCTCACTCTTTGGCGAGTTGTTGCGCCTCTGCGTCGTCCGGCAGCAGACGAACTTCACGTTGTGGGAAGGGTAGCGAGATGTCTTCAGCCTGGAACGCATCCCACAACGCCAGATAAACATTGCCCCGGATGTTCGTCAGCCCTTTGGTCGGATCACTAATCCAGAACCGCAGCACATAGTCCACGCTGCTGTCGCCAAAACCGGTGATGTGGCAGACGGGTTCATGGGATCCTCCACTTAGCACTCGACCAACCGATTTGACGGCTCGTATCGCCGTTGCCCTCACTTTGTGAGGGTCGTCGCCATAGCTGGTTCCGAATTCCAGATCCAGCCGAACAAACTTGTCCGAATGCGACCAGTTCACCACCTGATTGGTGATCAAATCCTCGTTTGGGATCAGGTATTCCCGCCCATCGCGCGTGACAACCGAGACATAGCGCGCGCCCAGCGCATTGATCCAACCGAACGTATCGCCCAGCGAGATCACATCGCCCGGCTTGATCGATCGGTCCATTAGAATGATGATGCCCGAAATCAGGTTCGAGACCACTTTTTGTAGCCCGAACCCGATCCCTACACCAATCGCGCCGGACAACAGCGCAATCCCGGTCAGATCAAAGCCAAGCGTGCGGATCGCGGCCATGAACACTGCGCCATAGAGCAGCACCTGAATTCCCTTGGCGAGTAACACCTGCATCGATGGCGTGATGTCATCGTTGCTCTTAAGCCCGCGTTCAGCCGCGCGGGTCCCGATCCTTGCGAGCGTTAGTAGAATGCCGATCAGCAGGACGGCTTTGATGATCCCCAGCGCCGAGATATGGAGATCACCTATCGAGAGCGCCACACCGTCCAGAAAACCGGCGACATCATCCGTCAGATTCAGCGCGATTAGGGTTGCATAGACCCACATGGACCATTTGAAAATCTGCCGCAGTGTCCGGTTGCGCACCAAGCGCGATACCAACGCAATGGCCAACCAAGCCGCTGCCAAGGTCGCAAATACACCTATGATATAGCTACGCGAAGGCCACGTTGTTTGCTGCATGACCCAGTAGAGCCCCCAAGTCAGCAGCACGAAATAGACCAGCGTCAAACGCCGCATAAGTTGGATTAGAATGCGCAGCCGCCATTTCGGCCAGCCGGTACGCGCGCGCGCCCATACATCCCATCTTTTTTGCGTCAGAAGTTTCAGAAGAAACGCCAACGCCCATAGGAACAGGATGATAACCAATTGATACTGCCGCCAACCGGGCGTGACCATCAGCTCGATCAAATTTTCAATCTGTTCTGAAAAGGCCGCCGTCATATTGCCGTAAAGCTCGGACAGCGTTTCTGGTAACAGATCCTGGTTCATGCCTGTCAGCTTGGCCATCCATTTGAGGGGATGCAAGCCCCTACCCGGATTGAACCTTGATTGACGGCAAACCCCGTTATATCTGGGGCGCATGAGACTCAATGTGGCCCAAGAACAGAATCTGGAAGATCGCGCGCGGTTGCGTGAACGGTTCTTTGGGGCTGCCCGCACGGTCTTGGCCCGCCTATCGGCGGCCTAAGCCAACTCGCCAGCTATTTCTCATTACATACGGGAGAGGACCGATGTCCCCCAAAACACTCTATGACAAGATCTGGGATGCCCATGTCGCGCATGAAGCCGATGATGGCACCTGCCTGCTGTATATCGACCGCCATCTGGTTCACGAAGTGACCAGCCCACAGGCGTTCGAAGGTCTGCGCATGGCGGGCCGCAAAGTGCGCGCCCCGGAAAAAACCATCGCCGTGCCGGACCACAACGTTCCGACCACTCCGGACCGCGTGAACGGGATCGAAAACCCGGAATCACGCATTCAGGTCGAGGCACTGGACAAGAACGCCAAGGATTTTGGTATTCACTACTACCCGGTGAATGATGTTCGTCAGGGCATCGTGCACATCGTTGGCCCGGAACAGGGTTGGACCCTACCCGGTATGACCGTTGTCTGCGGCGACAGTCACACGGCGACTCATGGCGCATTCGGCGCTCTGGCCCACGGTATCGGTACGTCTGAGGTTGAGCACGTTCTGGCCACGCAGACCCTGATCCAGAAGAAATCCAAAAACATGAAGGTCGAGATCACCGGCAAATTGCAGCCGGGCGTAACCGCCAAAGACATCACTCTCGCCGTAATTGGCAAGACTGGTACTGCTGGCGGCACCGGATATGTCATCGAATATTGCGGCGAAGCGATCCGCGATCTGTCGATGGAAGGGCGTATGACCGTCTGCAACATGGCGATCGAAGGCGGCGCGCGCGCTGGCCTGATCGCACCGGATGAAACCACCTTTGAATATGTCAAAGGCCGCCCGCATGCCCCCAAAGGTGCACAGTGGGAAGCCGCGATGGACTGGTGGAAAACGCTTTATACCGACGAGGGCGCGCATTTCGACAAAGTCATCACGCTGCGTGGTGAAGATATCGCGCCAGTCGTCACTTGGGGCACCAGCCCCGAGGATGTACTGCCGATCACCGCATCCGTACCGCATCCCGAAGATTTCGAGGGCGGCAAGGTCGACGCGGCCCGCCGTTCGATCGAGTACATGGGTCTGGAAGCCGGTCAAAAGCTGAGCGACGTTGAAATCGACACTGTTTTTATCGGCTCTTGCACCAACGGTCGGATCGAAGACCTGCGCGCTGCGGCGGAAATCCTGAAAGGCAAGAAGATCAAGGACGGCATGCGCGCCATGGTCGTACCAGGCTCGGGCTTGGTGCGTGCACAGGCCGAAGAAGAAGGATTGGCCGAAATCTTCAAAGATGCTGGATTCGAATGGCGTCTGGCGGGATGCTCGATGTGTCTGGCGATGAACCCCGACCAACTACAACCGGGTGAGCGCTGTGCAGCGACTTCGAACCGCAACTTCGAAGGTCGTCAGGGCCGCGGTGGGCGCACCCATCTGCTCAGCCCCGCAATGGCTGCCGCAGCGGCAATCACTGGACGGCTGACAGACGTCCGTGAAATGATGTAAGACTCTCTCATATCTAGATATTTGATGGAGAGACTAACATGAGTGATTGGGTCAAATGGCTACTGCTGGGACTTTTGTCCATAGCATTCGGTGTGTTCGTATTGGGCGCGCCGGTCGTGGCGTCCGTTGCCGTAACAGTAGTAACCGGTGTGTTGCTGCTGATCGCAGGCGGATTGCAGATCGCTGGTGGCTTCACGGTTGAAGGCACTGGCAACAAAATCCTGTCACTCATCATGGGTGCGGTCATGCTGTTCCTGGGCTGGTCCTTTCTGGATCATCCACTACAGGGCACGCTGACACTTGCGACTGTGGTGCTGATCCTGTTCATGGCAGGCGGCATCGCGCGGATCATCCTGTCGTTCCAAATGAAGGGAACACAGTTTTTCTGGCCCACGATGATCTCGGGCATCTTGTCGATCATCCTCGCAGGCATCATCTGGAGCTATGTGGGGCAAGAGCCGCAGGCGTTGCTGAGCATACTGGGGATCTTCCTGGGCATTGAGATGCTGTTCAACGGGTTCGGATTGGTCTTCATGGCGTTCTTCGTCAAGAACGCACCCAAGGACGAAACAACGGAAGCGAAAGAAGCTTAAACGCGGGACATGGGCGCGGCCCTCTTCCGCAGGAGTGTAGAAATGGAAAAGTTCGAAAAAGTCCACGGGGTGGCCGCCCCAATGCCGTTGATCAATATCGACACCGATATGATCATTCCCAAAGTGCACCTGAAGACCATCAAGCGGTCCGGCCTTGGCGTCGTGCTGTTTGACGAGATGCGTTATCACGACCACGGCGGCGAGAACGAAGAGTTCGTGCTGAACAAACCCGCCTATCGCCAAACCGAGATTCTGGTGGCGGGCGACAATTTCGGCTGCGGCTCATCCCGTGAACATGCGCCTTGGGCGATCAAGGATTTCGGCATCAAGGTCGTGATCTCGACCAGTTTCGCCGACATCTTCTTCAACAACTGCTTCAAGAACGGCATCCTGCCCATCGTGGTGGAAGAAGAACATCACGCGATTCTGATGGATGACGCGCATAAGGGCGAGAATGCTCGTATGACCGTGCATCTGGAAGATCAGCAGATCACCACATCAGATGGTGTGGTCATCGAATTCGACATCGACCCACACCGCAAACACTGCCTGCTGAACGGTCTGGACGATATTGGTCTGACGATGGAAAAGGACCATCACATCGACAAGTTCGAGGATCACGCAAGCCAAGCCCGTCCCTGGGTATGATTCTGGGGACGAATCTGTTGATACTCAACCTAACGGGGTCGCAAGCGCGGCCCCGTTCGCATTCTTGGGGTTAAATCGCCCCAATCCACTACATCTAGGTATCATTTTGAGATACACGTCGGATTTGCGTCAAAATTGATGCAATCCCGCACCAGTTGCGCCATCATTTTGCCCGAAACTCAGTGTTTTCTGCTCTCTGACTTGAGCGAATTACCGCTTATCAGCCAAGGTGGCACCTAACAGGTCGCCGCCAGTGAACGAGTGGCGCGCGCAAGTTGGACGACAAGTCGACTTAGAATCGACAGCTCCGGTTTGGAAAGGGTTCGGATTGTGATTGCACGCACGACGGGCGCGGCGATACGTGGATTATTGGTGGCACTAATGGTGCTAACCCCCGCGTTATACCTGCCCACATCGACGTCTAACGGGACTGAGATTATCGTCTTTCTGGCGATCCTTGCGTTTATTCTAACATTCTCTGAATATAATTCGGCCTTCCCCAGCTTTATCGAATTCCGTGACGCCCCGCCGGTAAACAGGTTGCGTTTTGTTGGCCTGATGTCGATGGTCACCTTTTTAACGCTGATCTGTAAGAATGCGTATGCCCCCACGGATCTTACGGGCGTATTCTATTCTATTGGCTTGATGGTCGCGAATGTGGTGGACTTTCCCTATTCGCCTGTTCGGCTCGTGGTTCTTGTGCTTCCCGGAAACGCCAGCGCACCACTTATTGAGCTTGTCAGTATATCAGCCAGCATCGCCTATGTCGCGGCTTTGGTCACCATCGCGAGCTTTGCCTACGCCGTAAAACTCAGAGGATGGCCAACAGGAAATGGCGCGTTCAACGTTTGGACCAATCTGCCTTTGTTTGACCCGACCAAGGGTGGAGATGTTGTTGCCCGATTGCAGCGCGATGGGCGGCTGAACATCGCAATTGGGGCGTTGCTGCCCTTCCTGATCCCTGCCCTGATCAAGCTGATGGCTGCATTCATCACTCCGATAGCGCTCGGCAATCCGCAGACGTTGATCTGGACCCTTTGCGCATGGGCCTTCCTACCGGCCAGCATGATCATGCGAGGCATGGCGACCCTGCGCATTGCCGGCCTGATCGTTGAAAAACGCCGCGCATACTCAACTTCCGAGTCTACTCAAATCGCATGATCCGCCTACTGGTTCTGTTGCTGCTGCCGATTGCGGCACATGCAGAGACGTTGCGCATCGCAAGTTACAATACTGAACTTAGTCGCAAGGGACCTGGCCTGTTACTACGCGACATCCGGCGGGAAGATCCACAGGTTACGGCGGTTATTGAGGTGTTGGTAACAACCCGCCCAGACATCGTTGCACTGCAAGGGCTCGATTGGGATCTGGACGGGCTTGCGCTCGACGCTCTGGTTGATGCACTGGAAGGCCATGGCTTGAATTATCCCAACAGCTATTTCGAGCAACCCAATTCGGGGCTCGAAACCGTTGAAGATCTAGATGGGGACGGAAAAACTGGTGGTCCGGGCGACGCACAGGGATGGGGGCGCTTCACGGGCCAGAGCGGCCTGGCAGTCTTATCCCGCTATCCCATCGCAGCCAGAGAGGTCCAGTCCTATACCGAGATGCTTTGGAACGAACTTCCCGGTGCCCGGTTACCAAAAATAAACGGAAATCCATTTCCCTCGCCTCAGGCACAAGCGATTCAGAGGCTGTCATCCACATCACATTGGGTCGTCCCGATCGACACCCCTGTTGGTCGTATCAATTTGATGACGTTTCACGCCAGCCCCCCTGTCTTTGATGGTCCCGAAGATCGCAACGGGTTACGCAACCGGGATGAAATTCGATTCTGGTCGCTACTGCTGGACGGTAAATTGGGGCCTACTCCTTCAGATCGGTTCGTCATCGCAGGCGATGCCAATCTGGACCCGCACAACGGCGAAGGGCACAAGGCTGCAATCAACGATCTTCTTGCCGACCCTCTGATCCAAGACCCTGTGCCATTGGACCCTGCCGGATCGGCCGCAACAGTTCAGTGGAAAGGAGTAGGCGAAATGAGAGTGGATTACGTATTGCCCTCATCCGATTGGCACGTGCACGATGCAGGTATTTACTGGCCTGAGACCGAAGCCCGAGCTTCGGCAGAAGCAGCAAGCCGTCACCGGCTTGTCTGGGTCGATCTCATCAACCAATAGGCGCCTGCGGTCATGATCGCAAAGCTGCACCGGTTCGTTGCGCCGCATCAGAGACTTTAGGTTTTGGGATCGCATTTCTAAGCGCCTCGTTGGGTTCAGTCAGCGAAAATCCCGGCAGCAATTCGTTAAAGAAACTTCCATCCAGACGATGCGGTGTATCCCATAGGTAGCGCATTTCAAGCAGATGTGGGGCTAGACGCCAGAAGGGGCGGGCCAACTGCAACGGCCACCACGCCATCTGCTTAAGCGCAATGTCTTGCCCAATCATCTGTGACAACATCTGTGCCATTTCATTGCCGGTCAGAGTGTAACCTGCAAAAGGAACATCGCAGAAACGCGGCAGCTCGCCGCGTATGTCTGCCAGGGCCACGGCAGATCGGGTCAGATCGGGCAAGTAGGCCCAAGAGTGCGGGATGTCGGGATTGCCCGGGTACACAAAGCGACCGCGCTGCAAGTGTTTGATCATGATCTGATCGAACCAGTTGCCCGAGGCCGTGGTGTCGATGAAATCTCCTGCGCGCAACATAATTGTCGATACGGATGAAGCGCGATATGCCTCTTCCATTTCGATGCGGATGCGCCCCAGCGGATTGCGTGCAAGATGGGGTGTTTCACTGGACCAAGGTCCAGGCGTATCCGCGCCGAAGACATAAACGTTGCCGGGCACAATCACTGTCAAATCATGTTCAGATGCGACATCTATGACCTGTCGATGCAATTCAGGGACTTGCTTCGCCCAATCGGGATACAGCGGGTTCCAAGCGTTCACGATAACGTCTGCCCCGCGTGCTGCCGAGTGTAGATTGTCGCTGCGTCGATCAAACCGGCGCACGCCCCAACCCGCGTTGGAAAAAGCCTGTGCAGCATTGCGACCAAAGCGGCCACTGGCCCCGAGAATAAGTGCTGTTTGTGACATCGGTCCCTCCATTCAACACCAATCTATTCATTCATCAGTATTTGGAAATTGCCAAAAACCGCAGATTATGTATTCGTTTTTGAATGGCAAATTCTCTTCAACTTTCTGACTGGTCCTTGATCCAAAGTTTTCTCGCTGTTGCGGAAACGGGCTCATTATCCGCGGCCGCGAAGCAACTTGGGCGCAGCCAGCCAACGCTGGGGCGTCAGGTGCATACGTTGGAAGAAGAACTGGGCGTGTCGCTGTTTGAGCGCCACGCGCGTGGGTTGACGCTCAGCGAGGTGGGGCAGCAGGTGCTGCCGATGGCACAGCAGATGTACAGCGCGGTCAATGCGCTTGGTTTGACGGCGGCCGGGCAGGCCCAGCAGCTGGAGGGCTCGGTCAGGATTACCGCCTCGGTCTTTGTCTCGCACCATTTACTGCCACCGATAATCGCCGCGATTCGTCAGGCTGAACCGGCTATTCAGCTTGATCTGGTCGCCTCGGATGCCAGCGAGAATCTATTGTTTCGCGAAGCCGACATCGCCGTGCGCATGTACCGCCCCGAACAAGTCGACATTGTGGCAAAACATATCGGCGAGGTGCCGTTATGTTTCTGCGCCTCACGGTCCTATCTGGACCGCGCAGGACGGCCAGCAACACCGACAGAGTTGATGCAGCACGACCTTGTGGGGTTTGACACCAACGAAGACATCATCACCGCCATGCGGAACAAGGGCTGGCCCGCCAGCCGGGACAGCTTTGCCACGCGCTGCGATAACCAGACGGCTTATTGGGAACTGATCCGCGCAGGATGTGGGATCGGGTTCAGCCAGCTCAGCATCGTGCTGGCTGATCCAGAGGTCGAGGTGTTGGACATTGATGTCGAGATACCGGTGCTGCCGGTCTGGCTGGCCGCCCCTCAGGCGATGCGACAGACCCCGCGCATCCGCAGGGTCTGGGATCTGTTGGCCGAAGGGTTGAAGGCGCGGCTGTAAAGCCGCCTACAGCGCGCCAGTATAGGTGCCGCGCGCAGGATAGTTATTGGCCAAGGTAAATTTCAAACCGCCGACGATGTCGGACATAGTCGGTCGCGCAAAAGGCGTTGTCTGCTGCCAGACGTAATAGAGGGTCTGATCGGGCTTGATATAGAAATGCCCCGGTTCGGCGAATAACGCTGGCTCGGCACTACCTTCACGAGCCACGGAGATATTCAGGCCCCAGACATCCCGCGCATCGGCCATGGACAGGCCGTACCCAACACGCAGCTTCGAGACCCCGGCTTTCTCCACCGTTTCCGCCGCTCGTTCGCCGGAATCCGTGGTGATCATGATCACTTCGACCCCCAGTTCGGCGAAATCACCCAGCGCGGCTTCGACCTCGCCCATCTGGCGAATGCAGATCGGGCAATGCAGGCCTCGATACTGAATCACCAGCGTTCCGTTTTCGCCTGTGTCACGCTCAAGATCAAAGGTGCCATGGCCTACGGTTTCGATTTTTAGCGATGGGGCCGGATTTCCGGGTGTCAGCATGTGGTTTCCTCGTGATTTGACGGGTTCGTCTCATTGACCCGATGCGCCGCAAACGCTAGGGCCTGTGCGACAAAACGCAAGGAGACTGTCGATGTCCAACCCCTCGCTCCTCATCCTGCCCGGAGACGGAATTGGCCCGGAAGTTATGGCCGAAGTGCGCAAAATCATCGATTGGTTCGGTGCCAATCGCGGTCTTCAATTTGACGTGAGCGAGGATCTGGTTGGCGGCGCTGCCTATGACGCACACGGGAAGCCCCTGTCGGATGAGACCATGGCCAAGGCGCAAGAGGTCGATGCCGTTCTGCTGGGTGCTGTTGGTGGCCCTAAGTATGACGATCTGGACTTCAGCCTGAAGCCCGAACGTGGCCTGTTGCGTTTGCGCAAGGAAATGGACCTGTACTCCAACCTGCGTCCCGCTCAGTGCTTCGACGCGCTGGCGGATTTCTCGTCGCTGAAAAAGGATGTGGTCGCTGGCCTCGACATCATGATCGTGCGCGAGCTGACCTCGGGCGTCTATTTCGGCGAGCCGCGCGGCATTTTCGAGGAAGGCAATGAGCGCGTTGGTATCAACACTCAGCGCTACACCGAATCCGAGATCGAACGCGCCGCGCGTTCGGCTTTTGAGCTGGCGATGCGCCGGAACAAGAAACTGTGCTCGATGGAAAAAGCCAATGTAATGGAGTCGGGCATCCTTTGGCGCGAAGTCGTAACCCGCGTGGGCCAAGAATACCCCGAGGTCGAGCTGTCGCATATGTATGCCGACAACGGTGCGATGCAGCTGGTGCGTGCGCCCAAGCAGTTTGACGTGATCGTCACCGACAACCTGTTCGGCGATGTGCTGTCCGATTGCGCCGCGATGCTGACCGGGTCTTTGGGCATGCTGCCGTCCGCCTCACTTGGCGCACCGATGGCCAATGGTCGCCCCAAGGCGATGTACGAACCGGTACATGGATCCGCCCCCGATATCACGGGTCAGGGCAAAGCCAATCCGATCGCGTGTATCCTCAGCTTCGCCATGGCGCTGCGCTACAGCTTCGATCAGGGCGACGAAGCAGGTCGTCTGGAAGCGGCGATCGAAAAGGTTCTGGCCGACGGTGTTCGCACGGCAGATCTGCTGGCAGAAGAAGGTGTTCAGCCAGTATCGACCAGCGAAATGGGTGATGCAATTTTGGCGGCACTCGACGAAAGCGTCTGATCTTACGATCATTCAGACATCAAAGGCGGTGCCCAGCGCACCGCCTTTTTTGCATGTCAATTTCCGAAAATGTTGTTCAGCAGATTGTTGATCGCCTTATCCAAGCCGGTCTGTTTCTTACGGCGCTGTTGCTGAGGCTGAGCAGTTCTGACCGGTGGGTCCGGCTCCAGCATCGGCAATGGCGTTGGCGTCATTCCTTCCGTGACGCGCAACATCGTCTCTTTCCAAATTTCCGCCGGTAGACCGCCGCCCGTCACACCCGACAAAGGCGTATTGTCATCATACCCCATCCAAACACCCGCAACGTAATCGGCTGTGAACCCGATGAACCACGCATCCCGCGCGGCCTGAGTCGTTCCGGTCTTGCCCGCCACCTGCCAGCCTGGCAGTTTTGCGCGCCCACCAGTGCCTTCCGAGACCACGCGCTCCATCATCCAAGTCAGTTGTTTGGCGGCCTTGTCGTTGATGACGCGTTCACCGATGCCGGTTGTCGTGACCATGACGGGATCAGACTCACCCAGCAGCTTCAGTTCAGTCAGTCCATACGGCTCCACCGCTGAACCGCCGTTCAGGATACCGGCATACGCGCCGGTCATCTCGATCAGAGTGCTTTCCGATGCGCCCAGCGCCAGCGCGAGCCCTTCAGCCAAATCACTTGAAAGGCCGAAACCGCTGGCAACGGTGCGGACATTATCAAGCCCAGAAATATCTGCCACTTTGACCGCCGGGATGTTCAATGAATTCTTAAGCGCATCCGCCAATGTCACCCGGCCATAGAACTTGTTGGTATAATTCTTCGGGCACCACTGACCCGACCCTGGGATATCCCAGCAGGTGGGTTCATCCATCACCGTATCCAGCGGTGAATATCCAAGCTCCAACACTGTTGCATAGACAAACGGTTTGAATGACGACCCCGTCTGACGCAGAGCCTGCGTGGCCCGGTTGAACGCGCCTGACACACGGGTCTTGCGCCCGCCGACCATACCGCGCACAGCGCCATCGGCGGACATCACCACAATGGCGGCCTGCGCTTTGGATCCTTCGCGCACTTTTTCCTGGAAAATGAATTTCAGCGCCTCTTCTGCTGAGGTTTGAATGCGTTGATCCAGCGTTGTCCGGATCACCACGTCCTCGGTTGTGTTACGTGTGAAAAACTCAGGACCACTGGCCATGACCCAATCGGCAAAATAGCCACCGGCCCGGGCGGCGGCGGCTTCGGACAACTGCGCCGGACGGCTGCGCGCCTCGCTGGCCTGTGCGCTGCTCAGATAGCCTTGAGCTTCCATTAGCCCAACCACCAACCGTGCCCGGTCCTGCGATCGTTGCAGGTTGTTCGTGGGCGCATAGCGAGAAGGTGCCACCAGAAGCCCCGCCAACATTGCGGCCTCGGCCGGCGACACTTCGGCAGCCGAAATCCCGAAATAGCGCTGGCTGGCGGCTTCGAAGCCGCGCGCACCTGCGCCAAGGAAGGCACGGTTCAGATAGATCGTCAGAATTTCATCCTTGGTGTATTTGACCTCCATCGCGATTGCGTAAACTGCCTCTTTCGCTTTGCGCCAAAGCGAACCCTGACGGCAATCGGCTTCGTATGCGGCCTCTGATTCCCACGCGCTGGGATCATATGGGACACCGAGGCAAAGCAGCTTTGCTGTCTGCTGTGTAATCGTCGATCCGCCGTGACCAGACAACGGACCACGCCCTTCGCTCAGGTTGATGCGTACCGCGCTCGCGACACCGCGCGGGCTGACACCGAAATGGCGGTAGAACCGCTTATCCTCGGTCGCGATCACGGCATTCTTGAGATGCGGCGAAACTGTATCCGCGGTGATCACGCCACCAAACTGATCGCCGCGCCAGGCAAAGACCTTGCCATCACGGTCCAGCAAGGTCACCGAGCCCTTCGCCCGCCCATCTAACAAGGCATCCACATCCGGTAGCGATGTGTAAACGACACCGACGGCCAACGCCAACAGCAAGCCAGCCACCGCACCAATCCGCCATGTGACGCCCCAGAACAGACGCCAGAGCCAACGGAACAGGCGTCGGAAAATGCCGCCTCCTTTGCCGCCGGAACTGCGACGCGTCTTCTTCCGCGCTGTCTTGCGCGGAGCGGTTTTTCGGGCAGCCGACTTCTTACCAGCAGGTTTTGCAGCCCGCTTGGTCGCCACAGGTTTTCGACCTTTGGACGGGTATCTTTTATCCGCGACCAGTCGCGGTTTTCGGCGGTTGGACTCAGTCATGCTCAAACTCTGCCCGGTTATACTTTTGGGGCACCATACCCCGCCGGAACGGCCATGTAGAGGTGTGAAATTCTGGTATTTCCCCTCACTTGTTTGCCCATTTTTTCATCATATAACGCTATTCGTGCAAAAAATGTGCAAATTTGCTGATTATTCCCCCTCATTTCCCCTGTGAGAGCGTTCCTTCAGAGCCTCGAATGCGCATTTTTCTGCAGGTGCAAAATACCCGGCCACCCGGGGTAATAGAGGGGAAAGACGTGAAACTGATCATTGCGACAATCAAACCGTTCAAGCTTGAGGAGGTGCGCGAGGCGCTGACCAATGCAGGCGTGCGCGGCATGATGGTGACTGAGATCAAAGGGTTCGGCTCGCAATCGGGTCACACCGAGATTTATCGCGGCGCAGAATACGCCGTGAATTTCGTACCCAAGATCAAGCTTGAGATCGTGGTGCCCGCCACGATGGCCGACCAGATCATTGAAACCATCACCACCACCGCCAAGACCGGCAAGATCGGCGATGGCAAGATTTTCGTCCTCGATGTCGAGCAAGCCCTGCGCGTGCGGACCGGGGAAACCAACGAAGAGGCGCTTTAAGCGCGCTCACTCACAATCATTCGAGGACTGACAATGAACCTGATGAAATCTCTCATCCCTGCCGCCGCGATTGTCGCGTTGCCGCAGATGGGTCTTGCGCAAGAGGCCGCTACCGGCGAGCCCGCGCAACACACCCAATACATCTTCACCACGCTGCTGTTCCTGATGGGCGGCTTTCTGGTGTTCTTTATGGCCGCAGGCTTTGCCATGCTCGAAGGTGGGCTGGTGCGGTCCAAGAACGTTGCTATGCAGATGACCAAGAACATCGCCCTGTTTTCCATTGCTGCGATCATGTACTGGCTGATCGGCTTTAACCTGATGTACCCCGGTGATGGCTGGACCATTTCAGGCTGGCTGGGTCCTTTCTTCTCGACAACCGTACTTGATCCAGTGGGCGTTGGTGCAGATGCAGCCGCACTTGACTACGCATCGATCGGATCAGATTTCTTCTTCCAACTGGTCTTTGTCGCCGCAACCGCCTCGATCGTGTCAGGAGCAGTCGCTGAACGGATCAAGCTTTGGCCTTTCCTTGCCTTCGTTGTTGTGCTGACCGGCATCATGTACCCGATATCGGGCTCGTGGCAGTGGGGCGGTGGCTGGTTGTCTGAAGCTGGCTTCTCGGACTTCGCTGGTTCGACCATCGTGCACTCGGTCGGTGGCTGGGCAGCTCTGGCAGGTGCCCTCATCCTTGGGCCGCGTATTGGCAAGTACAAGGACGGCAAGGTTCACCCGATGCCCGGTTCGAACCTGGCGCTTGCTACCTTGGGTACCTTCATCCTGTGGCTGGGTTGGTTCGGCTTCAACGGTGGTTCTCAGCTGGCGATGGGCACCGTAGGAGATGTCTCGGACGTGTCGCGCATCTTTGCCAACACCAACATGGCCGCCGCGTCAGGCGCGGTTGCTGCCTTAATCCTAACGCAGCTGCTGTACAAAAAGCCTGACCTTACCATGGTGCTGAACGGCGCGCTGGCCGGTCTGGTTTCGATCACCGCTGAACCCCTGGCCCCAACCCTGTTCGGCGCCCTATGGATCGGTGCCGTTGGTGGTATCATCGTAGTCTTCGCGGTTCCGATGCTGGACAAGTTCAAGATCGACGATGTTGTGGGCGCTATCCCGGTTCACCTGTTCGCCGGCATCTGGGGCACCATCGCCGTGATCTTCTATGGCGAGGCCAGCTTGATTACGCAGCTGACTGGTATCATCGCCTACGGTGTATTCACCTTTGTCGCCGCTCTGATCCTGTGGACCTTACTGAAAGCCACTGTCGGTATCCGCGTCAGCGAAGAAGATGAGATCAACGGTCTCGACATGGCTGAGCTTGGTATGGAGGCCTATCCGGAGTTCTCCAAAGGTTAATAGCCAACCCCATACAAACAAAAAACCCGGGCGTTCGCGCCCGGGTTTTCTCAATTTTGCGATGTTGTTCAGACACCAACATCAATAATCGCCTGAGCCAGAATCGGCACGGTCGTCGCATTCAATCCCGCGATATTCAGACGGCTATCACCAACCATGTAGATACCATGATCCGCGCGCAGCTTTTCAACTAGCTCAGGTGCAGCGCCCAGACGCGAGAACATACCCCGGTGTTGCGCGATAAACCCGAACCGATCCGATCCGCTGAGGCGCTGCAACTCGTCTGCCAGTTGTCGACGCAAGCCCAGCATCGACAAGCGAACTTCTTCCAGCTCGGCGGCCCAATCGGCGCGCAGAGCTTCATCATTCAGGATCGTGGTCACAACGCGCGCGCCATGATCGGGTGGGAAAGAGTAGTTTTGGCGATTCAGAAACGCCAGCGAGGATTGGTTCAACGCAGTCTGAGCCGGATCATCACTGATCGCCATCAGCAGACCGGTACGTTCGCGATAGACGCCAAAATTCTTCGAGCAGGACGCCGCGATGAGGCAGCGTTTCACGGAAGAAGCCACCAAACGCGTCGCCTGCGCATCTTCCTCAAGACCATCGCCAAAGCCTTGATAGGCGATGTCGATCATGGCCACGAGACCGCGTTCGTTGATCAGGTTCACGACTTCCTGCCACTGCACCATGTTCAGGTTGGCGCCCGTTGGGTTGTGGCAACAGCCGTGCAACAGAACCACGTCGCCCGCATTTGCGGTTTTCAGATCTTCGATCATGCCATCGAAATCAACACCACGGGTATCGCTGTCAAAATAGCGGTATTCGGCGGTTTCAATCCCCAGATAACGCAGGATTGACGGATGGTTCGGCCATGTGGGGTTCGACAGGAAGACACGGGCCGACGGATTAGCCATGCGGATCAGTTCAAACGCCTGACGACAAGCCCCGGTTCCGCCGGGGGTCGCCACGGCAGCAATATTGCCACGTGGCACGGCGTCCCCAAGGATCAGCCCGATCATCGCGTCTGCATAAGCCGGATCGCCCGCCAACCCGGTATAGGCCTTGCTTTCTTGCTCTTCGAGAATTCGCTTTTCGGCAGCCTTCACTGCACGCATCACCGGTGTGACACCTTCGGCGTTCTTGTACACACCGACACCCAGATCGATCTTTTGATCACGTGGGTCCTCGCGGTACATCTGCATCAGCGCCAGAATCTTGTCAGCGGGTTGCGGTTTGAGGTTCTCGAACATCAGTTCTCTCCGGTTGCGACGGGCAGGGTCGGGAAGGCACCCCATTCAGCCCAGGAGCCGTCATAAAGCGAGTGGTCTTTCTTGCCCATGCGCTCGAGCGCAAGGCTGAGGATCGCTGCGGTCACGCCCGACCCACAGGACGTGATCGTGGGTTTCGACAGGTCCACACCTGCAGCTTCGAATATTGCACGACAGTCTTCGGGTGACTTCATCGTGCCGTTTTTGTTCAGCAGCATTCCAAATGGCACATTGCGAGAACCGGGGATATGGCCCGAACGCAACCCTTCGCGTGGCTCAGCCTCGGCACCAGCGAAACGAGATGCCGAACGGGCATCGATTATCTCGTGATCATGCAGTTTGGCAGCCGCAGAAACCTGCGTGACATCGCGGATCAGATGGTTCTGCACCCGCACGGTCATGTGACGGTCGCGAATAACCGGAGGCAGGTCCTCAATCTCTCGACCTTCGGCCTGCCATTTGGGCAACCCACCATCCAGAACGGCGATGTTTTCCTGCCCCATCAGACGGAACAGCCACCAGACCCGTGCTGCCGACATCAGACCGGCGCCATCATACACCACTACCTGATGGCCATCACCCACTCCCATTGCCCGCAAGCGCGACATGAATTTCTCGACCGGAGGTGCCATGTGCGGCAGATCCGAACGATGATCGGAAATCTCATCAATATCGAAAAAACGTGCACCGGGAATGTGGCCCGCGTCATACTCTGCCTTGGCGTCGCGGGCTTGCTGCGGCAGGTACCACGACCCATCCAGTATCCTTAGATCAGGATCCTTGATATGAGCGGCAAGCCATTCGGTAGAAACGAGTGTTTTTGGATCGTCCTGCATCAAAGCCTCCCCTAAGCGAGCTTGGGTTTTCCCTATACTCGGCGCGATGCGGGTTCAAGGCTGGATAGCGCTAGCGCTTCGGTAGCATTGGATTTAACCCGCCCGACGCAGGCGAAAGTGCTGAATGATCCCGATCACACTGATGATGATCCAGAAGCCCTCGATCAGCATCGATGCCAGATTGAAGTTCTGCATCAGCGAAAACACGATCAGAACCGAACCGATCAGGTTCACCACCGGAAAGCCCAGATCGTCTGAATTCATCATGCGCATCTGGGTGGCAAAATAGGCTACAACCACAATCAATGCCCCAAAGGAGCCAATCGCATCGACGAATGTCAGGCTGTCAAAGAACGCAGTCACGGTGGTTCGATCCTACTCTAGATTTTCGACCGATTGGGAATAGTGGTGCATGTTCAGGAACGCCGCCCCCTGATCACCAGCGCGGTATCCATGCGGCAAATCAGCAGCGAAGCGCAATCCCTGCCCAGCTTGCAGCGGAATCCATTTGTCCGCGCGCAGAATTTCCAAAACTCCGCTGAGCACAAAGACCTCTTCGGTCACCCCCGCCGCATGGGCTGGCGACTCATGGCTTTGGTTCGGGGACAGCTCAACATGAAATGTCTCGGCTCCCAATGCCGGATCAAAGGGAAAGACAATCTTGACCTCGATACTTCCCGGAAATGTCACGGTGCTGAACACATCGGTATCTGCCGTGTCGCGCATTGCGGCGGTGCCGATCAATGCGCTCAGCGGCAATTGGAAGCCCTTCGCGATCTTCCACAAGGTCGCGATGGTCGGGCTTGATTCGCCGCGCTCGATCTGACCCAACATGGCTTTACTAACCCCGGTCAGTTCGGCCACTTTAGACAGGCTTAACCCCGATGCAGCGCGAACATCCCTTAGTTTCAGCGTTAACTCGTCTGATTCCATATCCAAGCCTTGCGATTTGCCTTGTGCGTTATAACGTACATATGATACGTGCGCTATAACGTACACACCCAATATCGCAGCTTGGGCAATAGGGAAACAGCATCATGCCAATGTACCGATCCAGAACCTCCACCCATGGCCGCAACATGGCCGGCGCCCGTGGCCTATGGCGCGCCACCGGGATGGGCGACGACGATTTCGGCAAACCGATCATCGCCATCGTCAACTCGTTCACTCAATTCGTACCCGGTCACGTCCACCTGAAGGACCTGGGCCAGATGGTCGCGCGCGAGGTTGAGGCCGCAGGCGGCGTGGCTAAAGAGTTCAACACCATCGCGGTGGATGACGGGATCGCCATGGGACATGACGGGATGCTGTATTCCCTGCCCTCGCGCGAGGTGATCGCGGATTCGGTCGAATACATGGTTAACGCCCATTGCGCTGATGCGATGGTCTGCATCTCGAACTGCGACAAGATCACTCCGGGCATGTTGATGGCCGCCATGCGTCTGAACATCCCTGCGATCTTTGTCTCGGGTGGACCGATGGAAGCGGGCAAGATCGACATCGCCGATCTGGACACCAAAAAGATCGACCTTGTCGACGCGATGGTTGCTGCGGCGGATGACAAGTTCACCGACGAACAGGTCCAGCATATCGAAGAAAACGCCTGCCCGACCTGTGGGTCGTGCTCGGGCATGTTCACTGCGAACTCGATGAACTGTCTTGCGGAGGCACTTGGCCTGGCGCTGCCGGGCAATGGCTCGACCCTGGCCACACATGCCGACCGCAAAGAGCTGTTTCTGGAAGCCGGTCGCCGCATCGTCGAAATCACCAAGCGCCACTATGATCTGGACGAGAAAGGCTTCCTGCCGCGTGAAATCGCCACGTTCGACGCGTTCGAGAACGCCATGAGCTTGGATATCGCCATGGGTGGATCGACCAATACGGTGCTTCACTTGCTGGCTATCGCGCACGAAGGTGAAGTGCATTTCACCATGTCCGACATGGACCGTCTGAGTCGCCAGGTGCCGTGTTTGTGCAAAGTCGCGCCCAACATCGAAAACGTGCACATGGAAGACGTTCACCGCGCTGGTGGCATCTTCTCGATCCTGGGTGAACTCAGCCGCGCGGGCCTGCTGCATGAGGATTGTCACACAGTGCATTCGGGCACGATGGGTGAGGCGATTGCCAACTGGGACATCAAAGTCGCCAACAACCCGAAGGCGCAGGAACTGTTCAAGGCCGCGCCCGGAGGCGTGCGCACCACGCAGGCCTTCAGCCAATCAAACCGGTTCAAAGAGCTTGATACCGATCGTGAAGGCGGCGTTATCCGCTCGAAAGAACACGCGTTCAGTCAGGATGGCGGTCTGGCTGTGTTGTTCGGGAACATCGCGCGCGACGGCTGCATCGTGAAAACGGCAGGTGTTGATGAGAATATCCTGAAATTCACCGGCTCTGCTTATGTTTGCGAAAGTCAGGATCAGGCGGTGAACGATATTCTGACCGGTAAGGTCAAAGAGGGGGACGTAGTGGTTATCCGTTACGAAGGCCCACGCGGAGGTCCTGGCATGCAAGAAATGCTGTATCCGACTTCGTACCTGAAATCCAAAGGTCTGGGTAAAGCCTGTGCCTTGCTTACCGATGGGCGTTTCTCGGGTGGAACATCGGGGCTGTCGATCGGCCATGTCTCACCAGAAGCCGCTGAAGGTGGCGAGATCGGTCTGGTACATACTGGCGACAAGATCGAAATAGACATACCCAACCGCACAATTCATTTGGCAGTCTCTGACGAGGAGCTTGCGGCCCGGCGCGAGGTACAGGACGAAAAAGGCTGGCACCCCGCCAACCCACGCAAACGCAAGGTATCAACCGCCCTCAAAGCCTATGCAAAACTGGCTACCAGTGCAGCAAAAGGCGCTGTACGCCAGGTTTGACCTAGTTCAAACGGAAATGCTCCCGCGCCCGCAGCGGAACATCGGTTGCGCCGATAGCCCTTGCGGACTTGGGCCCGGCGCCGCGCCATGCGCGGC